>NZ_BAAGVY010000006.1:0-340210 GCF_054780635.1 Spirosoma knui | reverse complement strand
GTGCTCGTTTCGAGCAGGGTGAGCTAACGCTGGAGGACCTGCGGTCGTATGCCCTGGAGCAGGGGGAGCCCAAGCAGATCAGCGGCAAGCAGGAGCTATTTGAGATGATTATCAATCAGTATATTTAAGATTGCCCGATTTTACTAAGCTGTGCTTACGTAACAGACAGATTGTTACGTAAGCACAGCTTACTGTTTTTTGAGCGATGAGTCTCTAATAACCAGCCCCGAGTGTAAGACAATCCGGTTGGTTACCTGAATGTTCATGGAGCCATTTAAGTGATTAATCAAGCTCTGCGCGGCAATTTCACCCATTTTTTCGCCGGGGTAATGAATCGTAGTCAGGTTTGGTTCGATCACCTGAGAAACCGGATCATTATTGAATCCTACAACAGCAATGTCGTTTGGAATAGAAAGGCCAGCCTGTTTCAGTACGCGGATGCAGCTTACGGCGCAGAAGTCATTGGCAACAAAAACCCCATCCGGCCGATCGGGCATCGCCTGAATGCGTCTGGCAGCTTCGACTCCCGCTTCCTGGCTTAAGTCGCCTACCATCACCAGCGATTCGTCATAAGGCAATTCGGACTCCAATAGTGCCATCCGATACCCTTTTAACCGGTCAGCATATACGTTTCTCTGTAAACTACCGGTTACGTGGACAATCCGTTTACACCCCTGCTCAATTAAGTGACACGTAGCATCGTAACCGGCCTGCGTATTGTCGATCACAATATTGGTGCATTGCTCATGGTTGATTACCCGATCGAAAAATAACAACGGAATGCCTTTATTAATGAATGCCTCGAAGTGATCGGTTTGCTCAGTGTCATACGCTACCGAAACCAGTAGGCCGTCGACCCGGCTGTTAAACATGGTTTTAGCGTTAGCTACTTCTTTCTTGACCGATTCCAGTGATTGACTGATAATCAGGTTATATGTGGCTTCGTTGGCGACCCTCTCCATGCCAGCCAGAGCCGTAGACATAAAATTACTATTTAGGCGCGGCACGATGACCCCGATTGTGTTGGTCCGCTGACGGCGAAGATTGCTGGCAAAGGTGTTCGATCGGTATCCCATTTGCCTGGCCGTCGTGGTAATCAAATCTTTAGTGTCTTCGCGAATAGCGGGGTGATCATTTAAGGCACGGCTGATGGTAGCAGGCGAGTAATTCAACCGCTTGGCTATATCATATATCGTTATTTCTTTCTCCATACAGTGGGTAGTATCGCGTAATGAGGATTATCGGAACAAGTTAACAGACGGGATCAGAATAGTGGCAATCTATGCAATCCATTGCGCAATAGCTATGTAAGTAAAATAGGGCCTTACTAGACTACCTTAGCTTATCACTTGCTTTGTCGGGTAAAACTACCGCCTTTGGCTGACCAATGTGCAATACATACTAGGGTAAACCCTATAAAAATAAAAAAACATACGCCGACAATGACATTCATTTACAAAAATTTCTGAAATCGGTTGCAAGTTTTATTTTTTCACAAATACTTTGTACTGATCTTGTACAGATCGTTCTAGCGGTTTTCGCTACGTACCTCGATCGACACGAATACTGGTAGCCGCATCAAAGTGGCTTAACCAACCTGAGCAGCATTTACTGCATACGAAGCAAAGGCGCGAATCTAATGTATAAAGCCTTGCGACTGACTTCGGCTTACCTACCCGATGGTACGCCTAACATGCGCCCGTTGCGGGGTACGGTCAATGAGTTGTCGCGATTCCATTGTGCAGCGTCGGTGCCGTACGGCATTACAGTATGGAATGTAACAGATAAAGACAGCTGGATTATAACCTCACAGGGACGGACCGATTTCCCGACGTTGTGGGACTAGAACTATTGGAAAAAACCTACCTACGCCGGGTTGATAAAGGGGCTTAAAGACCAGCAGCCAGTTCTTCCAGATTGGAGCTAGTCTGTTCAGATCGTATTTAAGATTCATCATGGGTAGTACATACACATCCTGCCAGCTTGGTGGGATGTGTTTTTAACATGCTTTTCGCTCCATATGTATGATCAGGCAATAATTCAATCGGTTGCATTGGGTAGAACCGGCGTACCTAACTCCTTATAGACGATGTATGTCAAACTCATAACCCTTTCCTGAATTTTCATGAAGCTGACAATTATTTCAGCCACGGTACTCTGCCTCTTTAGCCAGGCAGTAGCATCATTTGGGCAACAGATTTCTAAAGAGGAACTGATCTTTTTAACCCCAGAGTGGAAAGGCGAACGCTATCCCGATGGGCGCCCTAAAGTCTCCGACGCCATTCTGAAACGCATGAAGCTGGTCACGCAGGAAGAAGCCTGGGCCGTTCTGCGCAATGAGAACTACAAACACCAATACGCCGATGGCTGGCAGGTCATCAACCCCGACAGTGTGCTGGTAGGCCGGGCCGTTACGGCTACGTTTATGCCCGGTCGGCCGGATGTGCAGCGGATTACAGATAAACGAGGTCAGGAGCGAACCGGTAAAGTAAAGCCGCAAAATACTTGGCCTATCGAATTGCTGACGAAAGGCGATGTGTACGTAGTCGATCAGTTTGGTATGCACGAAGACGGCCCAACCATTGGCGACAACCTGGGCAATGATATTTACACCCGAACCGGTAACGGAATTGTGTACGAAGGAGCCGTCCGGGATATAAATGGCCTCAAAGAATTAGGTGGCTTTACGTCGTTTTTCCGCTCGTATCACCCCTCGCACCACCTAAACGATGCGAATGGGGCGCTGAACACGACCCTGGTGAGCATGAATCACCCAACCCGTATTGGCCGGGTCATGGTTATGCCGGGCGACGTCGTGCTGGGCCGTGACGGCGGAGTTATCTTTATTCCCCCCCACCTGGCCGAGAAGGTTGTTAAAACGTCTGAGATCGTCCGGTTGCGCGACATGTTCAGTCACCAGCGGTTGCGCGAGCAGAAATACACCTCAGGGCAGATCGACACGCGCTGGTCGGCCGAAATCGAGAAAGATTTTTCGCAGTGGCTTAACGCTCACATCAACGAACTCCCCGTTCCGAAAGAGCAAATCCAGGAACTTCTCAAAACCCGTACCTGGTAACCTGACCGCTTAACCCTTTTTTACGACCATGAGCTTTACATCATCCCGGCGTTCATTCTTGACCAAAAGCGCCATAGCCAGTGCCTTTGCGGCAACCTCTATCTCTACGTTTGGCGAAGGGCTGGAAACCGCCGTTCACCGGGCTCCACAATCGTCGGCCCCCTCCGATCTAAAAATCACTGACATCAAGTGCGGCTACACCCGCAACGGACACAGCCTGTTCGTGAAAGTACACACCAATCAGGGAATCTGGGGTTGTGGCGAAGCCGTTGATGCCTCCGTCGGAACGTATCATTTGGTGAAAATGATGGGCGAACGTATTAAGGGCAGAAGTCCCCTGAACGTCAACCGCTTATTCGAAGATGTTCGCAAATCAGGATTCTTTGAAGGGGCTCAGGCCGGTATTTATATTTCCGTGCTATCCGCCATCGAGACAGCCCTGTGGGATCTTGTCGGCAAGGCCTTAGGTATGCCGGTGTATCAGTTGCTGGGCGGTAAGTTCCGGGATAAAGTCCGCGTTTACTGCGACACGGGTGCATACCGCGAGAAAGACACGACGCCCGAATCGTTCGGCAAAAGTGCCAAACGGGCGATCGATATGGGCTTTACAGCGGTCAAATACGACATCGACGAACGTAACGATCCGAACAAATTTGATGCCTACAACTGGACGGCCAGCCAGGGCGAGCTGGAGCGGATGTACAACCAGATTGCCGGTGTTCGTAAAGCGGTTGGCCCAAAGGTCGACATCTGCGTAGACATGCACGGGCGCTACGACGTAACAACAGGTCGGCGGGTGGCCAAGATGATGGAGCCGCTGAATCTGCTGTTTCTGGAAGAACCCATTCCCGCCGAAAACCCGGAAGCCTATAAGCAGATTCGGGAAGCGTCGAATACGCCGATCTGCGCCGGAGAAAACCACTACATGGCGCATGGGTTCCGGAAGCTGCTTGAAATTGGGGCGGTTGACATTATTATGCCTGATTTGCAAAAAGCAGGTGGTTTAGGCGAGGGGCAACGGATTGCCAATCTGTCGAATCTGTATTACGTCCCCTTCGCTCCGCACATGGTAGCATCGTATCTGGGCGCTATGGCGTCGAGCCATGTTTGTGCGTCGGTGCCCAACTTCCTCATTCTGGAGTGGCAGATTTACTTCCACGAGGAACCTATGTTCAAAGAGATTGTCACCTTCGACGGCCCGATGGTCAAAGACGGCTTTATTCCGCTGTCCGAAAAACCTGGTATTGGCGTCGAAATCAACGAAGAAGGCATGCGCAAGTACGCGCCCAAGGACGTACCATTCTTTGTATAAAACCCGCTTTCTCGTTTCAAAACCGTAAACCGATGTCGGGCAATTAGCTGTCGTCTAAGCCGTACCGCTGGCTGCAACCAAAGTCAATACCTTAACTACGATGCGTAAAACTGGAATCTTATATAGTTTGCTACTGGTCGCACCGCTTGTGGGTCTGGCTCAGTTTGGTCCGCGTACGCCTGAACAGGACAGTCTGATTGCCCGGCAACAGCGCAAAACCCAGGCCGACCATCGCGCGATGATGGCCGCTCTGAACATCAACGAACTGCGGCCGGGACCATCGGGAAATCCAAAGGCTCCTAACGCGGCTAATGTGGACGAAAGTAAAGCCACGACCTACACCTCGCTGCCCGATCCGCTGACGCTAAAAAACGGCAAAAAAGTCACAACGGCTAAAGAGTGGTGGCAGAAACGACGACCCGAAATTGTCGAAGATTTCGATCGGGAAGTATACGGACGTATGCCCGCTAATACGCCCAAAGTATCCTGGGAGGTAGTGAGCACGAAAGATACTGTCGATGGCAGCTATCCGGTTAGACTAAAGCAGTTGGTCGGTCGAGTGAACAATTCGGCGTATCCGGCCATTACAGTGAACATTGAGCTGACCTTAGCCACGCCCATTAATGCCTCCGGTCCGGTACCAGTTATGATGAGCTACGGGTTTCGCTTCCCGGCCGGTTTTCGTCCCCCACAACCGCCAACGTCGACTACGGCTCCGGCCCCTCCTAGCTGGCAGCAGCAATTGCTGGCCAAGGGCTGGGGATACGCCATTATTTACCCAACCAGTTATCAGGCCGATAACGGCGCGGGGTTGACAGAAGGTATTATCGGGTTGGTTAACAAAGGGCAGCCGCGTAAACCCGACGACTGGGGTGCGTTACGTGCCTGGGCGTGGGGAGCCAGCCGCTCCTTAGATTACTTCGAAACTGACAAAGCCGTTGACGCCAAACAAGTCGGTATTGAAGGCTTGTCGCGCTACGGGAAAGCCGCCGTTGTCACGATGGCGTATGAGCCCCGCTTCGCGATTGGGTTCATCGGTTCCTCAGGCGAAGGGGGCGTAAAAATCCATCGGCGCACGTTTGGCGAACAGGTCGAGAACGTAGCGTCTTCGGCCGAGTACCACTGGATGGCGGGTAATTTCATTAAATATGCCGGTCCACTAACCCCCAACGACCTACCGGTTGATGCGCACGAACTGGTCGCACTCTGCGCACCCCGTCCGGTTTTCATTAGCTCAGGATCGCCTACCGTTGAAGGGCAGTGGGTTGATGCAAAAGGCATGTTCCTGGGTGGCGCGTACGCCGGGCCGGTGTATGAACTGCTCGGCAAAAAAGGACTTGGCACAACCGAGTTTCCGCCCCTCGAAACAGGACTTGTTACCGGCGACATCGCCTTTCGCCAGCACAGTGGCGGGCACACCACCGGCCCCAACTGGCCTACGTTTCTTCAGTTTGCGGATCGATACATGCGTGCGAAAGGAACGACGGCCAAACAGCGGGGGCAGTAAACAAACACCTAAACGTAGTGAACATGCACGCTTTGAACATTGATTATAGCCCATCGGCAACGGGCAGTTTCCTGGACGAAAATTTCGTACTGGAAAACGAAACGGCGCGGTACCTGTACTTCGAGTTTGTTGAGAAGCTGCCGATCGTCGACTACCATAACCATTTACCGCCCGACGAGGTAGCTCAGGACAAGCGCTACGCGGACATGACCGAATTGTGGCTGAAAGGTGATCATTACAAATGGCGGGCCTTGCGGGCAAATGGCATTCCGGAGCGGCTGATTACGGGGGATGCCACCAATCGGGAGAAGTTCGACGCCTGGGCGCAGACCGTTCCCTACACCATGCGGAACCCCTTGTATCACTGGACACACATGGAGCTGAAGCGCCCGTTCGGCATAACGCAACTGCTGAACGAAACCAGCAGCCAGTCGATCTATAACCAATGCAACGAACAGCTGCAAACCCAATGGACGGCCCGAACGCTGCTCCAATACCACAACGTACAGGTTGTCTGCACCACCGATGACCCAACGGACGATCTGCGGTATCATCAGCAGTTTACCGCCGAGGGGACGGCGCTCCGCATGTTACCGACCTTCCGACCCGATGCCTTATTCCCGGCCGCCACGTCGCAGTGGCGAGGGCGAGTTGAGCAGCTGGTTGCTGTCAGTGGAGTAGCTGTTACCGATTTAGATTCGTTTGTGGAAGCTTTACAACAGCGGGTTCAGTTCTTTCACGAAACCGGTTGCCGGGCGGCCGATCATGGCCTGTCACAGATGCCAGCCGTGGTCGAACGTACCGTTGAACACGATAGTACGTTCAAACGATTGCTGGATGGTCAACCGGTTTCGGACCCAGCCCAGCTTGATCAGCTAACCGGCTACGTTCTGCTGGAATTGTGTCGGATGTATCACCAGCGCGGATGGGTACAGCAGTTTCACATCGGTGCGTTACGTCAGGTCAATAGTCGATTGACCAGTCGACTCGGTATAAACGTCGGGGTCGATTCGATGGGCGATTTACGTCAGGCCAATCGACTGGCGGAATTTTTGGACGCGCTGGACAAAACCGACCAGCTTGCGAAGACGGTGCTGTATAATCTGAACCCAGCCGATAACGACGTATTTGCCACCATGACCGGCAACTTTCAGGCCGGTAGTATGCCTGGCAAAATTCAATGGGGATCGGCTTGGTGGTTTCTCGATCAGAAAGATGGCATGGAGAACCAGCTCAACATTTTGTCCAATATGGGCCTGCTGAGCCGGTTTATTGGCATGGTTACCGACTCGCGCAGCTTCCTGTCGTTCTCCCGGCACGAGTATTTCCGACGAATTTTATGCAACCTCATCGGTAAGGATATCGAAAAAGGTCTTTTACCTAAAGACCTCAATTGGCTGGGGCAACTGGCAGCCAACATCGCTTACCATAATGTCATAAACTACTTTGATTGGGAAAACTAACTCCTCGTCTACTGGTAATACACCACTGGGCATGACTGAAAGCAGAAGCCAGGCTTCTGGGATCGGGCCACTGAATGGACGGAGCAATTACCGGTGGGCCATCGTGGCACTGCTGTTTTTTGCGACAACAATCAACTACCTGGACCGACAGGTTATCAGCCTGTTGAAACCCATTCTCGAAAAAGAATTTAGCTGGAGCGAATCGGACTATGCCAACATCGTAACCGTGTTCACGTTTTTCTACGGCACCAGTACGTTACTTGCTGGTTATCTGATCGATAAGATTGGGACTAAACTAGGTTATATCGGCGCCATTCTGGTGTGGAGTCTGGCCGCAATGGGTCACGCCTTAGCGGGTGGTACGTTCGGATTTATGGTCGCTCGGGCATTCCTCGGCATTGGTGAGGCCGGTAACTTTCCCGCTTCAATCAAGACCGTGGCGGAATGGTTTCCGCAGAAAGAACGGGCGCTGGCAGTTGGTATTTTCAACTCAGGCGCGAACATCGGCGCGGTGGCTGCGCCAGCCGTTGTCCCCTGGCTAGCCCTTGTTGCCGGTTGGCAGATGGCGTTCATCGTTACGGGAGCTTTGGGCTTTATCTGGATTGTCGCCTGGTGGTTCTATTACGAAGTTCCCGCCCGCCATAAGCGCGTCAACGCGGCCGAACTAGCTTATATCACCGAAGAGCCACCGGTTGAACCGGCCGCAATTGGTGATGCAGCCGCAACCGATCTACTCAGCCCCGACGCGAAAACGTCATATCCCATCTTTAAGAATAGGGCCATTTGGGGCTTTATGGGCGGCAAACTCCTGACCGATCCGATCTGGTGGTTTTTCCTGTTCTGGCTGCCGTCTTACCTGGCCAACATCTATAACCTTGATCTGAAAAAGCTGGGCGCTCCGTTAATTATCATTTACCTGGCTGCAACCATCGGTAGTGTTGGGGGCGGCTGGCTGTCGTCTACGCTGATTCAGAAAGGCTGGAACCCAACACGGGCGCGCCAGTTTGCCATGGCGCTGTTTGCCTTATGCGTCACACCAGTTATGGTGATCAGCCAGATGGGCAGCATGTGGCCGGTGATTGCCATTCTGTCGCTGGCGGTCGCGGCTCACCAGGCCTGGTCGGCAAACATTTTCACCGTAGCCGCCGACCAATTTCCGAAGCACGTACTGAGCCGCGTCGTTGGGTTTGGTACCATGGCCGGTACGTTGGGCGGTGCCTTGTTTCCCTTATTAGTCGGCCGAATTCTTGACCATTACAAAGGGTTAGGCCAATTGTCCGAAGGCTACTACGTCATTTTTTACATCGCCGGCCTAGCGTATCTGGTCGCCTGGGGATTGCTGTATGCATTCGTTTTCCGCCGAAAAGCTACTGTGACCGTATAAGCCATGAGAACCGCCACTTCGTCTATCTATATACGTAGCATCATTCTCGGTATTTCGGTAAGTCTGACTTTAGCGTCTGGTGTGAAGGCTCAAAGCGTCGACTTCCAGAAGATGACGCCCGACGAGCGAAAGGCGTATATGGAAAAAATGCGGGTGGCCAGTCAGGCAGATTGGGAAAAGACGATGCAGGCGTTCAACTTAAAGCAACCAGCCCTAATCCGAAAGGCGAATTTCTGGCCTGCGTAGCAGCTAGTCCGGTGTATACCTTACTTGGTAAAGAGGGTATAGGGACAACCGAGACACCCGCTCCCGACGTATCGTTGGTCAGTGGAGAAGTAGCGTTCAGAAATCACGAAGGTGGCCATGTTGACTCGCTTGACTGGCCTGTATTTATCGAATTTGCGAATCAACAATTTAAGGCGTCATTAGCGCAAAATAAAAAATAGAGTCTGAATGGGGATGCTACAAACCATGCGTTGGTTCGGGCCGAACGACCCGGTTTCATTGATGGATATTCGGCAGGCGGGTTGCGCAGGTGTCGTAACCGCACTGCACCAGATCCCGGTAGGCGAAGTGTGGTCTGTCGCGGAAATTGAAGAGCGGAAACGGGTCGTTCAGGCCGATAATGGTCGTTACGCTCCCTTACATTGGGCTGTCGTTGAAAGTCTGCCGGTTCACGAAGACATTAAGAAAGGTCGGCCGAGCCGCGCGACCTATATCGAAAACTACAAACAGTCGATTCGAAACCTGGCCGCCTGCGGCATCCAAACGGTATGTTACAATTTCATGCCTGTCCTCGACTGGTCACGTACAAACCTGAACTACGAGATGCCCGACGGCTCTCGGGCGCTAAAATTCGTGTGGGAAGATTTTGCCGTATTTGATCTGTGCATTCTGAAGCGGCCAGGCGCTGAAACCGACTACAAACCGGAGATTGCAGCAGCTGCCTACGAGAAGTTTACCCAGATGAGTCCGGCCCGGATTGAAGAACTGTCGGCCATTGTGTTACTTGGTCTGCCCGGTTCAGAAGAAAGCTTTACGCTCGAAACGTTTCAGGGGTTGCTGGATGAGTATGCGCAGATTGGCGATGCCGAGCTACGTACTAATCTATACTATTTCATCCAACAAGTGGCTCCCGTTGCGCAGGAGGTCGGCGTTAATCTATGTATTCACCCCGACGATCCACCATTTCCGCTATTGGGCTTACCCCGCGTTGTCAGTACCGAAGCCGATTTAGCACAACTGATGGCAGCTTGCGACGTAACGGCCAACGGCATTACGTTCTGTACAGGTTCGCTGGGCGTACGCGCTGACAATGACTTGCCGGGCATGATCCAACGATTCGGCGAGCGTATTCACTTCATTCATCTACGCACAACGAAGCGGGAAGAAGGCGGCACGCCCGACCGTCCCCATAATTTTTACGAAGCCGACCATTTAGCGGGTGATGTCGATATGTACGCCGTGATCAAGGCAATTGTCCTGGAACAGCAACGACGGACCCAATCGGGTGTTGGCGTTACGTCCATACCGATGCGCCCCGATCACGGCCACCAGATGCTCGACGATCTGCACAAAAAAACGTATCCCGGCTATTCGGCCATTGGTCGCCTGCGCGGTTTAGCGGAGCTGCGGGGGCTGGAATTTGGTATTGAGCGGTCGTTGGCAGAGAATGAAATAGTTGAACTAGCGGAAGAACGTAAATGAGTTATAAACAAGTTAGTATCTGGTTAATTTCCTTGCTGTGTATCGCAACCAGCAGCCGGGCCGACGATGGCTATCGGCTTTGGCTGAAGTATGATCTGATAAAAGACGCGGCCCGGCGGGACAGCTACGCCCGCTCAGCACAGTTTATCGCCGTCAATGGTAACAGTCCGATTCTAAAGTCAGCCGCTGAGGAGCTGCAAACGGGTTTACAAGGCTTACTGGGTAAGTCGGTCCCTGTCATCACCAATGCCAGTGGAAAAACTGGCGGTATCGTTTTATCGGTAACCAATGCCGCAGACATCCAGTCGCTAAACAACGAAGGGTATCAGATCGGCAAACGGCAAAACAATATCGTCATCACGAGTAAATCAGATGCCGGGGCGTTATACGGCGCATTCGCCTTGTTACGTCATCTGCAAACGCTACAGCCGATTGATGCTATCTCGGTAACCAGCAGCCCGAAGGTGAAATACCGGATGCTCAATCACTGGGATAACGTAAACGGAACCATTGAGCGGGGCTATGCCGGTGAGTCACTCTGGAAATGGTATGAACTGCCCGAGACAATCAGCCCCCGGTACAAAGATTACGCCCGTGCCAACGCATCATTGGGCATTAACGGAACGGTCGTAAACAACGTCAACGCCAGTGCCCGGTTTATGACCAACGAATATCTGCAAAAGGTAGCAGCTCTGGCCAAGGTGTTCCGGCCCTATGGCATTCGGGTTTATTTATCGGTTTACTGGGCAGCCCCTAAAACGGTGGGCGGTCTCAAAACGGCTGACCCTCTCGATCCGGAGGTACATAAGTGGTGGACCGATAAAGTGAAAGAGATTTACCAGGCGATTCCTGATTTTGGAGGCCTGTTGGTCAAAGCCAACTCGGAAGGTGAACCCGGTCCGCAGGATTATAACCGCACCCACGCCGACGGGGCCAACATGCTTGCCGAAGCCATGAAACCTTACGATGGCGTTGTGATCTGGCGAGCTTTCGTCTACAAAGCCGATCCCAAAGCCGACCGGTTCAAAGCGGCCTACGAGGAATTTGCGCCTTTGGATGGCAAATTCGACAAGAAGGTCATTGTGCAGGTAAAGAACGGTCCGATCGATTTTCAGCCCCGCGAGCCCTTCTCTCCGCTGTTCGGCAATATGCCGCAGACGCCGTTGGGCATGGAGTTTCAGATTACGCAGGAGTACTTAGGTTTCGCTACGCACTGGGTCTACGAAGCGCCTATCTTCAAAGAGTGCCTGGAATCGGATACGTACGTGAAAGGTAAGGGTTCTTCAGTAGCTAAGGTGGTCGATGGGAGTCTGCATGGCTATCCACTAACAGCTATGGCGGGGGTAGCCAATACCGGGGCTGATCGCAACTGGACGGGGCACCCGATGGCGCAGTCGAACTGGTACGCCTTCGGACGCTTAGCCTGGGATCATACCTTGTCGTCGGAAGCGATTGCGAATGAGTGGGTAAAGATGACGCTAACGAATGAACCGCAGACCGTGAAACGGATCACTGATCTGATGCTTAAGTCGCGGGAGATTTATGTCAATTATAATACGCCCTTAGGTCTTTCTCGGCCCTGGACTGGTGTACACTTTGCGCCTGAACCCTGGCAGAACAAGAGCCCCCGCCCCGACTGGACAGCCGTTTACTACCACCGAGCCGATTCACTGGGCGTTGGTTTCGATCGAACAGCCAAAGGCAGTAATGCGCTCGCTCAGTATAAGCCTGAAGTACAGCAGCAATGGAATAACGCAGAAACCTGTCCCCTACCCTACCTGCTCTGGTTCCACCATGTTCCCTGGACCAAGAAGTTGAGCACCGGCCGGACGCTGTGGGATGAGCTATGTACGCGCTTTTACACCGGAGCCGACTCCGTATCCTGGATGCAGCAACAATGGGTGCAGGTAAAGCCGTCGGTCGACCCGGAGATTTACACAGATGTAACGGGCCGGTTAGCCACGCAGCATAAAGAAGCGATCTGGTGGCGAGATGCCTGGGTATTGTATTTACAGGACTACGCGAAACAACCGATACCCGCTCCGTTCAAAAAACCGGAACGTACGCTGAGGGACGTAAAGAACCTGGTCGACGTGTATATGATGCGCTAGCAGACGTATCACGTTCAGTGGAAGTAGGTAAGTATAGTACGTTGACAACTTTTACAGATAACCCCAAGCATCAAGGCCATGAAGAATGAAGAAACCCCTGCTCTGTCAAGAAGAGACTTTCTGAAGACAAGCGCCCTGACTACGGCTGTCGTCAGCGGTTTCCCGACCATTGTACCCGCATCGGTATTCGGCAAAAACGCGCCGAGTAACCGAATTAACATCGGCGCTATTGGCACTGGACGCATTTCTCGCGGTCACGACCTACCTGGCGTCTGGCAATACGACAATGCCCTGATCATGGCCGTCTGCGATTTGGACAGCAAACGCGCCGATGATGCGAAAAAGCTGGTCAACGGCTATTACACAAAAAAAACCGGTAAAGAGTACGATGGCGTACGCGTATATACAGATTACCGCGAACTCCTGAATAACAAAGATGTTGATGCCGTCCTCGTCAGTACGCCCGACCACTGGCACGCCCCTATCGTGATCGACGCGGTGCGGGCTAAGAAAGACGTGTATATGCAGAAACCCGCTTCACTAACCATTTCGGAAGGGCGGATGATGGCCGATGCCGTGAAGCAGTCGGGCCAGATCGTGCAGGTCGGTAGCCAGCAACGGTCGTCGGAGCAGTTTCGATACGCGGCTGAACTGGTACGTAACGGACGTATTGGCCAGTTGAAAACGGTGTACGTCGGCTTACCTGGCGATCCGGCGGGGGACGAAGAGCCAGAAATGCCCGTTCCGAAAAACCTGAACTACGACATGTGGCTCGGTACTACGCCCGAAGTGTACTATACCGAAAAGCGGGTTCATCCACAGGCTAACTACGACCGGCCGGGCTGGTTACGCTGCGAGCAGTTTGGCGCGGGTATGATCACCGGCTGGGGTTCGCACCACATCGACTGCGCGCACTGGGCGATGAATACCGAGCATACGGGACCAGTTGAAATCTGGGGAAAAGCTGATTTTCCCAAAAGCGGGCTTTGGAACGTACACGGTATTTTCCGGACGGAGGCCATGTATGAGAACGGCGTTCACATGATCGTGAGCAATGAAATTTCCAATGGCATCAAGTTCGAAGGCACCGACGGCTGGATTTTCGTATCGCGCGGTGATGCTTCTGTTACGGCCAGCGATCCAATCGCCAAACAGAACGCGGCCAAAAAACTGGACGCCAGCGACCCGAAACTGCTTACGTCGGTGATTGGCCCGAACGAAACGCATCTGACCGTCAGCAAAGAACACCACGGCAACTGGCTGGAAAGCATTGTTAGCCGGAAAGAACCGATTGCTCCGGCCGAGATCGGGCACCGCTCCTGCACAGCTTGTCTGCTTCATCAGGTAGCCATGAAGCTACCCCGGAAACTGTATTGGGACCCCAAGAAAGAACAGTTCAAAAACGACCCGGAAGCCAACAAGTTTTTGTCTCGCCCGCAACGCAAAGAATACGCTATTAAAATGTTGGCCAGCAATAAAACGCGTTGATGCAGAACAATCAAGTGTAATTTAAAGGGCTGTAGGCCCGACCTGTTACTAGGATGCGCTCTCAGCTCTTGGTTACAGCGCCGTAGGTGCGGTTTGCTTTACATCGCCACATTAGGTCGCACCTACGGCGCTATAAGTAGAAAGACGGGATATGTTTCTATGGACAGCACACCCTTAACGGGGCTTTCGGCTCGCATAAAGTGTGCTTAAAGATTAACCTGATGACGATGAATGTTTTTCCTGCTATTAACCGCCACGTTCTGATCATGCTTGTTAGCGCGGCTACCTCTGCTTTCGCTCAGAAGGAGGCCACTTATAAACTGGTCACCTTGGATCCGGGGCATTTTCACGCGGCTCTGGTCCAGAAGAGTATGTATCCGGATGTTAGCCCCGTTGTGCACGTATATGCGCCGAAAGGCCCTGACGTGCAACTGCATCTGGATCGGATCAAGTCGTATAACCAACGATCAGAAAATCCAACCCGCTGGCAGGAAGAGGTGTACACCGGAACTGATTATTTCCAGAAAATGCTCGCCGATAAGAGCGGGAATGTGGTGGTGATTGCGGGCAACAACCGAACAAAGACGGAGTACATCCAAAAGGCAGTCGATGCTGGTTTCAACGTACTGGCCGACAAACCGATGGTGATCGACGCCCGCAACTTCAATCAGCTGAAAGATGCGTTCACCTCGGCGGCTAAAAAGAACGTCTTGCTGTACGACATCATGACTGAGCGATTTGAGATCACTACGTTGTTGCAGCGTGAATTCTCAATGCTGCCCGCCGTCTTTGGTACGTTGGAGAAAGGCACGCCCGAAAATCCGGCGGTTACGAAGGAAAGCGTACATCACTTCTATAAATACGTATCGGGTAGTGTGCTGCAACGGCCGGGCTGGTTCATGGACGTAGCGCAGCAGGGCGAAGGCATTGTCGACGTAACGACGCACCTGGTTGATCTGGTGCAGTGGGAGTGCTTTCCGAATCAGACGATTGACTACAAGAAAGATATTCGCCTGAACACCGCTCGCCGGTGGACAACGGATATGTCGCGCAGTCAATTTCAGACGATTACCAACCAGCCGAGCTTTCCAGACTATCTGAAAAAAGCCGTAGTCGACGACACCCTGCTGAAGGTGTACAGCAACGGAGAAATAAACTATCAGCTACGTGGCGTACACGCCAAAGTATCCGTTACCTGGGCCTACAAAGCTCCTGAGGGCGCCGGCGATACGCATTACTCCATCATGCGCGGCACGAAAGCGAATCTGATCATCCGTCAAGGAGCTGAGCAACAGTACAAACCAACTTTGTACATTGAGCCGATTACCGACAACGCGGCTTACGCCAATAGTCTGTCAGCTTCACTGAAAACCATTCAGCAGAAATACCCCGGTATCGAACTGAAAAAGCTGAAGACCGGCTGGGAGATAACCATTCCGGAAAAGTACAAGGAAGGACACGAAGCCCACTTCGGCCGGGTTACGGAGAACTATCTGAAGTATCTGAAAGTGGGAAAACTACCCGAATGGGAGGTCCCAAACATGATTGCCAAGTATTACACCACGACGCAGGCATTGGAAATGGCCAAATCATCAAAGAGCGAATCGGACCGCCGAAGCGGAATGAAAGAGTGAAAGAGTGAATTCTCTTTATACACATAGAATTAAACTTTCACGGTACAGGGACCGGCCATTCACTCTTTCGCTCATTCACTCTTTCACTCATTGAAACAACATGTCACACGCAAATCGACGGAAGTTTATCAAGACAGCGGCTGGTTTGGTCGTTGCTCCTACCTTGTCTAACGAGATTTTGGCTTCGCCAGCTTCAATAATCGAAAGTCCGGCCATACACGGGAGTAAACCGGCAGCCGCCCGCATTCGCTTCTCTGTGATTGGTATGAACCACGGCCATATCTATGGGCAAGTGGGTGCGGTGATTCGGGGGGGTGGCGAACTGGTTTCCTTTTACGCTAAAGAACCGGATCTGGCAGCCGAGTTTGCCAAACGGCATCCGCAGGCAAAACGGGCGAAGAGCGAACAGGAAATTCTGGACGATAAATCAATTCAGCTGGTACTTAGCTCAATCATTCCTGACGAGCGTGCTCCGCTAGGTATTCGGGTGATGAAAGCAGGTAAAGATTACATGGTTGACAAGCCTGGCATTACGACGCTTGAGCAACTTGCCGATGTACGCAAAGTGCAAAAGGAAACGAAGCGTATCTATTCGATCATGTACAGTGAACGACTGGAAAATCGCGCAACGGTTAAGGCTGGCGAGTTGGTGAAGTCCGGTGCCATTGGCAAAGTGATTCAGACCATCGGCTTGGGACCACACCGGATGACGCCTAAATCGCGACCCGACTGGTTCTTTGACAAGAAACGATTTGGCGGTATCATCTGCGATATCGCTTCGCACCAGTTCGATCAGTTTTTGTTCTTTACGGGTTCTACTAAGGCGGAAATCGTTGCCTCACAGGTCGGTAACGTCCACTATCCGCAATACCCCAAATTTGAAGACTTTGGCGATGTGATGCTGCGAGGTAACGGCGGTACAGGTTATATCCGCGTCGACTGGTTCACCCCCGATGGATTAAAGTCGTGGGGTGACGGACGTCTGACAATCTTAGGTACAGATGGGTTCATTGAGATACGTAAGAACATCGACCCCGGCGGACGGGATGGTGGCAATCACTTGTTCATCACCGATCACAAAGAGACGCGTTACGTCGATTGCAGCAAAGAGCCCTTACCGTATGGTGAACAGCTCGTCAACGACGTTCTGAACCGCACCGAAACGGCGATGTCGCAGGAGCACTGCTTTTTGGCGACTGAATTAGCGCTGCGGGCTCAGAAACAGGCTCAACCTCTAAACCTCAAGGTGTAACTTACGCATGAGTCGATTCACTTCGGGAGCGTTTTGGGCGTTACTTCTGTGGCTGGTCACACCCAATGCGGGCTGGTCAACCGATGCGGTTAACTGGAAAAAGGTGAAGGTGCTGGTGTACACCAAAAACGGCAAAGGTTACGTTCACGACAACATTCCCAACGCCGTTCAGTGTATCCAGCGATTGGGGCAGCAGCACGGCTTCAAGGTAGACGTATCGGATCAACCGACCGTATTTACAGAAGATAATCTGAAGCAATACACAGCGCTGATTTTTCCCAGTACGAACAACGACGTTTTCGATACGGATGCCCAGCGGCTGGCCTTTCGGCGCTATATCGAGGCCGGTGGCGGCTTTGTGGGTATTCACTCGGTGATGGGTACCGAACGGAACTGGGACTGGTTCAAACGCATGATCGGGGGGACCTTCGCCTGGCACCCGCCTTATCAAAAGATTCGGATTAATATCCTCGACACGAAACACCCATCTATGCAGGGCTTACCTAAGGTGTGGGAGAAAGAAGACGAATTTTATTTCACAAAAGACATGTCGCCGGGCCCGACGGTCATTATGGCCAACGACCTGACATCCCTTGACGGTCGGGAACCCGAAAAGGTCAAGATGTTCGGCGGGTCGTACACGAAATTATATCCATCGGCCTGGTACTACAACTTTGATGGTGGGTATACCTGGTGCACAACCCTCGGCCATCACAAAAATGACTACGAAGACGCTACGTTCACCCAGCATATTTTTCAGGGTCTCCGCTACGTTGCCGGACAAGTGAAAAAGATCGATTTCAGCAAAGCGTACGCCGATTCGAGAGATACACCTATTCAGTAAAATTAGTACCCGCTTATCTAACTAGTAATGGAACAGTTATCAGCTACTCAGGCAAACGTGCAACCGTCACAGCAGCCCACCCACGCCACTATATTCTCGCTCGAAGGCAAGCTCGCGCTAATCACCGGTGGCGGCAGCGGCATTGGCTTTGATATTGCCCGCTGCATGGTACAGTCAGGCGCTACTGTCGTTATAACCGGTCGTCGGGAACAACCCCTTCAGGATGCTACCAAAACCTTAGGTGAACGGGCACATTACATGGTCAACGACGTAACGGTTCGCGAGTCACTGGACGGACTCGTCGAATCAATCGAAGCGACGTATGGCCCTATTGACGTACTGGTTAATAACGCCGGGATTAACATGAAAAAACCCGCCTTGGAGGTTAGTGACGAGGATTTTGACAGCATTATTCACACCAACCTTAACTCCGTTTTTAGCCTGACCCGCGCCTGCGCACAGCGAATGGTTGAACGCCAAAGTGGCACAATCATCATGATTTCGTCAATGGCGGCTTATTACGGTATCGATCGGGTGGCGGCTTATGCCGCGTCTAAATCAGCGGTCGAGGGCATGGTGAAAGTACTGGCGTCGGAATGGTCGGGGAAGGGAGTCCGCGTGAATTCGATTGCGCCGGGCTTCATCGAAACCGCCATGAGCAAGACGGCCATGAGTGGTGATCCGGATCGATTTGCCCGCGCCATGCGTCGGACGCCTATGGGTAAATTCGGCAAACCTGAAGACATCGGCTGGGCGGCTGTATTCCTGGCTTCCGATGCCGCCCGCTACATCACGGGGGCGTCGCTGCCCGTCGACGGCGGGAATTCCATTGGCTTTTAAACCTGTTGCCTTGTCTGTTTAAAACTAGCTCTGCTCGCTTGCCCGGCATTCGCCAATAGAAGACCCGATGAACCTATAAAAAGCAATGAAACATAGACTAACATTTATTCCACTCGCTCTGCTCGTGTGGAACACTAGTCTGGCTCAGGACCAGAAGGGATTGAAGGATTATTATAGGAACTATTTCCCTATCGGCGTGGCCGTAGCTCCGCGAAACCTGACAGCCCCAGATGCCGACCTGATTCGCCAGCAGTTCAATAGCATAACGCCGGAGAACGCTATGAAAATGGGCCCTATCCACCCCGAAGAAAACCGGTATAACTGGAAAGATGCCGACGCTATTGTTGACTTTGCCCAGCAGAACGGAATGAAAGTTCGCGGGCATACGCTCTGCTGGCATAATCAAACGCCCCGTTGGTTTTTCACGGATGCGTCGGGCCAGCAAATCAGCAAAGACGTGCTCTTTGCCCGGATGAAACAGCACATTAGTGACGTAATGGGGCGGTACAAGGGCAAAATTTACGCTTGGGACGTTGTGAACGAAGCGGTTCCGGATACAGGAACCGGTATGTATCGTAAGTCCAAGTTTTATGAGATCGCTGGGGAAGAATACATCGAAAAAGCCTTTCAGTACGCGCACGAAGTCGACCCTAGCGCGGTGCTGTTTTACAACGATTACAATACCGAGAGCGCAGCAAAGCGGGAGAAAATATATCAGTTGCTGAAGAAGTTAAAGGCCAAAGGTGTACCCGTCCAGGGCGTAGGCCTGCAAGGGCACTGGTCGATCTACGAACCGACAGCGCAGGAGTTAGAAGAGTCAATTACCAAGTTCGCCAGCTTGGGACTGAAGGTGCAAGTCACGGAACTAGACGTATCGGTGTACCCGAAAGAGCACGAGCGCCGGGCAAAGAAAGATACGGACAAGAGCGAGTTTACGCCAGAAATGGACGCCAAGCAAGCCGCTCATTACAAGATGCTATTCGACGTATTCCGCAAACACAAAGACGCAATCACCGGTATTACGTTCTGGAACGTATCCGACAAATCGACCTGGCTCGACAATTTTCCGGTTCCTAACCGCAAAGATTACCCTTTACTCTTAGACACTAATTTCAAACCTAAGAAAGCATATTGGGAGGTGGTTAAATTCTAGTGACTATAAGCTTAAACAGCCGAAGGCCTTAACAACTGACGTCAGTTGTTAAGGCCTTCGGCTGTTTAGATGCCATTACGTATCGGTCGCGCATGCTAAGCGTCTACCGCCCGAACCCAGTTGTTGTCCTCGCAATTTTCGCATAGTTCGTTGGGTTGCGTAACAGTCTGTCTGGACGTACCACAGGTATGGCACACGAACAAGTCCGGCGCTTTTTTCTGCGCGTCTCGAAAATCAGGATCAATTTCAGGGATGATAGACAGTCCCGGCCGGGGCTCCTCATTCGCGATGAGCGTAAAGCTCCCACTTGCTTCTATATACAGGCGTTTCACCTGGCCTAAATGTTCCATGCCGGCCGAACGAAGCTGTTCCATGAGCCGTTCCCGCGTAATACGTACCTTCTGCATACTCTCCAGGTGCATCACCGAATTTTCGACCAGTACACTAATATTATCCTGCGTAATCGCTTCAAACTTCTGGTTTTTGTAAGCCAAGGTAGAAACAAGGTGCTGAATAGCCACAATTACCAGGGCCACAACAACAGCAGGTAACAGACCCCGGTCGGGCGCCAAAATAGGCATACCGATAGCGGCTGCCAGCGACACCTGAGCGGCCAGTTCATTCCGGCTTAACTGGGCAGCCATGCGTTTGCCCATCAAACGCATAGACACCATCAGCAGTAAGTAAACAAACGTGATCCGGATCACAATTTCAATCAAATACTCACCCGGCACCTCGCCCATGAGTATACGCATCCAATCAGTTATATGAATATCTTCTGGTTTCATACTCGTTGCTAATTAAGCGGGTTCGCTAACCGGCTGAACGGCCTTTGTCCATACCTGCTGACTACATACCGGACAGGGCTTACCTTGCTCATCAGCAGGCACGGTGTTAGCGCAGTTCGTGCAGGCCACCGTATCGTCTGCACAGGATTGAATTTCCTGGATCGACGTATCGTCGGGAGGCAGCGTTGACAACCCTGGTTTTGCTTCTTTGTGCTTATAGATGCTGAACGCTCCGCAGGCTTCAATGTACAGGCGCTTCACTTCGCCGAGATTGTAAATTTCCTTAGCTCTTAGCTGCGCAAGAATCTGCTGCCGGGTAATTCGGGTGTCGGCCAGATTGTCTAGCTGCAGGGTACCATCTTTGATCAGTATGGTTGTTTCGCCCTGCGAAACGTTCTCGAACTTCTTAAACTTAAACTCCAGCAATGTCAGCCCCCGCTGAAATATCATCATGCACAGCATTGCCACAACAGCCAGCAAGATACCCCGGTCGGGCGCTTCTAACGAAGGTGAAATAATGGCCCCCACCGTCACCATTACCGACATTTCTGTTATGGTTAATTGCCCGCTCATGCGTTTGCCCAGGAGCCGAACAACCACCAGCAGAATTAAGTAAATCAGGATGGCTCGAACAAGTGTTTCTATCAAGAATTCGGGCGGTGCCAAGCCAAACAAAATCCGCTCCCAATCGTCTAATCGTATCTCCTCTTTCTTCATCACCTTACTTGTTAACTGCGCTTGTTAACCTGCTGTTCTATAGAAATGATTGGCTTTTAAATCGATTTATTGCTTGGGCGAAAAAGAATAAGTAAATGGTCCGCCTAAATCTACGAATTCATAAATCCGTTAAGTCGGAGGCCAGACAATCAGGATATAAAGCAATTTTTGTTTTGAGTGGTTGTTCAGATAATCGCTTCGACCGTTCATGAAAAAGCTTTTCCTGATTTTATGCGCCAGCGCACTGCTTCAGTGCCAGCGCAAAGACCCTCAAGACATTCCCACAACACCGGTTCCGCCCGATTTCATCAAAGAACTATGGTACAAAAACGGCCTGATTTATAACCTTGACGTCAAGGTCTTTAAGGATACGGACGGCAACGGATTCGGTGATTTTAAAGGATTAACTCAGGAACTGGATTACCTGAAAAAGCTGGGAGTCGACGTAATCTGGCTCTCGCCGTTTCAACCCTCGCCGGACGGTGACGATGGTTATGACATTACTGATTTCTACGGGATAGACAAACGCATCGGTACCCGCGCCGACTTTGACGAGTTTATGCAGCAGGCAAAAGCCCGCAATATTCGCGTGATTATGGATCTGGTCATTAACCACACCTCCGATCAACACCCCTGGTTCAAACAAGCCCAACGGGACAAGAAATCTCCTTATCGTTCTTGGTACGTCTGGTCGAAAAATCAGCCGAAGAACTGGGACAAAGGCATGGTGTTTCCGGGTGTACAGAAGGAAACCTGGACCTATGACAAGCAAGCCAATGAATATTACTACCACCGCTTCTACAACTTTCAACCCGATTTAAATGCCCAGAATCCAGCGGTGCAGGTAGAGGTCCGAAAAATTATTGGTTACTGGCTAAAAACCGGCATGTCCGGCTTTCGGCTAGACGCTGTTCCTTTTTTTATTGAGAAAATGGATGCAGATGGCGATCCTGACAATCCGGAGCACCAGTTTGAGCTTATTACGCAAATGCACCAGTTCATACAATGGCGCAGGGGTGATGCCATGGTTCTGGGCGAAGCTAATGTAGATCCGAAAGATCAGAAGCCTTATTTCGGCGAACAGGGCTCGGGCATGCAGATGATGTTTAACTTCTTTGCCAACCAACATTTGTTTTATGCACTGGCCACGGGTGAACTGGAACCGTTTACCAAAGCCCTGGAAGATACTAAAGGCATTCCGCCAACTGCACAATGGGCTTACTTTCTGCGTAACCACGACGAGATTGATCTAGGTCGGCTTACCGAAAAGCAACGTAACAAAGTGTACGAGAAGTTTGGCCCGGATACGTCCATGCAGTTGTATGACCGCGGTATCCGTCGCCGACTGGCAACTATGCTGGGTAACCGTCAACAGATTGAATTAGCCTATAGCGTCCTGCTGTCTATGCCTGGAGCACCAGCCATCCGGTACGGCGAAGAACTGGGCATGGGCGATGATCTGCGGCTGAAAGAGCGCTTGTCAGTACGTACCCCTATGCAATGGTCAACCGAGCCCAACGCGGGGTTTTCAACCTCGTCCAAAACCGTTCGCCCAGTAATTAGTCAGGGACCGTACGGGTACCAGCGCGTGAACGTAGCCACCGAAAGCCAGGACTCTACTTCCTTACTCAACTGGCTAACCCGAATGATCAAAATTCGAAAGGAACATCCTGAAATCGGCTGGGGCGACTGGCGGTTGCTAAAAACGGATTCCCCTAACGTGTTGGCCATCCAGTATGATTGGCAGGGCCGTTCCTCACTGATGGTGCACAACTTCGGCGAGAGCGCACAGCAATTCCAGGTAGGGCTACATGAGAAGCCAGCCAGCACCTTATCCAGCCTATTTGACAAAAGCCAGCAAAAAGCGAACGGTAACGGCAAGTACCTCATCTCGCTCGGCAAATATGGCTACAACTGGTATCAAATCAAGTAATTAGATTATTACGTTGTGGTGTCAGGTTCGAGAACCCGACACCACGTTTTAATCAACTTTGTGCATGACAATAGGTGTGTGGTCATTCGTATTGGCCGGGGGAATTCGGTCGGCGTTCTGAGAGGGGTACTTTCGCCCAAACCCCTGATTGAAAAAAGAAGGGATTGTGTGGAGACGATTAAGGTAGACAAACAACGTTAAGCAAACAGGCCTTGCCGATACGTAGTCGGCGTATGATTGTAGTGGCGCTTAAACAATTTGTTAAGGTGGCATACATCAGAAAAGCCGAATTCGTCGGCAACCTGAGAAATCGTCAGCGAGGTGTACCGCAGTCTCCTGGCAACCAACTTGAGCTTGTGTCGGATGATAAACTGCTGAATGGAATCACCAACCTGTTGCTTAAATAGGGCACTCAAATGACTCGGTGAGTAATGAAAGACATCCGCGATCACCTCCATTCGCAATCGGTGGGGTTCGCCTATGTGCTGATTGATGTAGGCGATCACTCGCCGGGTGAGATCCGACGAGAGAGATAGTTGAAGCGCAGAGGATAGACCTTGTTGATCGAGTAAGCGACTGACTAAGCTTAAAATGACCGTCATCAACGATTCAATAATGAAATTGTCTGATCGGATGCTCTGCTTCTCGGCCAGCAACATGACCGCCAGCGTCCGCAGCTTGTCCTGATCGGCAACGTCGGCTGCAATTGATCCTAAATGGAAAGCAGTTGACTGACTGAGGCACTCCCACGAATAGCTTCCCCTCGCTGGTAAGCTGTCGACAAAGAACCTAGAAAACGCGAGCCGGTAGAAGCTGCTTCGTTGCGTCATCGAAAAACTGTACTTGTCCTGAGTACCGAGAAAGAAAACATCACCCGGACGATAAGCAACCTGATTTCCATTGATTAGATAATAGCCTTCACCTGCCTGAATTAGGATCAGTTCATAACAATCTGGCCATCGCTTTGGCGGAGTCCACTGGCCCTGTTCAACGTGTTCGATGAACAAAGACTCTAGATGAGAGGTGTGTTGCATAAGCTTGGTATAAGAGGAACAGTTACCAACAGCACATACCTTAACGAACATAGTGCCACTTCAGCCATATCAAGCCGTTCCACTACCAATTGATTAACAATCAACAACTTGGACAATATAAATTTAAATAACTATTCCTCCAACATGTTGGAGACTCCAAAATATTGGAGGAATTGGATGGAGTTATTTTAGAGGTATATCTTTACAGCTCGTCAACGTTACCTATCCAACATGCTGCCAGTCAACGAGCCACCAGTCATGCCTTCTCTGCTCATTGTAGAAGATGAATTTCTGATCGCCAATGATCTACGGCGTATTCTGGCTAAGGCAGGCTACCGGGTAGAAGGAATTGCCGGGTCTGTCATAGAAGCCAAACAACTAATTAGTGATCAGCAAACTGATATTGTGCTGCTGGATATCTTCCTGGATGGCTCCGAAACGGGAATCGACCTAGCCCACTGGCTGAATCGACAGTCGATTCCATTCGTTTTTTTGTCCGCCAATTTAACGGATAGCCTGCTTGAAGCCGCTAAAGTGACGCAACCCTTTGGGTTTCTGACCAAACCCTTCCGGGAAAAAGACGTACTGACAACGCTGGAAATTGCCCGCTACCGCCATGCGCACAGCGAGGAGACCAAACTACGTCAGCAGCAAAGCATTCAGATTGCCGTTAATAACGCCAGTATTAGCATTCAGAACCGCGAGCAGTTCTGCCTGGCCATTGCCGAACAGATTAATCAATTCGTACCGTTCTCCTTCCTCACCTTTCAGATTGGCTTGCCCGACGAGTCGTCGTTTTACTGGCTCATGCTAGAAAAAACGGGCGACAACTCGTTCCAGCGGGTTAGCCTAACGACCTTATTGCAGAATGTAGCTAATGCGTCGCTGTTAGAACATTTAGATAAGGAAGCACCAGATAGGCTGGGTGAACAAACCGGCGTATTTAATGGCGCTGCCTTTGAGCGGCTCTGTGAACAGTACCTTACCGCACGGGCCAGTCGGGATCGGTTCAGGGTTCGGTCGATGGCCTTATTTCCGATTCCGCTAAAGCGCAATTCTGCAACCACGATCATGCTGTCGAGTACCTTGGCGGATGGGTTTACAGAACGAGACTACCAGACTGTTAGTCTGATCTGCCCGCAAATTGCCTTGACCCTGGATAATCTGCTCGCTTACGAGGAACTGGATACGCGCCGGCAGGTCAAAGCCATTGAATTAGCCATTGCCAATGCGTTTCGCAGCGGCCTGAGCCTGGATGCCATGTTGACGCAGGTAGCCGGCTCAGTTAACGAGCTGCTGCCTGTTGATGTGCTGGCACTTTATCAGGCAGGTGACCAGCCTCCCTCCCGGACCAGCGCACTCAATATAGTACAGAAAGTTAATAGCCGGTTTGAGCCTCTAGAGGTTCAGTCGTTACCCATTTATAGCACGATCAGCTCGATGGCCTGGGCTACTGCCTTAGCTTCAATGCAAACGTGTCTGGCAAAGCCTACATTGAGCGTAGGTTTCCAGTTTACTAATGAGGCACCCGGCGACGCAATCGGGGACATTCTCCGAAAGGCGCTAGAGCTGCAATCGATCATGTACGTTCCTGTTTTTATTAGCGAACAGCCTGCAGCCTCGCTTATACTAGCCAGCAAAGCGCCCTACGCCTTCACGTATAGAGATCTACACACCGTGCAGGATATTAGCGTTCAACTGGCGCTTGCTCTCGACAATGTGCTTGCTTTTGAGCGCATAAACCAATTGAGTGAGCGACTAGAACTGGAAAAAACCTATCTGGCCGAAGAAATAAAGACCAGCCACAATTTCGGGGAGATCATCGGGCAAAGCCAGGCCATGCAGGCTGTATTTTCCTACATTGGCCAAGTAGCGCCAACCGATGCTACGGTTCTAATTATGGGCGAAACCGGAACGGGTAAGGAGCTTGTAGCCCGCGCTGTGCATACACTCTCACCGCGCAAGGGTCGCCCCATCGTCAAGATTAACTGTGCCGCACTACCTGGCCAACTGATTGAATCGGAGTTATTTGGACACGAACGGGGCAGTTTTACAGGAGCTACGGAGAAGCGAATCGGTAAGTTTGAGCTAGCGAACGGCGGTACGCTGTTTCTGGATGAAATTGGTGAGCTGCCACTTGAACTACAGTCCAAACTTTTGCGGGCTATACAAGAGAAGGAAATTGAACGTATCGGCGGCAAAGGTCCTATTCGTATCGACGTCCGTGTCATTGCGGCTACCAACCGGAATTTGCAGGAAGAGGTGGCTAAGGGACAATTCCGGTCGGACCTTTACTACCGGTTGAACGTGTTCCCAATTGTGGTACCGCCGTTGCGGGACCGAACGGATGATATTCAACCGCTGGCATTGCATTTTCTGCGACGCATCAGCAAGAAGCTAGGCAAGCCTCTGACCGGCATTTCTAACGACGCCCTTCAACAGATTCTAGCCTACCCCTGGCCAGGCAACATCCGGGAGCTAGAACACGTGCTGGAGCGGGCCGCCATCCTGTCGCGGTCAACCACACTGGAGCTGGCCGAACCACTGCGTCCAACGCCCGTATCCAGTGAATTAGCCTTGAACGAGTCGCGAAGTGAGCCCATACAGCCCATCCAAGTTACTATGCGGGCGGCCATCCTGGCGGCTCTAGCCAAATCGGGCGGACGAATCCGGGGGCAAGGCGGAGCTGCCGAACTGCTACACCTTAAACCGACAACGCTGGAGGCACGGATGAAAAAACTGCACATCAGTATTCCTAAATAAACCAGTAGCTGAGCCGAGCTATTTTTTTGTGGGGCTAAAGTCCAGTTGCATACGAACACCGGATGCTTGATGAATCTGTAATTCACCTTTGATCTGGCGGCTTAGGCCCTGAACCATTGTTAGGCCCAGTGTATTGCTGTGAGCGGGGTCGAATCTAGCAGGCAAGCCCACCCCATCATCTTCTACAACGAGCCGGTACGTTTGTTCGGACAGTGGCTGAAGGCTTACTCGAATCACCCCTAACCGCTGGGTTCCGTTCGAATAAACCGGAAACGCGTACTTGAGTGAATTGGTAACAATCTCGTTGATGATAAGCCCAACGGGCGTTGCTAGATTCACATCGAGCTGGACAGGCGCCACATCCAGTTCGGCCCGGACGGTGGACTGAATGCTGAAAGATTCCAGCAAATAGTCAACGACTTCGCCGATGTACCCAGCCATGTCTACCTTCGAGAGATGATCGGATTCATACAAACGTTGATGAATCAGCGCCATTGCCTGAACCCGGCTCTGACTCTCCCGAATAGCGGCTAAGGCTACGGAGTCCTGCAAGTAATCGGACTGTGAGTTTAGCAAGCTGCTGATAACCTGTAAATTATTCTTCACTCGATGGTGAATCTCTTTAAGCATCCATTCTTTTTCAACCAGTAGCGCTTCCTTATCGGTGATCATCTGTTCGAGCGACTGGTTTTTCTGATCGATCTCCTGTTGTTTCGCTTCCAGTAGTTGGTTGCTCCGTTGTTTGAGCCGGTATCGGTTATAGCTCACACCCAGTAGGCCCGCCAGCAGAATAGCCCCAATCATCATAGCTATTTGCGTTATTCTAGCCCGTTTCAACGCCGACTGCTGAAGTTCGCTCTGCTTAGTCAGCAATGCAATATTCTGCTCCTTATCCCGCGTATCATATTGGATCTGTAGCTGCGCAAGCTGTTTACTTTTCGCTTCGTTGAATAGGGAATCATTCAGGGTTTTGTATAAACGAAAATGATTGATTGCTGACAGATAGCTTCCCTGCGCCGAATCGACCTTAAACAGCATTCGATGAATGTCCCTCAACGACGACAGAGCCTCTTTCTGAGGCAGCGTAGTTAAGGCTTTTGTCAGATACTCATTAGCCTCTTTATAGCGGTGCTGCCTGAGATAGAAATCGCCCAACTCCTGCCTGACACGTAATGACCCTTCAAAATCGAGTTTGTTTTTCTCATACCAGTATAGTGCTTCCAGATAATATTGCTCAGCCCGTCGGGGGTCGTTCAAAGCCTCGTAACAATAGGCTAGGTTCTGCGCCACGCAGCCTTTCTGGATGATCGTATTCGTTGGAATCTCCTTGACCAGTTGTTGAATAAACCGGAGGGCTTCTGCTGGTTTGCCTTGAGCAATTAAGTCTTTGGCAACGATTCCAGCGGCATTGAAAAGCGCAAAATTGGGAAGACGCTCCTGCCGCCAGGCCGTAAGCGATTTTTTGACCCATTCCATATGCTGCTGGTGGTTTCCGATTTCTTGGTAAACCTGAGCCAGATCGCCATAAAAAGCCGCTGCAGAAGCTGTATCCGCTGTTTTATTCATGCTGTCAATGCACAGCAGCGCATACTTCAACCCGCGGTTCAGATCTCCTTTGACGCGACTGATGGACGACAGTAGGTTGTAGGTGTAGTGTAAGTTAGAGTAGCCGATGGCTTTATACCGCTTCAGAACGTTGAGTAATTCCGCTTCGGCCAGGGCTAGCTTACCTTCATAAAAATGGGTAACCGCAATTTCCTTTAAGGCATGAATCTCCTCTATCGGCTTCTTAATAGATTGGTAAATAGCAGCGGCCCGGCGAAAGTTACTAACCACCTGTATTGAGTCCGGGGCGTAGTTTCGCAGCCAGATAGCCAATCGGGTTCGCGCAATAGCTTCCCCTTCTACGTCGCCTAAACGCTGGCACGTTGCAATGAGTCTTGTAAAACGAGACCGTCCGCTGGTTGTATTGCCCCCTTCCAGGTCAACTACAATCAACAAACTTTCAGCGTCATGCTGCCGGGTTAGCAGGTGGAGCGAATCACTCAACTGTTTGGCCTGAACGAGATACATCCGGCTGCTGTCTAGATCGACCTTCGACTCTCCGGGTTTGTAGATGTGAAACTTGCCCAATTCGAGCAGGGTGGCAATCCGTTTATCGCTAGGCGGGCTTTTCTGTAACTTGGCAAGCAGATTGTTCACGCGCTGCCGGTTTATGTTTTGCCCACTCGATATCAGACCAGACAGCAACAGGACAAACAGCATAGCGATGCGCCTGTAGCCGAATAGAAAAAAAAAAATATGGCTGGTAGATGATCAGCGTGTTTGGCCGCACCAGGCTGCATAGGGTTGGGGGTTACGCAGGCGCTTCAGTTATCAGACTAGGTTAGCTTGCCTGCTAATCAAGCCACTACCCCGCAAATATACGCTGATACGAACCATGGCGTACCTGTCTCCATCAGGGTTTATACAGCCAATGAGCCACCAGCCGAACGTAACGCGGCATAATTACAAACGTCATCAGGCCGACAATAAGCAAGCTGGTAATGAATGCCCGAACTAACGGGACGGCAAGGATGGGAAAGGCCGTTAGAACTGGGGCGAGAAACTGCGGAATCAGAAACGATAAGGGGAAGATGGCGGATAAGGTTATCAGAAACTGCTTATATGCCGGAGCCACTTTATGGCTGGGTGGGGTAAACCAAAATTCGAGTCCGGTTTTAATATCAATTCGTTCGTCTTCGTTCAACAACGGACGCACCTCGTCAATGAGTCGTTTGCGCGTGTCGGAGGCCAACCAGTCGCGAAGGTAGGCCTCCGACTCAAAATGCAGCACAATGGTATATTCGTCGCTTTGGCCGTGCGGCCGAATTATGTTTATCCCCCGGTGTCCGGGTACGGTTTGAGCCAGCGGAATGATCTTGTTTAACCAGCTTTCATACGCCTGAACGTTCTTTCGGTACGGCCGCTGGACAATAATGGTAGTAACAGCACTATGGGTGTTAATCGGAATACCTGACGCCATACAATTGCGACTAATTAGTTTTCACAACGAACCTGCTAAGCCTGTGGAATCTGCGCAGATATTCACCATGCCTAGCAGGTTACGTCTGTCTCGTTGAAGTGGGCTTTACTTCAAGTGCGCCCGAAGCATCCAGGCAATTTTTTCGTGTGTTTCCATTACGCCTGTCACGTAATCGCTTGTACCTGCATCGTGGTGCGCATCCTGAAACTCACGAATCGTCCCTCGAATGAATTCAATGATGCTCTCGTGGTCGCGTAGTAGCTGGGTCATCAGGCTACGGCTGTCGTTTACGCCCGCATCCTGTTCCGTCAGATGAGTTAGCTGCAGGAAGTTTTTCAAGGTTGCCGGCGCATAGTGGCCTAACTGGCGGATGCGCTCAGCGATACCGTCAACGAGTTCGGCGGATTGATTGTACAGCTCTTCAAAATATACATGCACGGAATGGAAATCCATGCCTTCCAGATTCCAGTGCGCGTTAAGCGTTTTAGTATATAGGACAAACTCATCGGCCAGTAGTTTAGCCAGTTCGTACGCTACTACTTCGCGATTCTCGGGAGAAATACCAATACTTGTATTCATATTATGAATGTGGGGTAGGTAAATAGTTAAGAAAAAAGCCGGGTCTAGTAGTCCACGCGGACGGCCAGGAAAGTGCCTACTTCGGCCAGCCGGTTCGAAAGTCCTCATTCGTTATCGTACCAGGCGGCATACGGTCAGTTAACCCGCAAGATTGGTAGCGCCTTTTCGATTCGCTCTCTAGAAGCTGCGTACTGTTTGGGCAGTTTAAGATGATTACCCAGCTCAGCCAGCGGCTCATCGACGGTAAAGCCTGGATTGTCGGTGGCAATCTCGAACAAAACGCCCCCAGGTTCGCGGAAGTAGAGCGAAAAGAAATAATCACGGTCAATTTTCGGGGTGATCTGTAAGCCACTGCTCAGAATCTTTTCCCGAAACGCCATCTGAACGGTATCGTTGGCCACCCGAAAGGCTACGTGGTGATTTGTCCCGGCGGCATTGCGACCTATCGCCCCTTTTGGTTCTTCGAGTAAGTCTACAATAGCAGCTTCGGATACGGCCTCGGTTCGAAACCGATAGCGGTTACCTTCCTGTCCCTCTAGTCGATACCCGAAAATATCGGTTAATACCTTCGCTGTAGCGTCTATCTTTTGCAGCGTCAGCGTGATGCTATGAAAACCCCGAGTGGCCGTATCCTGCTTAATCTCTTCGGTTTCCCAAGCAGGGCGGCTGTCGGGCTGTTGAGGAATAATCAGGGTAGAGGCTAGTCCATCGGGGTCCGTAAACGGCAGATACCGTTCACCGAATCGCTCGGCCTGCTCTCCCATCGAAACACCCGCTTCCCGAAACCTCCCGGCCCAGTTATCCAAGCTATCTGATGGAACCGAATAGCCAATTTCGGTTGCCATCCCGATGCCGTTCCGACCAGGGCCGATGCCTTCCCAGGGAAAGAACGTTAGGATGGTTCCGGGCGTCCCTTCTTCGTTGCCGTAATAAAAATGGTACGTAGTGGGATCATCGAAATTAACCGTCTTCTTAACCATACGCAGTCCCAACACGTGCGTGTAAAAATCATAGTTACGCTGGGCGTTGTTGGCAATGGCGGTTATATGATGAAGACCTAAAATTGAATCGTTCATGGTAAGGAAAGGGTAACTTGATCCTATGGAGTTGGTTGATGGTGACAGGCTTGTTTATAGCACATACACCATCAACCAAATCCATAGAACCTGAATTGGAATCCTGCGCGTTTGTGTTCTTTCCGGAAGGCAATTATGCTTCCGATTGTATAAACGCGAGCAAGTCAGCGTTGATCGTGGCGGCTTCCGTTGTCGGCATTCCATGCGGAAAGCCCGGATACGTAATCAGACGGCCATTCTTTAGAAGTTTGACAGCTTTACGGGCCGTAACATCGATAGGTACGATCTGATCGTCTTCTCCGTGCAGAACTAGAACCGGTACGTCAATACTCTTGAGATCTTCTGTAAAATTGGTTTCCGAGAATGCTTTTATACCATAGTAATGCGCATTGATACCACCCATCATACCCTGCCGCCACCAATTGTCCCGTACGCCCTGCAACGGCGTAACACCAGACCGGTTATAGCCGTAAAAAGGTAGGGTGAACTCGTTATAATATTGCTGCCGCCGGGTCGCTGTGTTTTCCCGAATATCATCAAACACAGACATGGGCACCCCATCCGGATTGGCTTCGGTTTGTACCATTAACGGCGTCACGGCACTAATGAGAACCGCTTTATCAACCCGTCCCTGTCCGTGTTTGGCTACGTACCGAGCTACAACTCCACCGCCCGTGGAATGCCCGATGTGAATGGCATCGTTCAGGTCGAGCAATTCGACCAGTTCGGCGATGTCAGCGGCATAGCTGTCAATGTCGTGTCCGTCGGGTGATTGAGTAGAGCGTCCATGTCCCCGTCGATCAGCGGCAATAACCCGATACCCACGCGTTAGAAAAAACATCATCTGGGCATCCCAGTCATCAGCCGATAACGGCCAACCGTGGTGAAACACAATAGGTTGACCAGTTCCCCAATCTTTGTAATAAATCTCGGTACCGTCTTTAACTTTTAGCGTAGGCATAGTCTTTGGTATTTAGTGTTTATTGACTTTCGGGAGGGGTAAAGCCCGCCGATTAACCAAGACAAAGTTGGAAAGAGTTGATGTACCGATAGCGGTAAGAATTACGGGGAATGCGGTAATTTCTGCGGTTCTTTAATGCAGTAAGCCGCCTATCTCTCGTAGTTTGTCTATCTGCTCGAATAAGCGCCCGACAAATTGAGCAAGGGTATTGTATTTCTAAGCGTTCAGAAGGAGAGCTGAACTGTAATTAATAAGCTAGGGAGTATTACAACTACCGCTCTACGGCTTCCAAGTCGTTTCTAAACGCCAGCAACTTAATGTTTCAAGGAGGTATTGCATCAGATTCTCAAAATCCGATATCACTTCAAGTAAGTCCGTGTAGTGGAAAATGTAAGATGGTATGTAGTGTAGTGTCAGATTCTCAAACCTGACACTACAATGTAATGAACCTACTTGAGCAAAGCCGGCAGCACATTCTGACCAAAATCGTCAATGAAGCGCTCCTGCTCTAAATTGACGTTATGGAGCGATAACTGCTCGAAACCGAGGTCAGCGTACTGCTGTAGCCAGGCAACATGCTGACTCGGATCAGCCGAGATATTCACCATCTTATCGACCTCGCTGACATTAACCAGATCACCGGCCATGTCGAACTGCTCGGGTAGACGCAGTTCAGTCAGCATGCCGTTCGGGAAGATGTTTGATCTCCACTGATCGTAAGCGCCTTGCTGAGCGGCTTCTTTCGTTTCTGCGTACGATAGCTGCACTTTTAAGTACATAGGTTTTCCTTCGCCACCGCCCCGCCGAAACGCGTCCACCACTTCTTTTAGTTGTTCAATCGGTTGAGAAATGGTCAGTAATCCATCGGCCCAGCTCCCAACCCACTCGGCCGTTTTGCTCGTTACGGCCGCGCCAAAGATCAACGGCTTTATCGCCGGTTTTGAGTACAAAATGGCATCTTCTACCGTCACCAGACCGTGGTGCGTCACCGTTTCGCCGTTCCACAACGCCCGAATAATATCCACACACTCCTTGAGCCGCGCGTTCCGATCGGCTTTGGTTGGCCACTTATCACCCGTGATGTGCTCGTTCAGGTATTGCCCCGTTCCAACAGCCATCCAGAATCGTTCGGGAAACATGTCGGCCAATGTAGCCGCTGCCTGGGCAATAATGGCCGGATGATAGCGCTGGCCGGGCGCGTTTACAACCCCAAACGATAGCGACGTAGCCTGTAAAGCAGCCCCTAACCACGACCACGCAAAACCACTTTCGCCTTGCCGGTTACTCCAGGGATGAAAGTGATCCGACGATGTTCCGGCCGTAAATCCAGCTTGTTCAGCCCGTTGCATCAGGGTCAATAACGTGCTGGGTTTAAATTGCTCGTGCGATGCGTGATAGCCTAGTTTAAGCATTGTTTTGACAGACTTGATTAGCGATTATATACCTTTACCCACTCTCTCAACTGCGCTTCAATCTCCTCCGAAATCTGTCCGGGCAACAGTCGCCATTCCCAGTTGCCACTGCCCGAAGCCGGTGTATTCAACCGGGCTTTTTCGTCTAAGCCAATTACATCCTGCATGGGTAGAACGGCAAGCTTAGCAACAGAACCGTATGTCATCCGGCCCAACACGACATGCACATCGTTCTCCGTAACCGGATATCCCACGTATTTCGCCAGCCGCATCTGGTCTTCTTTATCCGCATTCTGCCGGTACCAGCCCCGGCTGGTGTTGTTATCGTGCGTGCCGGTATAGGCAATCGAATTGATGGTATGATTGTGCGGAATGTTTACCGTTTGGGGCATGTCATCGCCGAAGGCAAACTGCACGACTTTCATACCTGGCATCTTGAACGCATCCCGAAGCTCATAAACTGCTTCGTTGATATCGCCCAGGTCTTCGGCCACAAACGGCAGCTCGCCCAACTCCTGCCGAACGACATTGAAAAAGTCGGCACCGGGTCCGGGTTTCCACGTACCATTCACAGCCGTCTTTTCGCTGGCGGGCACTTCCCAATAATCAGCAAAGGCCCGAAAATGGTCGAGACGTAACAAATCATACAACTCCATGTTTTTGCGCAGGCGCTGTATCCACCACGAGTAGCCCTGCTCCTTTAAGACATCCCACCGGAATACAGGCATCCCCCAAAGTTGGCCATCGTCGTTAAAATAGTCGGGCGGCACACCAGCTACACCCGTCATCTTTCCATCATTGTCGATACTGAACAGATCTGGGTTCGCCCACACATCAACGGAATCATAACTCACGTAAAAAGGTAAGTCACCGAACAGTTGTATGCCGAGGGCATTGCAGTACGCTTTCAGATCTTTCCACTGGCTTGTGAACACGAACTGGAGCCACTTCACCTTGTCCATCACCTCTTCGTTATCTCTGGCAAAGGCTTGCAGCGGCTCCGGTTGACGAAGTCGATATCCCTTTGACCATTCAAACCAGGGCGCATCCTTATGGTGTATTTTTAAGGCCGAATACAATGCGTAATCATCAAGCCAGTATGCTTCTTGTTCACAAAACTGCTCAAACTCCAGTTGAAGAGCGGCTGATCGGTGCGCCTTAAAATTCCGATACGCTATCTCAAACAACTCTTCCTTCGAACCCTTTGCCGCTTTGAAATCGGCTTTATCCTGAATGGGTAACTGATGGGCTAATACGGTTTCCTGATCCAGCAAACCTTCTTGGGCTAGTACATCTAAGCTTATCAAGAGTGGGCTACCCGCCATACTCGAATTCGAACTATAAGGCGAATGGCCCTGCCCCGATTCAACCGGATTGATTGGTAGCAACTGCCAGTACGTCTGATGGCTCCGGCTCAGAAAATCAGCGAACGCCTTTGCCTCCGGTCCGAAATCACCGACGCCATAAGGCGATGGCAAGGACGTAACGGGTAACAGGATGCCTGCGCTACGTTCAGTGGGTGCTTTCTGGAGCTTGACTATTGCCAGCGGTATATCTTTAAAGAGGTCCTGGATTGCAAGGCTCCCCTTCTCAACTTTACCACTGGCCCGTACAAGCCGATGCGCCCACTCCTGCGGTACGTAGTCGGGCAAGACAATGCGGGTATCAGCCCAGTCAATAGCCTCTAGCTCATCCTGATTAGCTAACTGAGCCAGGCCAAGCGGAATTGCGACTACGTACCAGGTCTGCTCATACCGACGGGCAAAGGCCAGTACGTGCTGTTTATGTCGACCAGCTACCTGCAAGGGAACGTAATGTCCTTTGGCAAAAAGGTCGGGGTATTGTTTACGTTCATTAAGCAGGGTGTGTACCAGCCAAAGTTTTACGCTGGCATCGAACCGGTTCTTCCACAAATCAGCCCAAATGCTCTCTGATTCTTTTGATGACAGTTCATCGAGCCACTGCTGACGCTGGTTGAAATCAACAGACCGCCGGTTGTCGGGGTCAACCATACTCAGATCCCATCCTTCGCAGCCCTGATACACATCTGGTAACCCCGGGGTGGTGAACTTCAGCATAACCTGCGCCAGTGAGTTAGCTACGCCAAAATCGGCTACTCTCCGGTGAAATTGTCCGAAGCGTTTCCAGAAAGGTCGTTTGTGGTCAAGTAGCTTCAACGCAAAATTCTTCGTTGCTTCTTCGTAGACTTCGTTCGGTTCGTTCCAACTCGAATGTCGCTTAGCCTCACGCAGGGACTTTTCAAGATACTCGGCCAGACGAGTTGGGAAATTATCTTCGTCATGCCCCGGCATGGGATGAGCACCGATCAGTGTTTGGTAAATGAAATACTCATCGTTGGCGTCGGGCGCATCATTTTGCTTTAAGTCCTTGTTCAGCTCCTGCCATTCTTCGACTGCATCAATCCATTCGTCGGTTAAGTCGGTCAGTACATTCAGGCGGCTACGAACGTCTTCACCCCGTTTGGTGTCGTGCGTCGACGTAGCGTTGATGGACAGCGGCCAACCTTCCTGCCGGTCCAGCATTTTCTGGTGAAATTCATCGACCGTAAGGCCGAAAAAGTCGGGGGAATCGCCGACTTCATCGTGTCCCAGGAAACGCGTGTAAGTATACATGAGCGTATCCTCAACACCTTTTGCCATGAGCGGCCCGGTAAACTGCATGCAGCGCTGATAAAAACGTAGCGCGCGGCTATTATAAGCTTCATCGCCCGCTTGTGGCTTCACCAGCCAGGCATCTTCCAGTACGTCCATTGCCGGACTTAACTCGCGCTTACGTTGCCGAATCCGGCTGATGATGTCCTGTACGGCCTGGGCTTCCTCCGCAGTTAGTGGAAACTGGTTACCATAATAGCGGTAAACCGGGCATTGAATCAGAAACTCACCAATTCCGGCCTTCATTACGTCCGGCGTCAGTGGCCCTGCTAGGCGCTCGTCAATCAGTTGCAGGTCGAGCAACAGGTGGTATAAATTCTCCCGCTCACCCTGCATGTGCTCATTAAGGATGTAGGCTTTCTTGTCGTAAAGCTCCTCATGAATCTTGACCTTTTCGCCCAGCAACTTGTGGTAGAAGCGGGTGAAGTTGGCGCTGCTCCGGGTTCGCGTGAGTACATTGTTGACCAGCGACAGATACGCGTAGCCCGTCTCCCCCTGAATTGGCCAGTTCCTCGGCAGCTCTTCGCCCGTTTCCAGGATTTTTTCAACAACGATGTAGGCTTTAGGTCCGGCCAACTCCCGTAGTCGCTCTAAGTACTGAGTTGGGTCATATAGCCCGTCAATATGGTCGACGCGTAGCCCCTGAAACACATCAGCCTCTACTAGCGCTTTAATGTGTTTATGAACGTGTTCAAAGACGACCTCATCCTGAATATTCAGACAGATCAGGCCATTGACCGTGAAGAACCGCCGGTAATTAATTTCCGTATCGGTTTCGGCATGGTAGCATAACCGATATGCCTGTTCATCGGCGATCTGCTGAATACGCGTGGCATCTTCATTAACCGCTTTCAAACAGTTTTTCAGATACGCTTTACCACTAGGCTCGTCAAGCAGATTCGCCAGCTTCGTCTGAAATTCGGTTGTCTGTAACGCATAAGTCTCGGTGTCCTCCGTTTCTGCCAGCTTGGCCAACTGATTCAGTAGCTCACGAATCGCCTTTGATGGTTCCTCCGAACCGGCTTGTAGAATCGCAGCGTATGAATCGAGACCAATCGGATAAGGCGAATCGTAATACGCCAGCACGAACCGTTGGTCCTGGTAATCGATTTTCAACTCCCCATTCTCAACAATCTTTTCCAGCGGTGAACCCAGGAACGGCACCATAAGCCGCCCCCCATGAACCGGGCTTGTCCAGTTTATATCGAAGAAACGGGCGTAGAGTGATCGCTGCCCTTTTTCCAAGACGTCCATCAGCCAGGTATTGTTGGGGTGGAACGCCATGTGATTCGGTACAATGTCCTGCACCCAGTGAATACCCAATTCATGGAGTTGCTTACTGATGGCTCTTAGCTGCTCCTCTGTGCCAATTTCAGGGTTAATACGCTGCGGATTAACGGAGTCGTAACCGTGCGTACTGCCCGGTACGGCTTCAAAGATCGGAGATGCATATATGGTACTTACGCCAAGCTGGTGTAAATAGGGAATAACACGCTCAAAATCACTGAAAGTAAACTCTTTATGAAATTGCAATCGGTACGTAGCAACCGGATTATTCATAGCGTTGTGTGTAGATGACGAATGATTCGGCCTGGAGCGTAATAGTCTCTCCATCTGAGGTAGTTTGTGGGGCCTGACTGGCGGCTGGTCGATCAGCTTCCTCTTTTGTTTGATCTTGCCACTGCGAATCGGCCGAATCAAGTGCTTTCTCCCAGGACAAGTCCAAAGCTGGTATGTTCACCTCTCTTGGCTCTTTGGCAAAGTTCATTAGACAAAGCACGTGCTGATCGTCGTGCCAGCGGTGCAGGATCAGCGTTTTCTGCTCCTCACTCTCGCTGACGTCTAGATTTTTTCGATCTAAATGGCGTAAGGCCGGGTGTTCCTTACGGAGCGCAATAAGCGTCTGATAGTACCGCAACAATGTTTTATGCGGCTCCTGATCTAACAATTCCCATTGCAACTTCGATTGTTGGAAAATATATTCAGACATCGGGTCGGGCACGGTAACCTCATCGCTGGCATAGAAGGAAGCGAACTCCTGCTGACGTCCCTGCCGCACGGCTTCTACTAACTCCGGATCAGTATGGCTGACGAAGTATAGGAACGGGTTCGTTTCGGCCCACTCCTCTCCCATAAACAACAGGGGTAGATACGGGCTGACCATAACCGCCCCTGCCATCACTTTTAACGTATCGAAACTATAGAGCTGGCTGGACCGTTCGCCCAGCTTGCGATTACCGATGTGATCGTGATTCTGCGAGAATACGACAAACTGTTGACCCGGATTGTTTTCGGCCTTTTTCCCAAAGAAGCGGTGCCGCTCCTCCGAAAACTGGCCATCGTATACGTAAGCATCCCGATAGGATTTGGCCAGGTGGCTTATACCCGTGAAGTCAGAGTAATAGCCGTTACGTTCTTGGCCGACCGTAACCCGTAAAGCATGATGAAACTCATCCATCCATTGGGCATCCATGCCAAATCCCTCTTCAGATAAGGGGTTGATGAATTTCGGATCGTTCAGATCGTTTTCCACAATCAGATAATGCCGACGACCAGTTGCTTCCATCAGCTGATCGACGTACTGCTTGATCTCGCGCAGAATGTGGGTTGTGCTAAAATCCTTTATGGCATGAACTGCGTCGAGACGTAACGCGTCGATGTGGAAATCCCGGAACCACATGAGCGCATTTTCAATAAAGTAACGCCGAACGCCATCGCACCAGGCATCGTCAAAGTTGATGGCCTCGCCCCAGGGTGTATAGTACTTGTTGGTGAAGTAAGGCCCGAAATCTCTGAAGTAGTTGCCCTCTGGACCAAAGTGATTATACACTACGTCGAGCAAGACCGCTATTCCTTTCGCGTGGCAGGTATCAACGAGGTGCTGTAGTTGGCTGGCTCCCCCGTAGCTGTTCTGAATGGCGTACGGAAACACGCCATCGTAACCCCAGTTGCGTGAATCGGGAAACTGCGCAATCGGCATAAGTTCAATCGCGTTGACGCCTAACGCTTTGAGATAATCCAGCTTTTCTTCGATGGCGTCAAACGTACCCTCGGGCGTAAACGTACCCGTATGCAGTTCATAAATAATGTACTCTTCTAGGGGCAGGTTCTCCCAGGCCTGATCATTCCATTGAAAGTCGGTAAGGTTTACGACCTGAGAAGGTCCATGAACACCCTGCGGCTGGCAAAGTGATGCCGGATCGGAACGCCTTAGTTCGCCATCCAGAACAAATTCATACAAATCACCGGGGCTAATCTGATGCGTTTTAGCGCACCAGTAGCCGAATCTGTCTGTCTTCAGCGGGATAGCTGCAGCATTACCGTACAACTTGATGGCTACGTGCTTAGCCTTTGGCGCCCACACCAGAATCTCTGCTTCATCTTCGGCAACAAACGTAATCCCAAGCGATCGTTTGTTTACATGTATTTCGTCAACCATAACGTTAAAAACTCTATGAATCAAGCATATAGCTTGTCATGCCTTAACCCTGACAAATTATATCTGATCGATTTGGCCTCACATATTCTTGTAACTACGGTTTTAACTACTTTTTAACTAGATTATGTTTGCAAAGGCTTGTTAAGAAATAAGGAAATGGCCGCCATATTGTTTCAAGTCAGGGCGTGGCTCACTTTTGTGGTAACCTCTAATTTGAGGAAAGGCTGACCGGCACCGCTGTTTATAACAAAAGCAACGCGGCCCATTCTGGTAGGAACGGGCCGCGTTGCTTTTGTTGCCAGGTGCGTTTATAGCTATTGCTTTTTAACCTTAATCACTGCTTCCTGCTTTGTGTTGGCGGGATCAGTACCCGGATAAGGCCGAACCTCGCTTAGCAGCACCAGATACCGATCGTTACCTAACTGAATCGTTGTCGAGTCTTTGTCTTTGGGACCTGGCTTGCACTCGCCAAGGCACAAGCTTCCCGACTGACGGTTTGTGCCGTCGGTGAGCGTAAACGAAACATCGGCGTTTCCGGCCCGAATGCAGATGGCATTGGCCGGGCAGCGGCTATCCTGAATCGTATCGACCTGCACGGTCACACTCTGCCCTATACGTGCCGACTGCTTAATTCCTACCACTACAGACTCCGATGGCTGAGCAGCGTTCTGAGTAGTTTGTTGACATCCGACGGCTGCTAATCCACTAAGCAGAACCGCGGCTAAATAACTAATCTTCATAGTTGTCATAAATTATACTAGCTGTACTAACCAATCAGACCCTAATCCCTTCGTTGAGGTTGTAAAGGGACTAGAGAATTTTGCGTTGCCAGCATTCTAAACCAATGAAGACAACGGATTTACAGTCTATAACGTAATGTTTTGACCGTTTATGAGCTTCCGGGTTAAGTAAGCGGTTCAGTAGAGTGACTTTTAACGTAAGTAGCTGTTTGACATCGACAGCTGGTAAACAGCCAATGAACCGCACAATCCTGGGTTTTATCGTAAGCCTGCTCGTATTCAGTACGCCCACCCTGTATGGCCAGCAGACGGGTAAAGGCGACCGCATCACGGGACCGAACTTCGTCACGCGCAGCCCCACTCTGGGAACGCATGGCATGGTCGCAACCAGTCACGCACTTGCGACGCAGATTGGTCTGGACATTTTAAAACAGGGTGGTTCAGCCGTTGATGCGGCCATTGCGGCAAACGCTGCGTTGGGTGTTATCGAACCGAACAACGGCGGCATTGGTGGTGACTTGTTCGCGATTGTCTGGTCGGCGAAAGACCGTAAGCTCTACGGCCTGAATGCCAGCGGGCGATCCCCCAAAGGCTTGACGTATGATGCGTTACGTACCCGACTGGGCAAGCAGACGCAAATCCCGCTGTATGGCCCCCTGGCCGTTTCGGTTCCAGGTTGTGTGGATGGCTGGTTCGAGCTACACAAGCGATTTGGCAAACTTTCCGTACGTAACATTCTTGCCCCCAGCATTCGCTACGCGCGCGAAGGTGTACCCGTTCCGCAAGTGATCGCCTATTCGTGGCAGGTGGCGGCTAATCGGTTATCGGCTAATCAGGCCGATATTTCCGAGTTTGATAATTTCCGTAAAACGTACTTGATCAACGGCAAAGCACCCGTCGAAGGCCAGTTATTCAAGAATACTGATTTAGCAGCTACCTACGAAAAAATAGCGCAGAGCGGCCGGGATGCGTTTTATAAAGGTCCTATTGCCGATGCGATTGACCAATATGCCCGACGAGTGGGTATGCCGTTACGTAAAACGGACCTGGCCGCCCATCAAAGCAATTGGATTGACCCCGTATCGGTGAAATACCGGGGCTATGATGTTTATGAACTACCACCCAACGGACAGGGAATCGCCGTTTTACAAATGCTCAATATTCTGGAAGGCTACGACCTGAAGAGTATGGGGCATAACAGCGCCGATTATCTGCATCTACTGGTTGAAGCAAAAAAATTAGCCTTCGAAGATCGCGCCCGGTACTACGTCGACCCAGAATTTGGCAAGGCTTCGACCGATTGGCTGCTAACCAAGGCGTATGCCGATCAGCGCCGGAAGCTGATTAATATGAACAAGGCTGCAGAACGTATCGATGCGGGTATTCCGGCGCTCCGGGCTGGTGACACCGTTTACTTAACCGTAGCCGATGACCAGGGAAACATGGTCTCGCTCATTCAGAGCAATATGCTCGAGTTTGGTAGCGGCATGGTACCCGACGGTCTGGGCTTCGTTTTTCATAACCGAGGCACCAGCTTTACTATGCAGCCCGATCATGCCAACGTATATGCGCCCGGCAAACGCCCGTTCTCGACAATCATCCCTGGTTTTGTGCTCAAAAACGGAGAACCCTTTCTAAGCTTCGGCGTTATGGGCGGGGCCATGCAGCCCCAGGGTCATCTTCAGGTTTTGTGCAACATCATCGACTTTGGCATGAACGTACAGGAAGCCGGTGATGCCGCCCGATTCAGTCACTCCGGCAGCAGCGAACCCATCGGTACGTTGATGACCGACGGGGGGCGGCTGGCACTGGAAAGTGGTATTTCCAAAGATGTACGCGCCGAACTCGAACGACGCGGGCACCGTCTGGCCGAAACCGACTTCTTCGGCGGCTACCAGGCCATTCGGTTCGATGCCACCAACCGGGTTTACTGGGGTGCTACCGAAATGCGCAAAGATGGCCAGGCCGCTGGCTATTGAGTTTATTTCCCCATCCACTTCTTAAACTCACTCACTTTTTCCCGGCTGACAATTGCTTCCTTGTCGAAAGCGGGTTGCATGGTTAGGGCCAGGCGGTTACCGAAATACGGCTGCATCTGCGACACCGAGCGGTGGGTAACTATAACGCCCCGGTTGATCCGGTAAAAATGCGCGGGGTCTAAGGCATCAGCCAGCTCGTCGAGTGTATAATCGACTAAGAACTTTTGGTTCGTGTACGTACGGAAGAAACTGAACCGCTCATCGGTATAGAAATAAGCAATTTCGCTCGTTTCGACCGACAATAGCCGCTGCCCCTGACGGACCAGAAAGCGCTTCCGGTAGTCTTTGGGTTGCTGCTGAAGTTGTAGTTCCCGCAGCAGTTTGTCCAGATTAAACGGCTGCGAATTGCTGGCCTGGCCGTCGGGTTGCGCCGTGCGGTGCAAATCATGAAATTTCTTCAGGCTCCGCTGTAAATCTTCTTTCTGAATCGGTTTCAGCAAGTAATCGATGCTGTTGACTTTAAACGCCTGCAGCGCATACTCGTCGTACGAGGTTGTGAAGATCACGGTACTACGTACCTCTGTCCGCTCAAAAATTTCAAAACTCTGCCCGTCGGCCAGCTCAATATCCATAAAGATCAGATCGGGAGATGGATTGTTCTGCATCCATTCCACGGTATCTTCAATGCTGGCCGTAACACCAGTTATCGACAGGGAAGGGTCTACCTCCTGCACTAACTTCTGGAGTTTTCGAACAGCCAGGTCTTCGTCTTCAACAATCAATACATTCATACGATCAAAGGTGATAAGAGGGGTAAAACTACAGTGAAATAACCATTACTGTCGCTGACAATCGGCTCAGTTTGCGCCAACAGGCGATACTTGGCCGCAATATTGGTCAGCCCAACCTGGCTGGAGACAACCCGAAGGGTTTTGCGTTGTAAGTTGTTGCGCACGATTAACTGGCCCTCCGAAATGGTCAGTTCGAGCAGTAAGGGTTTATTAGCCTGAATAATGTTATGCTTTACAGCATTTTCGACCAGCATCTGCAACGTCAATGGCGGCAGTAGATAAGATAAGTACTGATTGGGTACATCGACATTCAGACAAATGCCGGCCTGATACCTGGTTTTCAGTAAGTGGTAATACGAGTCGATAAACTTCAATTCATTCGCCAGAGTGGTTAGCTCTCCTTCATTGGTTTGTAGCAGATATCGGTACACTTTTGACATCTCGTCGACGAACTGTTCAGCCTGCTGAGGCTCCTCAGCAATAAGCGAGGATAGTGAGTTTAGGCTGTTGAACAGAAAGTGTGGATTAACCTGGTTCTTAAGGCTCTCAAACTGACTTTGCAGGTTTATTTTTTTCAACTGCTCTTTCTCAAGCGCGTTTTCTCGCCATTTTGTCAGCGAATAAGCCGTTTCATCGATACCTACCGATAAGATGTTAGCGCCTATGTTCATAAACAGGATTCGCCCGGTTATTTCCGAATCATGACTATAGCCGAACCAGTGAAAGTGATCGTAACAATACATGCCACCCAGTATGAACAAGGGCGTTACGATCATAAAAACAGTTAGCAAGCGCCAGATTCGTGACCACGTCTGCCCAATGTTTGGGTACCGCCGAACGACCTGTTGTATCAGTTGATCGAGCGTAAACAGACACGTAACGCCAATACTTAAATTGAGCATTGTGGCCAGAATGAAAGTGGATACGTCCGATACGTATCGATCACCCAACAACCAGTACGTCAGCAGGGGAATAAACCACGGCAATAGCAGCAGCAACTGCCATTTCGTTTGCGGGCGAACAGCAGGCAGCCGGTAGAGCAGATGATGCACAGAGGTCGTCATGAAGCGTTGACCGGTTGCAAATCAGCTAACAACGGAAGCACTACCGTAAAATACTGGCCATCGTCGCGCACGAAAATATCCTGTCTGCTCAGCATCCGGTATTTAGCCGCAATGTTCGATAAGCCAACCTGATTAGACGGAATCCGGACGGTCCGTTTCTGCAAATTATTACGTACCATCAGCCGCCCTGCCCGCTCGGGTCCGTTGGCGGTAGCCTTGATCTCGATTGTCAACGGTTTATGGCTTAGGATGGTATTGTGTTTCACGGCGTTCTCGACCAGCATTTGCAGCGTCAGCGGGGGCAAGTAACACGTATTCTGTTCAATATCAACATCAACCGTTACTGAGATGCCTTTCCCATAGCGTGTTTTGAGTAAATGAGCGTATGAATTGATAAAGCCCAACTCAGTTTCCAGGGTCGTTAATTCGCCTTCGTTCGTACGCAGCAGATACCGATACACCTTAGCCATTTCATCCACAAAGCGCTCGGCCTTAACGGGTTCGTCAGCAATGAGCGAGGAGAGAGAGTTTAAGCTATTGAACAGAAAGTGCGGATTGACCTGATTTTTCAGGCTCTCGAACTGGCCCTGCCATTGCGCCTTCAGCAACACTTCTTTCTCAGCGTTGGTCTGCTGCCATTGGCGATACAGGTAGATACCTTCGTATAGAGCGATGTACACCGAATGATAGAACAGTTGTACACCCGTCGTAGTGGCGTAGTCGAACTGAACGGACGTATCGAACCAGTTGCCCAGCACCAGCGAATGGCTTTCCACCCGCACGATTACACCGAAACTGACCAGCAACGGAAACCCGATAGCCAGCCAGATTAATCGTTTTTTGGTTTGACCCAGACCCGGGCAATGCCGCTGGATGGTTATGACGACCCACCGGGTCAGATTCCAGCACAGGTAGCCTGCCAGTATGGCGATCCACTCATACCGAAGTGCCTCGTCCAGATCAGCGGCATTGACCACGGCGCTTAGCCGGAAAAACAAGGTGCCGAACAGATACAGCACAAAGGGGCCGACCATACGCAGGCGGGTTTCGCAACAGGGCGTCATGGCGTATAGCTGGTTGGAATCTGCAACAAAGGCAACGTAACGCGAAAATCGGATTCTGTTTCGCGAATTTGTACCGGCTCTTCACCGAACAGTCGATACTTAGCGGCCAGATTAGCCAGCCCGGACCGCTGGGTTTCTACGGTGATTTTCTTCCGTTGTAAGTTGTTGTTCACCTGCAAACCCAGTGGGGTTGTTCTGATGGTTATCGTCAGCGGTTTGTCATGCAGCATTACGTTATGCTTTACCGCATTATCAATCAGGGTCTGCAAGCTCAGTGGTGGCAACATGCGGTTCAGGTAATCACGGACGATGTCAAGCTCAACCCGCAGGCTGGAGCCGTAGCGGGTTTGAAGTAAGTTTATGTAAACGCGGATAAACGTAATCTCTTCCTGCAGGGACACCAGATCGCGGTTGCCAGCCTGCAATAAGTACCGATACACTTTCGACAATTCATCCACAAATCGTTCGGCCCGATCGGGATCTTCGCTGATGAGCGAGGAAAGCGAATTTAGACTGTTGAACAAAAAATGCGGATTGAGCTGTCCTTTCAGCGCGTCGAACTGGTGTTGCAGCGCGGCCCGTTTCAATTGTTCATTCTCGGTCTGATTTTCCTGCCACTGCGAATAGGCGTAGAACAAGTTGAGTGCAATGCATAAGAAAATATCAAAAATGAACCCTAATATCCAGATCGGCCGAACCGCGTCCCAACTGAATTGTACCTGCAAAAAAGGCGTTACGCTGTAAATCCACACGTCAAAACTAGCCAGCAACACCGTCAGCCCACCGACCAGAACCAGCATTACCAGCGTGCGCGTTACGGCCTGACGCTGATCGGGAAATCGGCTGGTTACCCAGCGAACGGCAAAGGTTAACGCAATAATCGACAGCCAGTATAAACCGAACACAACGGCGGTTCCCATCAGGAACGTTATCAGATCCTGAAAATAGCGCGGGCCGATGAAGTAGTAATTCCCCAACGGGAATAGTACAGGCATCATCAGCAGGTGATATATCCACTCTATCTTCGAGAAAAAACGAGGACGGATAACCTCAGGCCATTTTAGGGGCAGCGTCATATCGGCGAATATCCGAAAATAACGGGATGCTCACCAAGTACCGTACCACAATCGCATCAAGTGCACAATACGTCGGTTGAATTGACAAAAAGCCGGGATGAACTGTACATAAAACTGCCCGGCAATACCATCGCCGGGCAGTCTGCTTCCCTAACCTAACTTCTATGATGAATTCCCTAATGACTTTATATGGTAGCGGTACGGGTTCACTGCTGCGGTTTCGACCTACGCTACCAGACACCCTAATTTTCTGATATCCTTAAGGCTCCCTTAGGCAGCGGCTCCTTACGGGTTGTGTTCATTTTGTGTTGTATGTTGTCGTCTACTGTGTCGTCCTGTTCTTGATGTTACAAAGTTGGCCGATCGATGTCCCTGAACCAATCGATGAGCGAATGAACTGCCTATTTTGCTGATCGAACCGGCAAAAGACTGGGTTCAGATGCGTACAGGCTTCGGCCAGATTATGAATAAATAGCTGTGCCTCAGCCATATCTTTACAAATAACTCACAATAGCATAACTGCCTATCGCTGTTACGTTGCTCTGTTCAGCACCGGCCTTTCTAGCTGCCTTCAAACCAGGCAGCAACGATTAGCCCAACTTCAATACGTAACAAAGACACGCTCGTTAGCGCGGACAGGCAGAACCAAAACAAAACCATTGAAGTTGCTTTGCAATAAAAGGCTGCCTGGTTCTGCAGTCTTTGCCGACTTTTACACGTTACACTATGACTCGTTTAAGCGTTAACATCAATAAAATTGCCACGCTCCGAAACTCGCGGGGAGGCAGCAATCCTAATGTGGTTCGGGTCGCTCTGGACGCTGAACGCTTCGGAGCCGAAGGCATTACGGTGCACCCTCGCCCTGACGAACGGCACATTCGGTATCAGGACGTACTTGATCTGGCGGACGTTGTTACGACCGAGTTCAATATTGAAGGCAACCCCGACGAGCGATTCATTGAGTTGGTTAAGCGTGTCAAACCCGCTCAGGTAACACTGGTGCCCGACGCGCCGGATGCCATCACGTCGAACGCAGGCTGGGATACCCTTACACATCGGGATAAGCTACGCCGACTAGTCGATACGTTTAAACAGGATGGTATCCGGGTATCAATTTTTGTGGATGCCGACGAGCGCATGGTCGAAGGCGCTAAAGCCACCGGCACCGACCGGATCGAACTGTATACCGAACCCTACGCAACCCATTTCCCTACGAGCCCTGAAGCCGCGATCGCTCCGTTCTACCGGGCGGCAACGGTGGCCAATGAGCTTGGGCTAGGTCTCAACGCGGGGCATGATCTAAGCCTGGAGAACATTCGGTATTTTGCCCAGCACATTCCCAGCCTGCTGGAAGTATCGATCGGCCACGCGCTAATTTCCGACGCCCTTTATTTCGGCCTGGAAAACACCATTCAGATGTATCTGCGAGAGCTACAGTGACTGTCGGTGGCCGGAGATACCACTTCCTAGAATAGGGCGTAATACGTACCGCTATTTGGCGGATGGTTTTGTTCGCCGAATCACTTCACGCTTGGGAAAGGCGATCCTCCAGACAGCCAGCGGTGTTTTCTGCTTACCGAAACAGACCTCACAGATTCTGTTTTCGGTTGGTACGACCGCGTTGTAGATAAACAGCGTATCATTTATCTTCTGGATGTTCGAGATCTGCGATTTCTTCTGCTCGGCATTGTACAGGTATGCGTCGAGTATCTCGCGCTCTTTTTGGTTCAAGGTCTTATTCTGCACATCGGCTGCGCCCAGTAAACGAATATCCACGCCATATTTCTCGCCGATGGCCTTCGTGCGGGGCAGTGTCTGCAATTGGCAAAGTTTTGCCTGTTCGGCCGGATCGGTGGCAGCCTGGAGTTTTTCGGCCAGTTCATTTTGAACCGTACGGCTAATGCGGTCACCAAACGTATTCACCGTTTCAACCATATCGGCGTTGGTAATGCGTTTGATCTTCATATCAGCCATCTGCTGCTTTAACTCGTTGGTATATTTTACCCGTTCGGGATCACAGGAACTAAGCGCCAGCGTGAGCAGAGCAAACGTAAGGATAAGAGAATGCGTTTTCATTGAACCGGAGAATCATAGTGGCCAGTACGTATGTAACGTTGCGCACAAGCTGCGGGTTGCAAAGGTAGCGGATGGGCGGTTGTCCGGCCGAAATGTTGTATTTTTGTAGTACGATACTAGAGAAACAGTTATGCTCGAACAATTAGAAGCCATTCGGGAACGCTTTAACGAAGTCGCCCAGCAGATTGTGCAGCCAGAGGTGGTTTCCGACCAGAAGCGGTTCATGAAGCTGAGCAAAGAATATAAAGATCTGGAAAAGATTGTTGATCAATACCTCGCCTATCAGCAACTGCTGCTGGAGATCGACAATGCCAAGCAAATCATTGCCACTGAGAAAGATGAAGACTTTCGGGAGATGGCAAAAGGCGAGTTAGACGAACTGCTGCCGCGCCGGGAATCGCTGGAAGAAACGCTCAAGGAGATGCTGATTCCGAAAGACCCCAACGATAGTAAAAACGTTATTCTTGAAATTCGTGGTGGTACGGGTGGCGACGAAGCAGCCATTTTTGCGGGTGATATTTTCCGGATGTACCAGCGGTTCTGCGAGAAAATGGGCTGGCGCATGACGCTCGTCGATTACACAGAAGGTACGTCGGGCGGGTACAAAGAAATTATCACCGAGATCGAAGGCGAAGATGTATACGGCAAATTGAAGTTTGAATCGGGCGTACACCGCGTACAACGCGTACCAGCTACCGAAACGCAGGGCCGTATTCACACCTCGGCCGCCAGCGTAGCCGTGCTGCCCGAAGCCGAAGAGGTGGACGTTGAACTGAATATGAACGACATCCGCAAAGATACGTTCTGTTCATCTGGGGCGGGTGGCCAGTCTGTTAACACGACGTATTCGGCAGTTCGGTTGACGCACATCCCAACTGGTTTGGTGGTGCAATGTCAGGATGAGCGATCGCAGTTGAAAAACTTTGATAAAGCGCTGACCGTGTTACGTTCGCGTTTGTACGAAATCGAGTTGCAGAAGCACAACGACGCGATTGCCTCGCAACGGAAGACGATGGTAGGAAGTGGCGACCGCTCCGACAAGATCCGGACGTATAACTATCCGCAAAGCCGCGTAACCGATCATCGCATCGGCCTGACAGTATACAACCTACCCGCCGTGATGGACGGCGACATCGGCGAATTTATCGAACAACTCCGCATCGCCGAAAACGCCGAACGCCTAAAAGAAGGCGCAACGGCTTAGGTACTTTTGCTGGCAGATAGACAAATCCTAATACGTATGGCGCGTGTTAGGATTTTTTGTGTTTTAAAATTAACTATGGAAAGCGTTGACTGTAGCTCTGTACAATCAAGATTAAATACAGACAAACAGGCATTTATCTTTTATCTGCCAACGTGCACATTCAAAATTAATCAGGCCAGCCCGCTGGTTTGAAAGATGTCCTTTGTTCAGCGGGCGCACAGATGGCGGTTGGAGGACGGGGAGGTCCATTCCGAATAAAATCTGGACCTAACGGGGGTGGCATTTCGGCTTTGGGCAGCCGTCCATATAAGGCATAGAATAAGCCAGGTGGTACACCCTGAGTATCTCTACGATCGATATAGTGTGGTTTAATAAATACCGCCGAGGCCGTAAAATAGCCAACGACAGCTTCGTTACTATTAGCTACGTTGTGTATGTTTCCCGCTGGTATAGCTGGGGGCGTATCGGCCAATCCACCCGTTTTTTGGGTTTGCTGCGCTAAGAGATTGAAGTACTGATAAGCGTCCTTCGTAAGTGATCCCTGCCGTATATGCACTATACACGGTTTATTTTGATAGTAGGGAATATGGGCTACTGGCCGACGAACGATTAAACCGCCATTGCTGTACTGATCATTAAATATATTTATATCGTCGTGACTCTGTATAATTTCCCAACATTTAGTCCGGCAGGGGTAATCAATAATAGAGTTTCTGAGCTGATTTTGAGCCTGTGAACCAACTGGTGGGTAGAAACAATCCTCGTATGGCCGATCGGTAGATTGATAAAGTGAACTGCTTAGCAGCTCAACTGCATTTACAGCATATATACCTCCAGCGCACGACCGGCACCACTCCTGCTGTTCATACAACGTCCAGTCCCAACGGTAGTAATTACGTACATCGACAGGGTCAAGTATATCAGCATAAACATCATGTCCGCCAGTGTAATTTTCATCAATTACCGGTAAAACACTAGCCGTATTGAACTCTGACGTTACCCTTGCTACAGGAGGCACGGGCTGCATAATCTGTTGTGTAGAAGCATATCGGGTTCCGTCGCTCAGCGTAAACTGAAGTTGGTAGGCGTGGCCGACTTGTCCTTTAAAATCGGACGGAAGCTGATAAGTACCATCTACAGTTTCGTGACACGTAATGGTTTCTGTCGAATCGACCACCACGGACATTTTTGCTTTAGTAACAGGAAATATGATGGATCGTCCTAACGTTTGATCGGGTCGGGACCGGTTAAGACGAATTTTCATCGGTTCCACCAGATTAGTAACGGTACCTTCTACTATAAGTATATCTAATTTGCTCCTCAGCGTCAAATCTTCGGAATCTACACAAGCTATTGGTCCGCCTAGTAAAGCTACCGAAACCAATAGCAAGACCCATAAACGCATAGTATATGATGTTTTATAAGATGAGACTTGCCGCACGGTTCTTAAGTATGACTTATGTAATTAATTACTTTAAAACCAACTCATATAGCGGTCAAACAAGAGAAGATTTATACATAACCTCAATGTTGGGTATAACTACTGCATATTAATTCAAATTTTAAACCCTCTTGAGTGCTAAGCTTTCTCTATCTTCTCTTGCTTAGCTCTTTATTTTCTGAACAGAATATTAGCATTATATAGTACTTCCTGCTGATCACTCTGCTTTAAAGCAAGAAAAAGCCTGTTACGTTCTCGTGGCTTGCATGAGAACGTAACAGGCTTTTTCTTTTGATGTATTACGTTAACCCTGAACGTTGTCTGAGGTTAATTTCGCTCCAAGGTATTCACGATTCATACGGGCGATGTGATCGAGTGAAATCGACTTTGGACACTCAACGGAACAAGCGCCCGTAAAGGAACAGGCACCAAAGCCTTCGGCATCCATCTGTGCCACCATCCGTTCTGCCCGCTGCTGCCGCTCAGCCTGCCCTTGAGGAAGCACGGCAAAGTGCGACACTTTAGCCGCTACGTAGAGCATAGCCGATGCGTTTTTGCAAGCGGCTACACAAGCGCCACAGGCAATGCACTGAGCGGCATCCATGGCTTCGTCGGCTACGTAACGTGGCACCGGAATCTCGTTGGCATCGGGTGCCGAACCGGTGTTCACCGAAATATAACCACCCGCCTGTGCTACGCGGTCGAATGCCGAACGGTCCACCATCAAATCTTTAATGACCGGGAACGCCCGCGCGCGCCAAGGCTCAACGACAATGGTATCACCATCGTTGAATGAGCGCATGTGCAACTGACACGTAGTAGCTCCCGTTTGTGGACCGTGCGCCCGGCCGTTGATAAACATAGCGCAGGAACCACAAATACCTTCGCGGCAGTCGTGATCAAACGCAATGATTTCTTCGCCTTTTTTGGTCAATTCGCCATTCAATACGTCGAACATTTCTAGAAAAGACATGTCCGGCGAGATATTATCCAGTTGGTATTCCACCAGTTTACCCGGCGTACTATTATTTTTCTGTCTCCAGACTTTCAGTGTAACTTTCATTGTATCAAGAAGTTGTCAAGTCGTATCGTCATACGCAGTATGGTTCGTTAAAACGGTACTACGTATGACTCTATAACTCCTATTTATAACTCCGCTGGGTAAGCTTCACATTCTCGAACTCAAGCACTTCTTTATGAAGCACTTCAGGCTGATTATCGCCCGTGTACTCCCAGGCCGCTACGTAGGCAAAGTCGGCATCGTTACGTAAGGCTTCCCCTTCTTCAGTCTGATACTCCTCACGGAAGTGACCGCCACACGATTCCTCGCGGTGCAGAGCATCATCCACCATAAGTTCACCCAATTCAAGGAAGTCGGCTACGCGACCGGCATGTTCGAGCGACTGGTTCATTTCTTCAGCGTCGCCCATCACCCGGACGTTTTGCCAGAACTCAGCCCGCAGCTCCTGAATCATTTTCTTGGCTTTCTTCAGGCCCTCGGCGTTACGTGACATACCACAGTAATCCCACATGATGTGGCCCAACTCCTTGTGGAATTCATCCACCGTTTTGGTGCCTTTGATCGACAGGAAGCGGCTGTTCATATCTTGAATATGCTTCTCGGCTTCCTTAAATGCAGGGTGGTCAACGGGCAGTTTATCGGCTGGACCAATCGTTGCCAGATAATCACCTACCGTGTACGGAATCACGAAATAGCCATCGGCCAGTCCCTGCATCAGCGCCGACGCACCTAAGCGGTTTGCACCATGGTCTGAGAAGTTCGCTTCACCCATTGCATACAAACCGGGGACCGTTGTCATCAGGTTGTAGTCAACCCAGAGACCGCCCATGGTATAGTGCACCGCAGGGTAGATCATCATTGGGGTTTCGTATGGGTTATCGTCGACGATTTTTTCGTACATCTCGAACAGGTTACCATACTTAGCCTCAATCGTTTTACGGCCGTCGCGCTTGATTGCATCCGCAAAGTCGAGATAGACAGCCAGACCCGTTGGCGCTACGCCACGACCTTCGTCACAAACGTACTTGGCGTTACGGGATGCCACGTCCCGAGGTACGAGGTTCCCGAATGATGGGTACCGGCGCTCCAGGAAGTAATCACGATCTTCTTCGGCAATGTCATTTGCCCGTTTCTTGCCCTGACGAATCAGTTCAGCGTCTTCTTTCGTTTTCGGAACCCATACCCGTCCGTCGTTACGTAGCGACTCCGACATCAGCGTCAGCTTCGACTGGTAATCGCCCTTAACCGGAATACAGGTAGGGTGAATTTGCGTGTAACAGGGATTACTGAACAACGCGCCACGCTTATGAGCCCGCCAGGCCGCCGTAGCATTCGAGTTCATCGCATTTGTCGACAGATAGAAGACGTTTCCGTAACCACCCGTGCACAGCAGTACAGCGTGGGCGGAATGCGATTCAATTTTACCAGTGATCAAATTTCGGGTAATGATACCCCGGCACTTTCCATCAACGACGACCAGGTCGAGCATTTCGGTACGCGTGATGAGCTTCACCTTGCCATTCGTCACCTGACGACTTAAAGCATGATAAGCCCCCAGCAGCAACTGCTGGCCTGTCTGCCCCCGTGCGTAGAACGTACGCGATACCTGAGCGCCACCGAATGAACGGTTTGCCAATAAGCCGCCGTACTCACGGGCAAACGGAACACCCTGCGCCACGCACTGGTCAATGATGTTTACGCTAACTTCAGCCAGGCGGTACACATTACCTTCACGGGCGCGGTAGTCACCCCCTTTGATGGTATCGTAGAATAGACGGAAAATACTGTCGCCGTCGTTCTGGTAGTTTTTAGCCGCATTTATACCACCCTGCGCTGCAATGGAGTGCGCGCGCCGGGGGCTATCATGGAACGTAAAGGCTTTTACATTGTAGCCCAGCTCAGCCAGTGAGGCAGCCGCAGAAGCACCCGCCAGGCCCGTTCCAACAACAATTATATCATACTTACGCTTGTTCGCCGGGTTGACCAGCTTCAAGCCGAACTTATGCCGTGACCATTTCTCGGCTAACGGCCCCTCGGGAGTCTTTGAATCCAGTTTCATAATTCTTAATTGCGAATTAGTGAATGATTGTATTAGTAAATGTTTAAGCCGTTTGTTAGCTGCTCATTCACTAATTGCTCATTCATTTATATAATCCCGTGAACTTTCAAAAACACATAAATCGGCATAGCCGCAAAAGCAACCGGAATCAGAAAGGCAAAGAAATAGCGGCCCAGATTCTCAATCAGGGGGGTGTATTTAGGATGCCGGATACCTAACGATTGAAAACCGCTTTGAAACCCGTGCGCCAGGTGATACCCTAGTGCCACCATCGACAGGACGTACAGCAGCACGTACCACCACTGCGAGAAAGCCTCCTTTACAACCGCATACAGGTCTTTGTACTGCTTGCCATCGTACTCGGCCATAGGCACAGCTCCGAAGTGCATTTCGTACCAGAACGTCCGCATGTGGATAACGATAAAGACTAGGATTACAGTCCCTAAAATCCCCATGTTTCGCGATGACCAGGGGCTATTCGCATCCGGGCGGGCAAATGCATACTTCACAGGCCGTGACTCTTGGTTGTGGCGGGTTAAAACCCATGCCATAAGCGCGTGAACCAGAATAGATGTGTAGAGCAGGTACGAAATAGTAATGATAAGCGGATTATGCGTCATGAAGTACGTATACTCGTTGAACGCCCGTCCGTTGTCGCCCTTAAAAAGCTGTAAATTACCAGCCATGTGAACGATCAAAAACGAACTCAAAAACAGTCCCGTCAGCGACATAATGACCTTGCGGCCGAGGGAGCTGGACAATGTTTGTGTTACCCAAGCCATATGGTGAACGACACGAAATTTTTAGTGGTAAACTATTGAAAAAAAGCCGTTTCAAACGGCGCACCAAAACTAAAGCACAAACCCGACGGAAACAAGGTTAGCCCTGTTTTTAGGGCGGTGAACGTCTAATTTATAGACTCTAAAAATTAGACAAATCCCCTGATTTCGTAACAGTATGTACCGAGCTTTTGTTTTTCTGTATTTGTATTACTCCCGGCCGTTTTCATGCGCGTAACTGTTGACTATTTATTTCAGCTAAAGCACAGCCTATACCGCTTAATATACTGTTAGTCAATAGTTTTCCATAAAGGACTGTAAATCTGTTTTGACAGAACTCATTTATGCGGCTTACTTTGCATCTCTATTGGTTAAACTGCCAACACTTATAGTATGAAAGCATACGTTTTTCCCGGCCAGGGCTCTCAGTTTAGAGGCATGGGGCTCGACCTTTATCAGAACGATAATCGCTCGCAGGGTATCTCAGCCCGGCAATTGTTCGATCAGGCTAACGACATACTCGGTTATAATTTGACGGCTATCATGTTTGAGGGAAGCGACGAAGACCTTAAACAAACAATTTACACCCAACCCGCCGTTTTTCTGCATGGGGTAGTGCTGGCCTTGACAAGCGAATCGTTTTCGCCGGATATGGTTGCCGGTCATTCGCTCGGTGAACTGTCGGCGTTGACCGCTGCTGGCGTACTCTCCTTCGAAGACGGATTACGACTGGCCTCGGTCCGAGCCACGGCTATGCAACGGGCGTGCGAACTGGTTTCATCCACCATGGCGGCTGTGCTTGGGCTGGCAGATGAGGTGATTGAGCGGGTCTGTTCTGAGATAACCGAAGAGATTGTTGTTCCGGCTAATTACAACTGCCCCGGTCAGGTCGTTATATCTGGTAGCCTAGCGGGCATTCAGTTAGCCGAAGAACGTCTGAAGGCAGCGGGAGCCAAGCGTGTGGTGCAGTTGGCGGTAGGTGGCGCGTTCCATTCCCCATTTATGGAGCCTGCTCGCGACGAGTTTGCCGACGCGGTTAACCTGATGCCCTTCAACGCTCCCCGCTGTCCCGTGTACCAGAATGTTGATGCGCAGCCAACCACCGACCCTGTTCAGATTAAGGCTAATTTGATCGCTCAGTTAACTTCCCCCGTTCGCTGGACACAGTCTGTTGAGCGGATGGTGGCAGACGGCGCTACAGAATTTTACGAATGCGGCCCCGGAAAAGTCCTTCAGGGATTAGTAAAAAAGATTAGTTCAGGGTCGATAATTGCGAGTGTGTAAAATTTTTTGTGCTTGTAAATCAGGGCTTATGGGCTTAGGACTGCGTTAAATCGATTATTTTTTGAGTCTATACTTGCTTTTAACGTTCAGCGCCCGTTATCTTTGCACTCGCAATTGCCCGATCGTCTAAGGGTAGGACGACAGATTTTGGTTCTGTTTGTGGAGGTTCGAATCCTTCTCGGGCAACACAGGAAGCCGCTTGATTTTATCAGGCGGCTTTTATGTTTTTCTTCCAATTCTAGCGTTATATAGTTTTTAACAGGTACTTTCTATCAGAAAATTACAATTTTTTTTGCCTCCATCTAAAAAAACAGTTCCTTTGCCAGATAGCTACATAAGGTGACATAAGGCCTTTTTTTGTATCAGAAACGATCTTTGATTACACAACCATCGTTATTCCCTTCGTTTGGTTAACACAATTTGATATTTGGTTTACGATGACATACCGGGCCTGATAAAATCTATTGATAGATTAAGGTTTACTGAAGTGACTCTCAACGCTATTTGTAGTCAAATAAGGTAACTACATGAATAATAACGAATGCATTCAATATGGAGAAAGACGAGAAAGTAAGGCGGAACCGTGCAAAAACCACACAGCGGATCGTCGAAGCGTTGGAGGAAGTCATTGCTGAACGTGGGCTTGAGGGGGTTGGCGTCAATCGGGTGGCCGAAAAGGCAAACGTCAGTAAAGTATTGATTTACCGATACTTTGGCGGTATGGAAGGGCTTCTTGAATATTATGTAAAGATGGGTAAGTTATTTCCGGTCTTTAACCCTGCTGTGCTGGACCAAATCCGTCCACTCCATGAATCAGACGTAGCTCGAATCTGGTATCGTCAGGTGATCCAGACGTACCGCTACTTCCGTACGTTCAAAGCGGCTCGTGAAATTTTGAAAGCAAGCGTAATTGAGAACGACTCCATTGCCGAAACAACTGCTAAGGCGCAAGACGAAGAAATGACGCGTCTTGTTAGTCAGCTTTCGTTTGTGAAAGGTGCCGATACGCAGGCTATATCCGCCGTCGTTTTGGGTGCTATGACGTATCTGACGATTATGGCTCAGAACGATCGCACTATGATCAGTATCGACCTACGTAGCGAAGAAGGCTGGAAACGCATCGAAGATGCTGTAAAGGCAATCTATATTGCTTTGAATAAGATGGCGATTACGTCTAAAGACGTGCAATTAGAGCTGCAGTCGGCTAATTTGCCGATGGCTCAATGGTAATAAGCAGCAGGCAGTTTATGAAAAGACGATCCCAGAGTAGCGGGTTTCGCTCTTACTAAACGCCTGCTTTTTTATTGTCCCGCTACGATACGTAGCTAGCCTCTGCAACAACTTTGGTAGTTTAACCTTCATTAGCAATGTTCAGGTTAATGAAGTCATTTTGTCATTCCGGATTATAAGTTAGTTGTACAACTAAAGCCTGAGCACCGTTTTTATTGGACCGCTGCCAGCCAACAGCCAGCGGGAAATGCTTTCCCAAATACACTTCTGCTCCTAACACCAGCTGACCCTGTTCGTGCGAACCCGAGATCCAGTCGCCCAGTACGTGAAATTTTTGGTAAAAAATACCGGCGTCGAAACCGGCCTGAAATCCGGCCTTAGGACCTTCGCCCAAGTAACGAGGATTAGCGGTGTAAGCGCCAAATGACCAGTTGTAATGCTCATCGTACAACGAACCCGCAACATGCGTGTACAAATAGCCCACTAATTGGGATTTGTGAGTGGGCGTTAGGTTTATGCCTCCCTGTGCTCCAATAGCCACCTCCAGATGCTCATTCAGGTCAAACGCCTTCTGGGTGTTGAGCAGTAACAAAGGACCAAATGGCTGCTGAGTCGTTGAATCGTTGCGGGAGAAGCGTCGTTCTGAAGGTTCATACGTAACATTATACAAGTTCGCTCCAATCTCCCATTCTTTCCCAAGCCCAAAATTAAAAGTAGTACTCGACCGGTAGGTTTCGGCAAAATTAACCTGCTGCTGCACTGATACCTCGTGCTTACCAACGATGTCGGACGAAGGAACATTAAAATACGTTTGTTGTGCGCTTGTCCTGGATGGCGTTAGCGTACTGAGCAAAGCCAGTAGCGCCAGGGTGATGATAAACGGTTTCATAACGTAAATGGCGAGAACAACTCCATAACGCAACAGCACTGGAATGGTTAACAGCATTAAGTATACGTTCTGAAACCAGAAAAGCCTGAACCAAGATCTCGGTTCAGGCTTTTCTGGTTTTGAGGTATGTCCGTTTACCGCTGAGCAACGGCAGATTTACGGGTACGAATCTTTTGCAATACTAATTGCCCTACCTGTTCGCCTATGACCGATCCGTTATTCAAAGCAGATCGGTAGTGAATTCCACCGTACAACCGACTGATCGACGCTTCACGAGCGGCTGCCTTAAACGAAGCAAACGACCGAACACCGTGTCCATACTGATATTCCGTGGAATCGACGAACGCAACATTGTCGCCGATCAAACTAGTCAATACTGTAGCCGCTGCGGCCGTAATGGTGCTGTGGCCGCTTGGGTATTCTGGGAAGGGAGGTGTTTGCAGAAAAGGCGTCCACTTTGGGTCGATGTTCTTATTGATCACCGTCTCGGGCCGAACCGTGTTACTACGGTATTTCTCATCCCAGCAGGCAATGAAACCGTCTGTTACCGCAAACGAGGTCAACGTATAGGCTTCGACCGTCCGTATGAGGTTTAGTTTTCTTTGGCGGGCAACCGTTTGAGCAATACCCAGCCAGTGTCCGCCCGGCGTCATTTTTTTCGAAGCGTACATGACGTGGCCTGCTACATTCATCACAAAGGCGTTGTCATCCCAGAAATAGGCAATATCCTGCTTCTCTTTATCCATGTTTTTGCCAGTTTCATAAACCTCCATCAGCTCTTTCTCATAGGGGCTTCCCTTCTGGAGGCTATATTTGAACGGACGAGGTGGCATAAACTGGTTACAGGTATCCATTGCCCAGCAGCGCAGTTTGTTCCATTGCGGTTCGGCGGCATCCATGTAGGCCGGGGGCGTTGGTACCCACGTACCTTCTACATTCGTAACAGTATGTTTGAAACCCCGGGTCTGTTTGTAGCTATCCTTAGCCGCATAATCCAGAATGTGCTTGGCGACGGCTTCGCCATAAGCCATTGAGCGCTCATAGACCTCATCAGGCACGCCGTCCTTTTTGTATTGCTCGTAGAATGTTTTTTCGAACTCATCGTAGAACTCACCCGAAAAGGTTAGCGCACGAGCTACTGTTAAAAAGGCCCGGCTGCTCGCGAGTGGAAAGCAATACTCTTTACCCGCTTCCGGTGCAGGCCCCGACTGAAAGCGCTTCAGTTTACCACCCAGGGATTCATAATTCGGATCGAACGGTACGAGAGCTTCGTAACCCGCCAGGTTAGCGTAGGCATAGATACGACTGGCTACAGGCGGAGAAAAAATATCGTGAATAACGACCTCCGTTAGCTTGTTTAAGGCTTTGTTGTAGTACTCAGGGTTAGCCGTAGTACCATTGTACTCGGCCGGTGTCGCCGATTTCTGACAACCAGCCAGCCCTACCAGTGCAACGACGAGCAGATAGCTGAATTGAAGTAAGGAACGCATAGGAAAAGACAAGTTAGCCAGCCAACAATACGTGTATAATGACTAGTACCTACAAAAATAACGGAATTAATTGGCATACTAAAAAGCTGGGTATGAGTAATATCATTTGCCTGATTATATAAAACGAAGCCCCAGCTACATGATGTAGTTGGGGCTCTATCAACTTTATAACTCAATTAAGACGCTTTCACGGGGTAATCTTTCATAATTTTACGGACCCCACGGGCGACCTGGCGCTCCAGGCGTTTGGGATTATCCACCACACCCTGAACGGCACCCCGCCATAAGAGCTTGTTCGTGCGCGCATCAATCATATCAACCAGCAGCGTACCCTGCGTGTAGTTCTCCTGACAATAGGTTTGGCCACCATAATAGCCACCCCAATACGGCCAAAAACCAAAACGATACGGGAAAAAACCTCCAGCGTATGGGTACGAGCTGTTCAGGACGTTGCGAGTTTTGTTCTCGGTATAGGTATGTACCTTTACCAGCAGATCCGGAGTTGATTTCTGATAAGTCAAACCTCGGTCTTTCAATTCACGCGCCAGATTTCCCTGAATGTTTTCCAGCAACAGCGGGCTATTATAGATCGGATTGTTGCCCGTTTTCACACTAGGCTTCGCAAACGCGTACGAATGATAGCGGGTGAAATCGACCGAACGATCGTAATCAGTACTTACTTGTGCAATCGCAAGTTGGCCAAACCAACCTAGTATTAGGGCGGTGACCAGGGCAAGTGTTCGTTTCATCTATTTGTTAATTAGTGGGTTAGTCAACTGATTTGAGTAGCTTTCGCCTACTCTACTAATTAACAATACTAATACCCGAGAAATTCCAGAACATTAGTAATATTTACAGACTTTCTATCGATTTAAAGCGCTGGTTTTCAATCTAAAAGCTTGCATAGCTTGTCCATTTCTAGCGATGGTAATCAGCGTGCCTGCTGGGGTCTTAACAGGGCGAATGTCCCGTATTTCGCCATTCAGTAAGAAGCCGGTATCTACCGGTGATAGAGCGGTGAACTTCCCCGTACCGTCGTTACGTAACACCAACCCATAACTGGCATCGTAGCGCCCCTGATACGTACTGACTCCGTAGAAGTTACCTCCTCCTACTACATCCAGATCGCCATCCTGATCTATATCAATCGGATGTAGCGCAAATAGCTTTGATACTTGCGCGAGCATGGGCAACTCATGGACAACGAACGTACCGCCCTGATTCTCCAGGTACACCGATGCAAATTGATTGACCATGTACTCATCGGCGCCTTTCAGTTCGTCCTTGTTCAATACGTCCTGTAAGGGCTTACCCGCAAACGATACGTAATCCGTGAATCTCTTATTGATTACACTCGGCATTTGCTTACCCAGTTCATCTTTGAATGCCAACGGGTACCAGTCATCGCCCCGTTTATAGGCAATGATCTGCTCAAGGCTTTGGTTATTGTCAACATCTTTAACCCACATCCGCAACTGAGGGTCATCACCCTTACGTAGTTTGGTGTTGGTGCCTAGGTTACCGGCTATAAGGTCCAGATCGCCATCCCGGTCAAAATCAGCCGCGATGATACGTTGAAAGAATCCGTTCAGTGGCGTTTTATCAGCTGTAATGGTTTTGACCTCGGTGAACTTGCCCTTGTTATTCGCGAAGACACGAACCGGCATCCAGTCACCGGCCAGAATCAGGTCTACGTCTTTATCGCCGTCGTAATCCGCCCAAACCGCGTCGGTAATCATACCCGCTTTGCGCAGGCCAGTCGACAGCTTATCCGTCTGGTCCGAAAACCGGCCTTTCCCGTCATTGATGAGCAGATACGAGTTAGGCGACTTTCCGTATCCAAAGCCGACGACACGCCCACCAACGAACAGATCCAGGTCGCCGTCGTGGTCAATGTCGAAGGGCCGAACGCAGCTTTTGTTGTCATACATGGCTGGTAATGCATTGGCTGACCGGCTGAAGTTACCTTTTCCGTCATTGAGGTAAAGGCGGTCGAACTGTTCCGGCATTTTGTCGTAGAACTCATTGCCGCCCGACACTACGTATAAATCCAGGTCTTTATCGCCATCGGCGTCGAAAAAAACCGCGTCTACGTCTTCGTACACCGAGTCTTTGGCAAAGGCGGACTGCGGCATAGCTTTAAACTGGCCAGTAGGCTGTTGGATCAGTAAGCTACCAGCCCGCCATTTGGCCCCACCGGCATACATATCCTCCAGGCCATCACCGTTTACATCCCCAACCGCCAAGTGAGGTCCTTCAGTAGAAACCTGAAACGGCATGAGCGGCTCACGTACGTAATCGAAGTATTCTTTATTTTCTTGATGGCGATAAGGGATTGAGTCCGTTGCCGAAACATCCGTAAACAGGGGCTGACCGGTTGCTCTAGTGTAGCGATACGTAGTGGCATCTAGCGTAGCGTCGGCCTGTCTGACCGTTAGTACCTGATTCGTCTGGACGTTCGTTCGGACTTCCATCCGCTGACTTGGCCAGATCACAATCACCGAGTCAATTACAGATCGCTTTCCTAGCCCAAACAACAGTTCGGGCGCTACTGACGACATAAACCCACGAGTAGGCATTAACTGCTGTACCTGCACCTGATTGCCAGCGGTGGTATCTTTATACTTTAGAATAACTTTGGCCCCTACCCCAAATACGTTGGGCCCCTGCCCTTTTAGTTTAACTGTCAGGTATTTGTTGTCCGGATAAATTGTGTTCGCATCATTGCGATACAACCCGGCCGGATCATCGATGTTATTCGTGATCAGGTCCAGATCGCCATCGTTATCCAGATCCGCATAAGCCGATCCGTTTGAGAATGTGGGCGTACTAAATCCCCAAGCTGTCGACTTATCATCAAATCGCAGGCTGGACGTTCCCCGGTACAGGTAGTTGTGAACTTTGCCCTCAGGCATGAGCTTGGTCGCCCGCTCATCGAGCGATTTTGAGGTTTCCATAGCATACCGCAGTGAGTCGTCGGAAGCAAACTTTACGTACTCCAGGTTATTCGGACGGCGAACAATGCCATTCGAGACGAACAAATCCTTAATGCCGTCGTTATCGTAATCCGCCAGCAAAGGCGACCAGCTCCAGTCAGTAGCGGCTACACCGGCCATTACGCCTATGTCCATAAACTTTTTACCCGACAGGTTCAGTTGCAGGCAATTTCGACTATACTGGTTCATATATCCGTAAGCCAGTTTGTACAGATAGATATCCAGAGGGTCTTCGCCTAACGATGCCTTTTCGACCGTCTCGTCTTCGGGATACATATCGAGCGTAACGACATCCGCGAACCCGTCGTTGTTCACATCCGCCACATCGTTACCCATCGAAAAGCGACTCGTATGCTGGAACGCTTTCTTTACGCTTTCTGTAAACGTACCATTCTGGTTATTGATGTAGTAGTAGTCGTCCTCGTGAAAGTCGTTCGAGATATATAGATCCTCCCAACCATCATTGTTCAGATCCGCCACCGATATACCCAGTCCGTAGCCCATAGCTGCGCCGTATATACCGGCTTTTTCACTCACGTTGACGAACTTGATTATACGACCCTTCGGTGCGGCCTCTGCGCCCTGAGTCTTTTGACCTGTGGGCCCCTGCTCAACACTCATGTTCTGGTACAGGTAATCGCCCGACTCATTATTCCGAAGATTGCGGGCGGTTACACGGTCGTAACTGCGGGAGGTGTGCACAGCGTGATTTAACAGGTAGCAATCCAGATCTCCATCATGGTCATAATCGAAGAAAGCAGCCTGCGTTGAAAAACCCGTAAAGTCGAGTCCGTAATCGGCAGCTTTCTCGGTGAACGTATTGTCACCGTTGTTGATGTATAACTCGTTAGCTCCTTCCAGCCCCCGAAAGTTACCCACGGCACACACGTAGATGTCGAGCAATCCGTCGCCATTTATGTCAGCCATCGTTGAGCCGGTCTGCCAGTCGGAGAAGCCTTCCACTCCGGCTTTTTCCGTGATGTCCTCGAATTTGAAGTTTCCTTTGTTCAGGTACAGCTTGTTTTTGCCCTGGTTCGACACAAAGTACAAATCCGTCAGGCCATCATTGTTAATGTCACCCGCCGATACCCCCCCGCCGTTATAGAAATACAGATAGTCCAGGATATTCAGTTTTTGGGACGGTACCACGTGGTTAATGAAGCCCACACCCGTCTGAGTAGAGTCGAGCGACTGAAAAAGTTGTTTTTCGGTATTAAACGAGTTACAGCCCACCAATGCGGTTACGCTGGCGAAGAAGAAGAAAGCAATCCGTTTCATTTGTCGAATAGTGAATGATAAAGACAACGCGTAAAGGAGCGTTCGTTGTCTGTTATTTTTTCAGCACAAAGAGCTGTGCCCGATCGTTGTTTTTAGCTAGCACGAGCTGTCCCTGTGCCAGCCGGGCCATACGCCGAACCTGCCCCCGCACAAAAAAGCCAGACTGAGCGGGATTGACAGCCTGATAACGTATCATCCCGTCTTTGGCTTTACCTGCATTACGTAGCACGACTCCATAACTGGCATCGTAACGCCCTACTTCGGGTAATACGTCGAAGAAGTTACCGGCTAATACCAGATCGGTTCGGTTATCGTGGTCGTAATCGAGAAACTGAATCCCACAGACTGGCGAAAACTGCGCTTCGGCCGGAAGCGGCTGTACCGTTAGTTTTCCTTTGCCGTCGTTCAGGAGCAGCACTGAGGCACCCATATAGGCTCGTTGCACAATGGCTTCGCTGAGCTGCTTTTCGTCTAAAATATCGGTGATTTTCTTACCGGCGTAATCCGTGTATTTTATGTACTTTTTCTTGATGCTGGGCATCTGTTTCTGCAAGTCCTGCTTCAACACCATCGGGAATAATTCACCGGTTTCGTCGGCGCAGTTAATGATCTGTTCCGTTGTTCCGTTCTGGTCAAAATCGCCGATGTAAAGCTCGGCGGGTGTGGTTTGCGTAGCTCGGATTCGGGAGTTCAGGCCCAGATTTCCGATTACCAGATCAAGATCTCCGTCGCCATCGGCATCACCGGCTTTCACGCAGTTCCACCAGCCATTGGTTTTCAGCGCTTCCCCTTTTGCATCCGTTATAGTCATGGCTGGATTCTGACTCAGCTTACCCCGTTTGTTTTCCATCACCCGTATGGGCATCCAATCCCCCACAATGATCAGTTCGGGAAACTTGTCCCCGTTGAGATCGGCCCAACTGGCGCTGGTTACCATACCTAGTTGATCGGCGTCTGGTAACGACCGCTTGGTGTAGTTCTTGAAATTACCGGTACCGTCGTTGGTTAGTAGATAACTCGGAGGATTGTGTCCATACTGACCCGGAACCAAGCGAGAGCCGACGAACACATCCACGTCGCCATCCTGATCGAAATCGGCAGCGGCTACACAGGAACCACTCGCTTTCAGATTGGGCAATGCCGTTTCAGAACGCGTGAATACACCTTTCCCATCGTTGAAGTAAAACCGATCCAGCAACTCCTCGGCGTTGGCATCGTATTCGTTACTACCCGTAACCACGTAAAGATCCAGGTCAGTGTCTCCATCTGCATCAAACAGAACAGCGTCCGCAGCTTCGCAGGCCGTATCCTGACGTAGAGAAATCGACGTCTTCTCCACGAAACGACCACCCGGTTGCTGGATAAAGAGCCGGTGACCTTGCCCGTCGGCGCCCCCAAAGAAGATGTCCTCTAAACCGTCGCCATTAACATCCCCAGTAGCCATCGCCGGCCCTTGGGTAGACAGTTGCTGCTTGAGCAAAGCGTCGCGATTATAATCAACAAAGTTGCTTTCGGCATGAACGTAGTTTAACCCCGACGCGGCTGAATTATCAACGAAAGCCCCTTCTGTACGACTGGCAGCGGGCCTCCATAGCTGATTAGCCTCCTTTATGCGAAGCGTCAGCAGTTGGTTCGCTTTGGGTTGACGTAGCGTCTGCATCCGATTATCAGGCCAGATCACCTGTACGGAATCAATTTGCGGCTGGTTTCCCAGACCGAACACCATGTTCAAATCGACTGAGGATTGAAAGCCACGGTTTGGCATTTGCTGCAACACCTGCGTCTGCCCCGCCTGGTAAACAAATACTCGTGCTCCAATCGCGTTTAGGTTTTTGCCTTCACCTACCAGTTTTACTTTTAGATAGTTGGTTTTCAACTTCTCCTGGGACAGATTCTGATAAATAGCTACGGGCGAGTTGACGTTGTTGACAACCAGTTCCAGGTCCCCATCGTTGTCGAGGTCTCCATACGCGGCCCCATTCGAAAAGTCCGGTTCGGATAATCCCCACTCAAACGCCTTGTTTGTAAACTGGAGATTCCCTTCGTTCCGAAACGCGTAGTTCGGTACAGCTTCTGAAGGGGCTTTGTCGAGAAATTCTTTGAAATTAAAAGCACGCTGGCGGGCAATCTGGGCAATATTTTCTCGATCGGCAAGGAAGTTAACGAAGTCCTGATCCGTTACGTCCTTGGCGATCCCATTCGCTACAAATAGATCCTTACGACCATCGTTATCCATGTCGAAGATCAAGGCACCCCAGCTCCAGTCAGTGGCGTGAACCCCGGCAAATCGGGCCACTTCACTGAACGTCGGCAGCCCTTCGTTACCTGGCTGATTGCCCTGGTTCACGTGCAGCATATTCTGCATGACCTGATAGTGAAAATCGCGGTTGAGCTTAATCTGCTCCAGTTCGTGGCTCTCGAAAGTAGAATTCTTTTTCAGCCGCCGATCATCACCGGGCAACATGTCGGTAATGAAAATATCCAGTTTGCCGTCGTTGTTAATATCTGCCACATCTGCGCCCATAGACGATAGACTGGTATGCGGCATCGACTCTTTAATGGTTTCGCGGAACGTACCATCCTGCTTGTTGATGTACAGGTAATCGCGCTCGTAGAAGTCGTTAGAAATATAGATGTCTGGCCAGTTGTCATCGTTTACGTCGCCGATGGTAATCCCCAGCCCAAAGCCAATCAGGCTGCCATAGATGCCCGCCTGTTCGCTGACGTCAACGAAGTGTTTGCCTTTTTCCTGATCGTTCCTGAACAGCTTATGCCCCCCGAGCGAATCCCGCTGGGCCCGTATGTTGGCGTACATTAACCGCCCAACCGGCATAAAACTGTTGTTGAGCAGATACATGTCCAGGTCACCGTCGCGGTCGTAGTCAAAAAAAGCCGCGTGGGTCGAATACCCCCGGTCGTTCAACCCGTATTCAGCCGCCTGCTCCTGAAACGTAGGGATGCCGTTTTTATCGTTTCCGGTGTTTATGTATAATTCGTTGGCCCGATCGTCTCCTTTCCGGATGCCAGCATTACATACGTACAAGTCCAGTCGCCCGTCTCCATTAACATCCGCAAACGTAGCGCCCGTACTCCAGGCCCGTTTACCAGCTACTCCGGCTTTAGGCGTTACGTCGTCGAACTGCATCTTACCGCGATTGAGATACAGTTTGCTGTCGCCCATGTTGGCAATCAGGAACAAGTCCGACAAACCATCGCCGTTTACGTCCCCGATAGCGACGCCACCACCGTTGTAGAAATTTCGGTAGTTGAAAATATTGAAATCTTTATCGTCAGTAACCGTATTGACGAAATTGATCCGTGTTTCGTCGGCAGAAAGTTTTTGAAATAGCGGGTCTGAAGGGCTCTGCTGACCTGACCGACAACCAGCCAGTATGACTACACTGAAGAAAAAGAAACAAATGCGCATCAGCACAAACACCTAATAAGAAATGTATCAGTTACGGACTAAGAGCAGGAAGGGTCTAGGAACAGTTCTGGAATAGAAGACAAATCTATTAAAAATAGTGTTCTATTTATCCGTTTCCGATAATTAATTGGCTTTTAATCAGGGATGAATACCAAAAAAGCAAGCCCGATTGAGCTTGCTTTTTTGTTGACTGAATCAGGAATGGGTTAATAGCCCGGATTCTGCTTTAAGTTTGGATTCAGCGAAAGCTGATCGTTCGGAATCGGATACAGGTAGAAGTGCTTATCCGGATCGACGGCCTTGAACCGTTTTGCATCTGCATACGTATCGAACCGAATTTGGTCCTGACGGCGGTGCAACTCGCCTGCCAGCTCGCGGCCCCGCTCGGCCAGAATATTTGGCAGCGTCAGCGCCGTAAAGTCTGGCATACCCGCCCGCGCCCGAATGACGTTCATGTCGGTCAAAGCTCCCGCCGTGTTCCCTAGGCGGAACTTGGCTTCACCCCGCATCAGATACACGTCGCCTAAGCGGAAAACAACGAAGTCATTATCCTGCTCGGTGAAGCTGTTGTTCTTCTGAATTTCGTATTTCTGGTAACGTGCGCCTTGCACCCGTCCTTCAGCCCCCGCAGCCAAGACAAATGACTTAACTTCTGGTGTGTAAGCCAGCGGTATGTTATCATCTTGCAACGGTGTGCCATCGGCTTTATACTGCTGACCGACGAGCCACATTTTCTTGCGGACGTCCTTGTCGTCGAAAGAGTTGTAGAATTCGGTTACTGCAGCAAAGCCATTCCAGGGAGCCGTACCGATGTTGTACGTCAATTGGTTCAGGTAGTGAAGCGTCTGCATCTGGGGGTGGAAACCGCCCCGCTTCGACTTGTCAAAAGGCGTAGCCAGAATAATTTCAGGCGAGCCCTGGTTCTGGATGCTGAAATTGCTGAAGAAATCACTGGCCAATCTGAATTTACCCGAATTGATAATCGTATCGCAACGAGTAATCGCATCCTGCCAGCGAGGGGTTCCGGTATATACCTGCGCATTCAAGTACATTTTAGCCAGAATCATATCGACTACGTACTTGTTCATCCGCCCATAATACGCTCCACCAACCGTACTGCTTAAGTTCGGACGAATGGCCAGTAGCTCTTTCTCGACGAAATTAAACACTTCGGTGCGGGTACTTTGCTTAGGCGTTCCGCTGCTGACCTGGTCGGCAATGATTACGTTACCGAACATATCCATGGCCTCATAATGGAAGAACGCCCGTAAAGCCCGCAACTCCGCTTTAGTAGCCTCATCTTTAATTGTACCAAGCTGCTGGTTGATTGACGTAATATTATTATAGCACCAGTTCCAGGGCCCATTAAACTGGCCATTGTCAGTGACCGGGTTCCAGGTGTGCGTATACAAACGAAGCCAGTTATCGCCGTCTTTCCAGTCACCTCCGCGAGTCGGAACAATCATTTCGTCCGTCGTGGCGTTCATGTTGACTTTGTTACCCCAGTATTCGCCTAACCCGTTATAGAGGGGGCCAATCAGGGCAGCGGCCTGTGCAGGAGTGCTACCAAACGTACCGCTGGTTGGGATAACGTCGTACGTGGTTTCGGTAAGATCTGTACAGGCCTGACCTGCCAGCATCAGCGCCGAACAACCCAGAAGCACTTTTACCGTGAAATATTTCATAGTAAGTTTTTGAAATTTAGTTAGTTACAGTTCTTAATCAATTTGTACGGACTAACAATGTGTTTAATCCGTTGTTCTTGACCAATCTGTTTATTTCATCATAGATTGGTCAAGAACAGATTACTAATTAGAACGTCAGATTTAAGCCTAGCTGGAACGTACGAGTTTTGGGATAAACGACGTTTCCGTAGCCACCTCCATCTAAACCAACGGCATTAGGTGCCTGCTGAAGTTGACCATTATTCTGCAGATCAGCTTTTACTTGTAGCTCGGGATCAACGCCTTTATATTTAGTGATGATGAACAAGTTGTTACCACCAGCATAAATCCGGGCGTTCGAGATGTATTTGCTGGCTGGTAGTGGGATATTATAGCCAATTTGCCAGTTATCGAAACGCACAAATGAACCGCTCTCCAGCCAGTTTGTCGACAATACGTTCACCCCGTAATTGCTAGGGTAGTCCGTTACGCCTTTCAGCATGTTCGTTTCCAGAATAGAACCCGGAATCAGCAGGTTGGACCGGATGGCATTCAGGATCGTATTTCCAAACGTACCGCGCAACTGGAAGTACAAATCGAATCCTTTATAGCGGAATGTGTTGATAAACGAAGCGTTCAGGAACGGCTGCGGATTACCCTGTCTGAGCGGGTTACCGGCTGCAACAGCAGCCGCTGCATCCGCTTTCGATACATCCGTTACCGGTGTATCCCCTGAACCTGGTTTTAGCAAGGGCTGGCCATCAGCAGCGTAAACTCCTGTAAACGTAGGAACGTTGTTGAACTCGCCCAGCGGCTGACCTGGTGTTAAATAGGAAGCAAATACGTCTGACAGACCACGACCGTTGAACGGGTTAAAACGAACCTGACCATTACTAAACTCCTCGTTTGACAGCGAAACAATGGTGTTCTTGTTGTAGGCACCTACAACCCGTGAATTCCAGGAGAAGTCCCCTTTCTGAATCACATCGCCACCGAAGGATAGTTCAAACCCGCTGTTACGCATCGAGCCTACGTTGGCCAGAATCGTGTTGGTAAAGTACGTAATACCATCGGCAGGCACCGAGTACGGATAGAGCATGTCTTTGGTCAGCTTGTTATAATATTCAAGCGTACCCGAGAAACGGCCACCCAGCAACTGGAAGTCCAGACCAACGTTCGAGGTTGTCAGTACCTCCCATTTCAGGTTCGGATTCGCGTTTTGCGAGATACCATACCCTGGCAGGAAGTCTCCCAGCGTACCATCGTAGTACGTACCTTTCTGGCCGTACAACTGAATCGAGTTGTAAGCTGCAATACCTTCCGAGTTACCCGTTTGGCCCCATCCAGCACGCAGTTTCAGGAAGTTAAGTGTGTTTCCTTTGGGGAAGAAGGGCTCGTTGGAAAGAGTCCAGCCTGCACCTACCGACGGGAACACGCCCCATTTGTTGTTGGCACCGAATTTAGAACTACCATCCCGACGCACCGTAGCAGTGACGTTGTACTTATCGTTCAAATTCAACGTAGCCCGCCCAAAGAAGGAGATCAGCTTCGAGTTGTTGCGGTAAGAAGTGGCGTAGTTGTTACCGGGGTTCACCAGTGTACCTGAGCCCAAACCAAGGTTGCTGTAATTGATATCGCTGGTTACGAAACCCGAGTTAGCTGCCTGAAAGCCGTCGTTATCAAAATTCTGGTACGAATAACCCGCTAATAATGAGTAGTTGCTGTTTTGAGTGCCAAATCCTTTGGCGTAGTTAGCCGTCAGCTCCAGCAATTTCGTATTTGATTCTCTAAAATTACGGCTTGCCCGACCATTGTTAGCGGCAAATGCTTTAATAGCTGGATTGGTATAGAAGTTATCAACGGTGTTATCCCGCTGTATCTGACCATTAACGCCAAGTGTCAAACCGTCTAACACCTCATAGCGCAGGTTCATTCCTCCCTGCAAATATCGCTGTACGCCGTTGTTGATAACGTTTTCGAGCATGGCAACCGGATTGAAGAGGTCGAAGCTTCCCCCTACCTCATAATACGAGCCGTCAGCGTTGCGTACCGGCAATGTCGGTAGAAACGTAACGGCACGGCCGATGATGCCACTATCGTATTTTTTGTTCGTTTCCGAATATGACAGGTTATACTGAATATTTAGCCGGTTATCGAACGACTTCTGATCGAGGTTAATACGACCCGTTATACGATCCAGTCCCGTATTTTTGATAATACCGTTCTGATTGATGTAGTTGAGCGAACCCCGATAACTGAACGCTTGTGAACCACCTGCAATAGCGAGATCATGGTTGTTGACAGCTCCGTTCTGTGTAACTTCCTTCGTCCAGTCGGTATTATAGTTTCCATCCGGGAAACGCTGTTTATCGTTTAAGGAAGCAGCTCCCTTGATCTGAGAAACGGCATCCCGATACCCTTGTGCGTCCAGCATTTCATACCGCTTTGAAATGGTAGATACACCTACATAGTTATTAAAAGAAACCGTTGTTCTACCCGACTTACCGCGCTTGGTTGTAATGAGTATAACGCCATTGGCCGCTCGCGAACCATAAATGGCGGCTGCAGAAGCGTCTTTCAATACATCCATTGACTCGATGTCGGAAGGAGCGATGGTGTTGATAGGAACACCAATCATACCATCTACAACGTAAAGAGGATCCGAACCACCGGCTAGCGAGGTGTAACCACGCAAACGAACGGTTGGCTGCTGGTTAGGATCACCCGACGGAGCGGTAATAACCAGACCGGCAACTTTACCCTGGATAGCCTGCAATGGGTTTGGGTTTACCCCAGCGTTAAAATCTTTCGACGTAACCTGAGCTACTGATCCGGTTAGGTCTTTCCGCTTGGAAGTACCATAGCCTACGACCACCACTTCTTCCAGTGCCTTTGTATCGTCGACGAGTTTGACATCGATCGATGACCGGTTACCAACCGCCACTTCCTGCGATGTGTAGCCGATAAAGCTCATCACCAGCGTCGCATTGTCGGGTACGTTACTTAAGCTGAATTTCCCCTCAGCATCGGTATTTGTTCCGCGCTGGGTGCCTTTCAACTGCACACTAACGCCCGGCAACGCCGAGCCAGCTCCGTCAGTAACCCGGCCGGTTACAGTACGTTCCTGCGCCCAAGCGGTAAAACTACCCAGTAGCACCAAAGCCAACATGGTAGCAAAGCTCATCAGTGCTTTCCGCCCAAATGACTGGGGTTGGGTTGTCCTAACCTGGCCTACGTAACCACCAGAACGGTAAATAAGGTAGGAATTGTCCATCATAGGTATACAATAAAGATTTTAAATAAATGAGTATTATTTCTGGCCTAGATTAACCCGTTAATCCCCGTTCTAGAGTCCTTAACTATCAGACTAACAGGCTTATTACGCACTTGTCCGTCCTACTGCCATTGGAACTTGTTTAGAAAAAGTAGAATATTAACCCGAACCAGTCAGCAAATTACAAAATGTCATTACGAAAATACAAATGTCACAAAGTTAAAATGGGGTTAACCAAGGCTAAAATCGTATCATAAAATTTGTTAACAAATGCCAGCATAATTGCACTATTTTCTTTTGCAATTATTATTATAATTTATCTATCAACTAGTTAACTTAATAACCTCTATCAATAAATAAAATTTTACCATGTTTATGTGTACGAACGGCGTAAGAACGCTAAAGGCAAAATTTTTGTAGTATTTACAGCTATTTTTGCTGATCAAATGGCTTGATTCACTTATAAGCCTGACAGACCGCCTGTAATGAACGCTTACGCCTTCCAGACATTAGCCGATCAGTTGACCGGCGACCTTTTCACTGACACTACGTACCGCACTTTATATGCAACGGATGCATCGGCTTACCGGGAGATGCCAGCCGCCGTTGCCATTCCAAAAACAGCAGACGATCTGAAGGCGTTAATCGCCTTCGCCCGGCAGCAAAAACAGGCGGGTGAACCTGTGTCGTTAATTCCGCGGACGGCGGGTACATCGCTGGCAGGGCAGGTGGTCGGGAATGGCATTGTGGTGGATGTATCCAAGCATTTTACCAAAATTCTAGAGGTAAATCCTGACGAGCGCTGGGTACGCGTGCAGCCCGGTGTTGTCCGCGATGAGTTGAATCAGTTTCTGAAACCGTACGGCTTGTACTTTGGCCCCGAAACCTCCACGGCGAACCGGGCGATGATTGGTGGTATGGTTGGCAATAACTCCTGCGGCTCGAACTCCGTCGTGTACCGGGCTACGCGCGAGCATACCTTGTCCGTGAAAGCATTGTTGGCCGACGGCTCGGAAGTAGAGTTTGGTCCGGTTACCAACTGGGAATTCACCAAACAGGTTAGCGAAGCCAGCCGCCGAAACGGATCGGCAACATTGGCCGATAAGATTCTGCTCAAAACGAATGCCCTGCTGGCTGATCCCGTGAATCAGGAAGAAATTCGGCGCAACTTCCCAAAGAAAACCATCGAACGGCGGAATACGGGTTATGCCTTGGATGTGCTGCTCGACATGGAGCCGTTTACGCAGGGCGGGGAGCCCTTTAACCTAACAAAGCTGATTGCCGGATCGGAAGGTACGCTTTGTTTTCTGACCGAGATCAAGCTGAATCTGGTTCCGCTGCCTCCCAAAGAGAACGGCCTGGTTTGCATTCACTGCCATTCCATCGACGAATCGCTGCGAGCTACGTTGGTCGCTCTTCCATACAAGCCCTACGCTGTTGAACTGATCGACGATATTATCCTGGAGCGGGCTGACACAAATCCCGAACAGCGAAAAAACAGCTTCTTTGTTCAGAAAACGCCTACCGGCCATTTTCCGATTATCCTGGTGGTCGATTTGTCGCGCGATACGCGGGCTGAAATTGAGCAGTTGGCGGCTGAGCTGGAAGCTGAACTGCGCGCGGCAGGCTTGGGCTATCACTTCCCATTGTTGTTTGGCGATGACACCAAGAAAATCTGGACACTCCGCAAAGCCGGCTTAGGTCTGTTAGGCAACCTGCCGGGTGATGAAAAAGCGGTGGCGGTGATTGAAGATACCGCCGTTGATGTACAGGATCTGCCCGATTACATCCGCGATTTCAACGAGATTCTGCGCAAACACAACATGGCGTCGGTCCACTACGCCCACGCGGGTTCGGGTGAGTTACACCTGCGACCAATCATTAATCTCAAAACCGAAGAAGGGCACCGGCAATACCGGATGATTGCCGAGGAGATTGCTACGCTGGTCAAGAAGTACGACGGTTCGTTATCCGGTGAACACGGCGACGGGCGGCTACGGGGTGAATTTATTCCGCAGATGGTTGGTCCGCACAATTATGAGCTAATGCGGCAGCTCAAGCACACCTGGGACCCCGACGGCATTTTCAATCCGGGCAAGATTGTTGAAACGCCCCCAATGGATACGTTCCTGCGGTACGAAGCTGGCCAGCAGACTCCGGAGTTTCAGACGTACTTCCGGTACCACGACCAGACGGTTCTGCAACATGCCGAGCAGTGCAACGGCTCCGGCGACTGCCGCAAAACCCAGCTTTCGGGCGGTACCATGTGCCCCAGTTACATGGCGACCCGGAACGAAAAAGACACGACGCGGGGGCGAGCCAACATTTTGCGGGAGATGCTGACGCGCTCGCCCAAAGAAAACCGGTTCGACCACGAAGAAATAAAAGACGTATATGACCTCTGTCTGTCGTGTAAAGGCTGCAAAAACGAGTGCCCGTCAAACGTAGACGTTGCCAAACTGAAGGCGGAGTTCTTACAGCATTATTACGACGTGAATGGCGTACCGATCCGGTCGCGGCTCATTGCCAATTTCGCCCGGTTGTCCGGACTGGCTTCGCTGGTTCCCTGGGCCTGGAATGGCGTATTGGGTACACCGGCCCTTCGGCGTATTGCCAATCGTGTAGTAGGTTTCCACCCCGAGCGCACCATGCCTCTGATGGGGAAAACGACGCTTAAGCGGTGGGCCGATGGCCGACGGTCAAAACAGGCCGATGGTCCTTTAATTTACCTTTTCTGCGATGAATTCACCAACTACAACGACGTAGAGGTCGGGCAGAAAGCCATTGAGCTGTTCGAGCGGCTTGGCTACCAGGTTCGTATTCCGAAACACGGCGAAAGTGGTCGGGCGGCCTTGTCGAAAGGTATGCTCAAATACGCGAAACAGTTAGCTGAGTATAACGTGCGTACTCTTAAAGACGTGATTACGGCCGATACGCCTTTGGTCGGCTTAGAACCATCGGCCATTCTTACGTTCCGCGATGAATACCCGGACCTGGTCGATGAGTCGTTAGTGGCCGATGCGAAACGTATTGCCGAGCACGCCCTGACATTTGAAGAATTTGTTGCTCGCGAGCTTGATGCCAACCGCATTCGTCCGGAGCAGTTTACTGATGAGAAGCGGCTGATAAAACTGCACGGACACTGCCAGCAAAAGGCGGTCTCGTCGCTGGTACCCGGTAAGAAATCGCTGTCGCTGCCCAAAAATTACACGGTGCAGTTGATTCCGTCCGGCTGCTGTGGCATGGCGGGTTCGTTTGGCTACGAAGCGGAGCATTATGACGTATCGATGAAAATTGGGGAGCTGGTGCTGTTCCCGACCGTTCGCCAGCAACCCGACGATGTGATTATTGCTGCCCCCGGAACTTCCTGCCGTCATCAGATTAAAGATGGTACGGCTCGTCACGCCAAGCACCCCGCTGAGATTCTATTTGAAGCATTGGCGTAAGCTACGTATGACACACATTTCGATATAAATACTTTTTGTCGTTCCTCGGAATGACAAAAAGTAAAAGATTTGCATTCTGGTTTTTAGCACGTTGTTAAGTACCTTATTTATAACTGCCATTCTCCTACTCTTCTTCCTCACCCTCTCCTTTAGTGAACTGCGCTTCTAAAGTATAAGCGCCTTTGACGACTACCTTCGATAAATTGGTTGCTGTGAGTGGGACAACTTCGATTCGGCCCTGTTCGCTTTGCCCGATCTTGACCGGTATTCGGCGAAACGTTTGCCCCTGACCGGTCGGTACGTAGACGAATCCATTCTGACCTTTGCGTACAACGGCTTCCTCTGGTAAGGTAGTGGCCTGACGGGTACCCGTCAGAATACGCGCGTTCAAGAACATACCCGGAATGAGTCGGGCTTCCTGCGCTTCGTTGTCGATGTGCCCGTGGATGGTGATGGTACGTGCCTCGCCTTCAAACGCTTTGCCAATCAGATAAACCTTACCCCGAACGGTTTCCGACCCAAGCTTGACATCATTGAGCAGGATTGTCTGGCCGTTTTTCACCTTAAAGGCGTCGTTTTCGTAGACATTCAGTTCCAGGTGTTTGTGCGTCTGATCCATTATTTGAAATAACACATCCGTCGTAGCTACCTGCTGCCCCAGGTGCACGTTAGAGGCCGTTACATAGCCCGCCACCGGCGAAACGATCCGCATAACCGGTGACAAGACGCCTTTTCGGAGCGCTTCCATGGGGGTTCCCAGCGTGCGGAGCTTAAGCACCAGCGAACTCACCAACGCCTGGTTGCTGCTGTAGTCGGCCTGGGCCTGCTGAAGCCGTTTTTTAGCCCCAACATCTTCGGCATTTAACGTTTTCTGCCGCTGAAGTTCTTCCTCCTGATACGTGAGTTGACTAACCGCCTGCAAATAATCCTGCTGCATCTGAATGTAATCTAGGCTTTGCAGGGTAGCGAGCGTGCCCCCTTTGGCAACGCGCTGGCCGGGCAACACGCCTACACTTTTGATGACGCCGTTGATCAGCGGACTCACCGAAGCCATGTACTGAGGAGGTACATCGACGGTGCCGGTTGTTTTGATCTCATCGCTGACGCTCGTTTGCGTGGCCGAGCCAATCGCCAGGCCGATTGTCTTCGCCTGCTCAGGGGTTACCGTAACCTGGTCGGCCTGGGGGGCTTCAACGGCCGCTTGTTCGCCTGAAGCCGATGTGTCCTCTTCGGTGGGTTCGCTTTTTCCGGAACAGGCCAGAAGGGTAATCAGACTAAAAAATGCTAGTACGTATCGCATACTAAAAATGATTCGGATCGTGAATGAGCAGTGGTTACCAACACTAGTCGATACCCAGCAGCTGCTCAAGTTGAATGGTAACATTGGTATAGTTGAAGGCAGCTTCGAGATACTGCTCTTCGATGACGAATGCCTGCTGGGCATTCTGAAAAAATTCTACGTAATCGATTTCGCCCGCCCGGTAGCTACGTAACGCCGTTGACTGAATTAAACGGGCTTGTGGTAAGGCCGACTGCTCAAAATACGTAAGCGAAGCACGTAGCGTTTCGGCATTGCGTTGCAGCATAGCCAGCCGCCCGGTCAATTGCGTTTGCGTATAGGCAAGATTGTTATCGACAATCTGTTCATTGATACGAGCTGCGGCAATACGGGCCTTCGTAGCCTGATTGAACAGCGGCAGTGATACACCCGCCTGTACGACATTGTACCCAAGTTCACGCAGGATCGACTGGTTGTAATAACCAATCAATACGTCTGGCTTTAATCGCTGGCGCTCCAGATCCGTTTGATTCCGGCTGACGGTACGTTCCTGCTGGATAGCCGCCAGCACCGGATTACTGTCCGAAATCACCCGCTCGGTCAGCGGCAGATCGCGACGGAGAGCTACAGTAGTATCTATGACAACGGGAGCGGGCGCATTTACCAGTAGCTGCAGGCCGCGCGTATGCGCTTCGATGTCGGCCCGTAACGTTAACTGCCGCAGGCGAACACCTTGCAGCCGGGTGTCGGCCGATACCTGCTCCAGTCGGTTTGTTTCGCCGGTTTTGTAACGAACAGCCGCAGCCCTGGCCGCATTCTGGAATAAACTATCCTGCCGACGCAGCAAGTTATCTAACCGATAATCAAACAAAAGCTGATAATACGCCTGCTTGATGTTCGTGTTCAATTCTAAACGCCGAAGCGCCAACCGACGCTCGGCTGAGGTAGCCGCACTTTGGTACAACTGCTTTTGGGCTCTGTAAAACGAAGGCAGCGCAAAAGTCTGGGTCACCCCCACAATGTAGTCGGTGGGTTGAGCCTGCGTCTGACCAACCTGCACTTCCACTCCGGTTTTTGCCGGATCGAACGACGAACGAATCAGGGCCCGCTGGCTCTCTACTTCCAATGCACTACTCCGTAACAAAAGACTTTGCCGATTCGCGAGTTCAAGCACCTGCGGTAACGACGTTTGGCCAAACCCGCTGCTGCGGAGTCCAATAATCAGCAAGATTGTTAACGCTGTCGGTACAGCCGTGGAAGGCCTGGACGTATCGCGTTTCGTTTTCCCGGCTACCATACTGTATAGAACGGGCAGCACAATAAGAGTAAGAAGGGTGGCCGTAATCAAGCCGCCAATAACGACTGTCGCCAATGGCTTCTGAACCTCCGCTCCGGCCGATTTTGACAAAGCCATCGGCAAAAACCCTAGCGATGCCACAGCCGCCGTCATGATGACGGGTCGAAAGCGAACCCGCAGGCCGTGCAGGATGCGTTCGTAAATGTCCTGTTCGCCATCGCGTTCCAGCTCATTGAGGTAGCCGATTAACACGATGCCGTTCAGCACAGCCACCCCAAATAAGGCAATAAAACCTACGCCCGCCGAGATACTAAATGGCATATCACGTATCCACAACGCCAGTATACCCCCAACGGCCGCCAGCGGGATTGAGCTAAAAATCAACACGGCGTATTTAAGCGAGCCGAAGGTGGCAAACAAGAGCATAAAAATGAGAAACAGCGCCACCGGAACAGCAATACTAAGCCGGTCTTTAGCCCGCTGAAGGTTTTCGAAGGCCCCCCCGTACGTAAAATAGTAGCCAGTGGGCAGCTTGACTTTTGATTCGATCCGTTGCCGAATATCGCCTACCACGCTTTCCACGTCGCGCCCCCGAATACTGATGCCAACGGTGATCCGCCGTTTGGTGCCGTCGTGAGCTATCTGAGCCGGTGCCTGCGTGTAGTTGATCGTTGCCACCTCATTCAGAGGAATACTACCACCACCGGGCAGGGACACGTATAGCCCGTTTAAGTCGTTTATATCCCGTCGACGGGCGCTGTCGAGCCGGATAACCATATCGTACCGACGCTCTCCTTCATACACCAGACCCGTAGCTTCACCGGCAAAGCCTGCTTTAATGAGCCGGTTTACGTCGGCAATGGCAATTCCATACTGCGCCAGTTTATCCCGCTTATATTGTATGTTAATCTGGGGTAGCCCCACCGTTTGTTCAACGCGCAGCCCGGCTACGCCCGGCACCTTCTCAATCAGCTGGGCACAGGCGTTCGCCCGGTCGAACAGCAGTTGAAGATCATCGCCAAAAATTTTCACCACAATATCGGATTTTACCCCAGTCATCATTTCGTTGAAACGCATCTGGATGGGCTGTGTCAACTCTGCCGACGCACCGGGAACTTCCCGCTCCAGCACAGCCGCCATCTTTTCGCCCATGTCTTCGCGATCGGTGGCGTTTGTCCAGGCCGATCGCTCTTTCATGTTGATCATCAGATCGCACATTTCAACGGGCATCGGATCGGTCGGAATTTCGGACGCGCCCACGCGACCTACAATCTGCTTTACCTCGTGGAAGTGCGTACGCAGCGCTTTTTGGGCTTTGAGTGTAGCATCAATTGTGGCTGACAGCGACGTACCCGACGGCATTCGGAAGTCGATCGCCATATCCCCTTCGTCGAGCTGCGGGATAAACTCACCGCCCAGCCGACCGAAGAGCAGCGCGACCCCAGCCAGCATACCTACCGCAACCAGCACCGTTGTTTTGCGCCAACGTAACGCCACCTTCACCAACGGCTCGTACTGTCTGTACAGCCAGTCCATCAGCCGGTCGGAGAAGGTTCGCTTGTCGGTAATGGTTTTTGGCAGTAGCAGCGCCGACATCATGGGTACGTATGTCAACGACAAGACCAGCGCGGCCAGAATCGCGAACCCGACCGTTTGCGCCATCGGCCGAAACATTTTTCCTTCAATGCCCGTCAGGGAGAGAATAGGCAAGTAAACGATCAGAATGATGATCTCACCAAAAGCCGCCGACTTCCGGATCGACGAAGCCGAATCGAATACCGCATCATCCATTTCGGCCGCGCTGAGGGTCCGGCCAACGTAACGTTTGTTCGAACCGAAGTGATGCAGCACAGCCTCGACAATAATGATCGATCCATCGACAATCAAACCAAAGTCGATGGCGCCCAAACTCATCAGATTTGCTGATAAACCCAGCGTTTTCATCATGCCCAGCGTAAACAGCATGGCAAGCGGTATCACCGACGCAACAATCAGGCCTGCCCGCCAACTGCCGATTAGGATCAGCAGGACGGTGACAACGATCAACCCTCCCTCCAGCAGGTTACGTTTGACGGTGCTGATGGTCTGGTCGATCAGCTTGGTTCGGTCGATGAACGGTTCAATCCGGATTCCCTCGGGCAGCGACGACTGAATGCGCCTGATCCGTTCTTTAACGCCTTCGATGGTCGTTTCGGAATCGGCACCTTTCAGCATAAGAACGATGCCGCCCACGGCTTCACGTTCGCCATTACGGGTTAGAGCACCGAAACGTACTGCATGACCAAAACGGGCTGTGGCTACGTTACCGATGCGAATGGGCAGGCCGTGGTCGGCTTTAATGATTATATTTTCAATATCGTTCAGGTTCGCCACCGCTCCCTCGCCCCGGATAAAATAGGCCTGGTTGTTCCGTTCGATGTAGGAACCACCCGTATTGGCATTGTTGCGGGCCATGGCATCGGTCAGCTCGGTCAGGGTCACCCCGGCCGATCGCAGCCGATCTGGGTCAACAGCCACTTCGTACTCTTTCAGATACCCCCCGAAGCTGCTGATTTCAATTACGCCCGGAATACCCGCCAGCTGACGTTTTACAATCCAGTCCTGTATGGATCGCAACTCCGTTAATGAGTACCGGTCTTCGTAGCCAGGCTGCGGAACCAGGGTATACTGATAGATCTCGCCTAACCCCGTCGTAATGGGCGCTAAAAAAGGACGACCATAATCGGTCGGAATGTCCTGAACGGCCGTTTGCAGCTGTTCCGAAACCAGTTGACGCGCTTTCAGCATGTCGGTGTCTTCGGTAAAGACGACGGTTATCACCGATATACCCAGCCTGGAGACCGAACGTATCTCTTCGACGTTCTGTAGGTTGGCCATCGCCAGTTCGAGCGGAGTTGTTATGAAGCGTTCGGCTTCCTGGGCCGCCAGGGCAGGCGTTTGGGTGAGAATAACGACCTGATTGTTGGTTATGTCGGGTACGGCATCTACCGGCAGGTTATACGCCGAGTAGCCGCCCCAACCAATCAGGGCAACCACAAAAGCGCCAATGATTAATTTATTTCGAATGCTAAATCGAATAATGGCATCAAACATGAATATAGAAAAACAGAGGCCGCTCCAGCGGCTGAAATGACCAACTATGGGAGCCTGATCAAAGGCGGACGCTTAAGTCAGGCGAGCGCAATGAGTAAGTTACAGCGCATTGAGAAGCTGTATTCGTAAGACAACAGGAAAGGAGGCAGATTTACAGACGGGGCGGTTGAAATAAGGGCGTGAACACCTGCTGGCCCGTCATAGGGCGGATGTGAAAAACGGCAGCAGCCAGCAACTCGGTCACAAACGGTTTATAAACCAGCCGAAATAACTGTGTGAAGTCGTAGGTAGACGATTGGTTATCAGTAGCGGGCAAGCGGCTGTGGCTATGATTGGGCGCTTTGTCGTGGTGCGAATCCAGTACGTAATGTTCGATCAGAAACGCCCAAAACGCCAGATCGCAACCTTCTTCACGTTGATGTTCGTGATAATGCGCCATCAACTCAGGCAGTTGTGCTACCTGCTCAGTACTCATCCGCGGAAGCAAGTTCCCGGTAAATACCAGCACTGTCAATAGTAGCGCGATTACCTGTTTCATGTGTGCTGAGCGGACAACTGTCGCCCTGTACCAACTTTACTTACGTAGTGAATTGACCTTCAATGGTCTTGAAGATAGTCAAAATTACAACATTTTACGTATAAGCCCCACGCCATCAATCGTCTGCTTTTGACAAGGCTAAAGGTTACAGGCTAAATAAAGTATATCACTCAATCTTCTTGTTAGCAAATTCAGTAAATTGTTTATCAAATAGTTATTTTATTTAAATATAAGTAACATAAAAGCTTGCTGGCAACGTTATGCGCATATCACGTTTACTGTTTGTACTTCTTGGCGTATTGATTCAGGTGCCGCTCGTTGCACAGCGCTTCAAACCGCTTGTCTGCGCTACCCCCGACCTACCCGAGTCAGAACGTAGTGGCATGAGCAGTCAGGCGGCTTTTGCGTTACGTGCCAAACGAGCCACTAGCGCGCAGTCCGCGATTGTCTACGTTCCCATTCGACCGCATATCATTCGCCGAAGTAACGGGACTGATGGCATGACCCTGGATAAGCTAAACACAATCATCGCGATTGCGAACAGTTATTACCAGCAAAATGGCAGTGGAATCCAGTTTTACTTTTGCGGCACGACGCCCGATTATATCAATGACGATGCACTGTTTAATGGCTTTCCAGCATTCAACGAAGCCAGCATCAACGGTCGGGATGCCGCTAACGCGCTGAATCAGTATTACGTCAATGCCTTTGATACCAATACGTTGGGCGGCTACGGTTATTTTCCGAGTGCGGATACCCGACAATCAACCCGTTCGTTTATTCTAAACGGCGATGAAGCCGATTTAGGGAACCGACTCATACCCCATGAACTAGGCCACAACTTTGGTTTACTGCATACGTTCGCCAGCACGAGTAACAACAAAGAACTGGTTACCCGAGGAGCCGGGGCGAACTGCACAACCGAAGGCGATGAACTTTGTGATACGCCCGCAGACCCGTATGGACTGCCGAATGCGACAACCACCATTTCAAACGGTTGTGAGGTCTACAACGGCACCGCGGTCGACGCGCAGGGAAATCCGTATATGCCGTCCATGAGCAACATCATGTCGTATTATTTTCCGTGTACGCATGAGTTTACGCCGGGGCAATACAGTCGGATGCAGGCGGGTCTGGCCCTACGTCAAACCCACACATCCTACACACTGGACTGTCCGCCAACGGCCGTTACTGCACCCGATAATCTGGCGGCCACTATAGTAAGCGGGCGCGTTACGCTGACCTGGCGAGACAACGGTACCAACGAAATGGGTTACTTTATTGAACGATCGCTTAACGCTACGTCAGGTTTCGTGCCGATCGGCGGTGTTGGACCGAACACGACGTCTTTTATTGATTCTAAAGCAGCTAGTTACACGGTCTATTATTACCGGGTCAAACCGTCGAATGCCACCACAGGCGGCATCAGTTCGGTCGTAACGATCCAAACGCCCCCCTGCCGTCCAAACTACAGCAGTATTGCCTGCACGGACAGCGATGGCCTGAATGGATTTGCAATCAACAATACGGTTGTCAGTCAGCGGTCAGGCTGCTCGCCTGAGGGATACAATTCAACCCCTACGTCGGCAACCGTTGCGGCAGGTCAGCCGTATTCGTTTACTGCTACGTTACTCAGCTCAGTTTATGAGGAAGGCATGAGCATCTGGGTTGATTTAAACCGCAACGGGCTGTTTGAGACGGATCGGAATGAGCTGTTGTTCCAGACGCCCGCGACGGTCAAGGGCAGTGTTTCGGGTCAGCTAACCCTGCCTGCTAACCTGACAGCGGGTCCGCTGACCATACGCATCATCGTGGCTTATAACCAGATTCCAACTGATCCCTGCGGGTTGTATTCATACGGAGAAACTGAAGATTACGTCCTGAACGTAGTGAGTAAGTCTGTGGCTGATCTAAGCCTGTACATGCGAACCAGTGACCGGCTTCCGGCGTTGCACGAACCCGTCAGTTATTCGCTAACGGTTTATAACGAAGGCCCCAATACGGCCACGGGAATACGCTGGCAGAACCGGCTCCCAACGGGCCTCAGCTTCGTTGGTGGTGGCCCTGGTATTATGAGCTCTGCTACAGCCGTAACCGGGGCTTCCAGTTTATCGCTGGCAAAGGGTCAATCCATAACCTTTTCGTATCAGCTTCGGCCTACGCAACCGGGTACATACCTCAACGCAGCTCAGATTATAGCAACCGACCAGCCTGACCCCGATTCTCGGCCTGACTCTGGTACCGGCGATGGCGAGGATGACAGCGCCTTAGTTGATATCCGCACGCAGACCGGTGGCGGACCGTTGCTTGTATCACCTAATCCTAACCAGGTTCCGTTGCCGCTAGCTGCGTCGAATCAGCCCCCACCTGATCCCGCTAAAGCCGACCTCTCACTTAGTATGGTCGCCAGCAAACGAGTCGCTACGCTGCATGAGCTGGTTTCGTTTACCCTCATCGTTACCAACACAGGCGGTTTAAGCGCTTCGGCAGTCGTACGTGATACGTTACGAGGCATGACGCTGCAAGCAACACCGTCGGGTATGAGCATCGTAAGCACGGCGGCCGGGTACAGCGTCCTCGAAGGTCCGATTGCTCCGTTGGCCACGGGGCAGTCGGCGCAGTTGGTATTCACGGCAAGTCCAGCCACGACCGGCGTTATCCGGAACGCAGCTCAGATATGGTCAGCAAGCGCGTCTGATCCCGACTCGGTGCCGGGCGCTACTACCCCAACGGCGAATAATCTGAATGGTGAAGACGATGTTGCCTGGGTCGATTTACGCGTGCCGCTATAAGGAGAACTCATCACGAGCTTATTGGCTAAACGGCCATTGCTTACGTAGCGTGGCTACCAGCAGAAACGCGATTGTCCCCAAGCCAATGACGGCTAGTCCGGAAAGCGCAAAAGTGAGCCCGGTTGAGATAAAGACAAATGTCCATACGCCGATCACCAGCAGAACCGGTAGCGGATACAGAGGCATTCGGAACGGAAACGGTATTGATTTCGACGCTTCGTTTTCCTGTTTATTGATCGCAGCGCGTTTATGAAGCAACAACAACCCAATGGCCTGACCAATGAACTGCACGACAATCCGCATGGCCAGAATAGCCGTTATTACGTCGCCGAGCCGAAACAACAGACTGAATACAAAACCCAGACTCCCCAGAAACAGCAGCGATACGTAGGGGAACTGCCGGGTGGGATGCAGCCGGGCAAAAATCTTGAAAAACTGTCCATCAACCGCGGCCGCATAGGGCACTCGGGAGTAGCCCAGCAACACCGCAAACAACGAAGAGAACGCAACGATTAGCACCAGAATGGTTGCCAGCCGGGCCGCACTGGGGCCATACAGCGTTTCGATAAACGTACTGACAATGAACTCGCTGTTCTGAGCCTGTTGCCAGGGCACGACACTAACTACACTCAGGTTCATCAACAAATAAAGTGCGGCAATACCCACGATTGAGATAAACATACTGGCCGGAATGTTACGCGCCGGCCGCTGAATTTCACCGCCCAGGTGGCAAACGTTATAATAGCCCAGGTAACAGTAAATGGTTTTTACTGAAGCCTGCCCTACTCCGGCGGCCAGCAAACCGCCACTGATCGACCCGGCCGAAGACAAGGTTTCGCTCAGGGGAATATGGCCGCCAGTTAGTCCGCCGATGATGATCCAGCCTAAAGTCAGCAGGACAGCGCCCCACATCACCAGGCCAATCTTGCCAATCGAGTCGATTTTTCGGTAAAGCAGGATGATAATGATCAGCACCGCCCCGCCCGATACCGCCTTACGCTGCCATTCGTCGAGCGGCATCAGATACGACGCGTATTGCGCAAACCCAATGGCTCCCGATGCAACCACCAACGGCGCTTGTATGAGCGTTTGCCAGACGTACAGAAACGAAAGCAGACGTCCCCAGCGCTGAGGGCCGTACGAAATTTTCAGAAAGTTGTAGCTTCCACCCGCCTGCGGAAAGGCCGCGCCCAGTTCAGCCCAGACGAACGCATCGATCAGCGACACAAACGCTCCGAGTACCCACGCCCACAGAAACTGCTGGCCACCCATTGTTTTGATCACCAGCGGCATCACGACAAACGGGCCAATACCGACCATGTCGATCATGTTCAGCGCGGTGCCTTGCAGCAGATTCAGCCGTCGGGGCAGAGCCGAAGGGTCCGACGAGGCATCAGGAAGTTGTTCGGAGGAGGTAGAATCAATCAAAAGCGTGCCAGATTGCAGTCCGGAGAAATGAGTGACAGGACTATTGGCCAACGGTTTAGCGCAGCCGAAAAGTTCGTTTAATCAGACGATACACCCGTTTTTTACAGTCTGCTGAGCCGCGGAGCCGTTTGCCGGTTATTTCCAAACAAATGCTATGGCCAGGGGTTGATAGACTAGTAATTCGATAAACTTACACGATAACGTTATGAAAAAGTCCGTATTTCTCAGTGTAGTGCTTGTGACCGGATTAATTACGGGCGCCAGTGCTCAGAGTAAATCCGCTAAAAACAGCACCAATGGCGTGGTTTCGCAGCAAGGTAAAACCACAGATGCCAATACTAGTTCGGTAGAAGGAATGCAGCGGAAAGGCAGCGGCAAAATGGCCTCCGGTGTAAGCCGCAACGGTAACAGCAACCTGTCGCCAACGTCGCCAACCAACACGCAGGGCAGCACTTCGCAGGGTTCAGCGAGCGTACCATCGGCAGGTGGTGCCAAAGAAACTCGCACAAAGCAGGCCGCTCAGGTCAACGCGCCGAAAAGCACCAAGAACGGTACGGCTAGTGACGGTGGTTTGACGAGCAACGGCACTCCTAAATACGGAGCCAAAGTAGATCAGAACTCCACCTCTGGTTCAACGGGTGGTTCCAAGCGTCCCACGTCAACGGCCGCTACCCGGAAGGAAGCCAATACAAGCGATAAAAATGTAAGTACCGGATATCCTCAGCCAACCGGAGCTGGCAAGGCAGGCACGCCCTCGGGCAGTGCATCGGGTAAAAAGGCCGGTGGTAACAGCTACCCGCAGGGCGGCAGCAACGGCAATCAGTAGACGTAATGCTCCCTGAGCAAAAAAGGCTTTCCGCAGGGAAAGCCTTTTTTGTCATCAGCAGCAAGAGCCGCTTAGTTTAGCAATTGATCGAACGTCAGGCTGATGTAATACGTAGAGCCGATGTACGGGTTGCCAAACGCCTGGAAGTAAGGTTTTCCGAATAGGTTTGTTCCACCTATTTTCACTATCGATTTGATGCTGGACACTTTGTAATTCACCTGCGCGTCGAGGTTACTGATGGCGGGTACAATCGAGTTCCCGTAAAGCGGTACGCCTACTTCAGTTGGCTGCCCAAACCCTTCCCAAACAAACTCATCCTGATGGCGGAAGGTAACCGCGAACCCAATGTTGGAGTTGCCGATTGCCCGTTTGTTAAAGCCTACATTCCAGCGATACTTCGGCGTATTAAAGCCGGAGGTCTGCAACTCATCCGAAGGTTTGAAGTTGTTCAGCGTATTGTTCGCGATGTTACCCGACAGCCCGTATCCTTTCGGCAAGGCGTAGTTCAGTCCAATCGCCCAACCCGAAGCGGTGATCTGCTCACTGCTGTTAACCGGCACCGAGAATACCCGACGGGTGCTTCCCGTCAGTACGCCCGACGCAGCAGGCAATCCAGCGGCAGCGGGTGCCGTAGGTTGAATCAGCACAACGCTTCCAATAAAATTATTGTAGACACTGTAATAATAGTAGGCATCAACAAACAGCTTCTTACCGAAAATCCCCCGGTAGCCGATCTCGTAGTTCGCCACGCGCTCCGGCTTAAATTCTTTACGTTGGTATGGCTTTAGATTACCAATGTTGCCCAGTATGGCTAATCCCTGAACCACAGTCGCTGCATTTGCCTGAATTGCCGCTGGAGCATTGGCCGCTACCTGCTGCTGAATGACCGTGGCCGCAGCCGCGGCAGGAATCTGACCGGCCGCTACAGCCGCCTGCACCTGAGCAGTTACCTGAGCGGTTACCTGTTGGGTAATCAACGCGACAGCCTGCTGTTGGGTAGCCGGATTTGCCGCCGTAGCCAGAATGGCGTTACCCACTTCCGTTACGTTCGTCCGTGAATACGAATTTGCTAGCTGATAGCGATCATAGAACTCGGGCAAGCCGCCAATGAGCCGGGCCAGCGGTGTTTGAAGATCGATGTACTGGTTCTGCGTCGTTGGAATCCGGAAACCGGTCTGGTAGGAAACCCGGAAGTTGTGGTCGCCGAACGTAGCAACAGCCGATACCCGTGGGGTAAACTGCCCATCGAAGTTCTGGTTTTTGTCGTAACGGGTGGACGCTGTTAGTTTCAGGTGATTGTTCAGCAGGGTTTTGCTGATCTGCGCAAACGCACCGTATTCGGTGATGCCGATACGGCCGTTACGTCCCTCTACCTGATCGGCAAACAAAGTCCCCTCTGAGCCCAATTGATACTGGCGCAGGTTCGCCCCAACCAATACGTCGGCAAACTTGATTTGGTTTTTTAAGTTATAAACGCCTTCAACGTGGTACAGATTCGACTTGTCCTGGAAAGCGCCCCCGCCCTGATTAATTGGCAGGTTACGAACGCGTTCGTAAAGCGTATTGTACGCGTCGCTTCCGGGTACAGGCCGACCCTGATCGGCAACACCCCGCGCCGTCAACTGAGCGGCATTATCATCCTGTCCGGCACCCCGCGCCTGCGCATAGGCCCCTACATACTGACCAAACCACGTAGCGCTCGGCTTCCAGGCTTCGTTCATAGCTACACCGACTAAGCCGGATGTGTAGGACTTACCCGACCGCTCCTGCGTGGTATAGGCACGCAACGTAAAGTTGTCACCCCGCAGTTCGAGCTTCGCCTGCGTAAGGCTGAAATCCCGTAGGGAATAACGGCCGCTGGCCGTATAGACCGTTGTACCGAAACCATAATTTACCTGAGCGATCGCTTCCACTTTTTCGGACAGTCGGTAGTGGAGAGCGCCGTTCAGTTTCAGGCTTTTGGTGTTGTAATCAACCAGATCCACTTCGCGGAAGCCCGTCCGGCTCACGTTTACATTTGGCAGGATGCCGAGTGCTGAAGCAGGTAGTGCGCCCGCACCAACGAGCGCCTGGCCGATGGTACGCATATTCTGCTGATTTTCGTCGCCATACACGTTCATCCCGTCGTAATTGATTGGCGTTCCGGGACCACGGCTGGGATCAGTAGAAACCGGTCTCGATGCAGTAATACCAGGATGGTTTAAGTCCGTATAGTTGGTTGCCTGCCAGTCCTGGGCTTTGATGTACGACAAATTCACCTTGAAGGCAAACTTATTGTTAAACGCTTTCGCATACCGGACCGACGCATCGTAGAAGCCGGTCGTTGCCGTCGTACGGTTATCCGCGTGCATAGCTCCTGTTTTCACATTTGCACTTAACCCTTGGTACAAGAATGGGCTTTTGCTATTCATCAGAATCAGCCCCTGAATGGCATTAGGGCCGTAAAGCGCCGAAGCGGCCCCCGGTAGAATTTCCACGCTTTCTACATCCTGTTCAGGAATACCCACGATGTTGTCAATCGGGAAGTTTAAGCCCGGCGCTGAGTTGTCCATCCCATCGATGAGCTGTACCGTGCGTGGGTTACCCGTAGCGCCAAAGCCGCGCATATTGATGGATTTGAACAGAAGCCCCTGCGTAGCTACGTCGATACCCTTGACGTTCGCCAGTCCATCGTAAAAGCTGGCCGCGGGCGTGTTCTGAATAGCCCGTAGATCCAGCTTCTCAACCGAAACGGGCGATTTCAATACGCTTTCTTCGACGCGCGAGGCCGACACAACCACTTCCTGACCAACCAGAACCTGCTCTTTCAGGGCAACATTTAAGCTGCGGTTGCTACTCGTGATTGTAAACTCCTGCGTTTGGAAGCCAACTCCCGATACCGCAATCGTAAACGGCGTTTCGGTATTTGTCGTTAATGAAAAGTTACCCTTCGAATCGGTTATGGTACCAACAACCTTTCCTTTCACCGCAATGCTGATACCGGCCAGAGGATTCTGAGTATCATCGGTCACTTTCCCTTCAATGCGTGTCTGAGCGAAAGCACTTAAACTTACAAGACAGAACAGCCACAGGTAGGGTAGAGAATTCGTAAATAGTTTACGCATAATTAATCTGGTAAGAAGTGGTAGGTAATGAGTTTATCTCTCTGGTGCTAAACTTACGGATAACTCTGACTTCTGTACAAAATAATCTTGCTATTAATTAATTTTTTTTGGCCATTACAGGCTTTCCAAAGCTATAATTTGATAATTTGTCATTAACAAGTCAACCAACGGTGACATTTTACCTAGTTGTGAATTACACCGACCCTCTTGCCAAGAGTTTTGAGAACGGCATTGCGCCAACTGCTTGATTCAAGTAAATCCGCGAATGTCTGGTCTTTACGTAGTCAGCATCTTACTTTTCAACCGATACTTTTACGTACATGACAAACGAATCGAACCAGGACCGTCGTGAGTTTTTGAAAACTTCGGGTCTGCTAACCGGCGGAGCTATTCTAAGCAGTTTGCCTTTTGCCGCCCAGGCTGGCGTTGCCAAATCTGTGGGATACCATTTTTCGGCCAACGATACGATCAAGGTAGCCCTCATAGGTTGTGGCGGACGGGGTACGGGTGCCGCTCAGCAGGCACTAAGCACCAAACAGAATGTAAAAGTTGTAGCCATGGCCGACGCGTTCCGCGACCGTCTGGACGATTCGTATCAGAACATTACCAACTTTCTGAAGGCTAAAAACCTGAAAGCACCCGACGGATCCTCGAAACTCGACGTTCCGGAAGACCACAAGTTTGTTGGCTTTGATGCCTACAAGCAGGCGATTGCGCTGGCCGATGTTGTCATTCTGGCCACTCCTCCAGGTTTCCGGCCTTCTCATTTTGAAGAAGCCGTTCGGCAAAGCAAGCAGATATTCATGGAGAAGCCCGTAGCGACGGATGCGCCGGGAGTTCGGAAAGTGCTGGCCGCAGCCGAAGAAGCTAAAAAGAAAAAATTGAACGTGGTTGTCGGCTTACAGCGCCATTACCAGCCCAGCTACCGCGAAATGGTTAAGCGCATTCACGACGGAGCCATTGGTGATATTGTCGGCGGGCAGGTGTACTGGGTTAGCGGTGGTGTATGGCACAAACCCCGCAAACCGAATCAGTCGGAAATGGATTACCAGATGCGCAACTGGTATTACTTCAACTGGCTCTGTGGCGATCACATCAACGAGCAGCATATTCACAATATCGACGTAGCGAACTGGGTGAAGAAAGGCTATCCGGTCTCCTGCCAGGGAACCGGTGGGCGCCAGGTTCGCAATGGCAAGGACGACGGCGAGATTTTCGATCACCACATCGTCGACTTTACCTACGCCGATGGCACCACCATCAATAGCCAGTGCCGCCACTACGAAGGTACGTACAGCCGGGTAGATGAACTGTTCCTGGGCACGAAAGGCAAGATTGAAGGGATGGAGAAAAAAAGCTCCAGTCTGCTAGGCTACAACGGTCAGCCCCTGTTTACGTATACGAGCAAAGGTGACGCTAGTCCCTACCAGATTGAGCACGATGAACTGTTCGACGCTGTTGCCAAAGGCGAGTATAAGTTTGCGGATGCCGAGAACGGTGCTAAAAGCACGATGACCGCTATTATGGGCCGCATGGCGACGTATTCAGGCAAGACGGTGAAATGGGAAGAAGCGCTTAACTCACAAATTGATCTTTTCCCCGACAAACTGGCCTGGGACGCCATGCCCAAAAGTCAGCCCGATGCCAACGGCCTGTATCAGATTGCCGTACCAGGCAAAACAGTAACGGTATAATGTGCTTGATAATCAACCGCTCTTGATCTGTTAAGAGCGGTTGATTTCATTGCGATGCAAGCTTGATTATGAGACGTATCGTACTCGTTCTATTTGCGGCTCTCTCTTACGCCATCCCTATCTTACTAGTTGCTCAAAACACGACAGCGCAGCACCAAGCATTAGCTCCAACTTGCTCGTGTCCGGTTATCCTTGAAGAAACGGTTGACAAGGTCAGCCGTATTTATGCAGGTTTTGATGATAAGGTAACGACTGCCACACGGTCTTCTTACGAACAGCTACTACGAACCGCCAGACTAAAAGCGAAGCAAGCCAAAACGCAGCGCGAATGCCGGGATGTGTTGAAACGTTACACTTCCTTCTTCAGAGACAGCCATGTTTTCATCCTCTGGAATGAATCGGCTGCTAAGCCCATTACGTCAGCAGAAGCATACAAAGATCGGACAGACCTGGTCGAGTTGAAGCCCTTAAACAAGGAATACGTCTACGTGAAGTTGGCCGTATTTAATCAGCGTGAAGTCGATAAATTAGACAGTCTGCTACGTGCCAATGTTAGTTTATTGGCCAACACGCCCAACCTGATTTTTGATCTGCGCGGAAACGGCGGGGGTAATGCCAGCACTTCCGACGAGATGATCAAGCTGATTTACACAAATCCGATTGTTTATCCAGCGTGGGACTACCGTTCGAGCGATGAGCGCATAAAGGCAGCAACCAAAGAATTGGAAAGCTATCAGAAAGATACCGTTGCCAACGCTTTTTTCTACCAGCGGGCAAAGCAGCTATTACGTGATTTAAAAGCAAAACCTGGGGGTATGGTACGCGAAGGCGAGGACCTGACGCGTACGGTAGAAGTCTCCCCAACAGCAGCACCTCAGCGTATTGCGTTTCTAATCGACAAAGGCTGCGCCAGCTCGACCGAATTTTTTGTGTTTGAAGGTAAGCAGAGTAAGAAAGTAACCTTATTCGGCACCAATACACATGGAGTAATGGACTACGGAAGCGATCAGAACTTCGATTTGTGCGATGGTAGATTTAATTTGGCTGTGCCCTGGGGACGTAATGGCTGGGTTCGTCAATTTCGCATTGACAACGTAGGCTTCGCTCCTGATGTTAACATTCCGTCAACCGAAACCGACTGGATTGGTTTTGTGCAGCGCTATTACCAGAACACAGCCAAAAAATAAGTGAGAAAGCTTGGGGACAACCTTACCGATTAAAAGTAGCAGATTGCCAGCTACGTAGTCGGCCGTTTTTGTTTTCGAGCATATACACCTGCACACCCGGAAACCGCTTTACCAGCCGACGGCTTTTTCGCAGTCCCGCTACGCTGAACACCTTCGTCAGCGCATCAGCCCGGTAGCCCTGCGGAGCCATCACGGTCGTTTGCACAAAATGGGAAAGCCCCAGCCCTGACCTCGGATTCATAATGTGTGAGTAGCGTTTTCCCCAATGTTCAAGGTACCGGTACGTATCCCCCGAAGTCGTAATGGCTGCATGCTTAATCACGACCGTCGACGTATCAATTTTACCGTTTTTGAGGGAGCTAATAGTAACCCGCCAGCCTTCGCGGTTGGGGGGCGCTTCGCCGATCAGCACATCACCGCCTATATCAATCAGCACGGATCGTAAGCCAAACCTGTGCAGCACCTGCAACGCTTCATCTACCGCAAAGCCTTGTCCAATCCCGCCAACGTCTAACCGCATACCTGCCCGGCGAAGCTTCACCGAACGAGTCACAGAATCTAGCTCCATTCCTTTATACCCAACTGCCCGTCGAGCCTCGCGACGTTTTTTGGCATTCGGGAACTCATGCCGTCTGACTGCCCTGCGCCAAAGCAACGACAATGGCCCAACGGTCGGATCGAAACGTCCATTAGACACTGAAGCGATCTGGTCTGCTTTCCGGAGTACCTCGAATAGCTCGGCCGAAACCGGAACCCAACGGCCCGAACCCGCTGTTTCGGACAGACGATTGATTTCGGAGCCGTCCAGATAATCGCTCATGATCTGATTCAGCGTATCCATCCGGGCCGAAACAGCCGTATAGGCGTGTTGGGCGGTCAGGCTGTCGGGCGCGTACAGAATCACATTGAACTGTGTACCCATCAGACCACGGTGAAAACTGTACCGTTGAAGCGGTTGAGCCGAACTAGGGCAGGGCATCAGCCAGCAAAGCAACGTCAACAGGTATAGGAACAAACGAAACGGCAACTTCAGAATAACGTAAGTATGGTCACGATAAAAAATAAATTCATCCTGCTGGCGGCTGGTTTCTGGCTAACCGGGATTGTGCTAACCCTGCTTGGCGCTTACGGTAACAACCACCAGTGGGAAGGCACGGGCGTATTATTAAGCATTGGCATAACCAGCCAGGCTGTGGGTTTCGGCTTTCTGGGGTTTGCGATCATGCAGGCCGTTTTCAGAAAAAAGCCTTAGATCCGGGCCGCTTTGTTCCGCAGCATCATATCAACCAGTACCAGTGCGGCCATCGCTTCAATAATGGGTACGGCCCGTGGCACCACGCAGGGATCATGGCGTCCTTTTCCCGAGACCGTTACCGGCTGCCCGTGTACATCTACGCTGTCCTGATCCTGCATGATGGTAGCTACCGGTTTGAACGCCGTACGGAAGAAAATGTCTTCTCCGTTGCTGATACCGCCCTGAATGCCGCCCGAATGATTTGATTTGGTACGCACGCGTCCGGATTCGTCGGTATAGAATTCGTCGTTGTGTGCCGAACCGTACAATTCGGCCCCGGCAAAACCGCTGCCGTATTCAAAGCCTTTTACGGCGTTAATGCTGAGCATAGCTTTCCCCAACTCCGCATGGAGTTTATCGAAGACGGGTTCACCCCAACCCACCGGAACTCCTGTAATCACACAATCAACAACACCGCCGATTGAGTCGCCCCGTTTGCGGGTTTCGTCGATGTACTGAAACATCTGTTCGGCCGTATCGGGATCTGGGCAGCGAACGGCATTTTCTTCGGCAAGGGCCAGGTTTAGCGCCTGATAGGGTTTTTCGAGCTTAAGCGTTCCTACCTGCGATACGTACGCCTGAATCTGCACGCCTTGTTGCGCCAGCAGAAGCTTGGCAATTGCGCCCGCAGCGACCCGCGCGGCCGTCTCCCGCGCCGACGAGCGGCCCCCGCCCCGGTAGTCGCGCGAACCATACTTGGTCTGATACGTATAATCGGCATGAGAGGGCCTGAACTGTTCGGCGATATGGCCATAATCTTTACTACGTTGGTCCGTATTCCGGATGAGCAGCGCAATGGGCGTTCCCTGGGTTTTTCCGTCGAATACGCCCGATAAGACTTCGAATTCGTCGGCCTCGCGCCGTTGGGTCGTTATCCGCGACTGCCCCGGTTTTCGGCGGTCCAGTTCGTGTTGAATAAAATCAGCGTCAAAAGACAATCCAGCGGGGCAACCGTCAATAACGACGCCAATCCCTGGGCCATGCGACTCACCAAACGTAGAAATTTTAAATAAGGTACCGTACGTACTGCTCATGCGATTTAGTTACACCCCGCTTATATGACGAGGTATTAATTTTTAAAAAATACAAAGATCATTCCCAACAGCATCAGGATTATCAGCACATTGGCGACTGACCGGATCAATACCGACACGCTAACGGGCTGATGGCGGCTATCCATCGACTCGATACCGGCAAACAGCGAAGTTGTCGACGAGTTGATCGGGGCCGCGTTTTCGTCTCCATTCGCAACCTGCGCCACGGCCGCTACGTTCCCCGTTGCCTGCAAACCACTACCGCCGACAATCAGCCGCATATTCGGTCGCAGGGTGTCGTACCGGGCGAGTTGCGGATCGAAGTAAACCCACTGAAGTCGGTCGGCCAATGAAATCGTTTTGTTTTCGTGCGGCACGATGAAATATGAAAACGTTTTTCGCCCGGTCACCTGACTGGCTGACCGGTTAACAACCTGCCGCTCCTCCGGCGGAAAAATATCCAGGTCTCCTCCCTCATTACGTAGTGCAGGCGCGGGCAACGTAGCGATATTTCCTTCACCGCTTACGGTAAAGGTATATCTAACGCTTTTACCGATGCTGATCCGCTGCCGTTCGAGCCCTTCCGTGAGTTGAAACTTGCCAACGGGTACCCGGCCCCGCAAGGGATGCGGAGGCAGCGCCCGAACCTGCACCACGGTAGGTCGGCTGGTGAAAACAACCTTGCTGGTCTCGGGTGCGGGTGGTCCAATAACGGGTCGGGTCTGCGTTAACCACAACGACACCGACGGTATACGTAGCGGCTGGCTGGAAAGCGGAAAAAATATGGATTGAAAAAGCCGGTACTCGCGGTACTTTTTACCCCGAATCATCAATTGGATCGGCTTCAGGTCGGTTATGTTCAGGCTTTCTTCCCAAGCGTTCGTTGGCCGAATCTGACGCGCTATCGTTTGCAACTGCTGATCCAACGCCTTAAAGTCGAGCACGTACGGGTAGTTATCGGCCACGTAGAAAGATAAGGTAAGTGCCACGGCCTCCCCCGTATAGATAGACTCCGTTGACGGCTTCAATGCCAGGAAAGCCGCATCGTTGGAGGGCGGCAGAATGGGCGCAGCGGCTACGGTAGCGGCCGATGGCTGTACGGTCAGGATAGCCCCATCGGAGGTGGCTACTTCGCCGTTAGCAGTAATGGTGAACGGAGCCAGCCTGAACCGTCCAGCGGCCCGTGCCTGGTAATTCTGAGTAATGATCTGATTGGTAATGGTTTTCCCACCAACCTCACTTGTCGTTACGCTCGCTGACGTACCTTTTTTTGAAAAACCGGGAATATCGGGAAAGACAATCGCCGGACGCGAATCGCTATTAGCTATGATCACCGAAATCGTGAAGGGCCGTTCAATCGGAAAAACAGACTGGCTTAATTCGATAGTTACAACATTATCAACGCTTTGTGCAATACTTAATGAAAAACTTAAATAAAATAATGCAAAAAAATTTAATAATAATCCTAAATTTCTATTTAGTTTGCGGCAACAATTCCTCGAACAAGTCGTTACGTTTCTGAGTGACACACCATTAAACAACATGTCAACTTCTTTCATTTTTATCAACTTCTTTAACCAAAAAACAAGATACCATGCTTTCCATGCTTGAGTATATCAAGACTATCCTTCAGAAGGTGAGTTTTGATAAAGGGCTATTCGAAAAAGAACTGGCGAAAGCAATCCAAATGCTAATTCCAGACGAAGTAAAGCAACTCAAACGCTGGTGTTACGCCCAGTTCGGCAAGGTCTATCGTGTTGTACTGAACCGTTGCTTCTCGCGGACTAGATTTGCCTGACTACGTATTTATTCATTGTTTGCTCGGCCCCCAGTTCAAACGCTGGGGGCTTTTTGTTGGCTACAACTCCGCTTTGTCGCGCATATCGGGAATGACTACCCGTCGGAAACCGGCTGCCTGTAATTTTTCTTTCCAGACCAGCTGTTCGTCGTATTCGCCGTGTACCAGAAATACGGTTTTAACCCGCGCCGGGTCCTGACAGGCCAGAAATTGAAGCATCTCCCGGTAATCGCCGTGGGCCGAGAACGAATCCATGACCTCAACGTTGGCTTTCACGGTATAGCGCTCGCCAAAAATCGTCACCTCTCTGTCGCCCCGCTTCAAGGCACCACCCAAACTGTTGGGTGATGCGTAACCGACCAGTAAAATCGTGGTTCGGTTATCTTCGATGTTATTTTTGATATGATGCTTAATACGTCCTGCTTCGGCCATACCCGACGGAGCAATGATAATACACGGCCCTGGTCGGTCATTGATGGCTTTCGATTCGTTAACGTCGGCTACGTAGTGTAAATTGGGGAAATCAAACGCATCGCCGTCTTTTTTTATGTACGCCAAAATATCAGGATTGTAATCTTCCTGGTGCCGACGCATGACTTCAGTAGCCTTTACCGACATAGGGCTGTCAATGTAAACCGGAAGTCTGGGTAGGCGCCCTTCGCTGGACAGTTGATCCAACGCATAAATCAATTCCTGCGTCCGGTCAACGGCGAAGGCGGGTATGATCAGTTTACCACCCTCATCAACGCATGTCTGTTTCACAATACGTAGCAGGTGGGCTTTCATATCAGGTTCGGCTTCATGAAGCTGATTGCCGTAGGTCGATTCACAAATGATGTAATCGGCCTGCGGGAAAGGATCGGGTTTACGTAGTATTTTATCGTCAGGACGACCGATGTCACCACTAAAAAACAAGTGCTTTTCTTCCAATTCACCGGTTCTACCTTTTTCGCGAATGGTTAGGCTAACGGACGCGCTACCCAGCAGGTGCGCGGCATCGGTCAATAAACCGGTTACCTCGTCGCAGATCACAAAGGGGCTGTTGTACGCAACCGGCTGCATCAGACTCAGCGCCTGCTCCACATCGGCCTCGTCGTACAGTGCTTCCAGTTCCGGCTGGCCGCGACGACTCCGGCGCTGATTGACACGGTCGAGATCACGCTCCTGAATCCGGGCGCTATCCATCAGCATGACTTCGCACAGATCGGCGGTAGATGCGGTCGTGTAGATTGGGCCGCGGAAGCCCTGCCGGACGAGCCTAGGAATCAAACCGGTATGATCGATGTGCGCATGCGACAAAACCATATAATCGACTGCCGCCGGATCAAATCCAAACTCCTGGTTGAGTTCGTCGGTATTGATTCCCTGAAACAGACCGCAGTCCAGCAGAATTTGCGTGCCCGAAGCCGTCGTGAGCAAGTGTTTGCTACCCGTAACGGTACGGGCCGCCCCGAAAAATTGAATGGTCATGGACAAAAATAGTATAGGAACAACCCCGACGCATTAATTTGCCTTTCTTCTTTGCTTTTTCTACCGTAGCAACAGAAGCCAAGTGCTATACAAAGAAACACAGAGATTCACCGAGTTATCAAATCAAATGGTTGCGTTCGCGAAAAGACACCTGATCCAGCTTGGCAAACGACGCGTTGTTCGGGTGTTTATACTCGTTGTTCTTCTTTTCCTCAGCCTTGATTTCCTGTTTCCCGTCAATACCCGGATCCCCTACGCTACGCTCATCACGGCTCAGGATGGTTCGGTGCTTCACGCGTTTCTGAGCCGCGATGACAAATGGCGACTATATACAGAGCTTTCCGAAATAACGCCCCGACTCCGGGAGGCCATACTGTTCAAGGAAGACAAGTATTTTTATTACCACCCCGGATTCAACCCCGTAGCCATGATCCGGGCCGCTGTTCGAAACACTCTGACCGGTCAACGAACGTCTGGCGCATCCACAATCACGATGCAAACCGTACGGCTGCTCGAACCGCGCGAGCGAACGTACCAAAATAAGCTCGTTGAGTTGTTTCGGGCCATGCAGTTGGAGCTACACTACTCAAAAGATGAGATTTTACAGCTATATCTGAATCTGATTCCATACGGCAGCAATATTGAAGGGTTGAAATCGGCTTCGCTCCTGTACTTCGGTAAGCTACCGACGCTGCTGAGTCTGGCCGAATTGACCACCTTAACCATCATCCCGAACCGTCCATCGAGTCTGCGGTTAGGCAAGGCGAACCCGTTTATTGTTCAGGAGCGGAACCGCTGGCTAAACCGCTTTAAAACAGCCCAACTCTTCGATGCGGCCGCCATAACGGATGCCCTGCACGAACCCCTTAATGCGTACCGCCACCAAGCCCCGCAACTCGCCCCACATTTGGCCCAACGCCTTCGCACTACGTATCCAGATCTCCCGATTGTTCGGTCAGCCTTACGACCGGATATGCAGAAAACCGCCGAACGTATCGTGCAAAATTACGCGAACCGCCTGCGCGCTGCCGGTATTCAGAATGCGGCTGTGCTAATTGTGGATAACAAGACGCAGGACGTAGTGACGTATGTCGGCTCGGCTGATTTTACGAATCCGGCCGATGGGGGGCAAGTCGACGGGGTACGAGCAATCCGGTCTCCGGGCAGCGCGCTGAAGCCCTTGCTGTACGGACTGGCCTTCGACGCTGGTTTTATTACGCCCAAAACCAAACTGGCTGACGTTCCAACCAATTTTAGCGGCTATGAGCCCGATAACTACGACCGCCGGTTCAACGGTCTGGTCACGGCGGAGTTTGCCTTGGCCAACTCGCTGAATATTCCGGCAGTAGCTTTGTTGAAAGAACTCGGTACGCCTGCTCTGGTGTCTACGCTACGGAAAGCGGGGTTTTCCACGATCAAAAAACAGGCGAACGACTTGGGGCTATCGATGATTCTGGGTGGCTGTGGCGTAACGCTCGAAGAAATGACCCGGCTTTACACCAGCCTGGCCAACGAAGGTGTTCTCAAGCCTCTGCATTTCGTCAGTAATTTTTCCGGAAATTCATCAGCGCGTACTACATCCTCTGGGACAAATCAGGTTTTGAGCCCGGAAGCCGCTTACCTCGTTACCCATACCCTTACCCAGATTACCCGCCCCGACCTTCCGAATAACTTCGACAACAGTTATCACCTACCTAAAATCGCCTGGAAAACGGGAACCTCTTACGGCCGACGCGACGCCTGGAGTATCGGGTACAACCGACGCTACACCATCGGTGTATGGGTGGGCAACTTTTCAGGAACGGGTGTAGCGGAGTTAAGCGGGGCGAATACGGCTACACCTCTGCTGTTCCAGCTCTTCAATGCGGTGGATTACAATTCGTCCGTTGGTTGGTTCAAAGCCCCACGCGATGGAGCGGCCTCTCGGCTGGCAATGCGGCTCATCTGCCCCGAAACGGGCGATATTCCAGGTGAATTTTGCCAGAATCCTGTAACAGACTACTGCATACTCGGCGTGTCCCGTAACCATCGCTGCCAGCACCGGAAGGCAGTTTTCACGAACAGTGCGGGTACTCTGTCGTACTGCGCACACTGTCGGCCTGACTCGGCCGTGGTACGTCGAGCTTATCCCAACCTTTCGCCTAACGTCTTAACGTTTTACCAGGCAAATCACATTCCCATCGAACTACCTCCTCCGCATAACCCGGCCTGCGAACGCGTTTTCGGCGACGAAGGACCACTGATCACCAGCCTGAACGACGGCAGCGAATACTTCATCAACACCAAACATCCGGCTGATCTTCAGTTAGGTTGCCAGGCCGACAACGACGTCAAGATGGTATACTGGTATCTGAACGACAAACTTTATGTAAAAGCGAAAGCGGCTGAGGCCGTCTTCTTTAAGCCGCGTCCGGGTGTGCTTAAAATTTCCTGCGCTGACGACAAGGGTCGCCACAGTGACATACAGGTCGTCATTAAAGCGGAATGAACTGGTTTTGCTTTGTCAAGTTTTATGAACAGTTTTCCGCTCTAAAAACTTCCTATTCCCATGAAATTCTGTTTATCCTTACTCACCGCCGTACTGCTGACAACGGCGACGTACGCCCAGCAAGCCACCGACCCAACCCAGGACCCAACCGCTCTTGGCAATGCCTTTTTCAAAGCGATGCTCGACGAAGATGGCACCACAATGGGTAAGCTCCTGGCCAGTGATTTCAGCATCATCAGTTTCGACGGACAGTCGGTGGAAGGTGATATGCTGGCGCAGGGCATGAATGGCGGATACGTAGTGGTCGAAAGCGCCACCGTATCGAACGCCCGCACCCGCCAATACAACAACGATTCAGCCGTAATGACCGGCAACTGGAAAGCCAAAGGCAACGTGCAGGGGCAAGCCTTTGATACCAACGTAACGTTCTCAGTAATCAGTGCCAAACAAGGCAATGCGTGGAAAATTGTGAATGTTCAGTTTACGCCCACTCGCTAACGACCGCTTGCTAAGTCTGTTTTTAAAAAGCCAGCCCACTCATCTACTTTGAGTGGGTTTTTCATTTCCCTGACCATTCTCACCGCTTCACTCATGAAATCGCGTTTTTCAATAGGGCTTGTATGTGCTTTAGTATCCATACTACTTATTCATTGCTCCCGGCTCCCGTTCAATGAGCTTTCGGTGGTGGGCCGCAACTTCGAGGATGAAGTGCAGCAAACCCAGAATTTGACCTTTACGTTTAACAAAAACATCGGTCAAACGAGTCAGATCGACCAATGGGATTCAACGCAATACGTCCGCTTCAAGCCCGCCGTACGAGGTAAATTCAAGTGGACGGCTCCGAACGAACTGATTTTCTCTCCGGCGGTAGCCTTCGATCCGGCTACTGATTACCGCGCCGAGCTAACGAACGACTTACTGGCCCGTACGGACCAGAAGGAACTGACGGTATCTGGCGATGTGATCAGTTTCCACACGCCCTATCTGCAACTAACCAATTCAGAAAGCTGGTGGTCGCGCTCCCGCGAAACAGGTCAGCCCGTGGCTAAAGTCCGGCTGAATTTCAACTACCCGATCAATTCGTCCGACGTAGCGAACAAACTGGCCATTACCAGCAATGACAAACCTCTCACCACGCAGGTTAGCCAGCAAGAAGCACAAAGCAGTGTATCCGTTGCCTTAGTGAATGCCCCCGCCGAAAAGAATGAACAGCCGCTTGCCGTAAAATTGAACAAAGGCCTTAAGGTGCCAAACACGGCGTTTACCAGTAAAGAAACCATCGAAGAAACGGGTACACTTCCGTCGCGATACAAGATTGATATTACGGAGGTTCAGACGAGCTTCGAAAGCAACCGCACTGGTCAGCCCGAGGGTGTTGTGCGCGTCATTACAACTCAGGAAGTTCAGGCGGGTAATCTGAGCACGTATTACACCATACAACCGCAGGTCGAAACGACGGCTGAGCTAACGGAGAACGGCTTCATGATCCGGGGTAACTTTAATGAAACAGACACCTACGTATTAACGCTTACCGATCAGATTAAGGGTGTACTGGGCGCTACGTTGGCCGAGTCAGCCACGCGCGATCTGTTCTTCGGGAAGATGCCCGCCAGTATTCGGTTTGCAAACCAGAAAGCGATGTACTTGTCCTCGAAAGGTGCCCGAAACGTTGGCTTATCGATCGTAAACATTCCTAAGGTACAGGTGAAAATTGCCAAGCTCTATGAAAATAATCTGCTGGGGTATCTGCGCTCCAATCGATACGAACAGTATGGCGAAGATGCCAGTGGCAACTGGAAGCCTACGGGTGTTTACTCGTACGATGCCGATGAATCGAACGACCTTAGCAGCCTACTGGTTGACAAAACGGTTGAAACGACTGATTTACCTAAAGTTCGGGGCGTTTCGACCCTTAACATAGCCTTGCCCGATCAGAACAATACGTTCCGGGGTGTTTATCTGGTATCCGTCGGCTCCAAAGACGAAGCGTATTTGCAGGCTAGTCAACTAGTGTCCGTGTCAGATATTGGCTTGGTGGCGCGACAAACTAAAGACGAAGTACTGGTATGGGCCAACTCGATTCAGACGGCCGAACCACTCCAGGGTGTTGAGATAAGCCTGATCAGTAGTAATAATCAATCGGTATATACGCTACAGACCGATGGGGCTGGATTCGCCAAATTCGGAAAAATCAGCGAGAAAGCGCCCGGTTTCACAATCGCCCTGATTACCGCCCGATTGGGCACAAAAGCCGCGGCTCCGGGGGATGACTTCAACTTTTTGTTTTTACCCGATACGCAGGTAGAAACCTCACGCTTTGAGGTCGATGGCAAACGGGACAACGAATCAGGGTTTGACGCCTTCGTGTACGGCGACCGGGATATTTACCGACCCGGCGAAACTATTCATTTCAATACTGTGATTCGCTCGCAGGCCTGGCAAAGTGTGGGTGAGATTCCGGTATTGATCCGGTTACTGATGCCAAACGGGCGAGAGTATCGCGCCTTCCGCAAAACGACCAATGCGCAGGGTGCCGTAGTCACGGATATCCCACTTGACCCAGCCGCTGTAACCGGCAGCTACACGATTGAGGTTCTGAACGCGAATAATGTGCTGCTCACGTCCCAGGCGGTCAGTGTGGAAGAGTTTATTCCGGATCGCATCAAAGTCGACGTATTAACCGACCGAACCAGTTATAAATCCGGCCAGACGATTACGCTTTCGGCGACAGCACTCAATTTGTTTGGACCACCCGCGTCGGACCGGGCGTATGAGATGGAGATGCAACTAAAGCGAAAGGCGTTTGCGCCCAAAGGCTTCGAGGAATACGATTTTAGCATATCCGCAGAACAGGCTGGCGCTTCGGTAGCTTTTCCCAAGGAATTACGTCAGGGCCGTACGAACGCGAATGGTCAGGCTACGGAGCGCTTTGCCATTCCAGCGCAGTATCAAGACATCGGTTTGCTCGAAGCCAAGCTGTTCATTACCGTTTTTGACGAAAATGGCCGACCCGTTAACCGACTTCGGCGGTTCGATGTGCTTACGCAGGATACATTTTTCGGAATTCGCCTGCCCGATCGTTACGTCAGCACCAACACACCTATCGCTACTGAATTGGTAGCGCTGGACCCTACTGGCATTCATCGCGCTTCGGCTTCGGCGCAGGTGGAAGTTGTACGCTATGATTACCAAACCGTTATTGAAAAGAAGGAAAATGAGCAGATAAAATACACCACCAAACGGCGCGAAAAATCGGTATATACCAACACGCTGGTGTTTAAAGCGGGCAAGTCTTCGTTTCGCTACGTACCGACGGTTTCGGGCGAGTACGAGATCCGGGTTCATCGGCCGAATCGGTCTGATGGCCCGGCGGTCAATTACGCAGCGACCGGCTTCTACGCCTATGGCTACGGCAGTACGTCGGCCTCATCCTTCGATGTGAGTCAGGAAGGGCAGGTGCTGATTACGGCCGATAAGTCAGTGTACGAAACCGGTGATAAAGCGAAAGTACTTTTCAAAGCACCGTTCGATGGCAAACTGCTCGTCACGGTTGAGCGCAATCAGGTGCTGGAACATCACTGGCTGATGACTGACAACAAATCGGCAGAATTGACATTTGCCGTTGGCGATGAACACCTGCCCAATGTGTACGTAACGGCTACACTCATCCGAGCTATGGACAGCGGCAACGGCGTACCGTCCAACCTACCCTTGACAGTAGCGCATGGTTTTGCGCCAATCTCCGCTCAGAACGCCGACACCAAACTGCCGATCACGATTTCGGCCGTTACCCAATCCCGATCAAAAACGAAGCAAACGATACGTATCAAAACGGCCCGCAACGCTCAGGTTACGGTGGCTGTTGTGGACGAAGGCATTCTTCAGCTCAAGAATTTTAAAACGCCTGATCCGCACGGATTCTTTTATCAAAAACGAGCGCTTGAAGTAGGCAGCCATGATCTGTATGCCTTGCTTTATCCGGAGTTGTCGTTACGTTCGTCGAGCGTTGGCGGAGACGGTTATGATCTGGAACGACGTGTTAACCCGCTTAGCAACGGGCGGGTGCACTTAGTGGCTTTATGGAGTGGCCTGCTGGATACGGGACTAGATGGTGAGACCGAGTTCACCATTGATATACCCCAGTTTTCGGGCGACTTGCGGGTTATGGCGGTGGCTTACAAAGACAATGCGTTTGGATCAGCTAACACCAACATGAAGGTGGCCGATCCGATCGTGATCAGCACCGGCCTGCCGCGTTTTCTAACCCCCGGCGACCAGCTCGACTTACCGGTTAACCTGAGTAACACGACCAGGAAACCAGCCATGGTAACGGCCAAGCTAAGTTTATCGGGTCCGTTAGCCACCGACAGCGTAACCACGCAGAACGTAACGATTCAACCGGGTCGTGAGAGTCGGGCGATGTTTCATTTGACAGCTCGCCAGGCGATTGGCCTGGGAGCGGTAACCATAACGGTAAAAGGTCTGGGCGAGACATTTACCGAAAAAACAGACGTAACGGTACGCCCGGCGGCTTCGTTGCAGAAAACTACACTCTCCGGTGCGGTGGCCAGCGGTCAAAATCAGACCTTACGGTTAGCCAGTAATTTTTTACCCGGCACGGCTCGGGCCAGCGTAATGCTGAGTCGATCGCCGGTAACGCAATACGGGCGGGAACTGTCTTACTTATTGGGCTATCCGCACGGCTGTATCGAGCAAACGATTTCCAAAGCGTTTCCGCAACTCTACTTTGCCGATTTAGCCAAACAAGTGGGGTCAAATACGTATTTCGTTCGGTCCGCTGATAGCGACCTCAACCCCAGCACAAACGTTCGGCAGGCGGTCCAAACTGTTGAAGGCTTGCAGGCAGCGAATGGTGGGTTTATGATGTGGCCGGGTATGGAAAGCGCCAAAACTGACCCCTGGGTAACCGCGTATACCGTGCATTTCCTGACGGAGGCTCAGGAAGCAGGATTTGCTGTTCGCTCGTCGGTAGTCAGTGGCGCTATTGACAATCTGACGACGTTCACCAATAATCCGGCAACGGAAAACTCGGTTACGTACGACGAAGCCGGTGGACGTAACGTACGACCCGTCGCCAGTCGAACCGCAATCTATGCGCTGTATACGCTGGCGGTAGCGGGTAAGCCCAATCGGTCGGCCATGAACTACTACAAACAGAATGGTAGTCTGCTCACTCCCGATAGCCGGTATCTGCTGGCGGCCGCGTTCTTCCGGGTGGGTGATACAAGAAGTTATACCGCTTTGTTACCCAAACGATTTACGGACAACACCACTGGTCGGGAAACCGGCGGCAGTTACGCATCTCCCCTCCGGAATCTGGCCTTAACGCTTGATGCCCTTATCGAAACGGATCGCGACAACCTGCAAGTTCCAACGCTGGCCCGGCAGCTAGCCAGCGCGTTACGTCAGTCATCGTACCTCAATACGCAGGAAGCCGCTTTTGCTTTCCTGGCGCTGGGTAAACTGGCTCGTCAGAATGCCAATAATACCGCAACAGCTACGCTTACAGCAGGCGGTAAATCGCTCGGTACGTTAAACGCGCCTTTCCTGAATATCAAGCGTGTACCGACCAATCAGCCGTTACTGCTCAATACCAAAGGTTCGGGTACGGTCTATTACTTCGTGCAAAGTGAAGGGATTCCAGCAACGGGGCCTGTTACCGAGGAAGATAATGGATTGCGCGTACGCCGGGAGTATTTGACGCGCGACGGTCAGGTTGTTACCGAGATCAAACAGAATGATTTGGTAGTGGTGAAGTTAACGTTGGCCAGCACAAACGGTTTAAACGTCAACAACGTCGTGGTTACGGATTTACTTCCGGCTGGTTTAGAGGTCGAGAATCCGCGCCTGACTGAGCAACGGGATATGTCCTGGATGCAAAAGCCGAGCACACCCGACCACTTCGATCTACGAGACGACCGGATCAATTTCTACACCACCGCTACGGGCACTGAACAAACGTTTTATTACCTGGCCCGAGCCGTTTCGAAAGGACGCTTCGTCGTTGGACCGGTTTCCGCGGACGCCATGTACAATGGGGAGTATCGAAGCTACAATGGAGCGGGAACCGTAGTAATCCGTTGATGCCTTCCTTAGTATCGTTGGAGAATTGTGGAGTAAATTTCCGATGGGCGTTTACTCCACAATTCCTGTAGAATGAAGTCCCAACATTTGCCTTGATTCTAGTGTTGACTAGCTAAAATGCCTTGGTACGTTATTTGACCCTTGTTTTTCGGCATTATCAACAAATGATCCAACGTTATGAAAAGGAACACATGGGTAGTCGCTTCAATGCTGGCCGCTACAATTGGACTATCATCCTGCGCAACTGTTGAAGGATGGCTTTATGGCGACTCCCGGAATAGTCGTCAGGAAATGGTACAGTATGACCGGACATCACGCGATCGGGACTCGCGCAGCCGGACAGCCAATAACGACAATGACCGCGACGAGCGCTACAGCCGCCGGGATCGTCGGGACAATGACGATCAGGAAGAACGGGGTTTGTTCAGTCGTCGGGGCAATGATCGGATGAGCCAGAATGATCGGTCTCGAAGCGACTCCCGGAATTCTAATTCATACCGGAATCCATACGGAACTTCCAGTGATCGGTACGACGACCGGGACAATCGGCCCAGTCGCCTATCGGGTGGAGATTCTTATGAGGATCGGTACTCATATAACGATCGGAATCGCCAGGATTACGACGATCGGGATTCGTACAGCGGACGCTCAGAGTATAACAGCTATAGGGACCGGGACTCGTACGACCGTGACCGCATGAGCGAGGATCGATACTCCTCCAATGATCGGTACGACGATCGGGATCGCGACAGTCGTCGGTATAATAACCGGGACGATCGATCGGATTACAACAACGACCGGTATTCGTATCGACGGGATGATCGGGACGATGATCGCCGTAGCCGCTACGATGACCGTGATAACCGTCGGGACGACGACCGGGATCGGGACGATCGGGATAGTCGGGATCGCTACAATGATCGAGACCGTGACAATCGCCGGGACGACCGCGATAGTTACCGGGATCGCGATGATCAACGAGGCATAGGCAATCTGTTCAATCGTCGGGATGATCGGGACCGGGATAGCCGGGACCGGTATGACGACCGAGATAGTCGTCGGGATGATGACCGCGACCGAAACGATCGCGACAGATCTGACCGCACCAGCCGTAGAGACAACGACCGGGACAATGATCGGGCTGCCAACCGCGACCGTCGGGAATTAACCGACCGTATTGGTGAGCAAATGGACAAACTCGACGAACAGATCGACGACGCAAAACAAGAGGTAAAAAACGAAAGTCGTAAGGACAAAAGAGCCCGCGAGGACCGCGTGAAAGACTTGGAGGACAAGCGTCGGCAACTCGCTGATTCGTACTACAAAGTGCAGCGGTCTAGTGAAGACGACTTCAAAAAAGTGAAGCGGGAAACCAATCGCCTGGTCGACGATATTGAAGACGCCATGGATAAATTGAAGGAAAAGGTCGACAAGAAATAAGTGGTACGTCCATCAACGTACTAAGTGGGTCTGGTTCATTGAACCAGACCTTTTTTTGTGTCTATACGTCGATCCGCTTAACAAGCCCCAATCGACTTATTTCAACTCATTCTTTACGTTAACTTTGCGCTATGGCTTTACTAAAATCTGTTCGCGGTATTCATCCTCAGTTCGGCGAAAATTGCTGGTTTGCCGAAAACGCTACGATTATTGGCGACGTAACGATGGGGCGTGACTGCACCGTCTGGTTCAACGCGGTCGTGCGGGGCGACGTAAACTCGATTACAATCGGCGACCAAACCAACATTCAGGACGGGGCCGTAATTCACTGTACGTATCAGCGCTACAAAACTACCATTGGCAGTTACGTGTCCATTGCTCATAATGCAGTCGTGCACGGCTGTACGCTGGAAGACAAAGTGCTCATTGGCATGGGCGCTATTGTCATGGATGGGGCCATTGTCGGTACGGGCAGCATCATTGCAGCGGGCGCTATTGTTACTCAAAATACAGTAGTTCCTCCCGGTTCCATCTACGCCGGAAACCCAGCCAGACTGCTCAAACCTGTATCAGCCGAGCAGGAAGAAATTTTTATGCGAACCGCCAACAACTACGTATTGTATGCGCAGTGGTTTCGGGAATAATTATACCAACATACCGACAAGCAAGCACTGGTTCATTCTATTGCCTCCATTTATTCATTCGCCTTGCCGTATCTAAGTAATGTCTGATTTTTTCATCTACCTGGGTCTTGGATTCGACCACATCACTGACCCCAGTGGTTATGATCACATCTTATTCGTCATCGCCCTGTGTGCGGTTTACACCCTTCAGCAGTGGCGCCAGGTGCTCATCCTGGTAACGGCGTTTACCCTTGGTCACTCCATTACGCTGGCGTTGGCAACGCTGCAACTGATTACCTACAAGACCGAACTTATCGAGCTGCTGATTCCGGTTACTATTCTTATTACCGCCGTCACGAATTTCTTTTTTGACGAACCGAAAACCCGTTCGCTTATACCCGTCAGCCAGCCCAACCGCCCCTGGCGCTATACATTGGCATTGCTGTTCGGACTGATTCACGGCATGGGATTTTCGAATTACCTGCGGAGCCTGCTGGGGCGTGAAGCCGACATTATCAAACCCCTGCTTGCGTTCAACATCGGCCTGGAAATTGGCCAGTTAGTAATTGTAGGGATTATTCTGGCAATCGGGTTCGTGGTGCTCGATATGTTACGTAGAAGCCGACTCCGCTGGACCTTACTGATATCCGGTATCGTAGCCGGTATGGCTATATCATTACTCATCAACAATGAGTACTTAGCGAGTTTGCTAAACTAAACCGCATCCGGCTTCCTGTTGCCACCTTCAATTCACAGCGAACTCGTTTAGAGAACCTCTTTTTTTGTAATTTTATCGCTCATATCAACAACTAGAACCTTCTTTATGCAAAAGATAATTTTGCTGGTAACAAGTTTAGCCATTTCAATTGGATACACCCGGGCTCAGGCACCCACCCCACCGACGCAGCGGGCTAATACCCGATTTGAGCAGCTTGGGCCCATGTTACCAACGCCCAATACATTTCGTACGGCTTCCGGAGCACCCGGCAAAGACTACTTTCAAAACCGTGCTGACTATGATATCAAAGCTACGCTCGACGATACAAAACAAAAGTTAACGGGTACGGAGGCCATTACATACCACAACAATTCAACCGATGCCCTACCTTATTTATGGCTTCAACTGGATCAAAACCTGTTTCGGCCTGACGCTGTTGGCAACGTTGCTAAAACAAGCAGCATCAACGCCGAGCGGGGTGCCTCCCTTCGTCAGATAGATCCCAGCTCAGGTCTGGTCGGCAAGGATTATGGGCATAAGATCACCGCTGTCCGCGATCAATCCGGCAAAGCGCTGAAGTACGTCATCAATCAGACCATGATGCGGATTGATCTGCTGCAGCCAGTTGCACCGGGCAAGACGGTAACGTTTTCGATTGACTGGAATTACAACATCACCGATGCCAGAGCCGTTGGTGGCCGTTCGGGGTATGAGTTTTTCCCGAAAGATGGTAATTACATCTATGAAATTGCCCAGTGGTTTCCGCGCCTATGTGCCTACAGCGACGTAACAGGCTGGCAGAATAAGCAGTTTCTGGGACAGGGCGAGTTTACGCTGATCTTCGGCAATTACAAAGTCGCGATAACCGTACCCAACGACCACATTGTAGGCGCTACTGGTGAACTCCAGAATCCAACGCAGGTATTGACCGCAACTCAGCTGAAACGCTGGAACGAAGCCAAAACGAAAGGCGACAAACCCGGCGAAAACCCTACACTGATTGTTACTCAGGCCGAAGCGGAAGCCGCCGAGAAGGCCGGGGGCGCGTCCGCCAAACCGACCGGCACAAAAACCTGGATCTACAAAGCTGATAATGTACGGGATTTTGCCTTTGCCAGCAGCCGCAAATTTATCTGGGATGCCCTGCAACCTACCATCGAAGGCAAACGTGTGTGGGCCATGTCGCTGTATCCGAAAGAAGCAAATCCGCTGTGGGGGCAGTATTCCACCCGACTCATCGCGCATACCCTCCGCTCCTACTCGCGCCGGACGTTTGGCTATCCATATCCGGTAGCCTACTCGGTGCATGGTCCGGTTGGCGGTATGGAGTACCCCATGGTCAGCTTTAACGGTGCCCGGCCGGAACCAGACGGAACGTATTCGGTTGGGACGAAGAACTTCCTGATCTCGGTAGTCATTCATGAGGTTGGTCATAACTTCTTCCCCATGATCGTCAACTCCGACGAACGGCAGTGGTCGTGGATGGATGAGGGCTTGAATACGTTTCTGGAAGGACTTGCCTGCTTGGAATGGGATGCCGACTTCCCGGCTCATGGCATCGATCCACAATACATTGTGCCGTATATGCAAGTCGATTCAAATCAGCAGGTGCCCATTATGAGCAGCTCGGATAACATTCTGCCCAATACGTTTGGACCAAATGCCTATTCAAAGCCAGCAACGGCCTTGAACATCCTGCGGGAAACGGTGATGGGCCGGGAGTTGTTCGACTACGCCTTTAAAGAATACGCTCGTCGGTGGGCCTTTAAATCGCCTGAACCAGCCGATTTCTTCCGCACCCTGGAGGACGCTTCGGGCGTTGATCTGGACTGGTTCTGGAAAGGTTGGTTCTACGGCGTGCAGCCCGTTGATCAGGCGCTGGTAAAAGTCGACTGGTACCAGGTCAATTCGCAGAATCCGGAGGTAACAAAAGCAGCCGCCCGGGCCGAAGCCCAGCGCCGGGCCGGTACCATCAGCAAACAGCGCGATGCCGCAACGAAGGCTGAAACGGTAGTAGCTCAGGATTCCAGTATGCGTGACTTTTACAACAGTTACGATCCGTATGCCGTCACGGACGAAGATCGGAAACGGTATCAGGCTTACCTCGCCACATTAACCCCCGAAGAACGCCAGACGGCCGAAGCTGGTACGAATTTTTATACCCTGTCTTTACAGAATAAAGGCGGGATTCCGATGCCTATTATTGTGCGGATGGAATTTGAGGATGGTACTGATTCGGTAGCCCGTTTTCCGGCCGAAATCTGGCGGTTCAACGACGTATCGGTCAAAAAAGTGATTGCGACGACCAAGAAAGTCAAGCAGTGGACACTTGACCCTTACTTTGAAATTGCCGACATCAACACCGAAGACAACTCGTTTCCGCCGGTCGCCAACCCCAGCCGGTTCCAGTTATTCAAACAACGGCAGGGTGGAGCTGCTGCCCCTAATCCGATGCAGCAACAGCGTCAGCAAGCACCGGCCCGACAAGGCAGCAGTCGTAACTAACCAACGTATTTAACTTCTAGTAAACCATGAAAAAAATCGTGTTGCTGGCTAGCCTGACTCTTTGGTCAGCTGCTTTATTAGCCCAAGCACCAACGGCCCCGACGCAAAACGCGAACACCCGTTTTGAACAGTTAGGACCTATGCTACCGACCCCTAATACGTTCCGCACGGCTGCGGGGGCACCGGGTAAAGATTACTTCCAGAACCGGGCCGACTACGACATTAAGGTCGAACTGGACGATGCCAATCAAAAGATCATTGGTTCGGAGGTCGTTACGTATCATAACAACTCATCAGACGAGCTGCGATTCATCTGGCTGCAACTGGATCAGAACCTGTTTGCCAAAGGCTCGACTGGAAGCGTTACCCGTACGGGTGGCGTCAACGAGAGCGGGATGAGCTTCGCTCAGCTTCAGAACCTAACCTCTGTCCGTGAACGTAGCAGCCAGCAAGCATCTGATAAATACGGCTACAAGATTACGTCGGTTAAAGATGCGAAGTCAGGCAGTCCATTGAAGTACACCATCAATCAAACCATGATGCGGATTGACCTGCCCAGCCCATTGAAGCCCGGAGCAAGCTATTCGTTTGGCGTTGATTGGAACTACTACGTTACCGAATACTATGGACGTAGCGGTATGGAGTATTTTGCTAAGGACGGCAACTACAATTACTTCATTGCCCACTGGTTTCCACGCCTTTGCGCCTACAACGACGTAAACGGCTGGCAGAACAAGCAGTTCCTAGGACAGGGTGAGTTTACACTGATTTTCGGTAATTATAAAGTTGCCATTACGGCCCCTGCCGATCACGTCGTTGGTGCTACTGGCGAATGTCAGAATTACAAGCAGGTACTTTCGGCTACGCAGCAGAAACGGATGGCACAAGCCGCAAACTCCAAAACTCCGGTTGTCATCGTAACGCAGGCTGAAGCCGAAGCGGCCGAGAAAGCGAAACCCGGTGACGCAAAAGCCAAGAAAACATGGATTTACGATGCAAAAAACGTACGGGATTTTGCCTTTGCCAGCAGCCGCAAATTCATTTGGGACGCTATGCAAACCGATGTATACGGCGACGGTCGCAAAATCTGGAGCATGTCTTTTTACTCAAAAGAAGGCAATCCGCTGTGGGGACAATATTCGACCCGTGTTGTTGAGCATACGTTGAAATCATACGGCAATCGGACCATAAAGTACCCATATCCGGTAGCAATTTCCTGCCATGCCACAGCAGGTGGTGGTATGGAATACCCCATGATTTCGTTTAACGGTGGCCGCCCAGAAGCCGATGGTACGTATTCTGAACAGACAAAAGCCGGTATGATTGGGGTAATTATCCACGAAGTGGGTCATAACTTCTTCCCCATGATCGTGAATTCCGACGAGCGGCAGTGGACCTGGATGGATGAAGGTTTGAATACCTTCTGCCAATATCTGGCCGAAAAAGAATGGGACTATAACTTCCCAAGCCGCCGGGGCGAACCCCAATACATCGTCGATTATATGAAGTCGGATAAGTCGGTTCTATCGCCGATTATGACTTCATCGGACAACGTAATAAGCCTCGGACCTAATGCGTACGCGAAGCCAGCAACGGCCCTGAATATCCTTCGGGAAACGGTGATGGGCCGGGAACTGTTCGACTACGCCTTCAAAGAATACGCTCGTCGGTGGGCCTTCAAGTCGCCCGAACCGGCCGACTTCTTCCGCACCCTGGAGGACGCTTCGGGCGTCGATCTGGACTGGTTCTGGAAAGGTTGGTTCTACGGCGTTGAACCTGTAGATCAAGACCTGGTAGAAGTTGACTGGTATCAGGTAGATACTGGGAATCCGGAAGTGTCGAAAGCAGCCGCTCGGGCCGAAGCCCAGCGTCGGGCCGGTACCATCAGCAAACAACGTGATGCGGCCACAAAGGCGGAAACGGTGGTAGCTAAAGACTCGACAATGAAAGATTTTTACAACAGCTACGATCCGTACGCCGTTACCGACGCCGATCGTAAACGGTATCAGGACTATCTGGCTACGTTGAGCGAAGACGAACGTAAAAATTTAGAGACTAGTGCTAAAACCAATTTTTATACGCTCTCTCTGAAGAACAAAGGTGGGGTGCCGATGCCCGTCATTGTACGTATGCAGTTCGAAGACGGTACTGATTCGGTAGCGCGCTTCCCGGCCGAGATCTGGCGGTTCAACGATGTGGCTATCAAGAAGGTAGTTGCTACGTCCAAAAAGGTGACCCAGTGGACGCTTGACCCCTTCTACGAGATCGCTGACATCGACACCGAGAATAACTCATTTCCACGGGTTGCTCAACCGACGCGCTTCCAGTTATTCAAACAGCAGCAACGTTTTGGTCCGCAGGGACAAAACCCGATGCAGCAGCAACGGCGCACAAATCAGCCTCCTGCTACCCAGGGAAGCGGACGAAATTGATTTAATTCAGGCAATGGATAATTGGTCAACTGACCGATTATCCATTGCATACTTGTCAATAGTTCTTACCTTTGCGAACCCATTCGGGATGTAGCGCAGCCTGGTAGCGTGCTTGCATGGGGTGCAAGAGGTCGTGGGTTCGAATCCCGCCATCCCGACATACTAAAGCCGACTCTTATCGAAAGAGTCGGCTTTATGCGTTTATTACCAGTGTTCACATTCCTTCCTGAGCGAATTTTACCTTCTTCTGTAATCGGCCAAGACTAAATCAGAAAATATTTGGAAACCGTTGTGGAATTCATCCTATTCCTGCATCTGTCTAATAACTGCAGTTAGTCGACAACGTGAACAATGACTATAACTCTTAACAAATATTTTATGAGCACTGGACCACCAACGTAAGAATACCTAACTGTTTAGACCGGAGATAATGAGTGTGTTTAATTGACAAACAAGGATTTATTAAGCTTGGTCACCGGATATAGCTTTCTCTCTAGAGTAAAATATGTCCAAGTAAATATTACTGGATTGCCATAATAGTGAAAGATTTGCTCCGTTGTTTTGTGTGGTTTTAGATAGAAAAGCCATAGTTTTGTGAAGGTTTGAAGGCATTTCCATCAAATTTTTAGATGGGCAAACCGAAAGAGTCTAAATTTTTCACTTTTTTTACCGAGCAAACCAACTTTTAATTTTAACCCTACAGTCCAGTTCCAATGAAAACACAAACTCCCTCTCCAGCACCAGCCAAAGCATCGGCACCAAAGAAGAAGTCGTCGGGCGGTCTGAACCCCGCATTTGTCATTCCGGTTCTGCTGTTGATTGGTATCCTGACGTACATGTTCGTCTTTGGTGACGGCAGCCACTTTCAGGACGGAGATAACACGAAAGAACCCCTACCCGGAGACTATTTTGGCACCGTGTACAAGGGAGGATTTATCGTACCGATCCTGTTTACCTGTTTCTTAACAGTACTTGTTTTCTCAATTGAGCGCTTTATCACCATCGGCCGTGCAAACGGTTCAGGTTCGATCGACGATTTCGTTCGTAAAGTGAAGAGCCTGTTGGATCGCAATGACGTAGCAGCCGCTATCCAGGAGTGTGACCGTCAGAAAGGTTCGATCGGTAACGTTGTAAAAACGGCCTTGTTAAAGTATCAGCAACTGTCGACCGACACCGAACTGAACAAAGAGCAGAAGCTGGTCGCCCTTCAGAAAGAAGTAGAAGAAGCAACGACGCTGGAACTGCCAATGCTGGAGAAGAACCTGACTATCATTGCAACGCTGGCTTCGGTATCGACGCTTATCGCCCTGCTTGGAACGGTACTTGGTATGATCCGCGCGTTCGCAGCTATGGGTGCTACGGGTCAGCCTGATACGGCCGCTCTGTCGACGGGTATCTCTGAGGCCCTTGTAAACACGGCTCTTGGTATCGGTACGGCTGCTATTGCAACAATCATGTACAGCTACTTCACCAGCCGTATTGACGTATTGACGTACAACATCGACGAAATCGGTCTGAGCATTCAGCAGAACTTCGCAGCTCACTATTAGTCGAGATTGCAAAGTAAGCTTCAATTAACCCGCTTGTCCCGAATTGATCGGGCAAGTAGAAACAGAATAACTCATGCCAGCAGTTAAAATTAAACGCGCCAGTTCTTCGGTGGACATGACCGCGATGACCGACGTGGCGTTCTTGTTGCTGACCTTTTTTATCCTGACGGCCCAGTTTCGGTCTCAGGATGCTGCCAGCATTGAAACTCCTTCGTCTATCTCCGGCATTAAAGTCCCCGATAAGGACATTATGACCATTGGTCTCGGCAAAGATGGTAAAGTCTATTTCGGTATCGATAACCAGCAAAATCGTATTACTATGCTGGAGAACGTCGCTGCCGCCAAAGGCCTTACCTTCTCGGATAAAGAGAAAAAGGAATTTGCCCTGATGTCAAACTTCGGTCTGCCAATCAATCAGTTGAAGTCGTACCTGAGCCTTCCTAAAGAACAACAGGCTAAAATTAAACAGCCTGGTATTCCTACGGATTCGACCGGCGCAGGTGCAAACAATGAGCTGAAAGATTGGGTATTTAACTCGCGTAAGGCCAACAACGGACTTCGGATTGCCTTGAAAGGTGATAACCTTGCCAAGTTCCCCGAGTTCAAGAACGTGCTGGCTACGCTACAAGCGCAGAATATCAACAAATTCAACCTCATTACCGGTACGGAAGCTCCACCGGCAGGTTGGAAAGCCGACTAACTATTGTTTGAGGGTTTGTCTGTTCAATTAGCAGATTGTTACGTAATGAGCTACTAATCGAGCAGACAGACATCAAACAACTAAACACAAATTGCCATGGCAGAAATTAACACTGGTGGCGGTGGTGGTAAGCATGACGGTGGTAAGGTACGTTCCAAGAAAGCGTCGACCCGCGTTGATATGACGCCAATGGTAGACCTGGGATTTCTTCTCATCACCTTTTTCATTCTTGCCACTACGTTAAGCAAACCGTCTTCGATGACGCTTAACGTGCCGGATAAAACAAAACAAGAAGAGACTGAGCCAATCAAGGCTTCAAACGTAATGACCGTCTTCTTGGGTAAAGACAACAAAGCGCATTACATTTTTGGTAAAGCGGCTAACGAAGACCCAGAAGTAAAGACCATAGGTTACGGTTACGAATTCAGACAAGCCCTTCAGGAGAACGCGCGGAAAGTAGGTGGAGATAAGTTCGTAGTGGTTATTAAACCAACGAAACAGTCAACCTACAAGAATATGGTTGATGTACTGGATGAAATGGCCATCACCAAAATAAAGCGGTACGCACTCGTGGACGTATTGACTCCGGATGAGAAAACGCTTCTCAAAGACAAAGTTAAGATAGACGCATAAACACCATGGCAGAAACTCCTCAAAACGCGACACTTGATGATATAGTGTTTGCGAACCGGAACCAGGCATATGGCGCCTACGAATTAAGGAAAGCCTATCCGAAGACGGTCACTCGTGCCTTGATCATTGGTGGTGTTTTATTTACGCTGGGTGTACTTGCTCCAACCATTATTACCGCTTTAACTCCCGAGCAGGAAGAACAAGCAATGGTTGAAGTAGACTTAATGAAGCTTCCACCACCGCCGATTGATCCAAACGAACCGCCACCACCACCGCCACCGCCGGTTGAAGTACCGAAGGTGAACACGGTTAAATTCCTTCCACCGGAAGTAAAGCCGGATGAAGAGGTACCGGAAGAAACGCCCCCTCCGGCCGTTGAAGAGTTGAAAGAAGCGGTAGCAGCTGAGAAAACGCAGGAAGGTGATCCGAATGCTGAAGAAGTGATTGCAGCACCTGAAGCAACAGCTGCTCCTACGAAAGTAGAAGTTGCAGTAGAGGCAGCTCCCAAAGAAGAAGAAATCTTCACGGTTGTAGAACAGCAGCCTGAGTTTACCGGTGGTATGGCTGCACTAGGTCAGTACCTGCAGAAGAACCTGCGGTACCCAGCAGCCGCTCAGCGGGCAAACGTATCGGGACGTGTATTCGTAAGCTTCGTCGTAAATACGGACGGTAGTATTCAGGATGTACAAGTGCTGAAAGGCTTAGGTTTCGGTACCGACGAAGAAGCAACTCGTGTTGTAAAAAGCATGCCCAAGTGGCGCCCTGGTAAACAGTCGGGTCGTCCGGTTCGGGTAAAATACAACTTGCCGATTAACTTCACGCTGGAATAACTTGTCTATGCGCGGACGAAATCGAGGGCCAGCCCAGCTGACACTATATATTTCGGTATTAGCTTCGCTGGCTTATTTGGGAGGAGGCATCGCACTGATTGCCTCCTCTCAGTCTTTTGGGGTGTTCCCTGAACCCGGTTTGCTTCGGTATGGAATGGCGGTTTTGCTATTAATATATGGGAGTTACCGGGCGTATCGAGCCTATCAACGTTTTCAGGAAGATGATTAAACGTATTGTGTGGGGTATCGGGTTAGCAGCTGGTTTTCTAAGCTGTGGTAATGATAAACCGGCGTTAGACAGCCCAGCGCGGGGCAGTATTGTCGTTGCAGCGGATGAGTCGTTTCAACCGCTAGTTATGCAGCTTACCTCCGCTTATTCGGGTATATATCCAGACGCTCACTTTAAGGTTGTTTATAAACCTGAGCAGGAAGCTATCAACATGATGCTTCAGGATAGTGCTCGTTTAGCGATAGTTACACGACCGTTGACTTCCTCAGAGCAGGCCGTATTAAACAAACGGAAGATAAAAGGGGCAACCGAGAAGATTGCAACAGACGGCGTGGCTCTGATCATCAATAAGGAAAACACAGACAGCCTTATTACGATGAATGAATTACAGGGAATCTTTAACGGTCAGCTAAAACAATGGTCACAGCTGAAAGGAGGCAATCAGACCGGGCCTTTAACGCTGGTCTTTGACAATAACAATTCCAGTAATCTTGAGTTTGTATTAAACACTTTCAAAATAAAGGAAGTTAAGGGGCTACGTATTTTCACAACCCGTTCAAATCGCGAAGTGGTTGAGTTTGTGCGTAAGAACCCATCGGCACTTGGATTTATTGGTGTAAACTGGATCAGTGACGGCGACGAGCCTTTATCTGTCGAGTTAGCTCGTGATCTTCGTGTGGTAGGTGTTTCGCCAAAGCCAAATCCTACAAATAGAGATGATTATTACCAGCCTTTTCAGGAAGATTTAGGCATGCAGCGGTACCCATTACGACGTCCCGTTTATATACTGAGTCGAGAAGCGCATCCGGGATTAGGTGGAGGATTGATCAATTACGTAGCGCGGGATGCTGGCTCACTTATTATTCGAAAATTGGGCTTATGGCCTAGAATACCGTATAATAGAGAGGTTAATCTGGTAGACTAAGCAAGTTTTTTGGTTTAATTGCAATTATTTAGTTTTGTTGACTGTTCTATAAACACTAACATTTTTCTCATTTCCAACCTGAAATACATGATGAACAATCAGAAGAAATCGCTGTTGACCATCCTGTTTGTTGGAGCAATTGCGGTTGCTCCTGTTAAAGCCCAGGACGTCCAGACAGCACTCAAGGATATTGAGGCTGAGCGGTTTACCAAAGCAGGTCAAACACTCACCCAGTTGGCGGGTAGTTCGCCATCGGCTGAGAACCAATTTTATTTAGGTTATTATTACCTCAGAAGCGGCCAAGTTGATCAAGCTAAAGCTGCCTTTGAAAAAGGTGCAGCGGCTGACGCCAAGAACCAGCTTAACAATGTTGGGTTAGGCGGAGTAGCTTTGTTGAAAGGTGATCGGGCAGGTGGTACAACGCTTATTAACAATGCAGTTGCTGCCACAAAAAGCAAAAATCAGGACGTACTGATTCGGGGAGCTGAAATGTTTACCCTGTCAGAAAAAACGAACGACCCAGCCAGAGCGTTGGAATTGCTGACGATTGCCGACGAGAAAGATAAGAAGAATGAGAACGCCGAAATCGAAATGTTGATGGGCGATGCTTACTTCTTAAAGAATGACGGTGGTAACGCGATTTCGAAATATGAAAATGCGTTAGCGATCAGCCCAAATCTGGCAGAAGCAAACTACAAGATTGGTCGCTTGTATCTGCGCGGAAAGAACTACCAGAAGGCGCAAGATTACTTTAAGTTAGCTATTCAGACGGATGCTGAGTTTGCTCCAACTTACCGGGCTTATGCAGATGCTTTAGCCAACTCGCGTGCTTACAAAAGTGCTGCTCAGAACTATGAGCTGTACATTCAGAAAAGCGGTACACAAGACCCTGAGTTACTCCTTGACGTAGCACGATATAAGTTTTTGGCTGAAGATTACCAGGGTGCTACAGCTTACCTTGACCAGTTAAAAGGTAAAGTGAATAACCCAATCATCAACCGGATGTATGGCTGGGCTTACACGGCTCTGGGTAAAAATGCAGAAGCGGTTCAAGCTTTGAATCAGTTTGTAGCGGATGCTCCTCAAAAAGTTATCTATGACGACTATAAGTACCTTGGCCGGGCTAATGGTCAATTAGGCACCCCAGAGGGCGATTCGTTGAGCATCGTAAACTTGGAAAAAGCGGCTCCTTTGGATACGACGGAGAATCTTTACCGTGAGATCGCTAAGAAATATTACGATACTAAGCGGTACGATAAAGCGGTCACTTATTACACAAAAACGATTCAGAACGATAAAAAGCCACAAAATAATGATTATCTGTGGTTAGGACTGGCTAGTTATCAGTACGCTCCCCGTGTTGGTCGTGATAGCTCAGCGGCACCAATGGATACAGCGCAAATCCGTCAGGTTAAGCAGCAATATTATTTGAAAGCTGACTCAGCTTTTGCTCAGATGGCCCAAAAAATTGAAGCAGACGGTCAGACGTATCCACTAGCTTACTATTATCGTGCACAAGCAACTTATTACGCCGATCCTAAGCAAGCCCTAGCGAATGGCACGGCTGTACCTCTGTATGAGAAGTTTCTTGAGCAGGCAAACGCCGAGACGGATCCTGCTAAAAAGCAGAGCTATCAGAAATACATGATAACGGCTTACAAAGCATTAGCAGGTTACAACATAGCTAGAAAGGATGAAACTAAAGCTAAGGAGTATTTCAATAAAGTGCTTGAAATAGATCCTAATGATGCCGATGTCAAAAAGGCGTTGGAAGGCCCTAAAGCGGCAGCACCAAGTGCTAAACCAGGGGCTAAGCCAGCAACAAAGGCACCAGCTAAAAAATCAACCGCCAGCGAGTAGAAGCTGTTAAGTTACGTAGAATAGAGGAGCGCAGTCATAACGGCTGCGCTCTTTTGTTTTTTTCCTAATAATAAAAACCTCTAGCCGCTTAAAGCAATTATTATTATTTACCAAGGGGAGTTGTAACTTTGCGGGCGCAATTTTTGACTGAACGACACTACCCACTAGAGGCTATATGCTTAACCTTGTACTGTTTGGCCCACCGGGCGCCGGGAAAGGCACTCAAAGCGAAAGACTGATTAACAAATACAACTTGGTTCATTTATCAACGGGCGATTTGCTGCGGTCGCAAATTGCAGCAGGCACTGAACTGGGATTACGAGCCAAACAATTGATGGATCAAGGCTTACTTGTTCCTGACGAGGTAGTGATCGGCATGATTGATCACAAACTCCAAGAGAATCGGTCAGCAGCAGGGTTTATTTTTGACGGATTTCCACGTACTGTGCCGCAAGCTCAGGCGCTTGATCAACTGTTAGCACAATACAATACCCAGATCACCACTATGATCGCCCTAGTGGTAGACGATGAAGAATTAATACGTCGTTTATTGAAGCGGGGTGAAACATCGGGCCGGGCCGATGACCGTGACGAGACCACGGCCCGTCGGCGGGTTAGTGTATACAACAGTGAAACTAAACCTGTAGCTGACTATTACGACCAACAACAGAAGTACAAAGCAATTAATGGAATCGGTGATATCGACGATATATTCCAAGGAATATGTCAGAAGATCGAAGAATCCATGGATTAACAGCGCTGATGGTGAGCCAGAGGTTCAGTAACGTGCGGAATAGATAAACTATGGCTTCATCAAATTTTATAGATTACGTAAAGATTAACTGTCGTTCGGGAGCGGGTGGAGCAGGTTCTGTGCACTTCCGGCGGGAAAAGCACACTCCTAAAGGCGGTCCGGATGGTGGAGACGGCGGCCGGGGAGGTCATATTATTTTACGCGGAAACGCACAGCTCTGGACATTACTTCACCTCAAGTACCGCAAACACGTGAAAGCAGGTAACGGCGTGGCTGGCGAAGGTGGCCGTCGAAGTGGAGCCCAAGGCGAAGACGTTATACTGGAAGTTCCACTTGGAACGATTGCGCGGAATCCGGAATCAAATGAGAAGCTAGCCGAGATCACCGAAGATGGGCAGGAGCTCATTCTATTTCCGGGAGGCCGGGGTGGCTTAGGCAACGATCACTTCAAAACAGCAACGCAGCAGGCCCCTTTGTACGCCCAAACTGGCGAGCCCGGCCGCGAAGAATGGGTGATTTTAGAACTAAAATTGTTGGCTGATGTAGGCTTGGTTGGCTTTCCAAATGCGGGTAAGTCTACACTTTTGTCTGTACTTTCAGCAGCTCGCCCTGAAATTGCTGATTACCCATTTACAACCCTTGTACCCAATTTAGGAGTCGTAGCCTATAAAGACTATAAATCGTTCGTGATGGCCGACATTCCCGGCATCATCGAAGGAGCTTCACAAGGGAAAGGACTTGGGTTGCGGTTTTTGCGGCATATTGAACGAAATTCAATTTTGCTCTTCCTGATTCCAGCCAACAGTGAAGATATTAAGCAAGAATATAATACATTACTGAATGAACTGCACGAGTTCAATCCGGAATTGATGGACAAAACTCGTATGCTGGCAATTACCAAAACGGATCTGGTAGACGAAGCAACTTTAGAGCAACTGAAAGCTAATTTGCCTAAGAAGCTCCCTGTAGCGTTTATTTCATCAGTAACTCAGCAAGGTTTAGATCACTTGAAAGATATAATTTGGCAAAATCTCACGGCCGCTAACGAGCCAGCTCAATGATCCATTATTTGTGTAGGGATCATTCTGCTTGATTAGCTGCGTTTAAACAACTATGAAACACTTTTGCGTTGCTACAAATACTTTATTTTTAGTATTGCTTCCTTTTCTAGCGCTAAGTCAGATCCAGATTTCGTTTCCTACCAGCCGGGCTGTCTTTCAAAGAAATAATTCTAATCAGGCTACCTTCCGAATTACAGGCTATTATACCACAGGCAGTATTACACGTATTGAAGCCAGGGTAGTCGCGCGCGATGGGCAAGGTACAACAACGGACTGGCGAATCATTCAGGGCAATCCGACCGCGGGTACGTATGTAGGTGATTTCACAGCTACCGGAGGCTGGTATAATCTTGAAGTTAGAGGCATGAGCGGGGACCAGCAAGTGGGCAATCCGGCGGTCATCGAACGCGTCGGCGTTGGCGAAGTGTTTGTAATAGCTGGCCAGTCGAATGCCCAGGGCGTTCACCAGAATGCTCCGAACCCACTCAACGACCGGGTCAACTGTGTTAATTATCGATACCCTGATAATGGGTTTCCGAACGACCCACCAACTCCTTCGTTCACCATTGTAGATAACACACCTGGTTTTACAATTGCACCGCGGGGTGTAGGTAGCTGGTGCTGGGGTCAATTAGGCGACATTCTCGTAAAACGGCTTAATGTACCGGTCATGTTTTTTAACGCAGCGTTCACCGGCACAGCAGTACGCAACTGGCGCGAAAGTGCGCCAGAGGGAGGAATAGCTTATGGGATATATAATGGCCAGGCGTATGAAGGCCGTCAACCCTATATCAACCTCAAAATAGCGTTACAGTATTACGCCAACATGCTCGGGGTCAGAGCCGTTCTCTGGGAGCAGGGCGAAGCCGATAACTTGGTTGATACGGGAACAAGCCGTTACGTTAGTGAACTGCAGTTTGTAATTAACCAGAGCCGCCAGGATTACGGCCGCAATATTTCGTGGGTCGTAGCGAGAACGAGTTACGGTGATTTTATTGGCGGAACTGACCCTGCGATTATAGCCGCTCAGAACCAAGTGATAACGAGTACACCGAACGTATTCGATGGTCCAGTAACAGACAATATTCAGGTACCTCGCAAACGGGCACCTCTCTTTGAGGCTGAGGGCTTGCACTTTGATTTCGAAGGATTAATTGATTTGGCTAATGCATGGAACAGTAATCTGAATGACAACTTTTTTCAGAATTCGACGCCAGTTGGCCCATCTCCCGCTCCGGCTATTTCAGTGGCCTGTGCCCCAAACAACAACGTAACGCTTACGGTCAACGGCAATTATTCATCGATTCAATGGGAATCCGGCGAAACGGGGAATAGTATAACCAAAGGGTCTGGTCTATATCGTGCGAAAGTGAAAGACGGATTAGGCAATACGTTCTTTACCGGGCAAGTTAGAATTGCAGACCAACCGGTTGCGTCTGTGGTAGACAATCGCCCCCCTTCCGTTTGTGAAGGCAGCGACTTAGGACTGACCTCAAACTACGAGAGCGTTACGTGGATAAATCAGCAGAATAACGCAACGGTTGCCACAACCCGCACCTTCCGAACCACATCTGCCGGCGCTTATTACGTCCGCTATCGGGACGTAACGGGATGTGAGTTTACATCAAACGTTGTCAACGTAGCCGTTAATCCTTTGCCACCTACGCCGGTTGTTGCTAACGAAAAGCCAACAACATTCTGCCAAGGCGATAACACGGTGCTACGTGCCAGTAATAACAATGTGCAATACAATTGGAGCAGCGGTCAGCAAGGCCAGACGATTAGTGTTGGTTCTTCTGGGTCTTACTTCTTAACTGTAACCGACCAGAATGGGTGTACGTCTGCTCAGTCGAATACGATTGTTGTTGTCACGAATCCGGTACCAGCGAAACCAGTTGTAGCAGCCAGTGGCCCTACTACGTTCTGTGCCGATCGAACCATTACGTTAACGGCTCCGGAAGATGTGGCGTATCAATGGAACAACGGGCAAACGACCCGCAGTTTAACCATCAACCAATCGGGCAATTTTGCTGTACAGACGCGTAATCAGTTTGGTTGTACATCGGTGCCATCGGATGTAGTGGCCATCCAGGTAAATCCCTTGCCTCAATCGCCGTCGGTTTCAGCTGCTGGCGCAACCACCTTCTGCGAAGGCAACCGGGTTACGTTAAATGCGAACAGTCCGCTGGCCGTACTCTGGTCAAGTGGCCAAACCGATAAGTCCATCACGGTTAATACATCCGGTAATTACACCGTACAATCCCGCGACCAGAATGGCTGTTTATCACCTTTTTCCTCAATCATCGCTGTAAAGGTGAACCCGTTGCCAGCAACACCTACCATCGCGTCCACTCGACCACCCATTATTTGTGAAGGCGACCGGATAACCCTGCGGGTTGACGGACCATATACCGTATTCTGGAGCACAGGCGACTCAACACAAAGTATAAGCACAAATCTGGCGGGCACTTATTCAGCACGAATTCGGGACGTAAATGGATGCATATCGGCTCAGGCAGGTAGCACGACCGTTGAATTAAGACCGCTTCCGCCTGCACCGACGATCAATGCAATCGGAACGTACACGCTTGAGGCCATCAGTTCGAGCAACGGCACGCAGTACCGGTGGTACCGGGGTACCGACTCACTAGCTGCCTCAACCGGGGTTATTAAGGCGAGCCAATCGGGTACCTATACCGCGCGCGCTTCGATTGTATACCCTGAATCACTCACCTGCTTTTCGCTACGTTCAGCTCCCTTTACGTTCACTGTCGATCTAACCAACCGAGGGCTCAGCCTGTATCCTAATCCTAGCCCGGATAAGGTTATCTTGCTGGAAACGCAGGCTAATCTGACCAATGCTCAAGTTACCCTGTACACATTGAATGGTCAGGTAGTCAATACATACCTTATTCCATCTGTTGACGAACGCAAGCAGCTTGTTCTAACGGGTCTCCCTTCCGGACCTTACATTATACGCGTGAAGGCCGCTGATTTTGATGTCTCAAAACGAATTATACTAGGTTTGTAATATAATCGGCAAACCTACCGTTCAATCATAAAAGTTAGCGCTAAATTTGTACTTTACTTAGATGCAATCCAGATCCGGTTGCAAACTGTAAGGTATTATTTTGCCGACGGTTTGATTTTTGCTTTTTCTAAGAAGCAATACGTATAAGTAGCGCTACGTAAGAGACAAGACGAATGAACAAGCACTATCTATTATTTTTTGTTCTGGCATTCTGTGGCTTCACCACACCCTTTGCAGGGTTTGGGCAAGGTACTGGCCAGATTGTAAAATTAACGTACCCTGAGAGCCGGGCCGTTTTTCAACGTGAAAACGACAATACAAGCACCATTTACCTCTCGGGAAACTACTATCAGCCTATCGATAGCGTTCAGGCAAGAGTAGTGGCCGAAGTAGCCGGCCAAGGGATAAATACCGATTGGGTAACAGTGCAACGGAATCCACGGGGCGGTGTTTTTCAAGGATCTTTGAGAGCGAAAGGCGGTTGGTACCGATTAGAGGTACAGGTTCTTGCGCAGGGAAAACCGATTGGCACTGACGTTGTTCGCAAAGTAGGGATTGGCGAAGTGTTCATTATAACCGGCCAGTCGAATGCACAAGGTTTTCAGAATTTCGGAGCGGTAGCAGCAGCGGATGATCGGGTCAACTGCGTGGTTTACGACAATACAGTTGCTCAGTCGCTGAACGACCCGCCAGCGCCCACGTTTCAACAGTTAAGTGCTAACTCACTAATTGGCCCTCGCGGCCAAAGTGCCTGGTGCTGGGGCGTTCTGGGTGATCTGATCGCTCGGCAGAACAATGTTCCTGTGTTGTTTATCAATACAGCCTGGCAGGCTACGGTTATCAAAAACTGGCGCGAAAGTTCGGACGGGAAGGTGACTAAAAACATTTTTGCGCTTGGTACGCCCGATGAGAATTTTCCAGTAGGGATGCCCTATGCCAATCTGGTCATCGCGCTACGTTATTACTGTTCATTACAAGGCCTGCGGGCGGTGTTGTGGCAACAGGGCGAGAACGATAACGTTCCGCTGCATTCTACGCGCAAAGCGTACGGCGATGATATGCAGTATATCATCAACAAAACCCGTGCTGATACGGATCGTTACCCGGCCTGGGTGCTTGCTCGCTCTTCTTACAATGCCGGACAAGTGAGTCAGGACATCATACAGGCCCAGAACGACGTTATCAATACGTATAACAACAACGTATTTGCCGGTCCTTTTACGGATAATATTCAAGTGCCCCGTTACGAAGGTGAGGTACACTTTGGCCAGGAAGGCCTGAGACAACTTGGGCAAGCCTGGTTTGAAAGTTTAAATGCCGTTTTCTTTGCCAGCTCCCGTCCCTTGCCTCCCCTGCCATCGCCGGTTGTGTCTGTAACGTGTACGCCGTCGAACAATAGCTTAGCCGTCAGTTTACCAAATCTATACAGTAAGTATACCTGGAGCAACGGACAAACCGGACAGAATCTGTCGATTGCCCAACCGGGCGTCTACAGAGCTGTTATCAAAGACAAGAATGGCAATACGTTCCTATCACCAACGGTTGACGTGCAGGCACCGCTTCAACCGACAACACCGACCATCTCATTAGCCAGCCAACCGAACCGTATCGCTGATCCGCAGCAGCAGGTATGCGCCGACTCATCGCTGGCGTTGATTGCCAACACATCTGCAAACAGCACCGGCATCTGGAGCACGAGCGCTACCAGCCGATCCATCGCACTGGATAAATCGGGAACGTACTCACTACGTGCCGTTAACGTTTATGGCTGTCAATCCGGCCAGACAAGTTCGATCAATTTAACGGTACGTCCGAAAATTCCGACGCCAACTGTTGAACAGATTGGTACCTATACGCTGCAAGCCGTTTTACCAGCTCAAACTGGTGGCCAGCAAGACCTGTTCGATTGGAGAAGGGGTTCTGAACTGATTCCCCAGAGTAGCGCCGTTGTTAAGGTTATTGTCACGGCCAACTATTCAGCCCGCGCCAAGACAACATTTGCCGTCAGTGATGGCAACAACCTGACTTGTTATTCGGATTACAGCCCGCTAAGAGCCTTTACGTTTGAAGAATCGAACGGCGGGTTGAGCGTCTACCCAAATCCATCCAGCGACGGAATCGTTACGATTGAAACGATAGAAAATTTTCAGAACGCCGATATTGACGTATTCTCGCTAAGTGGCCAACGTTTGTTTACCAGCCGGGTGGCAATGCTGGATGAGCGTAAGGCCGTCGACCTGTCTGGTCTGGCCCAGGGTGTTTACATCATCCGCGTGCGATCAGCTGGATTCGACGTATCCCGGCGAATCGTTATCAACCGATAGCTGGACCAATCCATCTACTCTAAACCAAAAGCTTCTTCTGAGGGAGAAGCTTTTGGTTTTTGGGACAAGCCCATCTGCGAAGTTGATTTAACAGGGCATATATTGTATCTTTGACATACAATTGGCACAGCCAGACGTGCAGATATGTATTACTGCTGCAACGTTTTATCGCTACCTTTGTGCCATCATTTTCAATTAGCTGTATGAACGCATCATACTTACCAGCCGACTACCTGCCAGTCCTGATTCAACTAGGTCTGGCGCTCGGATTTATTGTAACAACGATGATTGTTACGCACTCTATTGGTCCAAAACGCAAAAGTCAAAAGAAAGACGATCCGTTCGAATGTGGTATTCCTGTTCAGGGTGATGCCCGTACGCCAATTTCGATTAAGTACTTCCTGATTGCTATTCTCTTCGTTCTGTTCGATGTCGAAGTAATCTTCCTGTATCCCTGGGCGGTCAACTTCAAAGGATTAGGCGTAGAGGGCTTCATTCAGATGGTCTTGTTCATGGGTCTATTACTGGCCGGCTTCTACTACATCATCCGCAAGGGCGTTTTGAAGTGGGAATAAGTTTTGACAAATGAATTTTAAAACATTTGTTTTCGTTGTTATACTAAATAAGATCAACGACTTATATGGCAACTGATATAAAGCTGGCGGAAGCTCCGGCGAGTTACGACGGACCTGGATTTTCAGCCACTTCTTTCGATAAAGTTATTGGTTTGGCCAGGGCAAATTCGCTTTGGCCTCTGCCTTTTGCGACCTCCTGCTGCGGTATCGAGTTTATGTCTACGATGGCGTCGCACTACGACTTAGCCCGTTTCGGTTCAGAACGGCCAAGTTTCTCTCCGCGCCAGGCTGATATGTTGCTCGTAGCGGGTACCATTGCCAAGAAGATGGCCCCGGTTGTTAAGCAGGTGTATCTGCAAATGGCCGAACCACGCTGGGTAATTGCGATTGGTGCCTGTGCGTCGAGTGGCGGTATTTTTGATACATACAGCGTACTGCAGGGTATCGACCGGATTATACCGGTTGACGTGTATGTGCCCGGCTGTCCACCTCGCCCTGAGCAAATTCTGGATGGCGTTATGCAGGTTCAGGAGTTGGCTAAAAATGAATCCCTGCGCCGACGTAACACCGAAGAATATCAGAAGCTGTTAAATTCATACAGTATTCAATAATCATAGTGAGCGGAGGTGAGCACTGCTGAAATTGTTGCTCGATCCGCTCACTTACCATTCACGCATACGGAAAATGCTGACCAACGAAGAAGTTGCGCAGACGATAATCAACCAGTTTGGCGAGTCTGTAAGTGATTTTGACGATCCATTTGATCTCCTTACGTTCTCTACTACCCGGGAACAGATCATCCCGGTTATTCAATACCTGAAAGGCCACAACTCTCTGCAGATCGGCTTTCTTACGGATATTACAGCCGTACATTACCCGGATTCTCCTGGTCAGGAGTTCTGCGTGGTTTATCACTTGCATAGTCTGGTCAACAACTTCCGGATACGTATTAAGGTATTTCTGGCTGCCGAAGATGTTCACATTTCAACGGCAACTCCGTTGTTCGCCAGTGCAAACTGGATGGAGCGCGAAACCTTTGATCTGTTTGGTATAATCTTCGATGGGCACCCAGATTTGCGTCGTATTCTGAATATGGAGGAGATGGATTATCACCCCATGCGTAAACAGTATCCGCTCGAGGATTCGACCCGGGAAGATAAGATAGATGCCTTGTTTGGCCGTTAACTATCAACAAGCTAATGATTTCTGAAGAACTCGATATAGCAAACAAGAACGTTCCGGCTCGCAACGATAACGGACCCGTTCAGTACGTGAATGAGCTTACAACGCTCAACCTTGGCCCAACACACCCTGCTACACACGGCATTTTCCAGAACGTTCTGCAAATGGACGGCGAAAAGATTGTGTCGGGCGAACAGACCATTGGCTATATTCACCGTGCCTTTGAAAAGATTGCGGAACGCCGTCCATTTTACCAGATAACTACGCTCACCGACCGGATGAACTATTGCTCCTCCCCTATTAACAATATGGGATGGCACATGACGGTCGAAAAGCTGTTGGGTATTGACGTTCCGAAACGCGCGCAATACATCCGGGTTATCATGATGGAATTGGCTCGATTGGCCGACCACGTCATTTGTAACGGTATTTTGGGTGTAGATACCGGTGCGTTTACTGGCTTCCTCTATGTGTATCAGGAGCGGGAGAATATCTATGAGATCTACGAAGAAGTTTGCGGAGCCCGCTTAACCACCAACATGGGACGTATTGGCGGAATGGAACGGGATCTATCACCCACGGCTATTCGCAAGATCAAAGAATTGCTGGTACGCTTCCCAAAGGTGCTGCGTGAATTTGAGAACCTGTTCAATCGAAACCGGATTTTCATGGACCGCGTCGTTAACGTGGGCGGTATCTCTGCCGAGCGCGCTTTAAGTTATGGCTTTACCGGTCCTAACCTACGGGCTGCCGGGGTAGACTACGACGTGCGCGTTATGAATCCATACTCGTCGTACGAAGATTTCGAGTTCGATATTCCCATCGGTCAGAACGGCGATACGTATGACCGCTTTATGGTACGTAACGAAGAGATGTGGCAAAGCCTGCGGATCATTGAGCAGGCAATCAACAACCTGCCCGAAGGCTCGTATTACGCAGATGCTCCTCAGTACTACCTTCCTCCCAAGCAGGAAGTGTATAAAAATATGGAAGCCCTCATTTATCACTTCAAGATTGTGATGGGTGAAATCGACGCACCGGTAGGCGAAGTGTACCATGCCGTTGAAGGAGGTAATGGCGAATTAGGTTTCTATCTGATCAGTGATGGAGGTCGTACACCCTACCGTCTGCACTTCCGTCGGCCCTGTTTTATTTATTATCAGGCTTACCCGGAAATGTGCAAAGGCTTAACGCTATCCGACGCCATCGTGATTATGAGTAGTATGAACGTGATCGCTGGTGAGTTAGACGCTTAAAACCTGCCGAAACTTTATGACGACTGAAATCAATAATACCGTTCAATTTACGCCTGAGCGGCTAACCAAAGCGCAGGAAATAATCGCACGTTATCCGGAAGGAAAGCAAAAGTCAGCTTTACTTCCCCTACTCCACCTGTTGCAGGAACAAGAAGGCTGGACCAGTCCGGAAGGTATGGATTATGTAGCTCGGATGCTGGATATCCAACCCATCGAAGTGTATGAAGTGGCCACGTTTTATACGATGTACCACCTCAACCCGGTTGGTAAACACGTAATAGAGTACTGCCGCACAGGTCCATGCTGCCTGATGGGCGGGGAAGACGTATTGGCTCATTTAAAGCACCGCCTGGGTATAGAAACTGGACAAACAACCGTGGATGGTCGCTTCACCCTGAAAGAGGTGGAGTGCCTGGCTGCCTGTGGTATGGGTCCTGTTTTCCAGATTCGTGAGAAATATTATATGAATCTTACGAACGAGCGCGTGGACGAGATCATTGACGAGTTGTCGAAATAACGCACACATGGCTACTAAGATATTAACCGAACATATCAACGTTCCCGGCATCGAAACCTTCGATGTATACCGGAAACAAGGCGGATACACAGCCGTTGAAAAAGCGTTGAAAACGATGACTCCGGAAGCCATCGTTGAAGAAGTAAAAAAAGCGGGCGTTCGGGGCCGGGGTGGTGCCGGATTTCCAATGGGCATGAAATGGAGCTTTCTGGCCAAACCCGAAGGTGTTCCCCGCTACCTTGTTTGTAACGCGGACGAATCGGAGCCAGGAACTTTCAAAGATCACTACCTGATGAAAAATCTCCCCCATCTTTTAATCGAGGGAATGATTATTTCGTCATTTGCGCTAGGGGCGAATAAGTCGTTCATCTACGTTCGTGGTGAACTGATGTACGTGATTCATATCCTCGAAAAAGCGATTGCTGAAGCAACAGCCAAAGGCTTCCTGGGTAAAAATATTCTGGGTAGCGGCTACGACCTTGAGTTGGTTGTGCAACCCGGTGGGGGAGCTTACATCTGTGGTGAAGAGACCGCTCTGCTGGAGTCACTTGAAGGCAAACGCGGCAATCCACGTAACAAGCCACCATTCCCGGCGGTGAAGGGTCTATATCAGTGCCCAACTGTTGTTAACAACGTTGAGTCGATTGCTACTACGTCCTGGATCGTTAACAACGGTGGCGATGCTTATGCGGCTATCGGTATAGGTCGTAGTACAGGTACAAAGTTGATCTCAGCGTCGGGTCACATCAATAAGCCGGGCGTTTACGAGATTGAACTGGGTGTTCCGGTAGAGGATTTCATTTACGCGGACGAGTGGTGCGGTGGCATTCGTCCCGGCCATAAGTTCAAAGCCTTAGTAGCAGGTGGTTCCTCGGTACCCATCTTGCCTGCTAACCTTGCCCTGACGCTGGCGAATGGCGAGAAGCGGCTAATGTCGTACGAGTCCTTGTCAGATGGTGGATTCCAGACAGGTACTATGCTGGGTTCGGGGGGCTTTATTGTCTTCGACGAAACATCCTGTATCGTACGTAACACCTGGAATTTCTCGCGTTTTTATCACCACGAGTCCTGCGGTCAGTGCAGTCCATGCCGTGAAGGAACGGGGTGGATGGAGAAAGTGCTACACCGGATCGAGTATGGTCATGGCCATCAGCATGACATTGACTTGTTAGTTGACGTTGCCAAGAAGATAGAAGGGAATACCATTTGTCCGCTTGGCGATGCTGCTGCCTGGCCAGTTGCCAGTGCTATTCGGCACTTCCGGGATGAGTTCCAATGGCATATCGATAACCCTACCGAAGCGACCCAGCCGGGTGCCGTCTATCGGGGCGATATGGCCTTAGTGTAATACGTAGTAGTGTTCAAGCTGCTTAATTAGTTAGACCAAGCTGCGACTTGTAGCCGCATTATTAATATGGAAGATGTAAAGCCGCAATTACTTAAAGTCACCATCGATGGAATTCAGGTTGAGGTCGAGCCGGGGACAACCATTTTGCAGGCTGCTCGAAAAATTGGTCCAGAGGTGGCTCCTCCGGCCATGTGTTATTATCAGCCGTTGAAAGGTAGCGGTGGCAAATGCCGCGCCTGTCTGGTACGAGTAGCCGCCGGATCGGAGAAAGATCCGCGCCCAATGCCTAAGCTGGTAGCATCCTGCTTGACGGCTGTCCAGGATGGAATGGTTGTTGAAAATACGACTAGTCCCCAGGTGGTTGAAGCCCGGAACGGGGTTGTCGAGTTCTTGTTGCTTAATCACCCACTCGACTGCCCAGTATGCGATCAGGCTGGTGAGTGCGACCTGCAGAACTTTGCCTTTGACCACGGCCGGGCAACAACCCGCTATGAAGAAGACCGTCGGACGTTCGAGAAACGCGATATTGGTCCATACATCCAACTGCACATGACGCGGTGCATACTGTGTTATCGTTGCGTATATACGGCGGACCAGATTACCGAAAAGCGAGTGCATGGTGTGTTGGGCCGGGGCGATGCTGCGGAGATAAGCACTTATATTGAAAAAGCTGTTGATAACGATTTCTCGGGTAATGTCATTGACGTGTGCCCGGTTGGTGCTTTAACGGATAAAACGTATCGCTTCAAAAACCGCGTTTGGTTTACCAAACCCGTAGACGCTCACCGCGATTGTCCAACGTGTTCCGGTAACGTAACACTATGGTATCGGGGTGAGGACGTTATTCGCGTGACTGCCCGTAAGAACGAGTGGAATGAGGTTACGGAATTTATCTGCAACACCTGCCGCTTTGAGAAAAAGAAAACGAGCGACTGGGTGATTGAAGGACCAACCAAAATCTCACGTAGTTCGGTTATCTCGGCCAACAAATACCGCAAAGACGAGATCAAACCAAGCTTTGGCAAACGGCTAGCCGCGGCTGAATACAAGCCGATCCACGACGAGCGCGATACGTCCCAATTGTCGATCAAGCAATTACCACCTGAGCGCTTTGCGAAGCTGCCTTCGGCAATGGAGCCAGAACCATGATCATCAAACCTAACAAGTAAACTACAGTGGATTCAACCATATTAATCGCCAAAGGTCTGATTATCCTGGTCATCTTCGGGATAACCCTCCTCATTGCGATGTATTCTACCTACGCAGAGCGTAAGGTAGCTGCGTTTTTGCAGGACCGGATCGGCCCTAACCGGGCAGGTCCGTGGGGTTTGCTGCAACCCGTTGCCGATGCAGGTAAAATGTTCTTTAAAGAAGATTTCATCCCATCGCAGGCTAGTAAGTGGCTATTTATACTCGGTCCCTGTCTCGCTATATTAACGGCGTTGATGTCAAGTGCGGTAATTCCGTTCGGCGATACCATTCGATTCGCCTGGGACAACATCAATTACGAAGTGCCATTACAGGCTATCGAAATCAACATTGGTGTATTATACATCTTTGGTGTGGTTTCGCTGGGCGTTTATGGCATCATGGTCGGCGGTTGGGCGTCTAACAACAAGTTTTCTTTGTTGGGCGCGATCCGGGCTGCTTCTCAAAACATCAGCTACGAAATCGCCTTAGGGCTGTCACTGATTACGATCCTGATGATGACGGGTTCGCTTTCGTTACGGTCGATTATTGACGAACAGGCTACGTTCTTTGAATGGAATATTTTCACGCAGCCGCTGGGTTTTGTTATTTTTCTGACCTGTGCATTTGCGGAATGTAACCGTACGCCCTTCGATTTACCTGAGTGCGAAACGGAACTAGTGGGCGGCTATCATACAGAGTATAGCTCTATGAAGCTCGGCTTCTACCTGTTCGCTGAGTACATCAACATGTTTGTCTCGTCGGCTTTTATCTCGGCTTTGTATTTCGGCGGCTTCCACTATCCGTTTATGGATCTGGTGAATGGAGCGCTGGAAAGTTCATTGGGTGCCGTAGCGGGACATAACGTAGCAACGGCGATCGGCTTTGCAGTTTATTTCGCTAAAATCTTCTTTTTCATTTTCTTTTTCATGTGGGTTCGGTGGACGCTTCCACGTTTCCGTTACGATCAGCTCATGAATTTGGGCTGGAAAACCTTTATTCCGCTGTCTATTCTAAACGTCGTTATAACCGGTGCTGGCTTGCTGTTTGATTTCAAATACGCAACCTGGTTAATTGCTGTGGTAATGATCGTGCTGGCTGTTGCTTCAACGGCTCGCGCACCCAAACGGCAGGTGGTTCAACAACGTACAGTATAAGTCAAATTTGTTTCTGATTACCAATTTGTAGGTAGATCGAAGGGTTTGCAAACTGACCTCAAACGACAAATCGGTAATCAGAACACTGACAACTGACCATAATGCAACTAACGAATCGCTCTAAACAAGTTAGCAATAAAGAAATGACGCTCGCAGAGAAAATGTATCTGCCTGCGGTCATTGGTGGCTTAGCCATTACGATACGTCACTTCTTCCGAAAAAAGCCTACGATTCAATATCCAGAGGTAAAAAAATACCTCGGACCAATTTATCGGGGGCATCACGTACTGAAGCGCGACGAACAAGGTCGTGAACGCTGTACGGCCTGCGGCTTATGTGCGGTAGCATGTCCTGCCGAAGCGATTTCGATGGTAGCAGCCGAACGCAAAAAAGGCGAAGAGAACTTATATCGCGAAGAGAAGTACGCAGCCGTTTATGAGGTTCATATGCTGCGCTGCATCTTCTGTGGTTTGTGCGAGGAAGCTTGTCCCAAACAGGCGATTTACCTCCGTCACGATCGGATGGTACCTGTTTTTCAGGAACGCGATGAAGTCATTTATGGCAAAGACCGGCTGGTCGAAAAAATGGATGATCGGTACATCCGTATTGCCAATTCAGAAGTAAAAGCTACGCCAACCGAGCCTAGTTTGACACGGGCTGCGACCTAGCCTAAATAGACTCAAGTGCCCTCCAATCGACCAAGCGATGAATGAATACTTAAACTTCCTTAAGACACTTACTCCCACCGGGTATTTGTTTTTGATTCTAACCGCGCTGACACTCTTTAGCGCGATCAGCGTAGTAACGGCTCGAAACCCTATCTATAGCGTATTAGGGCTGATCGGTACGTTCTTCTGCTTGTCTGGCCATTACATTTTACTGAATGCGCAGTTCTTAGCGGCCGTGAATATCATCGTTTACGCGGGTGCCATCATGGTGTTATTTCTATTCACCATTATGTTCCTGAACCTACGGAAAGAAGATGAGGAGTCGAAAACGAACCTGACGAAAATGGCCTCGGTTATTGTCGGCGGCTTATTGATGATCATGCTGATCACCATCTTCAGAGCAAAGAGTGCACAGGTACCAACATTTAGCCCGATGTCGTTTAACGCAAAGACGGGTCTGGTCGAAAATCTTGGTCAGTTGTTATATATCGATTATATTCTGCCGTTTGAACTGGCGTCGGTTCTCTTTCTGGTTGCTATGGTTGGTGCCGTTATGCTTGGCAAACGCGAAGCTGGAGACCGGCATTTCTGATCAAACTAGGTTTGTTATATTTTTAATTTTATTCATTACTAAGCCGCTCAATGAGCGGCTTACTTATTTTTCATCTATGCGCTACGTATTCTTTCTCTTCTTCATGGTGGTAGTAACATCTGCCAATGGACAACTGATTAACGATTCGGTGCTGATTGAAGGACATCAGCGAACGTTTCATTTTCTGAAACCAGTTCGACCGCAGGCAACGCTGATTTTTATCTTACATGGTTCAGGAGGTAATGGCGAAGGCATACGTAACGGCGCTAAGAAGTTAGAAGACATAGCTCCGATAGAAAATATCCTGCTGGTATATCCCGATGGCTATAAGCGATACTGGAACGAGTGCCGCAAAACCGCTCAGTCGGCAGCTAACTTGGAGAACATAAACGATAATGCTTTTTTCAACAGCATGATACGTTACTTTCAGCAGCGCTATCAGATCAACCCAAAGCAGGTGTTTGCGATCGGGACATCAGGCGGGGGCCACATGGCTTACAAGCTGGCTTTAACTATGCCCGAGAAATTTCGGGCGATATCAGCCATCATCGCCAACTTACCTGACACTAACAATTTGGATTGCCCCGAAAAGCGCATACCGCTTCCCGTCATGATTATGAACGGTACCGACGATACGGTTAACCCTTACAATGGCGGAGAGGTGATTACCGGCAGCGTTAGTTTAGGCTTGGTTCGATCGACCGAGCGCACTTTTCGATATTGGGCTGACCTGGCAGGTTATACCACTAAACCGACCACAACGAAACTACCGGATACTGACCCAACAGATGGAAAAACAATTGAGCGATATACCTATAAGCAAAACGGTAAGCCTGAAGTCACGCTGCTGCAAGTGAAAGGCGGTAAACATGATTATCCGAACGATATAAACGTTTACCTCGAATCCTGGGCGTTTTTTCAGAGGCAGTTACAGCCCTAATATTAGTATGCGTGCATAATATTTTTACGACCTTCCTGTAATTATTCACGCAAAAAATAAGTTATTGCAATGAGTTTCCTGCTTAATCCGTAATCAACAGTCTAGATATGGACGCATATATTGTAGCCGGTTACCGTACTGCGGTGGGTAAAGCCCCCCGTGGCGGCCTCCGTTTGACCCGCCCCGATGATATGGCGGCTGAAGTCATCAAACACTTATTAAGTCAAGTTCCTAACCTTGATCCGGCGCGAGTTGAAGACCTTATCGTGGGCAACGCGGTGCCTGAAGCCGAACAGGGCATGCAGATTGCGCGGTACATTTCCCTGCTTTCTCTTCCTCAGAGCGTACCCGGAATGACCATCAACCGTTATTGCGGCTCTGGGCTGGAAGCCATTGCCATAGCCTCGGCTAAAATCCATGCTGGTCTGGCTGACTGCATGATTGCAGGGGGAACCGAATCAATGTCCCTTGTCCCCGTAATGGGCTGGAAGACAGCGCTGAACTACGAAATAGCCAAGACCAACCCCGATTATTACATTGGTATGGGGCTTACGGCTGAACAAGTCGCTCAGCAATTCAATATCAGCCGCGATGCCCAGGATGAGTTCGCCTTTGAGTCTCATCAGAAAGCATTAGCCGCTCAGGCTGCCGGTAAATTTGCTGAAGAAATTGTGCCCATCAAGGTTAGTGAAACTTACTTTGACGCGGAAAGCGGTAAAAAGAAAACCCGTGAGTGGAGCGTTACGCAGGATGAAGGTCCTCGCAAAGACACCAGCGCCGAAGGATTAGCGAAGCTAAAGCCTGTATTTGCGGCTGGTGGATCTGTTACGGCTGGTAACTCGTCTCAAACATCGGACGGCGCGGCTTTCGTAATTGTTATGTCCGAACGGCTCGTCAACGAGTTGAATTTACAGCCAATTGCCCGCCTGGTCTCTTATGCCTCTGCGGGTGTAGAACCTAAGATCATGGGCATCGGGCCAGTAGCGGCCATACCCATTGCGCTCAAGAAAGCAGGTCTGAAACAGGACGACATTGAGCTGATCGAACTTAACGAAGCGTTTGCGGCTCAATCATTAGCCGTTATTCAGGAACTTGGTCTTGATCGCGATAAGATTAACCCGAACGGTGGTGCCATTGCACTCGGTCACGCACTCGGTTCAACCGGTGCCCGCTTATCGGTTCAGTTGTTAAACGAGATGCGTCGTCGTGACCAGAAGTACGGTATGGTATCGGCCTGCGTAGGCGGTGGTCAGGGCGTTGCCGGTATATTTGAACGATTGAACTAAGTTATTTTACAACTAATAAAATGGTAAGGGCTACTCAAGTGAGTAGCCCTTACCATTTTATTAGTTGCGGATAAGTAGCCGCTGTCCTACAGTGATGGTATAGTTTGTTAAGTTATTCCAGCGCATCAGATTGGGAATACTAACTTTATTAATCAAGGCTACCCGATAGACCGTCTGTCCAGGTTTAACGGTATAATAATACACGTTTGGGGCATTCGGGACAGGCTTAGGTTTAGCCGGTCGGACGGGTACTTTCCCAGGGGGCTTAGGAGTCGGTTTAACAGCCACCGGTTTACTGGTGTCGATAATCAACTCCTGACCTACTCTTAAGGCAATCCGCTCCGATAAATTATTCCACCTATAGAGTTGCTGTACGCTAACGTTATATAATCGCGAAATAGCGTAGTACGTTTGGCCGGGCTTAACAACATGCATTCTAAACCGCTCGGCTGGCTGCGGCTCAGGTTCGGATACCTCTTTATAGTTGACTAACGTATCGGCAACAGGTTGGACGGAATCTACCTTGATCGAATCATGTCGAGCCGAATCGGGGGTGATAACGGCTGCCTGAACAGAATCTTGATGAGCGACGATGCTACTATCCTTGACTTGTGTCTGCGGAAGTATCGCTAGGGACGAATCGGCGACTACTGAGTCTCGCTTAAGAATTGGGGGTTGATCGACAGTCGGTAATTGCAGGTATTCAACCGGCCGACGGTAAGGCCGTTTTTTGCGCATCCAGATTATACGGCCCGGCTGTACACGCTGCGTTGGGGCAATATCATTGAAGAACAAAAGGTACGACAGACGAACCCCGTACATGTTTGAGACTTCACGTAAGGTCTGGTTTCTCTGCATCACGTGATACGGAACCTTAGCCCGTTTAGCTTTTGGTTCGAGGTAATAAATTTGTCCTGGCCATACAACATCCTGCTCCGTGAGCTCATTGTACTTCAAGAATTGGCGAATTGATATCCTGCCATAATAGGCAAGTATGACTGGGTTATCACAAACCTGCGCCTGAACTCCCAACCGTTCATTAATGGTGTACAAAACCGCCTTTGAACGTAGCCCAGATTCTCGCTCCGGCATTTTCTTCACAATCGGAAAGCCGATGTCGGTCTGATAGTCAGGTGTCACAGGCAGGTTTAGATCCGCAGCTAATCTAACCGCGGGAAGTTCATCGGGCGTAACGAGGACTAATACTGAATAGTCTTTGTCGGTAGGAACAGTACTGTCTAACAGCCATTTGTTTACTGACGTTATGCGATCAGGATCTACTTTCAAATTTCTGGCAATAGATGCCAGCGTTTGGCCTCCGCCTTTGCGATACTCGAAAAATAAATAGGCGGGTATGGGCCGATACGTTGGCTCTTCATGCTCAATTGCCAGCTTTCGGGCCAGCACTCTCCAAAGTATAGAAGGAACCTGCGGGCTAAGTTGAATATCAGCAGGATCTTTTTGGGCAATGGTATAAGGAGCAGTGGGCGTTTGAAAATAGCGTAGTAACGTCGCTACGTAGTTGCCCTGTGTTTCCCGAAGTCGGCTCAGATACGGAAGTACGGCTTCTGTAACCAGGATGGGGTGGTAGCGCTCATCAACCTCATCATTTACCAACAACCTGAGCGTTTGAACCTGTGATTCCTGAACGGACCAATACGTATTAGGCTTTACGTCCGCAAAGGGCATAATAACGTAACGAAAATCGTCTGGCAAACCTGCTTCCCGTATTCGTGGCTGTAATAACGCGCTTAACTGACGTAACGTAGCCACCTCACGCAGAAGTTGATTTCTGTTTCCATATAGTTTACTTACTTCCTGCTTAAGTTGTATCTGTTCTGCATCAGTAAGGTGGATAGTAACACCAGCGAACTTTATAGTAGGCAAAACATCCGGAAGCGACTGTCCTGATACACGATAAGTGAATAAAGTTAAACTTTGAAAAATTATAAATACATTAATAAAGGCCTTGTATTTACTCATACAATAATAGCTTGTCAGCGAGTTATTTTATCTTATTTAAAGTAACATACGTTATTGCCCATCTTTCAAAAATACAAATTAGAATTGTGAATAGACTAGCCATTAGCTATGAATTTTGATCTCTGCTGTAAGTTAGACATGCTTCTAATCCGGCTGCGTGGCACAAAAAATAGCTTCTGGCTAAACGGATTATTTTACCATTACTTTTGTTATTAGTATGCTTGCATACTAATTCTATTCTTGTTTTATTTGTACAATAATTAGTATGCAAGCATAACAAACAACCTTAACTATGATTGCGACAGAGCCCAAAGCCTCTATAAAGGGAGGTGAGTTCCTGATTAAAGAAACCACTGCTGCTCAGGTATTTACTCCAGAAGAGTTTACGGAAGAGCAGTTAATGATTGCTGCCAGTAGCCGCGAGTTTTTGGAGCGTGAAATCTGGCCGCGTCTCAACGAAATAGATAATGCCAAATCACCAGAGCTGATTTCATCATTAATGGACAAGGCTGGTGAATTGGGTCTGCTAGGCACATCCGTACCGGAGGAATTTGGTGGCTTCGGCATGAATTTCAACACATCCATGCTCGTAGCTGAGGTGACAGGCGCAGGCCACTCGTTCTCGGTTGCCTTATCGGCTCATACGGGTATTGGTACGCTGCCTATCGTGTACTATGGCAACGAGGAGCAAAAAGCGAAGTATTTACCTAAGCTTGCCACTGGTGAGTGGAAAGCCGCCTATTGCTTAACTGAGCCGGACTCGGGTTCAGATGCGAACTCAGGCAAAACTAAAGCGACCCTCAGCGAAGACGGAAAATACTACGTCCTGAACGGTCAGAAAATGTGGATTACCAATGGTGGCTTCGCTGATGTATACATCGTTTTCGCCAAGATTGACGAGGATAAGAACCTGTCGGCGTTCATCGTTGAGCGCACGTACGAAGGGATTACCATGAATGAGCCCGAGCACAAAATGGGCATCAAAGGCTCTGATACGCGTCAGATCTTCTTCAACGACGTAAAGGTACCGATTGAAAACTTGCTGTCGGAGCGCGGTAACGGCTTTAAGATTGCGGTGAACATTCTGAATATCGGCCGTATTAAGCTGGGTATTGCTGCGGTTGGCGGTTCTAAAGAGGTGATCAATAACGCGATTCGCTACTCGAATGAGCGGAAGCAGTTCAAAACGCCGATCTCGGAGTTTGGTGCGATCAAGCATAAACTAGCTGAGATGGCGATAAAGGTATATGCCTCTGAAACTGCTGCGTACCGAGCCGGTCAGAACATTGATGAGCTCATCGAAGATTTGAAAGAAAAAGGCATGGAAGATGGCCAGGCTAAGCTGAAAGCCCTTGAGCAGTTTGCCATCGAATGCGCCATCATGAAAGTGCACGGATCAGAAGTGCTGGACTACGTAGTGGACGAAGGTGTGCAGGTATACGGAGGTATGGGCTATTCGGCCGATGCGCCAATGGACCGTTCGTACCGTGATGCCCGTATTAACCGAATTTTTGAAGGTACGAATGAGATCAACCGCATGTTGGTTGTCGATATGCTGCTGAAGCGGGCCATGAAAGGTGAACTAGACCTGATGGGCCCAGCAATGGCGGTTGCCAAAGAAATCATGTCTATTCCTGATTTCAATACTGAAGAGGAAGAAGGCTTGTTTGTTGCAGAGAAGAAAGTCTTGCGTAATCTTAAAAAAGCAGGACTTATGGTGGCTGGCGCGGCCGTACAAAAGTTTATGATGAACTTATCCTCCGAGCAGGAGATTCTCATGAACATTGCCGACATGGTTATCGAAATATACGCAGCTGAATCGGTACTGTTACGCGTAGAAAAGCTGATCAGTACGAAAGGTGAAGAAGCCGTTGCACTACAAAAACAAATGGCTTTGGTTTACTTACACGAGGCTGTCGAAAAAGTGAACAACGCAGGCCGGGCAGCTATTACGTCGTTCGCCGAAGGTGATGAACTGCGAGGTATGCTGATGGGCTTGAAACGGTTCACGAAAATTGAGCCGATGAACCTGAAGAACGCTCGCCGTCAGATAGCAGACGCTATGATTGCCGAGAACAAATATATTTTCTAATTATTCCGATTGACTTCATCAACTAAAAGCCAGCCCTGTTATTTGGGGCTGGCTTTCTTTTTTACCGCATTTCCATAAACCGGTCGAAACCCTGAAGCTCGCCATCAGAGACTTGTACGTTCTGCACCTCGGTACCGTCGGGACCTGTTTTGCACCAATCCACGAGTTGATCCAGGGCTTCGGGGTTACCTTCGGCGTCGATACGCAGATCGCCGTTCGGTTCTATCTGGGCGTGGCCTACTAAACCAAGTTTTTCGCCTTTCTGCCGGGCCTCCTGCCGGAACAGCGTTCCACCCAATTGGCCCGATACATGAATGATTATGTTCTTTTTCATTAGTCGTTTTGTTTGAGATAGGGCAGAAACGTCCTTCTAAAGCCCGTCGTAGTCTTCTAACTGCCATCAGCTACGTATTGTTAGCGCCTTACACGTAACAGAATCTCTAGGGAACCACAACACGTTAATAACTAGCCTTTAACTATCAGTTCGTCTTTATTGCGATCAGCAAACTACAATTGGGGAGCTGATAGATACAATACGTATCTTCTTGAAAATATGCGAAAAGCTACTGACATAAGGCTGTCACGGCTGCGCCCGACCTTTGCTGCAGTTATCTGATAAACCTAATAATCATGACAACGCAGCAAACAACAGATACTGATCTACGCGCTACCGATGTAGACCCGTTCACCGCCTTATGCTTCACTACTCAAACTACGCTCCAGGCGATGAATGAGCATAACCACATTCCCGAAAAGCTGTATGCCGAAGCTAGCCGCTTAGGCCTTTTTCCCACCGGGCCCATTCACTACGTATACACCGATATTACTGGCAATTCAGCCAATGTCTTTCAGCTCAATATTGTCCTGCCCATTGAGCGGGCAACGGGCGAATCAAACGAATTTTCGGTCACGACATTCCGACCGTTTCGTTGCGTATCGTACACGCATACCGGGTCATGGAGTGAGTTTCCCACTATATATAACGCCCTGTTTGCTCATTTTCATAGGGAAAGGTATCAGGGTGGCAGCGTCGTTCGTGAGGTGTACGTTGTTGTTGATATTGAAAATCCGGCGAATTGTGTGACAGAAATTCAAATCGAACGTCTGTAAAGTAAGCCAACCTTAATGTATGTCCACAGTCATGTTCGCAAGAACTGATTTGTGGACAGTTTTTTTATGGCCCAACTGCGTGCTGCATTTTTCGTAGCTTTACCGCGTATCCTATACGCTTATTTCCTGTTCATGAAAAACGCAGATTTCTCTCGCAGAAACTTTTTACAACGCCTGTCGGCGTTAAGTGCCGGTATGGCGTCTATACCCCTCGTCGGTCAGGCGGGTACTGAAGCTTACCTGGACGAGTATGCCCGTACTCATTCATTGGTCACAAGTCCGGACTTGACTCGCCTGCACCAACCCGGCCGGAAGCTGGGTATTGCTCTGGTTGGCCTGGGTAGCTACAGTAAAAACCAGCTCGCACCAGCGTTGCAGCAAACGCAGTATTGCCGCCTGGCCGGTATCGTTACGGGTACTCCGTCGAAGGCCGACGAATGGATGAAGAAGTACAATATCCCGAAAGAAAATGTGTACGACTACAAAACCTTCGACCGCATCGCTGACAATAAGGATATTGATGTAATATATGTAGTGCTTCCTAATTCGATGCACGAAGAATACGTAATTCGGGCGGCTCAGGCAGGGAAGCATGTCATCTGCGAAAAACCGATGGCCATTATGCCGAAAGCCTGTCAGAACATGATCGATGCCTGCAAAAAGGCGAACAAGCAGCTTGCCGTTGGCTATCGGCTTCACTATGAGCCATTCACGAAAGAGGTGATGCGATTAGGCCAGGAAAAGGTATTTGGGCCGGTAAAATTCATTGAAAGCAGCGACGCCTTCCGCATTGGTGACCCTACGCAGTGGCGGATGAAAAAAGACATGGCCGGTGGTGGTGCTCTCATGGATGTCGGCATCTACGCCATTCAGGGCGCTCGCTACGTAACAGGCGAAGAGCCGATTTCGGTTACTGCCCAGTTTTCGCCGAAAACTGAACCGCAAAAGTTCAAGGATCTGGAAGAGACGATGTTCTGGCAGTTTCAGTTTCCGAGCGGAGCCGTCAGCAACTCTACCACCAGCTACACAGGGGGCGTTGAGCGGTTATACGCTTCCTGCGAGAAAGGTTGGTTCGAGCTTGCCCCCGCCTTTGGATACGGACCGCTCAAAGGACGTACCAGCAAGGGGCCTATCGAGCAACCTGTTGTGAACCATCAGGCTAATCACATGGATGGCGTCTGTAAAGACCTGCTCGATGGCAAGAAACTTCCTGACCACATTACCGGGGAAGAAGGCTTACGCGACGTTCGACTTCTGCAAGCCATTTACAGAGCCGCCGAAACCGGTCGCAAAATTGACCTGAAAGCCTAGTGTGAAGTGATATTATGTAATGTGGGTGCAGCAAGTGGAGATAATACTCGTTCACTTACTGCACCCACTTCACTTGTTTACTGATTTCACCTACTCCGCAGATTCAATCGACTGCATAAGCGCTCTGGCTTTACGTATGTTCGTGTTCACACGGTCCGTTTCAACGAGTCCGTCACGTAACCGAATGATGCGGTGAGCATATTCCGCAATATCCTCTTCGTGCGTAACCATGATTACCGTGTTGCCTTTGCTGTGGATCTGATCGAAGAGGTCCATAATTTCATAAGACGTCTTCGTATCGAGATTACCGGTCGGCTCATCGGCCAGCAGAATACTGGGGTCATTTACCAGCGCCCGGGCCACAGCGACACGCTGGCGCTGACCACCCGACAGTTCATTGGGCCGGTGCCCGGCGCGGTTTTCTAAACCCACGTTTTTCAGAGCCAGCATTGCCTTTTCGATTCGATCGGCCTTGCTGTAGCCAGCGTATATCAACGGTAGCGCTACGTTCTCCAGCGACGTTTGCCGGGGGAGCAGGTTGAACGTCTGAAACACAAATCCAATCTCTTTATTACGTACCTCGGCCAGTTCGTTTTCGCCCATTCCGCTCACGTCCTGCCCGTTCAGGACGTACTGTCCGGACGTTGGCGAATCTAAACAACCGACAATGTTCATCAGCGTCGATTTGCCCGAACCAGATGGGCCCATGAACGCAACGTACTCACCCTTCTTGACGGAGATCGTGATAGATTTGAGGGCTTCTACCACTTCGGTCCCCATCACATAGCGTTTAGCAATACTGTGGGTTTCAATAATATTCATCAACTTCTGTGATTAAGCGCCAGCGGCTACGATGGCTCCGGCAGCGACTCGCCGACGGCGTTGGAAATAGTTTCTGATAAATAAGCCTGTCAGCACCACCAGTGCCGTCGTTGAGCTAGTGTCTTCGATGTTTATGTCGCCATGATCGCTGAAGAACTGGCGCGTAAGGGCGTAGTTCACAACCTCTTTATCCTCAGCGTCTGTTTTACCCTCCCGAATCATATCCCACTGGCGCATCAGTACGTTATGGCGTTTCCAGGTATAAAGCTCGCCGGTTTCTAACCGTAGTTCAGCACGTTTCCCAAAATGGAACGTAATCTGGCCGACAATCTGGTCGCCGTTACTCACATCATGGATATTAACACTGTGGACCAGGAAACCCATTACATCGAACCGAATTTTCAGGCTGTACAAGTATGCTTCAACGTCCCGGCTAAAGGCATCGCGATGCATACCACCTATTGGCTGATCGTTTTCAGTAATGATCGTGTCACGGCTGAATGCGTTCTTGACCCAGCTTAATTTTCTATCCATGGTGCTTCTGTTTAGGTAGCACCAAATCTACACTACTGAATGAATTTATTTCTATCCTTTTCGATTAAAGCGAGCCTTTCCTGATAAGTTAGCATAAACGCCTGATAATCGGCAGGAGTTGTAGCCGCCTGGAGCTTACCTAAGGCGTTGGTAGCGTAGTCAGGCAGGCTCAAATCAAGGCATAAGGAGATGTATGTTTTGAGCAGATCAGCATTATCTTCATTGAACGGCAAAGCGGTTAGCACCAAGTCATAGGCTGGCTGCGTTTGTTTGTTCGCCTGCTCTAACTGGGCTATGGCCGTAATGATCTGTGCATTCAGCGGTGCGCGGCTATACGCCTGCTTATAAGCCTCCATCGCCTGAACAGGTCTTCTGGCCCGTTCATAGGTTTGCCCCAGCCAATACGCTCGTTCGGCTTCATACTGTGGCAGAACAGGCTGCTTTGCTATTGTCTCGGCAGAGCCTACACTCCGACGGAATGCTGACAAACGCAAAGCGGCTACGTTTCGCATCGACAAAGCAACCGGGCTGATCGGCTGGATTGAATCAGGGAGCGTAGACAGCATCAACTGCGCATTTCGCCACTGGAGCTGGACAAGATAATCGTTTGCCAGGGCAACACCAGCTACCGTTTTCAAACTAGCGTCGGCAATGGTTTCCCAGTAAGCCCCCCGGTTCAGGTCATCAGGGCGGTACGTTACGTAGAACGCTTTTTCCAGATCGGTTTGCGGTTTTCGCTCGTCATACAAAACCTGTTTAAGCGAAGCAACCGCCGAATCGTTTCTGGAAGCCGTTTCCCAGAACGATTGAGCCAATACTGGATCACCCGCTTTGGTTAATGTCAAGGCTTGGTAATACTTAGATGTCGTATCCGTGTTATACCCAAACTGCTCAGCCGCCTTGCGGTGCAATCCCTGTTCGAGCAACCATAAACCCATGATCGAACGGTAGGCCGGTCCATTACGTTGATCCCCCTCCGCGAGCTGACTGATCAGCCCGAAAGCCGTTGCGTGGTTGTGGCGGTTGTACTCGGCTACAGCCTGCGCAAACAGCAGATCATCCGTAAAATCCTGATTGACGGGATCAGTTGCGCGACGCTGCAAGGTTGAGGTTAGCGTCGTGTCAGGCCGCGGATTAACTAAAGCAAAGTTGTACAAGCTGGCAAATCGGCCAACGCTTAGCCCTTCGCCAGCCTGGTTCCCCGTCAACCACTCAGGCTGATCAAGTTGCGTCGTGTCGGCATCAGCCTGCGTAAGTAGCCGCAGGGCAAGCGCATTCGCCTGATACGATTCATAGTCGGATTTAACGGTGCTCTTAACCAGACTCGAGTCAGCGGCCAGCAATTTGGGATTCTTCACGTAAAATGACAGCAGATTTGACTCGGGAACCTCAGTACGGGTCGCATTGGCACTGGCCGATTTCAGGTAGTAATAAGCGGAATCAGCTACACTCGTACGGGCGTAGAGATAGCCTAGATTATTCTGTAGTTCACCGCTATTTGGAAACGCCCGTATACCCCGCTGCAATGTTTTGACGGCTTCAAAGAATAAATCCGTTTGCAGATACGTCTGGCTGAGTCCTACGTAGTCTTGCGGATTAGGTTGCTTCAACGTAGCCTGCTGAAAATAAAAAGCGGCCGCCGTCTGGTTATTTTGTGACAACGCCAGCGAGGCTAGTGCGTAATTCGACTTGTGGTTCTGGAACTCCTGCTCCAGCGCAAGCTGGTAAAACGCGTTGGCCGACGCAGGCTCGTTGTTAGCCGTGTATAAATCGCCCAGACCATTATAATATCCCGCTCCAAACTGCCGAACGGTAATCAGCCCACCCGAAGCCAGCAGAACCACCACCCCAAACACGCCCGCGACCCGAAACAAACTCAGCTCCAGACGCTTCGGCTTGTATACGATGCGGTAGACCGGCAGATTCTGACGAAACATTGGCCAGAAGTTTATCAATACGTAGGCAACAAAGAACAGCCCCATGGCCAGATGTGTGTACACTATTACGTCTTCAAACATCTCGACCAACGGGTCGTTGGCCGTACCAAACGCATAGGCCATCGTCAACGTAGTAAGCAAAGCAAGACCCGTGTACAAACACGCTGCGGCCCCGCTGAACGTAACGACATCCTGTTGTTCGGTCAGTCGTTTAAATCCCCAAACGCCTATTGTTACCGAAATCAGGTATAAAACGAACGGGCTGATAGCCAGTATATCCCAATCGATTGACTTCGTATTCTTTAGCCAGATGAGGATTAGATTGACGAGATACAAAGCACTGATGATGAGAAAATTGGTCAAGCCAAGAGCCCGTCGGTTACCTCCAGCGGCACTCGTATCTGAACGCCCGGTCGAGGTTAACCAAACCAGCCCCGCGATGATTTCGGCCGCAATAAAAAAGATGAAGCCAGTACTAAACGCCAGCAGAACCGGCATTCCATAACTAACGAGAGTTAAGGCAGGTAGCGAAACCGGCGTTAAGACACTTAGCAGGGCGGCTACTAAGGCGGTTACACCGGCGAAGGCCCCAACCCGTACCGGCAGCGCATGATCCGTGCGGAATGCGTGGAAGTAATAGCTGACCGATCCAAATACAAACGTCAGCAACAAAAACAGGTAATTACCACCCAGACCGGGTATTTCCAGCATCTCCCACCGGAAAAAGGCCAGCCCCACGATCATCACGACCATACTGACGAGATACCGGACACGATCGAAGCGAGTAATGGCACTATTGATAAGTACAAAGGCGATACCTATGCCAATCAGAAAAGCGGTAGCCAGACCGGGGCTGATCTGCATTGCCGAAGCGATAAACTGTTCAGAAACCGCATAAGCTTTACCATTTACGGAGTAATCGAGCAAGCCATCGGTGAATGAATGGAGCGCAATCGGCAGTTCATTCAGTTCGCTTAGTACGTCCCAGCGAACGACATTAGACAAACCGCGCAGCCAGGCAACGGCAAACAGAATGAGACTAGCGCAGAAAAAAAGAAGAGAAGCCAGGTAAGTAAGCCGGTAAGACCGACTCCATTCTTTCCAGAAAAATAATGACGACATGCAAAAGAAACGCAGTTGCGAACGGCTTAGTGCCTTTATGCGCCTTTGGCCGGATAATCTTCTGCCTATCAAACGCTTACTTATCCGTATTGTCACACGTAGCGGAATATACTCTGCTTTAGCCTGACGGCTGACGTAGCTGGCCAGACAACTATTGTTTAACCAATACAGACTTGGTTCGTAAACTAACTTTTGTACAAATCGGCGAATAGCTCCGTTTCAGCACCTCAATACCTAAAAAGCTTATTGCCAAACCCATTCGATGGGGAACTAGCTATAAAATGCGCAAAGCGTTCCTTGACCTTACGCGGTTTTTCTCCTACTTTTGCAGTCCCAAATAATGGGCAACTTTTCAATCAGCTACATCACATACAAATGATTACGGAAACGGCAGTCAATACGGGTAAGATTACGCAAATAATCGGGCCGGTCGTGGACGTGAGTTTCGAGGGCGAAGGCTCGCGGATTCCCGCCATTCTGGACGCCCTCAAAGTAACCAAAGCCAATGGGCAGCAGGTAATTCTAGAAGTTCAGCAACACCTTGGTGAAGACCGCGTTCGGGCTATTGCTATGGACTCGACCGACGGACTGTTCCGCGGGATGGACGTTACCGACCTTGGCCACCAGATTACAATGCCTTCGGGCGACGGTGTTCGCGGACGGCTGTTCAACGTCGTTGGCGACGCTATCGATGGTATTCCACAGCCTAAAAGTAGCGGTGGTCTTCCAATTCACCGGGGTGCACCAAAATTTGAAGACCTTGCTACGTCTACCGAAGTACTCTTTACGGGTATAAAAGTGATTGACCTGCTGGAGCCTTACGCAAAAGGTGGTAAAATCGGTCTTTTCGGTGGAGCCGGTGTGGGCAAAACTGTATTGATCCAGGAATTAATCAACAATATTGCTAAAGCCTACGCGGGTCTGTCCGTATTTGCTGGCGTTGGCGAACGTACTCGTGAAGGAAATGACCTGCTCCGTGAAATGATCGAAGCCGGTATCATCCGGTACGGTGACGCGTTTAAGCATTCAATGGAAGAAGGTGGCTGGGATCTGACCAAAGTCGACGCTGAAGAGCTAACCAAAAGCCAGGCAACGTTCGTGTTCGGTCAGATGAACGAACCCCCAGGAGCCCGCGCCCGTGTGGCCCTTTCGGGTCTGACCATTGCTGAGTACTTCCGCGATGGTGACGGCGAAGGTGCTGGTCGTGACATTCTGTTCTTCGTTGACAACATTTTCCGGTTTACGCAGGCAGGTTCGGAAGTATCCGCTCTGTTAGGCCGGATGCCCTCTGCCGTAGGTTACCAGCCAACCCTGGCTACCGAGATGGGCGTCATGCAGGAGCGTATTACGTCGACCAAACGTGGTTCCATTACGTCGGTACAGGCTGTTTACGTACCTGCCGATGACTTGACTGACCCTGCGCCGGCAACGACCTTCGCTCACTTGGATGCTACGACCGTATTGAGCCGTAAAATCTCCGAGCTTGGTATTTACCCCGCGGTTGACCCACTCGATTCTACGTCACGGATCCTGACCGCCGAAATTCTGGGCGACGAGCACTATAACACTGCTCAGCGCGTAAAGGAAATTCTGCAGCGTTACAAAGAGCTTCAGGATATCATCGCTATTCTGGGTCTGGAAGAACTTTCGGAAGAAGATAAGCTGATCGTTTCGCGCGCTCGTCGTGTACAACGGTTCTTGTCGCAGCCGTTCTTCGTGGCTGAACAGTTCACCGGTCTGAAAGGCGTTCTGGTTCCAATCGAAGATACCATCAAAGGTTTTAACGAAATTATCGACGGAAAGCACGACCACTTGCCAGAAGCTGCGTTTAACTTAGTTGGTACTATTGAAGATGCCGTTGCCAAAGGCGAACGGATGCTGAAAGAAGCCGGACAATAACAATACGTTCAGAATACGGCCGGCAACTTAAGTACGGCCGTATTCTGAGAACTAATATCCCCGACTTCAGGTCTACTTGTTTAACTAATTACCCAAACGGTTTTATGAAAACATGGATTAGATTGACGTCGGGACTAGCGCTGGCACTGTTTCTCGGAGCTCAAACTGCAGTTTCGGCACAAGGAGAAATCTCGTTAGCCCAACCAAAGCTTACAGCGGGAGCTATTCGCGAGCCCGAGATTAATACGTCTACGGCGCTGGAAGATACGTCGTCTACCGCTCATCTGGACAAAGCAGTAGCGGCTTTAGATAAAGGCGATCAGGCCACCACAAGTCAGGAACTTGAAGCAGGCATCGCCCGTATGGAGGCTGAAGCTCAACAGAAGCCAACGTCGTTTAAAACGAAGCTGTTAGCGCAGGCAAGCAAACTAAAGGCGCTGTTGCCACTTATTCCCAATGGTGCGCTGGGTAACGGTGTACTGGGCAAAGCAGTAGCGCTGGCTAAGTTAGCCTCGGGCGGCAATCAGCTGGAAAGCATTTTAGGAGCAGGCTCTTTGTTAGGTAAAGGCAGTCAGCTTTCGGGTGGTTTATCAAGTATCGGCAGTGCTCTGGCGACGCTCGGCGGACAAACTCATTCGAGTGGGCAATCGTTGCTTTCCAAGGCTCTTGGAACAGTTAGCAAGCTGGACCAGGGCGGGTTGGTAGCCAAAGCTGCTGAACCCATTGCCAAAACAGAAGTTAGCAGTTTGCTTAATTTTGTGAAAGGAGTGCTTTGATTCAGGGTTTATGATGTACGGTCAAGTACATCCGCCGAGAATCGCAAATCGTAAAGTAGTATGAATCTCGATATTATAACTCCTGACCGCAAGGTCTTTTCTGGCGAGGCCACTGCGGTAACATTTCCCGGCAGCCAGGGTCAGTTTCAAGTTCTAAACGACCACGCTCCATTGGTGAGCACACTAGCCCGCGGCCCCGTTGTTGTTCAGACAGCCTCTGGTCAGCAAACATTCACGGTTGACGGTGGTGTCGTTGAAGTACTCCAGAACCGGGTATTAGTACTAGCCGAAGCCATAGTGGTCTAACATAGCCACGTAGTTACTACAAAAGCGAGATGCTCGAGCTGGGTATCTCGCTTTTCGTTGTATAGGTTATCGTTTGCCCATTAACGCCCGAACCAGTTTCAGTCCGCTTTAAGCGGTTCCGGTTCTTCTCAAGATCTTTATCAAATGATCAACAAACCATTTATCGTTGGCATTACCGGCGGTAGTGCCTCGGGTAAAACCTCGTTTCTGAAGGATATTCTCAACGCGTTTACTCACGACCAGATCTGCCTTATATCCCAGGATAATTACTACCGAACGCTTGAGCACATTCCGTTAGACCCAAATGGCATCTATAACTTTGATTTACCTGAAACGATAAATCACGAACTTTTTGCCGAGCATTTAGAGCAGCTTCATGCCCGGCAAACGGTAGAAACGCCTGAGTACACGTTCAATAACCCAAACGTTACGCCAAGAACGCTTATTTACCGCCCTACCCCAATTATCATTGTTGAGGGGTTATTTGTGTTTCATTTTCCGGACGTAGCCCGCCAGTTAGACCTTAAGGTCTACATTGCCGCCAAGAACAAGATTAAGCTTAACCGACGTATCACCCGTGATCAGGCTGAGCGAGGACTGACGCTTGAGCTTATACAATATCAGTGGGATAACCATGTCCGGCCGGCCTATCGCGAATTTGTGAAGCCGCACAAAGATGAGGCAGATGTGGTTATTCCGAATAATCTCCACTACCAAAAAGGGCTGGATGTTTTGATCGCGTTCCTAAAAACTAAACTCTAGCTACCACGCCTGGCCCCCTAAACCTCGATGACAACATCGTCGCTTTCGGGGTAGCCCGTACAGGTTAACACCCAGCCTTCGGCTAAATCGCGCGCCGTCAATACGTCGTTAATTGTCATGTGAATGCGCCCGGACAGACACCGGGCTAGACAGGTAGAGCAACGGCCTCCCCGGCAACTATAGGGTAGATGAATACCTTCGTCCAGAGCAGCCTGCAAAATGGATTTATAAGCAGGCACCTGAATCTCAACGGCCCGTTCTCTGTGCTGAATCAGCATCGTCCGGTCGACCGCAAGCGCGGGTGGTGGCGTTTGCACAACCGGCTCAACCACAAAGTTCTCTCGCCTGATTTGCTCGGGATGCACACCAATGAACACAAGGGTAAACTGCACCATCCGCATGTAATCGCCTGGTCCGCATACGTAATAACTGAGGTTAGTCAGATCAGACGTACCAACAAGCGTTGGCAGAAGCCGCTCGAGCAGAACGTTATTTAAGCGGCCGCGCATTCCATTCCACTCATCGGTCGGGTTACTCAGTAGATAGAGGACCCGAAACCGCGTCGGAAATTGAGCTGCCAGTTCATCGAGTTCCTGCCTAAAAATAATCGTCCGCTCCGTTGAGTTACTGTACAGCAGCGTTACGTGCCGGGCTGGCTCGTTGAAAAGCGCCTGCTTGAGAATAGAGAACAGCGGAGTTATGCCGCTACCGGCTCCGAGTAGTACTAAATCTCGGGGTTCGTCTGTCAGCGTAAAGCGCCCGGCTGGCCATAAACAGGTTAAGACATCGCCAACCTGCAACGTATCGAGTAAGTAGCGCGAAAGTTCTCCGTTTTGGACGCGCTTGATCGTCAGACGTAGCGGTTCCGTAGGAGTTGAACTTAGCGAGTAAGACCGACGTACTTCGTGCCCATTATGCGGCAAAATAAGTGTTAAAAATTGACCGGCGCGATAAGGCACAGGCTGACCATCCAGGTTTTCAAGAAAATAGCTTCTGGTGTCTGCCGTTTCTTGTCGTATCGCTATAACGCGGAGTTTCAGATAATCCGTAGTCATTCGGAGGAGCTCTATGTTCCTAAAACCACACAAATATGACCCGTTGTTTGAAAGCCCAAAACGTTTGCTGAAATTCGCCCGCTAACGAGGGGTCCTGTGACAATTTCCTACCCAACGTTGTTTATGTAAAAAGCACCTGGCTACAACAAATGGAAGCAATACTAGAGGAAGTTCAGCGCATTGGTTACGTAAACGAGCCTATTCCTGACAATATAGATTTAGTGGCCGAGATTAACCGGCTAAAAAAAGAGAAGAATGCCGTTATACTGGCTCATTATTACGTCGATGGAGCCATCCAGGATTTAGCCGATTACATTGGCGACAGCCTTGGCTTATCGCAGCAAGCGGCTAGTACCAACGCCGACATGATCGTGTTTTGTGGGGTACACTTTATGGGCGAAACGGCCAAAGTCCTTTCTCCGCAGAAGAAAGTAGTGATTCCGGATCTGAACGCGGGCTGTTCACTGGCCGACTCGGCCCCGGCTAACAAGTTCGCGGCTTTCAAGGCGCAATACCCCGACCATATTGTGCTGTCGTACATCAACTGTTCCGCCGAAATTAAGGCGCTGTCTGACATCATCGTTACGTCGTCGAACGCCTTGAAGATCGTTGAGAGTCTTCCACAGGATCAGAAGATCATTTTTGCGCCGGATGCAAACCTCGGCCGCTTCGTCTCGAAGAAAACCGGCCGCGATATGGTGCTTTGGGATGGCGCCTGTATTGTACACATTGACATTTCGCTGGAGAAGTTAACCAAGCTCCGTTTGGAACACCCGGATGCAAAATTCATTGCGCATCCTGAATGTCAGGAGCATATCCTGAGTCAGGCTGATTATGTCGGTTCAACCACCGCTCTACTTAAATACGTAGTGGATAGCCCGGAACAAACGTTTATTGTTGGAACGGAAGCCGGTATTCTGCACAAGATGCGGCAGGCAGTTCCACACAAGAAAATCATTCCGGCACCAGCCAGCCAGAACAACACCTGTGCCTGCTCAGAGTGTCCGTACATGAAAATGAATACGCTCGAAAAGCTGTACAACTGCATGCTTTACGAACAGCCCGAAATCATCGTGCCCGAAGACGTACGTATCAAAGCGTATGAATCCGTAGCACGCATGTTGGAGCTGAGTAAGTAAGTTTGAGAATAAAGCCCTTGAGTAAATGCCCCACCAATTCGATTTCTTAGTCATAGGCTCCGGCATAGCGGGCCTTAGCTACGCCACTAAACTGGCGATGCATTTTGAAGCCCAGCAACAACCGGTTCGCATTGGTATCATCACCAAAGTGCAGGCCGATGAAACGAATACGAAATACGCGCAGGGTGGTATTGCCGCCGTCTGGTCGGAAGACGATTCGTTCGAGAAGCATATCGAAGATACGATGGTTGCGGGCGACTTTCTGAGCGACCGTCATATTGTTGAAATTGTAGTGAACGAAGGACCCGGCCGGATTCGTGAGCTAATCGACTACGGAACCAGATTCGATAAAGAACACGGGGGTACTGATTATGACCTGGCTAAAGAAGGCGGTCACTCCGACTATCGCATCCTGCATTTTAAGGATATAACCGGTGCCGAAATTGAGCGCGCTTTACTCGAAAAAGCACGCTCACTGCCGGGCATTGAGATTTTTACACATTACTATGCTGTCGAGCTGATTACGCGCCATCATCTGGGTGAAACTGTTCATCGCTACGACACCGACAATCAGTGCTATGGCGCGTACGTCCTAAACACGCAAACGGGGCAGGTTGAAAAGTTTCTGGCCAAGACGACGCTGTTAGCGACGGGTGGCATTGGCAACGTATACCAGAATACGACAAACCCGAGCATTGCCACCGGCGACGGGATTGCGATGGCCTACCGGGCCAAGGGCATATGCAAGGACATGGAGTTTATCCAGTTCCATCCTACGGCCTTATACGAGCCCGACAAAAAGCCGAATTTTCTAATTTCAGAAGCGGTACGCGGTTTCGGTGGGGTATTGAAAAACATGAAGGGTGAAACCTTTATGGAAAACTATGATCCTCGTTTGTCGCTGGCTCCGCGCGACATTGTGGCTCGCGCCATTGACTCGGAGATGAAGAAATCGGGCGATCCGCACGTGTATATCGACGTAACGCACGTAGATTACGAGCGCTTTGTCGAGCATTTTCCGAACATAACCGCCTACTGTCGCGATCAGTACGGACTTGATTTACGAAAAGACTATATACCCGTTGTTCCGGCGCAGCACTACATGTGTGGGGGCGTTCGCGTGAACGAATGGGGGCAGACGAACATCAACTATTTATATGCCGTAGGCGAGTGCTCCTGCACTGGCTTACATGGTGCGAATCGGTTAGCTTCTAATTCTCTGCTGGAAGCGGTTGTATTTGGGCACCGCGCTTATCTGAAAACCGTGGAGAATCTCGGTGAGTCTGCTGTACCAGACAATATTCCCGATTGGAACGACGCAGGTACGACACACCCGGAGGAGTTGATTTTGGTAACTGAGATTCAGCGGGAGCTGGAAGCCATTATGTCGAACTACGTGGGCATTGTCCGCTCGAACCGGCGTCTGAAACGAGCGATGGACCGGCTGGAACTGCTTTATCTCGAACACGAAGAACTTTATCGTCAGTCGAAAGTTTCGGTACGTATCTGCGAACTACGTAACATGATCGAGGTCGCCTATCTGGTGATTAAGGCCGCTATGTCCCGACGCGACAATCGAGGATTACATTTCAACCTGGATAATGTAAAGTCCTAGCAATAACCGGTTTTTGCTGCCAATGAACAAGCCCAGCTAACTCGGTCGTTGGGCTTGTTCATATCAGTATCTTGTGTCTTCACTACGTTATAGCAACGAGCAGGCATGAGAATTAGCTATCCGCCTTTTCTGCGTTTACATCCTTCTTTACGCTCCAGAGAATAGCGGGAATCACCACGATATAAAGTGCCATAAAGGGCAGAAACGAGCTTTGTTTTCCGTCCTCGTGTGCTGCGATAGTTACGCCGATGTGAATTCCGACCAGGAAACACGCGAACGCCAGTTTCAGCAGCGCTGAGCGGTTTAGGATTAGTTTACCGATTCTTAGTTTCATAATTCTGTTAAGGGGTAATTGTTAAATTTATTAAAATCTATGGTTTATCTCGTCTAGCACCTGAAAATATCGCTTTTTAATAACCGACTCCACGCCTTTACGTATATCAGTCATACCAAACCCTGTTGGCCCACATCTGTCCGCAATAGAATTTAGCGAACGTAGCACGGGCAGGTTTCGTCTGTTCGCGTAAGAATAAGTAGCTTTACCCGCCTATTTGGCCTAAGAACCATTTATCCGCGTAAGCTATGGACCAGCAAGCCGTCATCGATTTTATCAAGCAGAGCGACAGTTCAAAGATTAAATTTGCATTTGCGGACATCGACGGCATCCTGCGTGGCAAAATCATTAGTCGGCAGAAGTTTTTAGACGGTTTGGACGATGGTTTCGGCTTTTGCGATGTTGTCTGGGGCTGGGACATGACCGATGCGCCTTATGATAATGGTCAGACAACGGGTTGGCATTCGGGCTATCCTGACACGCCGGTCCGCATTGACTTGTCCACGTTCCGGAAGTTGCCCTGGGAAGACAACCTACCTTTTTTTCTGGCCGACTTCAGTCGCTCCGGTGCGGATGCGCTTTTCGCTTGCCCGCGTTCGTTGCTAAAACGAGTCGCTGCTCAGTGTCACGAGTTGGGGTTTCATGCAGAGTTTTCCCAAGAATTTGAGTGGTTCAACTTTCGCGAAACGCCACAGAGCTTACAACAAAAAGCGTTTCAGCAACTGGAGCCGCTGACGCCCGGTATGTTTGGGTACTCTATTCTGCGTCCATCGCTGGAGAGCGGTTTTAATCAGGATCTGTTCGATTTACTGGGTCAGTTTGACATAGCCCTTGAAGGCCTGCACACGGAAACAGGTCCCGGCGTTTACGAAGCGGCCATCCTGCACGATGAGGTTATCCGGGCGGCAGATAAAGCGGTATTGTTTAAAACAGCGGTTAAAGAAATAGCGTATCGACATAACCTCATCGCTACGTTCATGGCGAAGTGGAACGCCGAATTGCCCGGATGCAGCGGCCATATTCATCAAAGCCTTTGGAACGCTGATCAAACAAAGAACTTATTTTTTGATTCAGCGCAGCCCGAACGGATGAGCGAGCTGATGAAGCAGTATATAGCTGGTCAGTTGTACTGTTTGCCTCATATTACGCCTATGTTTGCGCCGACCATCAATAGCTACAAACGCTTGGTTGAAGGAGCCTGGGCCCCCACAACCGTTACGTGGTCGATTGATAATCGAACTACAGCAATACGTGTCTTGAACCATAAAGAAGCCTATACCCGCGTTGAACACCGCGTATCGGGGTCCGACACGAATCCTTACCTGGCAATCGCAGCCGCACTGGCGTCGGGCTTATATGGCATTCGTCATAAATTGTCTTTGAACATTCCGCCCTCCGTTGGTAATGGGTACGCGGATAAGCAGCATGGCGTGATTCCGGCTAATCTGGGCGAAGCAACGCATATTATGGCGAATTCGTCCATTGCGGCCGAACTCTTCGGAGCTGAGTTTGTTGACCATTTCACCCGCACGCGTGGCTGGGAGTGGCGGCAGTACGCCAAACAAGTTAGCGACTGGGAGCTAAAGCGATATTTTGAAATTATATAAACCTGTCATCGAGTAGTCATTGCAGTCACTAGTTGTCATGTATTGTCCTGTGTGTAGAAGCTGACAACTTATAGCCATAAATGACCCGGAATGACAACGACAACAATGCGTTTAATTGATTATTCAACTATAGTTCGACAGGCATGGGCTGCTTATGACCCGAGTCAGACGGTGCAGGCTGTCGAGGATATTAGCGCCCGCGTTTCCACAAATCACGTCTTCCGCTTAACATTAGACAACGGGGGCCGAGTGATCGCGAAGCTGTCCTATTTCGGTAAGTTCGAACACTTCCGCGACGATCACCGCATTATTCAGGCGCTGGCTAACAACCTGCTTTATCCGTTTGAGAATGTGCTGGCCCGTTCGTTATCGAAAAATGGGCAGGTTTTTACGTATCGTTATCAGGAAGGACCCATTGATGCCTGGGTAGTTTTCTACAACCCGATCCGCACTCAGAACCGGCTGCCCCGTCGACTCGACGAAGAGCATATTCGGAAGCTCGGAGCTGAAGTGGCCCGGTTCCATCTCGCCTGCGCCCGCGCCAGCACCGTCTTGCCTAAATACGCCAAAACGCTCCGCTCGGATATTCAGGGGTTAATCGATTTGCTCGATACGGAAGCGGGTAAGTTTGAGCACCGTTTACACGTAACGGAATTGCGACGCCAGTGCCATTTGTTTCTCGAAAACCGGCAAAAGTTAGTTGCCAAAGTGGTTGAGACAATGCCGGTTTTCGTCGACTGGAATATTGGTAATTTCTCCGTTACCGACGACTTGCACCTGTTCTCCCGCTGGGATTACGATTGGTTCCGGATCAGTTACCGCGTCATGGATTTTTACTTTTTCAGCCGGGTGTGCTCCGATATAGGTGACCGAACCGTGTTCAGCTACGTGATTGGTCCGCTGATGGAAGAACGCTTTGGCTGGTTTTTGGAAGAATACCACAAAGTATATCCACTCACTGAGCGTGAGATTCGGTTTTTGCCCGAAGCTTACCGGTTTTTTATTCTCAACTACGTCATTAAATACGGGCGGTATTTCTTCCATCGCACCTACGCCACTAAGCTCCAGCGAGAAGCCTACGAAACGTATTTCCCTTCCGTTGAACGGTTTGACGCCGACAAATTATTACGCCATCTTAACTTGTAAGACCTGATGCAGCTTGAAACTTTTGCTACGATTGCCGACCGGTACCAGGTCTTTTTCTTCGATGCGTTTGGCGTTTTAAAAAATTACAAAGGATTGATTCCGGGCGTTGTCGATACGTTTAACTACCTGCGCGAGCAAGGCAAACTGGTGTTTATCCTGACTAACGATGCGTCACGTAGTCCGCAGCAGCTGGCTGAATCCTACTGGCGACTTGGGTTAACCGACATTACGGCTGATATGATTATTTCGTCAGGTATGTTAGCGCGCGAATACCTACAATTAAAAGTCGACCACGGCACAGTAGCCTACTTAGGTACCGAAAACTCAGCGCATTACATTGAATCGGCCGGTCTCAAAACACTTTCAATCAGCGAGCTAACGTTAGAAAACATCGGTGAAGTGAACGCCCTGGTACTCCTCGATGACGAAGGGTTTGACTGGAATACAGACATTAACAAAGCCGTTAACCTGTTGCGCAGACGTAACATTCCCGTTATTGTGGCGAACACCGACGCTACGTATCCTGTATCCAAAAACCGGCTGGCTGTCGCCATCGGTAGCATCGCCGACATGCTCGAATCAATTGTGGGAAAGCAGTTTATCCGCTTCGGCAAACCCGACGCCCAGCTGTTTATGTTTGCCTATGAGCGTGTACAAGAACTACTGCCCACGGCCAGCAAGCGAAACACAGTCATGGTCGGCGATACGCTTCGTTCTGATATATCGGGCGGCAACAAGTTTGGTCTCGACACCGTACTGGTACTCACAGGGAATACAGCCAGCCACGAGGCTGAACTACGTATTCAAGCAACAGGTATCATACCGACCTACGTCTGCGAGTCGATTGTGATTTGATACGTTCATAGGCTGGTACATTATATGGCGAACCATCAAGCGAGGTAGTTGCCAATACCAACAATGACTGACGATAGTACTACGGTGAGAATGCCGATCGTTATGGTGCGCATGGTGCGCTGATTAGCCCCGCGCCATTCGTGTAAATAGAGCCCCCAGAAGCTGCTGAACGCGATAATAAAGGCCATGTGCAGTGTCCATCCCGAAAATCGGTACTCGCCCATTTTGCTGTCGCCCATTCCATAGAAAAAGAACTGGAAATACCACGTAACGCCAGCTATGGCACAAAACAGGACGTTCCCAAGAATAGGTGCCGAAACGTTCGTGTAATCGGTATACGTACGATTGCGAATATTCAGATAAATCGCCCAGATGGCGTTGGTGGTAAGGCCACCGAGCAGAATAATGACCAGGGCGGCATTGTTCATATACAATGGATCGGCACCGTGCCGAACTGCGAGTTCGGCGATGGGCTGACCAGCGGTTAGCCCGAAGGAGAAACAAGCGCTCATCACGCCCGAAAACACGGCCACAAAAAAGCCTTTTCTAAGATCGAACTCGGCAATAGTCGCTTTCTTTTCGGCCTCGGGCAGACTTTTCTCTTTCATCATACCGGCTACGCCACAAATGCAAATTCCGATTACGCAAACGGCTAAGCCAGCCATAATGACCTGACCCGACGTAGTGCTGATCAACTGGCTGAATTGACCCGTCCAGATTGGGGGCACCAACGTACCAAAAACGGCACACAGGCCAAGAACAACGGCCATTCCGAGCGACAGCCCGAGGTAACGCATGGCCAGGCCAAACGTTAAGCCGCCAGTGCCCCAGAGAACACCCCAGAAATAAGCCCAGAGCAGTGTTTCGGTAGGCGATTCGGCCAGCACCTGTCCTAGATTCGGGACGGTAAGATAGCCTAGTAACCAGGGAGCCACAACCCAGGAGAATAGCCCGCCCACGAGCCAGTAACTTTCCCAGGCCCAGCCTTTCACCTTACGGTATGGCAAGTAAAAACTGCCTGATGCAAAACCGCCGAGGGCGTGTAAAACAACTCCCCAAATAACTGCCATTAGAGTAACGTAGCCAGTAGTTCAACTAACAAATTAAAGTCCACTCTGGCACATTACTTACTCATACTTTCCCATAAAATTGACTCGTCCGTATAAAATCTTAAACTTTATCAAGTCTGCATGGTTAAAGCGTCTTGGTCTGTTTTACAGGGCTGGCATATACGTTTATAGGGATTGAGTAGAGCTAAAGGAAGCGTCTTTTAAGTCTTAAAATTAGCTAAGACACATATACACTATAATTCCTATTAACACTATATAGAAATTATATTTGTTGATAATTTATTAATTATCAATTACTTAGTCTTGGATTAGTAACATATCTTAACGGTTTCGCCCGTAAAAAATTGTTTGACAATACAAAGGTAAATCCCTTTCTTTGCGCAGTTTTTTAACCCCAACGGACTACGAAAATGTCGGAAATTGCACAAAAAGTTAAGAATATCATTGTCGAGAAATTAGGCGTTGAAGAGTCAGAGGTAACGCCAGAGGCTAGCTTCACAAACGATCTGGGTGCTGACTCACTTGACACGGTAGAGTTAATCATGGAATTTGAAAAGGAATTCAATCTGCCAATCCCAGATGACGAGGCTGAGAAAATCACGACCGTCGGTATGGCGATTGATTACCTGGAAAGAAACAGCGGTAAGTAAGCCTCTGCGTTTACTGCCTCAATAATTTTTATTAATTAGCAGTCGTAGAGTAGGTTACGAGCGTATAAATATGTGTTTTGCTATCAGTATAGACCATTTATACGTTTACCCCTTGCTGTTTATGTAGCAGCCGACAGAACTCTCAAACACCCTAAAAGACAACGCCGGAATTCAAGCTTCGGCGTTGCTTTTCTTTTTTCATCACGCAGTTTATCTGTATGACAATCAAACGAGTAGTAGTGACTGGTCTCGGTGCCCTGACGCCGATCGGCAATGATGTATCTACCTATTGGAACAACCTTGCCGCTGGTGTAAGCGGAGCGGGGCCGATCACGAAGTTTGACGCCAGTAAGTTTCGGACACGCTTCGCCTGCGAAGTGAAAGGCTTAGACGTAACGCAGTATATTCCTCGTCAGGAAGCCCGCAAAATGGATACGTTTACCCATTATGCGTTAATTGCCACTGATGAGGCTGTTCAGGATTCGGGGATTAACCTCGATACTATTGACAAAAATAAAGTAGGTGTTATCTGGGGGTCTGGAATTGGCGGTCTTAAATCGTTTGAAGACGAGATGATCGATTACGCCAAAGGTGATGGTACTCCCAGGATCAATCCGTTCTTCATCGTTCGAATGATCGCCGATAGTGCATCAGGCCAGATTTCCATGCGCTATGGGTTCCGGGGTACGAACTACGTCACCGTTTCGGCCTGTGCCTCCACCAATAACGCTATCATCGACGCGTTCAACTACATCCGGTTAGGCCGGATGACCATGTGCGTAGTGGGCGGTTCAGAAGCCGCTGTTACGCGGGCCGGAATTGGCGGTTTCAATGCGAACCGTGCCTTGTCGGAACGTAACGATTCCCCGGAAACAGCCTCACGTCCGTACGACAAAGATCGTGACGGCTTCGTGTTGGGTGAAGGCGCAGGAGCCTTGATTCTGGAAGATTACGGGCATGCTCAAGCTCGGGGTGCCAAAATATACGCTGAACTTATCGGGGGTGGTATGTCTTCGGACGCTTACCACATTACAGCTCCCCACCCCGACGGATTAGGTGCTTTCCTGGGTATGCAGGACGCGCTGAATGATGCCGGTATTGAGCCAACCGAAATTGACTACATTAACACCCACGGAACATCGACGCCAATCGGTGATCCACAGGAACTTAAAGCTATTCATCAGTTGTTCGGTGAGCATTCGTTCAAAATGAATATTAGCTCTACCAAATCGATGACTGGCCATTTGCTGGGTGCAGCGGGCGCAGTTGAAGCCATCGCTTGCATCAAAGCAATGGAGCACCAGCTAGTGCCTCCTACAATCAATCACTTCACCGCAGATGAAGAAATTGATTCGCGCTTCAATCTTACGTTCAATACGGCTCAAGCCCGCTCATTGACGACCGTAATGAGCAACGCGTTCGGATTCGGAGGGCACAACGCCATTGTAATCTTCCGTAAACTTAGCTGAGCCGTGCAACTCGCTCTGCCCCGTAGTCTATTTAATCCTCTCGACTGGTTTCGGTCCAGTAGCGCTGATCCACGCAAAAACCTTCGTCGATCCATTGCGCACATCATTGGTGCACGCCCGTCAAATTTAGGGCTCTATCAACTGGCGCTTCGGCACACATCGGCTTCCAAAGCAACTGCTATTGAAGGCTTTCGTGAATCGAACGAACGCCTAGAGTATTTAGGCGATGCTGTACTGGGCATGGTGATTGCTGAATTCCTCTTTAAGAAGTATCCGTACAAAGACGAAGGCTTCCTGACAGAGATTCGCTCTCGTATCGTCAACCGCGAGACGCTGAACGGCATCGCCCGGAAAATCGGCCTCGATCAATTGATTGAGTTCGATGGCAGCCGTACCCGTAGCCTTCCGGCCCGTACCTCTATGTACGGCGACGCCCTGGAAGCGCTTGTCGGCGCGGTCTATCTGGACAAAGGCTTTAGCTTTTCCCGGCGATTCATCTTAAAAGACCTGCTGGCTCATTACGACATCGATTCCGTTGTTCAAAATAACGCGAATTTCAAAAGTCGTTTAATTGAGTGGGCACAGCGCGAAGGCAAAGAAATCCGTTTTGAAATTGTTTCGGAGAAGGGAAACAGCCATTTCCGTGAGTTTATAGCGCAGGTCATGGTTGGTGAGGAGCCCTTCGCTACAGGCAGCGGTTACAGCAAGAAGAAAGCAGAGCAAGCCGCAGCTGAAAAAGCCTTGGAATTGATTGCCACTACGTAATCCGTTCTTATCCAATAAAGACTAATACGTACTAAAATACCCTGCTGTGATAGTCATAGCAGGGTATTTTAGTACGTGCCTATATGTCAGCCTGGGGCATAAAATTGATAAGTTTTAATGACATATTGTCTTGATTACGCCTGAATATGGGGCTGGTACGGAAATTGAAAAAAGAGTAGTCAAAACCTATTAACTCTTTTTCTTAACGTTAACCAATATACAGTCATGAACTCGGTAATGCGTTCTAACAACAACATTCCATCATTGATTGAGAATTTTTTTGGTCGTGACATCAACGACTTTTTCAACCCTGCTTCGTCCGCGATGCACAACGTACCGGCCGTAAATGTGATTGAGCATAGTGATGGCTTTAGGATCGAAGTAGCCGCTCCGGGCCTAAAGAAAGAGGACTTTAAATTAGGACTCAATCACAACAACCTGACTATTTCGGCCTATCAGGAAACACAGAAAGAAGAGCAGGAGAAAAGCACCGAGAAATATGCACGCCGGGAGTTTAGCTATTCATCGTTCCAGCGTACGTTCACGCTACCCAGCTCGATAGACGCTGATGCGATCCAGGCTTCTTATGCCGATGGCGTTCTGACTATCAATCTGCCGAAGCGCGAAGAAGCTAAAGTAAAACCTCCCCGTCAAATTGAGATCAGAGGTTAATCACTGACCGTTTGCATTAGAAAACGGAAGCCCGTATAGTAAATGCTACGGGCTTCCGGCTTTTAAAAAACCACCTAACAAAGGCTTGTTAAATTTTGTTAAGGACGGACACACACCGGATTTATAAAGCGTTTCTTTCCGTTATATTGGCAGACTAAAAGTCGCCGTTCAATACAAAAAGACAGCAATCTGATTTTTCCCATTTAACCATGAAAAGTAACTGGAAATTATTGGCGTTGATGGCACTCTTATCGAGCGTCGTAACGCTGGCCGCTTACAACCTATTAGGCTTTAACAAGCGGGATGTGGTGTTTAACGAGTCGTCGCCAGCACCGACGATTACTGGCCGTCTGGCAGCCCTAACGGGTGGCTCAGGAGCTCCCGGCTCTAACGACTTCTCAACGGCCGCTGAAGCGGTCACGCCAACTGTCGTGCACATTCGTACGACCATCACGCGGACTGTTCGTCAACAGCAGGTTCCTGACATATTCCGGGAGTTCTTCGGCGACGATTTCGGTGGTGGCCAAAGCCGCCCACGTCGTCAGCAAGGTCAGGCGTCTGGCTCGGGCGTAATCATCAGCAAAGACGGTTATATCGTTACGAACAACCACGTAGTACAGGATGCCGATGAGGTTGAGGTTATCATGACCGACAAACGTAGCCTGAAAGCTAAAGTGATTGGTACCGACCCACTGACTGATTTAGCTGTCATTAAAGTTGAGGCTAATAACCTGCCTGCTATCACTTTGGGCGATTCTGATGCCCTGAAGTTAGGAGAATGGGTTCTGGCCGTTGGTTATCCACTTGACCTTGAATCGACCGTAACAGCAGGTATTGTTAGTGCGAAAGGTCGTCGGATTGGTATTTTGGATCAGGATTTTGCGCGTCGTCAAGGCCAGCAAAACAACACGGATAACAAACAAACGGATACACCGGTAGAAGCTTTTATCCAAACGGATGCGGCTATCAACCCAGGCAACTCCGGTGGTGCGCTCGTAAACCTGCGTGGTGAGCTGGTTGGTATTAACTCTGCTATTGCTTCACAAACCGGTTTCTACAGCGGCTACGGCTTCGCCGTACCTGTATCGCTCGTGAAGAAAGTATCGGCTGACCTGCTCAAGTATGGCAACGTACAACGCGGTTACCTGGGTATTCTGCCAATCGAGTTGAATAGCACGGTTGCTAAAGAGAAAGGCGCTAAAGTAGGCCGTGGTATCTACGTAGAAAGCGTAGTAGAAAACGGTGCTGCTCAAGCTGCCGGTCTGAAGAAAGGAGACGTAATTGTGAAAATGGAAGGCCAACCACTTGATTCGGACGCTCAGATGCGTGAAATCATTGGCCGTCGTCGTCCAGGTGATGCAGTGACCGTAACGGTAAACCGCGATGGCAGCGAACGTGATTTTAAAGTGGAATTACGTAACCGGAACGGTGGCCGTGATGTCATCAAGAAAACCGACGTTACAGCAGCGAACACAACGCTGAAAACCTTAGGTGCTGACTTCGAAGAACTCAGCGCTCAGGATGCGAAGCAGCTGGGCATTAGCGGTGGGGTTCGGGTGAAGAAAATCGTAGATGGTAAACTTGCCGAAACCGACATCGAAGAAGGTTTCATCATCGTGAAAGCGAACGGCAAGAATGTCAAAACTACGAAAGACCTTCAAACGATTATGTCTTCGGTAAAAGAAGGCGAAGGGCTGATGCTGATCGGCATGTATCCGAACAGCTCCCGCATGTACTATTACGCAGTCCCTGTTTAACAAGCGGATTCCGCAACATCAGTCTATAAACAAGAAACCCGCCTGTAGGCGGGTTTCTTGTTTATAGACTGATAAGGAACTAATATGTATCAGTTGACTATTCGTAGTAGTTCAGCACAGGGTGGCCGCTTTGCGCCAAAAGCTGATCACGACGGAACAGCTCTATATCGGCCGTCATCATGTCTTTTACAAGAGCAGGCAAGTCGTATTTTGGCTTCCAGTTCAGTTTTGTCATCGCTTTGGTTGGGTCGCCAAGAAGCAGATCCACTTCCGTTGGGCGGAAATAACGCGGATCGATGCAAACCACCTCTTTACCGACCTCTACTGGAAAATCGGGATTTGTAGAACTTACAACCGTTCCTACTTCCGACGCGCCTTCGCCTTTAAAGGCCAACTCCACGCCAATTTCAGCAAATGACATCCGAACAAAATCGCGTACGCTGGTCGTAACGCCCGTAGCAATAACGAAATCTTCAGGTTTCTCCTGCTGCAGAATCAAGTACATTGCCTCTACGTAATCCTTAGCATGGCCCCAGTCACGCAGTGAATCCAGGTTTCCTAAGTACACCTTATCCTGCAAGCCCAGGGCAATACGGGATACCGCGCGGGTAATCTTACGGGTTACAAATGTTTCGCCCCGTAGCGGAGATTCGTGGTTGAAGAGAATACCGTTACACGCGTACATATTGTAGGCCTCACGGTAGTTGACGGTAATCCAGTAGCCATACAATTTTGCTACCGCGTAGGGAGAGCGTGGGTAAAACGGAGTCGTTTCAGATTGAGCATGGCCCTGCACACCACCATAAAGCTCTGAAGTCGATGCCTGGTAAATGCGGGTTTTCTCGGTCAGGCCCAGCAGCCGGACAGCTTCCAGAATCCGCAGCGTACCGATACCATCTACCTGTGCTGTGTACTCCGGTTCATCGAAACTTACCCGAACGTGCGACATAGCGCCGAGGTTATAGATCTCATCGGGCTGAGTCTCCTGAATAATACGAATCACATTCGTTGAGTCAGACAGATCACCGTAGTGAAGTTTGAAACGAATGTTCTTCTCGTGTGGGTCCTCATACATGTGATCCACCCGTTGCGTATTGAACAGCGAACTACGGCGTTTGATACCATGTACCTCATATCCCTTCTCTAATAACAACTCGGCCAGATAGGCTCCATCCTGACCGGTAATTCCGGTAATTAACGCTTTCTTCATACCGCTAACGGTTTATAGACCAATGCTCAATAGTACAAAAACTATCAAAGGTAGCCCAAGGAGGTTAAATTTGCTTATAGTATATAACTTATCTTATTAACAGGCTTCGTCTAACATCAACTTTATCAGGCTGTAACTGTGCCGAAGCGATCAAACGTCGGATGGAAGCGTAATAGCGTTCGGCGTCTATTCGACGCATAAAATCGCCGACTTTAAGCTTATACGTAGGCTGATTATAGCTTAAATAAGGACTCAATTCAGGGTAATTTTGATAAATCAACAGCTTGGCCGCGTCAGCCTCTTGGCGTTGGTTACCGACATATATCTGAATGCGAAAACCTGGAGCGTACCGGATCGACCGGTTTTTCGTAGCAATTGTGTCCAGTACCAAATCAAGCCGACGGTTCACATGCAGCGCTTCAATTGGGCCGGTGGTCTTCCGGGGTTCTGTCTTGCGGGGTGTTACGGTCGCGGGTGGTGACGCTACGGGTGTTGAGGGCCGTGCTGGCGTTGATGACGTGGCGGGTTTCGTGGTTCCGTAAACCGGACGTACTGAAGCCAGATCCTCGTTATAGCTATTGTAATCAACCGACGAACGGCTCGTTGCAGCGGGCCGACTGGTTGCACATCCCACCAGCAGAGAAGCCACCAAAATCACTCCACTAAATTCGTAGCGCATAACAAAAGGAAATGAGTTGGTAAAAATAACCAATTTGTTAATTCTATAATGAAGCCAGTTACCGGACGCACTCAGCCGTTCAGTATTTTGGTTAATTTTGAGCAATACTACAACCAACACATGTTAAATATACAAAGCCATGTGTCGCTCAAACCTTACAATACGTTTAGGATTGATGCCGATGCGCGGTACTGGGTCGATATCTGTCACGAAGACGATCTACAAACCTTGCTTCAGCTGACCGATTTCATTGATACTCCCAAACTAATACTCGGCGGAGGAAGTAATGTTCTCGTATGCCATAATTTCGACGGGCTGGTCGTAAAAATGGACATCCAGGGTATCGAGGTAGTACGAGAAGACGATACGCATGTTTTTGTCCGGGCGGGTGCGGGAGTCAATTGGCATAAATTCGTCGTATTTTGCGTTGAGCGCGGGTATGCCGGTGTAGAAAATTTATCGTTGATACCAGGTACTGTGGGGGCGGCTCCGATGCAGAACATAGGCGCTTATGGCGTCGAACTAGAGCAGGTATTTGAGTCGCTAACTGCCGTGAACGTACACACCGGCCAGCAACGAACGTTTCTTCATGCCGATTGCGCCTTCGGCTACCGGGAAAGTGTATTCAAACGGGCCCTGAAAGGCCAGTACATCATTACCAGCGTAACGTTTCAGCTTAATAAGCAACCCATTTTTCACACGCGCTACGGAGCTATTCAGGAAACGCTCACCGAAATGGGCGTTACAGACGATACCTTGTCGATTAAAGCCATTAGCGAGGCTGTTATTCGCATCCGACGGAGTAAACTTCCTGATCCGGCCCAAATTGGAAATGCAGGCAGCTTCTTCAAAAATCCTGAAATTCCAGCAGCCCAATTTGAGGCTTTGAAAGCAACCTATCCTGATCTGCCAGGCTATCCTGTAACCGATGGAATCGTGAAAGTGCCAGCGGGGTGGCTAATTGAGCAGGCCGGCTGGAAAGGCTATCGAACCGGCGACGCTGGTGTTCATGCCAAACAGGCGCTGGTGTTGGTTAACTTCGGCGGAGCTACCGGGCCGCAAATTCTGGCACTGGCTCAAACCGTACAGGCTTCGGTGATGGAGAAGTTTGGCGTGGCGATTTCGCCGGAAGTAAATATTGTTTAACGACTCTTAACGCAAAGGGCATGGGGTTTGTAAACACCCATGCCCTTTTGTCAAAGCTTATGTAGCTTACTCGAAGCAAAGCGAAGCGGCTCCTAGCAGACCAGCGTCATTACCCAACGTAGCACGTTTGATGCTTAAACCGTTTTTGTAATAGGGATTGAGCCAGTAGTCGAGCGTTTCGTTGACCGCGGGTAGAATATAATCAAACGAAGCCGATAGCCCTCCGCCAATCAATACCTGTTTGATATCAAGAATTTTAATCAGGGAAGCTAGCCCTTCGGCTAATATCTCACCCACTTCACCCCAGATTTTCAGAGCAAGCTCGTCTCCCTCAGCCGCAGCCGCCACCAGGCCCGTTGTCGAAATGCTGCCATCACCAGCCAGATGAGTATCGCCCTGGAATTCGCTCCGGCGCAGATTGGCCAGGTCTAAAAGCTCTTTTTTACCGATGTTACGTTCCAGTACCCGGCCGTGGCGCGACGGTATATGCCCAGGCTCCATCGCGTTACCATCGCCACCGGTAAAAATTCGCTTATTAATGATAGCGGCCCCGCCTACGCCTGTTCCAAGCGTGATGAATATATAATTCTCAGTAATTTTTTCTTCGGCAAAGTAGTACTCCCCAAGAGCGGCTGCATTAGCGTCGTTTTCCAGAAAGAACTGAATACCGGGAAACCGTTTGGTTAGCAAATCAACCATTGGCAAACCGTTGATTTCAGGGATTGCCGTTATTTCGAGTGGAACAGTACGTTCTCGATTGAGCATACCAGGCAGGCCAATGCCGACCTGTTTAACGTCCTTGTTGGCTAATAACTGCAAAGCAACGGCATCGCCAAAGCGCTCAATGAAGTGACCCGACTGGCGCCAGCTGATGGTATCATGGCTGTAAAAATTAGAAATTTTGCCGGTCGTGGCGTCAACTATACCCATTTTGACGTTCGTACCGCCGACGTCAATACCCAGATACTCAACAGAAGACATGTACTTGCTTTTCGATTACGTGGTTGCGATTTATACTGTAGGAAGAACGAAGTGGGCCGCAAGATACAAAAGAGTAACCAGTCAGAGCATAAAATGCCGTCGACTAATCCGTAACGATCTTACTATAAGCTAAATATCACCCAACTGAGGCCGAATCAGAATTTCTTCAACGACCGCGCTTTTGGACAATGTATAGGCTGCCCAAGCACTTTCGGCTACGTCTTCGGGCTTCATAAACCGATCTTCGGGCAGATCAGTACCCGCCCAGCTAGCCGTCAGTGTCGCGCCGGGCAGTATAGCGGTTACTTTTACGCCGTGCGGTTTGAGTTCCTCCCGGAGTACCCGGCTCATACCCAGTAGAGCGTATTTGGATATACAGTACGAACCTCCGTTTGTATAGGCCGTAATGCTGGCCGTCGAGCACATCATGAAAATATGACCCTGCCGTCGATTCATCATCTCCCCTACCAGCCCCCGGGTCAGGTGATAGGCGCTGGCTACGTTCGTGTCCATCAACTGCTCGAATGTACCTTCGGCTTCGTTGTGAATCTGCCCAGGCTGAAAAGTGCCAGTATTATTGACCAGCACATCGACGGGTCGGTTGAGTGAGCGAACGTAATTGAGCAGCGAATCAACGCCAGCGCGGGTCGACAGATCGGCGGCAAAGGGAAAGAGGCCAGGGCCGCTGCTATCGTCAATGGAGCGGGCACAGATGACGGCGTCAAATCCGCCCGCAACAAACCGATTCGCGATGGCTCGGCCAATACCTTTAGTACCTCCCGTTACAACAATTAATGGGTTCATAGCTATACAACGTATCCTGAACGAATGCTTCTGCCTAAAGACAGATCGGTTTAGGATACGGCGCAAGTTACGTCAGAAACCATTCTACCTTTGTTGAAGTTCTCCCGAATACATACCCCGAGCGCCCCGCCTGTGCAGCGCTCTGGTTTGCTACACGCTTTCTATGTCACGTTTAGGTAATTATCTAATTTTTTTAGGCACGCTCTTCCGCAACCGTGAGAAACTTCGTGTTTATCTGGGACTCATTCTCAACGAATGTACGTCGATTGGCGTCGGTTCTATCTTTATTGTGGCGCTGGTGAACACATTTATCGGGGCCGTTACCTGCGTTCAAACCGCGTACAATCTGACAAACCCTTTTGTTCCGCGTAACATCATCGCCCTGATCGTGCGCGACAGTACCATTCTCGAATTAGCCCCAACACTCTCCTGCATTGTGCTGGCCGGTAAAGTTGGTTCAAACATAGCCGGTGAACTGGGCACCATGCGCATCACCGAACAGATTGACGCCTTAGAGGTAATGGGGATCAATTCAAGCTCTTACCTGGTGCTCCCCAAAGTTATTGCGTCGGTACTCATGTTTCCGCTGCTCGTCATTATGGCCGGATTCTTGTCTATTCTGGGTGGTTATATCGCGGGGGTTTTGTCGGGTGTTATCACGCCGGAAGAATACGTATCTGGCCTGCGTTTCGATTATAAGCCGTTCGGCGTTACGTTCGCCCTGATCAAAACAGTGGTGTTCGCGTTTCTGGTGTCAACGATTTCAGCCTATCAGGGGTATACAGTTAGCGGTGGAGCCCTCGAAGTCGGTAGCGCGTCGACATCGGCGGTAACTAATAGTTGTATTGCCATTGTGGCCGCTGACTTCGTTTTAACCCAGGTACTGCTCACCTGATGAGCGAATGAATGTCCCATTTAAGGTGTTCGTTCTTTACGTATGATTGACATTAAAAACATAACAAAGACGTTTGGCGACCGACAAGTGCTGGCGGGTATTGACGGATCGTTTAAGCCCGGCGATACGAGCTTAATTATTGGCGGTAGCGGTACCGGTAAAAGTGTCTTGCTCAAATGCATGATTGGCCTTGTCAAACCCGATACGGGTGAAGTCCTTTACGACGGACGTAATTTTCTGACGAGTAATATCGACGAGCAGAAAACGATTCGGCGGGAAATGGGCGTTCTGTTCCAGGGGTCAGCGCTGTTCGATTCAAAGACCGTTCTGGAGAATGTGCGCTTTCCACTGGATATGCTCACCGAGCAGTCGGAAGAGGAAAAAGTAGAGCGAGCTCAGGAGTGCCTTCGGCGGGTGGGTCTGGATGCAGCCGCCGACCGGATGCCCTCCGAAATTAGTGGCGGTATGAAAAAACGGGTGGGTATTGCCCGTGCCATCGTACTGAATCCGAAGTATTTATTTTGCGACGAACCAAACTCAGGTCTTGACCCGCTGACGTCGATCAAGATCGATCAGCTCATCAAGGAGATCACGGATGAGTTCAAGATTACGACCGTTGTGATTACGCACGACATGAACTCAATGATGGAAATCGGCGAAAAGATCATGTTTCTGTATAAGGGCAACAAGCTCTGGGAGGGTAACAGCGATACGTTAACGCACTCGGATGTGCCGGAGTTAAACGAATTCATTTACGCCAGCAAGCTGATTCGGGAAATGCAGAAATAAACGATGGGCGTTGATGTATACCAGCAATCAACTTTGCTGGTCGGGCTTAGAATCGCCAGCGAGCCTGCACTTTTACTTCCGACTTATGGGGAGCACTAATCTGATCGAGGTCTGAGCCGACCGTATCTTGATTAGTAATATCTGTTCGAGCCCAGCGCACCCATACATCCAGGTGGCGACTCAGATTGTACTGCACCAATACGTAGTGCCGCATACCGTGGTCAGCATAGGCGGGAAACGAAAACGCGTATAAAACGTCCCGTTCGTACACGTACTGTCGGCTATCGTAATCGTCGGTATGGAACAACGCAGCCCGCCCGCTTACACTGAATCGCCGGTACTCGAACGTAACGTCCTGAACCAGCGCAACACCCTGCGAAGCGGGTTGACCCGCGTACTGAAAATTGCCCCATTGTACCCGCGACCTCAGCGATAAACCGCGTATTGGTACGTAATCAGCGTTGATAGCGTACTGACGACGGGTTGTCCCAACAACCTCTTTGACTTTGCTAGCTGGCCGATTCTTTTCTTTGTGCTCTTCGTGATAGAATGCGTAAAAAGCCGTCTTCCGGTCGAGCGTGTAGCGAACCTGTACCAAATAGTCGAATCCGCTGGATGGTTTATCAACCAGGTATTTTAACCACGGAAACCGGTAAAAATCAGCAAACCCGCCCACGGTTAATTTTCGGTATACCGTATACTTGATACCCAGATAAGCACCGGTTTCGTTACTGCTGCGGCTCCCTTCACCAAATGCATTGCTGTAAAAACTGTGAAAATTCCGGTCGTAATGCCGGAGTACCGTGGCGACATCAACTCGTTTGGTGAGACTACCTACGGCACCTCCAACGACGCCAACGCCCCCGCTGTTCGTTTGTGAACCGGTACTGCGGGCTAGTTCCCCAAAGAAATTCCAGTTGTGATACACGTAACCACCGTGAACGCCAACAACCAGATTCTGCTTACCCGTAAACTCGTATTGGTTATAGGGTAGGTCACGCTTCCGAAACAGCTTGTCGTACGTTGTCTGTAATACCGTCAGACCCAGTTGAAGCTGCTGGCCCGTATGGTACAAAACATGCGCGCCGAGGTTAGTTTCGAGTAAACTGCCCTGATCATCAAGTTCTGAAAGCGTCCGATGCAGACCGGACGTTTGGATCGACGTAGCAATGACACCTTCGGTTGCATTTCCAAGAGCCGTATTCGCATCCCGTCGGTTTCGGGCAGCCAGAATGGTCAAATCTACATGGGGGTGTAAGGCATACGTAGCAGCCGCCCCGCGAAAATAGCCGTACTCGGTCAGCGATGTGTAGGGGCGGGCACCCAGCGTTGAACGCCGAACGGTTTGTACAGTCTCGGCACTCTTGCCCAGCGCAAACCCAGCGGCCAGAACGAGCCCCTGCCCTACCTGCATCTGGTAATCGCCCAGGATGATATTCCGCCAGCGGCCCCGGTTCTGAATCTGCGCGTGAAATGACAGGTAATCGAGGCCGTAGCGACGCGCCGAAGGTTGCCAGCCGAACGTTTCTCCAGGGTCTTTTTCTGCCGTCACGCCGATGCTGAACGCGTGAGGTCGGTTATAGCGGTATCGGGCGTACCATTGACCATCACTACCAACGTAACGCGTGGGTAGATTACCCTTTTTATCAGCAATGGCTTCTGAAAAGCCTTTCTGCTGTTCAATAATCTGTTCATACCGAACGATCAGGTAATTATCGGTGGGAGTAGGCAGGGAACCGAACAACCTCGACGTCCCCTGCACGGTTACGAATGGCAACAATCGACGAATTGTTACTACGTCAAAATCGGGTACGGCCTGAAGTTCGTACAATGACAGGAACTCACCATAATCGGCCCGGTACGTGATCAGACTAGTTAGCTGACGTTCGGTCAGTAGATTCGTGGCACTTAGCTCGTCGCGGCTGGCTCGGTTCAGATCAAGTGGGCTGGCGTAGAGCTGAGTTAAAGCGTCGTAGACAGCCTGATAATCGATACCTTCCGACTGAACCGGAAACAAATCCTGTATGTACCGACTAATATCGACAGAGCGATCAGAAGAGGCTGAAGATAGGGGGCTTTGCGAGTAAGCAGAAACAGCCATGAGCCAGATGCCCATAGCCAGAACGTAAACAGTACGCAACGTATTCTTTAGTCAAGTTACGGGAATGCTACCTACTGACCGGAGCATTCGGTTCGGTTGAAAAGAAACGTTGTACGTGTGGGGTTGAGTTAAGCTGCTGCGGGGCCAGGCCTGCCGTTAGGTTTACGAAAACCGACGCTTTAATATTTCGACCAGTTCGCTGACTTCATCACTGCTCATATCCCATAAGTACTGAGACGCGTAGCGGTACGAAATCAAATCGAGCGCCTGCCCGTAATTGTTCAGCGTATCAATCTCTTCAATAGCCTGATTGTAGGCACTGGTATTGCCATTGAACAACTGATTGATGAACCGAAACTTCTGGTTCAACGAGATACTCCGCGCAATACTTTCGATCGGAGCCCGGTGGAACGTTTCGGCAATACTGGCTGGCTCAGTCGTGGTCGTCTCCCGGAGCCGGTCGTTCAACGAGGCTCCATCCGACGATGGTGCAGCCGGGCTGGCATCCACCGTCGACGGCTGGCTGATGGCTCCGGTCTCCACCTGCGAGGGCTGGCTGATTGGCGCAACCGGTTCCGGCCCTTCGTGACCATTTAAAAACAGTGGTCCGTGCGAGCTAGTATCGTCGACGGGCGCGGGGGTTAGGTCAGGTTGCGGGGGAATAGCCGGTGCTACGGCCTCGAGCGTTGCATCGGCGGGCACTAACGGAGCTGGAGGCACAACAGGTTCGGTTGCCGTATCAAAAAATGAGCGGGCATTGGCCGACGGAATTGTATCGGGTACATGGCTACGTAACAGCGCCGGTACGTTCATGGGCACTTTCTCCGAGAATAGAGCCACAAACTTGTCGTAATGCTCTAACTCATGCGCCCGCTGGGCAAAGGCTTCATCGAGATACGTTAAGGCCTGATTGACGTACACAAACGATTTCCCATTCATCCGCTGGGTCAGATACTCCGGAATAAACTGGTTAATTTTCGTATAGCGCGTAATCTGTTTGAGCGCATCAGCGGTCAGCGTAAACTCCGGTTGTCCGCGAAGAACCTCATCGAAATAGGCCCGCGGGTCAAAAACCATAATTATGGTTCGCCGAACGGCTTCGACCAGCAGCGGCTCCAGATGCTCCCGGCGCACAGAAATATGCTGGGACACCACATTCATAAACGTTTGCAGGGCCTCCTGTACGTCAGCGTGGGTAAAATCGAAAAAGGGGCTACGGAACTTCTGCGCATCGGCTCGCCATTTCTCCGACAAACTACTAATAACGAATAAGTTGATCTGGCTGATTGGCGTCAGCGATAAGATTTGCTGTCCACTAATTACCGAGTGATTTTGGTAAAAGTCAGAGGCTATCCGACGAGTGTAGGACTTGCTATATTCGGTAAGAGCGTTGGCGTTAAACTTGTTCGACATTAGGAAAAGCCTTTGTTTTGTAAAGATAAAGTTTTCAGTCGTAAACCTTTTTTTCGTTGAAAATAAATCAAAAAAAGCAGTTTATGGCCCTAAAGTAAGCCTGCAGCAATCCGTTACGTCCGCTCACTTGCCGCCCAACGATACGTATGTTTATTGAACCTACCCGCCGACGCGAACCGCCCCACCTCCGAACGGGCTGGATCGAAGTAATTTGTGGCTCTATGTTCTCGGGCAAAACCGAAGAACTGATTCGTCGGCTCAACCGGGCACGTATCGCCAAACTTAACGTCCGTATTTTCAAGCCCGCCCTCGACACCCGGTACCACGAAGCGAACATCGTTTCGCACTCGGCGGTGACAATTCAATCGATACCTGTGCAAACAGCGAGCCAGATTACAGAACTCGCGGGTAATTGTGACGTCGTAGGCATTGATGAAGCCCAATTTTTCGATAAAGACATCGTTACAGTCTGTGATGCGTTAGCCAACCAGGGACAACGCGTGATCATTGCCGGGTTAGACATGGACTTTTCCGGGCGGCCTTTCGGCTGTATGCCCCAGTTGATGAGCATCGCTGAATACGTAACGAAAGTTCATGCCATTTGTGTGGTCTGTGGCGATATAGCACAATATTCGTACCGACTGGTACCCTCGCAGGAGCGCGTATTGCTCGGAGAGACAGACAGTTACGAGGCCCGCTGCCGACGCTGCTTTAACCTGGGAGAGGATGCCGGCCGGAAAGAGTGGGTCTATGAAGACGAAGATGAGTAGGCTAGGGCCTTCAACCCTAAAATTTAAGACGAAACCGAGCAGAAACTGGCCGAACCAACCTCATCAGCTGCCTGTCTCGCCCCACCATTTATCCTTTATTTTTTGGCTGCTCTTCAGCGTTCTCAGTCTTGTATCCACTGGGTATTGCCAGCTTGGGACCTGGCAGTCACACGTTAGTTATCAATCCGGTCAATCGGTCGCGGTGGTTGCTAACAAAGTCTATGCCGCCACTCAAAACGGCTTTTTCTATTACGATAAAACGACTCAGGAGACCATTACGCTGGGGAAGGGTACATCTCCCGCCCTGAGCGACGTGGGCATCAGCCGATTGCTGTATCTCGCCGACCAGAATCGACTACTGATTGCTTACCGAACCGGTAATCTGGATATTTTGACCGTTTCGCCCACTGGAGAACCCGTCTCCGTCCAGAATATAAACACCATTGCCACGGCTTCGAACCTGCCACAATCCCGTACTATAAACCACCTGAACCGAACCGGTAACAGCGTTTACCTCAGCACGGATTTTGGCTTAGTGGTGTTCGATCTGATCCGAAACGAGATTCGAGATACATACTTTACTCAACGAACTGACAACGGCTCTTCGTTACCGGTTCTGCAAATGGCTGCAACAACCGACAGCTTGTACGCCCTGACATTTCCTGCTACCGTTGGCGGCTTCAGAAATAATCTGCAAGCCATACGGCTGCTGCCAAACGTTAACATTGCGGATCCGGCAAACTGGCGATCCATTCCACTGCCCGGCGCGACAGCTACAGCGCCTGGAGCCTTCCTGACCAGTATTATTGGCCTACAGAATCGGTTACTGGCATCAGCCCCTGGACAGGGTGTATTCGAACGTCTGACAAACAGCTGGGTGTTGACTCAGCCTCTAAACAACCAGACTGCGCAGCTATTTCGATCTGGGAATGATGTGGGCCTAGCCACCAATCAGTCTGTTACGTTACCCAACGTGGGGACGTTCACTGGACCGTTACTGGCTGAACCCCGTGAGGTAGTTGCTGACGGCTCGCAAATCTGGGTAGCAGATGTACAGCGGGGTTTACTACTTGGCAATTCCAGCACCTTCCAGCGCATCGCTCCGGAAGGACCAACCCGCGACCAGTTTCCGCAGTTCGTTGCTTATTCAGAAACCCTGGTTGCGCTGCCCGGCTCTCCACTGATGTCGACGATTCAACCGGCCAACTCTGCCCCCGTTGAAACGTACTCGGTACCTGCGGGCCGGTGGAGCAGTCCCCCCCTGCCGGGATTGGACCGTAGTTTCAACGCTGCGGCTTATCTTCCGGCTGAGCAACGGTTGTATTTAGGCAGTTTTGGAGGAGGACTGTGGAGCCAGACTGTCGGGCAGTTGCCTACGGCTGTTACGTTACCCGCCAGCATCGGCCCTTTCATCACGAGCCTAACCACGGATTTCGACGGAAATTTATGGATAACGACCGGCGGGAGCAATGCACGTTCGGCAACGCTGCACGTTCGACGGTCCGATGGTCAGTTTCAATCCTTTCCTATTGTCAGCCAAACTAACATTGTTCAGGTTGTTGCCGATGATTACGGTTTCCTGTGGCTTCGCCCGGAGGCAGGCGGAGGGGTACTGGTTGTTGATCCGCAGGGTAACCGGGTTCGTTATCTGACTACGACCCGTGGCGAAGGAGGCCTGCCTACGAATAGCGTTCGCACTCTCGTTAAAGACCGCTCAGGAGCCATTTGGGTCGGCACCGACCAGGGCCCTACCGTTTTCGACAATCCCGCCGGTGCTTTTGATGTTACTATCGACGCACAGCCTCCCCTATTGAATCGACGCCGACTGCTCTCTACCGAAACCGTTACAAGCATTGCCGTAGATGGAGGTAATCGAAAATGGCTCGGCACCCAGACTGGCCTTTATCTTGTGGCTCCAGACGGCTCTCAATTACTCGAAACCTTTACAGCCAGCAACAGTCCACTGCCGACAAATCAGATTCAGGCGCTGGCAATCGAACCAGTCAGCGGGCAGGTATTTATTCAAACGCCCAATGGGTTGATTTCCTACCGAGGCTCCGCTACCGAACCGGCCGAAACCTTGAGCAACCTGACCATTTTCCCCAACCCTGTCCGGCCTGACTATACAGGCACGGTTGGCATCAATGGCCTGGTCGAAAATGCAACCGTTAAGATTCTGGATGCGGGTGGTCAACTGGTTTACGAAACCCGTTCTCAGGGGGGCACCGCCACCTGGGACTTGCGCGACTATCGGGGGCGCCAGGCACAGACGGGGGTTTACTTAGTGGTCGTCGTAGCCGCCGACGGGTCGGAAGGGTTAGCGGGTAAGCTGGCGGTCGTTCGATAAAACCGACCTCCTACCATTACTCGATTTATCTTACCGTCCCCGGTCGTCATTGCTGATTTTCTTGCTCTGCTTACCTCCGCCATTTCCCATCTGCCCGAATCGCCACTCAAAGGTCAACCGTACAGCCCGCGTTACGTTAAGTGCCCTGAATTCCGATACGAACGATGGAGCCATCTGCGTACCCGTTTGCCGGACACCGCGACTGAATGGGTTGTTAACACTTAAGGTCAGACTGGCTTTTTTATCCCAGAACTCCCGTTTTCCCGAAATTCCGTACCAGTACCAGCCTGAATAGTTTCCCTGAAGGTTGATCCAGCCGGAGCCGTAATTGCCGTTGGCCTGAAGCGTAAAGTTGTTCGGTAGCTTATAGCTGGTGTTCATATTGACGTTCCAGATCCACCCGCTATTCCGTAGATTGAGCGTTGGGCTGCTCATGTCGACGTACCGGATGTCAACACCTCCGCTCAAATTCCAGCTTTTGTTGGGCTGCCCCGAACCGTTTACGTTTAAGCCATAGTTGGCGCGCCGACCGATGTTCTGGGGTTTCGAGAGCGATACGCCATCCGCATCCACCGTAGATAGATATTCAATAGCGTTGTTGGTCTGCCGCCAGTACAGAGAGGAGTTTATAGACAGCCCCTTCTTGGTCGTTACGCTATAGGCAAACTCGGTGGCGTGACTCAGTTCCGGCGACAGATACGGGTTACCGGTAGTCAGGTTTTTAGGGTCAGCGGCATTGACCCACGGGTTCAGATACCAGATCAGCGGCCGGGAAATCCGCTGGGTATAACTTACCTTCAACGTATGGGTTTTGATTCCCTTCGATAACGTAACGCTTGGGATGAGGTTATTGTACTGACTGGTAAAGGCCGTACGGGTCGTCAAAAAATCGCCCTGAATTTCAGTACGTTCAAGCCGAGCACCTGCGTTTAGGCCCCACTTGCGCTTGTTGTCCAGCCGTAACGACGTATATGACGAATACACTTTCTGGGTGTAGGCGAAATCATTGGATAACTCAGGCGCTGGCACAAAATCGGCACGCGGGTCGTTGGCCTGGTCAACCCGGTATTCGCTGCCGATGTACCGTAAAATGGCTTTCGCTCCTACTTCAAGTTTCAGGCTGGTGGTATCCTTGTGGCCCGTAAACTTGAACGGATGTGTATAATCGGACTGGAACGTGAATTCATTGTTTCGGCTGTAGTTCGTGCTACGTTCCCGATACGTAACCACTTCCGACGTAGCGTAACGGTCCGTGTCGTAAAAATAGTTGTCGGGCATACGGCTGTACTGGGTCAGCAGCGAAAACTCCTGCTCGGGCTTTTTGAATGTTTTCGTGTAGCCCAGATCGAGTTGCCCATTACCGTACGGGTTACGGAAACGGATTTCATTCCGAAACGCCTGTAGCTCAACACCCATCGGCGTTGTCAACCGGTTCGTGACGATACTGTTATTGGGGAAGTTACCGCCCCAGACGTTAGCCGCGAAGTTGATACGGCTGGTTGTGTCGGGATCATAGTCGAAACTCATTTCGCCGTAACCGCCCATACCGGTGTTATCCATGGTCGTGCGTTGCGAGAGAATGTTCACTGGTACTCCGCCAGCTAGGGCGGTTCGGATCGATTGGTTTTCGCGGATATTACGGTACTGGTAACCCGTTGCCGATAGCGACAAACCAATCTTTTTCTTTTTCAGATTAAGACTCGTCCCTACCGATTGATTGTAATTTCCGGCGGTGGCATTCACCGTACCGTTGAAGCCTTGTAGGGCTTTTTTGGTAATGATGTTAATGACGCCACCGGCTCCTTCCGCGTCGTATTTAGCGCCGGGACTAGTGATCACTTCTACCGTTTTGATAATTGAGGCCGGCATCTGCTTTAGGGCATCAGCCAGGTTACGCGCCATAATACTCGACGGTTTCCCGTTGACCAGAACTTTAATATTCCCGTTGCCCCGCATCTGCACATTACCATCCAGGTCGACAGTGAGCGTGGGCACCTTTCGCAATACGTCGACAGCCGTACCACCGGCGTTTGATATATCTTTCTCGGCGTTGTAAACGAGCCGATCGCCTTTATCTTCCACGAGCGCTTTCTGACCGACTACGTTTACTTCGGATAAGTTACGACTATCGGCAGCTAACGTAATTTTCCCCAAGTCGAGCACCGGTTTGTCCGTCGAGATCGTCACCTTATCGATCACCCGTGACCGATAACCAACAAACGAAATGGCCAGCCGGTACGTACCGAGCGCGAGTTTCTCAAGTACGAAAGCCCCTTTGTCGTCGGTCGTGGCACCCGTAACCAGTTTCCCGGCTCCGTTCTGAAGCGCAACGGTAGCGAACGGAACCGCTTTGGCAGTAGTCGAATCAGCTAGTACCCCTCTAATTTGTCCTGGGGTTGATTCAGCTATGCCTGGTGACTGAGCCGTTGCTGTGAAGGCACCGAAGCATAAAATAACGTAAAGTAAAAACTTCATGAGGGGAGGTTTTTTTTGATGTGCAGGCAAAAGTAGATTGGCCTTAGGCGGTCTGCTTCCGAATTAAGATCATTTAACAGCATTCGGGCAAACGCATCAGTGGCAGTATGGCTCAATGATGCAGTTCCGGTGAGCAAGGTTGCCTGAACGACTTATTTTATTTTCGTTGCTGAGCCACCGCCAATAACTTCGTATCTGTATAAGCTGGTCATTTGATGAATCAGCCCATTTTGCCTAATTTTGGCTAGTTTTTAAGCCAGCTCACGTCAACAGCTTAGGGCGGGCGGTGAGTCATCAAACGCAATCAACGCATTCAGCATGAGAGAAATACAGTTCCGTGAGGCCCTTCGGGAGGCTATGTCGGAAGAAATGCGCCGAGATCCTAAAGTCTATTTAATGGGCGAAGAGGTCGCTGAATACAACGGCGCTTATAAAGTAAGCCAGGGTATGCTGGACGAGTTTGGCGCGGAGCGGGTAATTGATACGCCTATTGCTGAACTTGGTTTTGCCGGTATCGGGGTGGGGTCAGCCATGAATGGTCTGCGTCCCATTATCGAATTCATGACCTTCAATTTTTCGCTGGTTGCCATTGACCAGGTTATCAATTCGGCGGCCAAGGTAATGTCAATGTCGGGCGGGCAATACTCCTGTCCCATTGTGTTCCGTGGGCCAACGGGTAATGCAGGTATGCTTTCGTCGCAGCACTCACAGAACTTTGAGAACTGGTTTGCCAATACGCCGGGCCTGAAAGTGGTGGTGCCTTCGAACCCCTACGATGCGAAAGGTCTGCTGAAAAGCAGCATCCGCGACAATGATCCGGTTATCTTCATGGAATCGGAATTAATGTACGGTGACAAAGGGCAGGTTCCGGAAGAAGAGTACCTGATTCCGATTGGTCAGGCAAACATCGTTCGCGAAGGAAACGACGTAACGATTGTTTCGTTCGGTAAGATCATGAAGGTAGCACTGGCAGCGGCCGATGAACTGGCAAAAAATGGAATTTCGGCGGAGGTCATTGATCTGCGCACGGTACGTCCGATCGATTACGCGACGATCATCAGCTCGGTGAAGAAAACCAACCGGTGTGTAATCGTAGAAGAAGCGTGGCCACTGGCGGCTATTTCGTCGGAACTTACTTACAACATTCAGCGCAATGCCTTCGATTACCTGGATGCTCCGGTTGTGCGGGTAAACAGCATGGATCTTCCACTGCCATATGCCCCTACGCTTATCGAGGCCATCCTGCCAAACGTGAAACGGACGATACAGGCGGTTGATACCGTAATGTATAAGAAATAACCGTTCGGCTTTCAGGATGTATACACCCCAAATAGAAAGGTCGGCTACGTAGCCGACCTTTCTATTTGAGCATAAAAAAGCCCCACTGTCTCTGAGCAGTCGGGCTTGTGTAGGCGTGATAGTTTAAAAACGGCGATAACCTCGTTTTAGTTTAGGTGTAGAAAAATTGTCTAATTATTTTTCTCATTATTGTTAAATATGAACCCTTTGTCTGTCAATACGGCCAAACCTGTCCGGATAAAGCCGAGTAGCCGATTGATTTATGAAATTACAACTCAGTACGTTGGTTCGCTTAATACGCTACGTCATCGGGAGCCGACGGTCATTTTCTTTTCTAACCTCCGAAAAGCAGTCGATGCCATCAGCGCCGAGCTTGCGCTGAACAACTGGCCACCTAAAGTGAACTATACCGCCGTTTACCGGGGCGTTAAACTCCGAGGGTTCTATAGCTGCGATTTCGACGTAGCGGGTACCCGCGTATTCCGGATTAAAGTGGTTCCCCGTGAGTTAAACCCAGCACTTCCCAGACTCGGCATTGACGAGAATCCGGGCCGGTAAAATAGGGTCATGTCCGAAGGATGTCTTGATCAATTTCGTATTTTGTTGGCCATGCGACGATTTACGATATTTCTCACCGGTTTCTTGTGCGTGTACCTATCCGTTAGTTATGGGCAGGCTCGAACCGACGATTTTCTGCGAAACTTGTTTGCAACGAATCAAAATGCGGTTTTCCAGCAGGTTATCAACCATCCGGAGACGTATCGATTACAGATTATATATACCCAGATCAACCGGGACAAAACCAATACGCCCTCCTTTACCAATTATTATCTCCGGGTCGATAGCACCGAGTACTTCAACCCCGCGTCCACCGTCAAACTGCCCCTGGCGTTACTGTCGCTGGAGAAGGTAAACAACCTGAACCTACCGCAGGTGACCAAGCATACGGCCATGCAGTTCGACAGCGCCTACAGCCAGCAAACTAAGGAATGGGCCGACAGTACGTCCCAAAGCGGTTACCCCTCGCTGGCTCATTTGATTAAAAAAGCGTTTTTGGTTAGCGAGAATGATCCCTATAGCCGCATGTATGAATTTGTCGGCCAGCAGGCGATCAATACGTCTTTACACGCCCGAGGGTATCTTGACACGCGGATTACGCACCGCTTCGTTCGGATGACACCCGAAGAAAACCGCCATACGAATCCGGTTCGGTTTATCCGGCCAGATGGCACGGTCATTTACAGGCAAGCGGCTGCTTACAATACTATCCCGTTCGACTTCAGCCGCCCTATCAAGCTTGGCAAGGGCTACTACGTTCGGGACAGTCTGGTGAATGAGCCGTTTGATTTTACCGGTCGAAACAAGCTGCCGTTAGAGTCGCTGCACCAGATTTTGAAGTCAGTTATGTTTCCAGCTTCGGTTCCGGCTAAGCAACGCTTCAACTTAACCGCCGACGATTACCGATTCCTGTACCAGTACCTGTCTCAATATTCGGGTGAAACAAATTATCCCAAGTACGACCCAACCCAGTATTACGACAGTTACGTAAAGTTCTTTTTCATGGACAGTACTCACCACCAAATGCCGAAGAACGTACGCGTGTTCAACAAAGTAGGCTGGGCTTACGGCTTTCTAACGGATGCCTCATACGTAGCCGATTTTGCCAACAAGGTTGAATACATGCTGAGCGCTACCATTTACGTGAATAGCGACGGCATTCTCAACGACGACAAATACGAATACGATCAGGTCGGGCACCCCTTTTTATATCAGCTTGGGCAAACGATTTATCAGTACGAATTAAAGCGCAAACGGTCCCATACGCCGAACCTTAAATCCTTTCAGATTCCGTACGAAACACGACGGACGGATAATCGGCCAACCGTCAAAAACGTCGATAATTAAGCGTTTACTACGCCAACTCTTTTCCGTAAACCGTGAAGAACTTCATCAAACATAGCCTATGGCTCGCGTACGTACTCAACAGTTTAGTTGCGTACGGGCAAGTCGGCGCTGATAGCGCGAGTCAGCCTAAACAACCCGTGCTTATCGTAGGGGGTAATCTTATCGACGTTGAAACGGGTAAGGTTCGGGATAATGTCAGCGTCCTGATTGAAAACGAAATCATTAAAAAAATCGGCAGAAACCTGAATGCTCCCGCCGGGGCAACCGTCATCGACGCTAAAGGCAAGTGGCTTATTCCGGGATTGATAGACAGTCATATTCACCTGTTTCAATCGGGCAGCATCTACACCCGCCCAGACGGGGTCAACCTCAGCAAATATCGTCCCTACGAAACCGAACGCCAATGGTTACGCGACAACATGGGCGATTTGTTACGTCGATATCTGGCCTGCGGCATTACGACCGTTATTGACATTGGTGGCCCTATGTATCAATTCCCGTATCGCGACCGGTTCAACAAGCAGTACACCAGTCCGCAGATTTTGATGACCGGGCCGTTGGTATCCACCTATCAGCCCAACGCGTTTAAAGTCCCGGATTCGCCAATTATCAAAGCCAATACGCCCGAGGAAGCCCGCGAAATTGTGCGTCAGCAGTTGCCCTACAAGCCAGATTTCATTAAAGTCTGGTTTATTATCCGCGGTATGGGAAAGACAGGCGACGAAATGATTCCGGTCGTTCAGGCGGCTATTGACGAAGCCCACAAGAACGAGCTTAAGCTGGCGATCCACACGCAGGAATTGCTGGCCGCTAAACTAGGGGTAAAATATGGGGCTGATTTTCTTGTCCATAGCCCCGAAGATGGCATTGTCGATGACGAACTGCTGAACCTGATTCGGAAGAACAAGGTCAGCTACTGCCCCACCATGATTGTGAACCGAGGCATTGTCGGCTTCTTTACGGACAACCGAACGCTAACGCCTTATGAGTTTAGCACGGCCAACCCGTATGTACTGGGCACTCTATTTGACTTCAAACACTTGCCCGAGCCCGAGATACGAAAGCGTTACGTTGATTTTCTGACGAGTTCAGCCTATAAAGATCGGGCGGCTAAGGTTGATTCCATCAAGCGGGTTAACCTGAGAAAAGTATGGAACGCTGGTATCAACGTAGCGGCCGGTACTGATGCCGGTAACCCCGGTACGTTTCATGGTACGTCGTTTATCGATGAGTTAAAAGCTATGCAGGCCGCTGGGCTGTCCAATGCTGATTTGCTCAGATCAGCGACGATCAATGGAGCGAAAATATTTGGGAAAGATGCTCAGATCGGTAGCTTGGCCGAAGGCAAACTGGCGAACGTAGTAATTCTGAATCAGAATCCACTGGAACGTATTGAAGCAATTACCGCTATTGAAACTGTCATTAACCGGGGCTACGTAACGACACCCAAAACACTTTTGCCAGACACACCAGCTGATCTGGCCCAGCGTCAGCTTAACGCCTATAACGCCCGGAACATAGACGCGTTTCTGGAACCGTATGCTGATGACGTAGAGATTTACGATTTTCCGGACAAACTTCGCTACAAGGGTAAAGAAACGATGCGGAAGCAATACAGCGGCATGTTTGAGCGGACGAAGCTACTGCACTGCGAGTTAGTGAACCGAATTGCCGTGGGCAATACCGTGATCGATCACGAGAGCGTTACGTTTGCCGCCGACAAAGAACCGGCAAAAGCAGTAGCTATCTACACAATTGAGAACGGCAAAATCAAAAAGGTCTACTTTACAAGGTAATGCGTTGGGCCTGCGTTCGGTTCAACCGAACGCAGGCCCAACGCATTAATACGCCTTCAGGCTTAAATCAAGACTTTTGATCTGATGCGTCAACGCCCCCGCCGAAATGTAATCAACACCTGTTTCGGCGTAAGCGCGTAAGGTTGTTTCGTCGATACCGCCTGATGCTTCGGTAACGAACCGGCCATTGATCAGACGTACCATATCCCGAATACCATCGGGTTGGAAATTATCCAGCAGGATAATGTCAACTTGCCCTACACGTAATACCTCTTCAACCTCCGCCCGATTGCGCGTTTCGATCTCGATACGTAGCGAACGGCCCGTTTCTTTCAGATAAGCGACTGCTTTGGTAATGGCGGCTTCGATACCCCCGGCATAATCAACGTGATTGTCTTTAATCAGAATCATGTCGTACAGGCCGAACCGGTGATTAACGGCTCCCCCGATCTTGGTCGCCATTTTCTCACAAATGCGGAAGTTGGGCGTTGTTTTGCGGGTGTCCAGCAGCTGCGCTCGAGTACCTTCCAACAGATTAACCATCTGACGCGTATACGTAGCGATACCGCTCATGCGCTGCATACAGTTCAGCACCAGGCGTTCGGCTTTCAGAATCGACTGCGCCCGTCCGCTAACGGTTAACACAACATCACCGGGTTGGATAGATACGCCGTCGTTTAGCAGAATATCAACCTGTAAGGCCGGGTCAACTTCGGCAAATACAGCCTGAGCAACTTCAACACCCGCCAGAGTACCGGCTTCTTTTACTAACAGGCGGGCCCGTTTCTGAGCGTCTGCCGGAATTGTCGATAAGGAGGTATGATCACCATCGCCGACGTCTTCGGCCAGCGCCAGTTGTATAAATTCGTGCAAATTCATGGCCGAAAGTTAATCGAATATTTAGAAATAGCCCTGATTTAAGTAGCTCATGGCCCAACAAAAATCTACATTATTAATAGACTATAAACACTTGCATTCTTCGTAAAATGGTACGAAATTTGTCTTCCGCTTAGGAAAATTATGAAGCAACCGCGCATCGTCCAACGTCTTTCGGGGCTTTTTCTGGCTTCCCTACTGCTGTTTACGGCAGCCTGGGGACAAGGTGGCCTGGTGCAGCAAGCGGAGCGCGTCAAAAAGTCGGTTCAGGCCGGTCAAGCCACGGCTGCGGACCACGCAAAATCAAGTAAATCGACCCGTTCATCTTCGGATGAAGCGCAACTGAGCGCGGCCCAATTCGAAGCGGTCGTTACGCCAGCCATCACCATCGACGGGGGTAGCCAAACGGCGTTTTTGCTGCCTACGCCTACGCTCGTTATCTTATTGCTGCTTTGTGTTCCCCTGCTTCGACACTTTGCGCTTCCTCATTATTTCTTTTCGTATTTCAGGCATGTTTTCGGGCATGCAATTGCGCCGAATGCTCCTTAACGGTTTCCGTGGGCATATTTGTGGTTATCCTACTACATACTAGAGGCACGTTCCCTGTGCTTATCTTCTTTTCAATTCCTTTTTAATTAAGAAATAGGCGACGCCTATCTTATAGTCTAATGCAAAACAGAACCGGGATTCTCATTCTGACGGGCGTGATTACAGCGATCTGTATTTACTTCCTGTCGTTTACGTTCGTCTCAAACAGCGTCAAAACGGATGCGGAGGCTTACGCTACTAATAAGCAGGGTCAGGTAGACCCCGCTAAAAAGCAAAAATACCTTGATTCGCTCTGGAAAGAGCCGGTTTTCCTGGGAAGTACACTTCAGGAAGTTACCGAACGGGAGCTAGGACTCGGCCTTGATCTGCAAGGCGGTATGCACGTAGTGCTTGAGGTATCTCCTGCCGACATTCTGCGAGGTTTGTCGGGCAACAACCGTGATCCAAAGTTCAATCAGGCCTTAAAGCAGGCGCTTGAAGATAAAAAATCAAGCAATGCTAAGTTTGTTGACCTGTTCGCGGATAACTTCAAAAAACTGGCTCCTGACACTAAGTTAGCCAGCATCTTCGCTACCAGCGCCAACCGGGGCAAAATCAACTATCAATCGTCCGATACCGAAGTTCGGAAACTACTGAACGACGAAGTTGAAGGGGCCATAACCCGCGCTTATCAGATCATTCAGGCCCGTGTCGATAAATTTGGGGTTGCTAACCCAAACATCCAGCGGCTGCCAGGCTCTGGCCGGATTCAGATTGAACTACCGGGCGTTGACAACCCAGAGCGTGTACGTCGTCTGCTTACGGGCGCGGCTAAACTGGAGTTCACCGAAGTATACCGCCTGAATGAACTAGCCCCAGCCATCGAAGGCATGGGCGCTTACTTACTGCGTGAAGAAACCGCCCGTAAAGCGGCTCTGAAAGCAAGCGCTCCAGCGGCTGGTTCAGCTGCGCAAGGAACCAGCCTTGAGTCACAACTGGCGCAGGGTGCCAAAAAAGATTCGACCGCCACTAAGGATACGGCAGCGGCCGCTGCCCAGGGTACTGCCTTAACCCAATTGTTTTTACCTGTCGGTCAGGACCAGCTAGGCGTGTACTTGAAAGATACGGCTCGGGCCAATGACGTTCTAAATGCCGCCGAAGTACGCAGCCTCTTCCCGTCCGACGCTATATTCGCCTGGGATCGCAAGACGTTCAAAGCCACGGATGGCAAAGAGATTCTGCCGCTTTACTTCCTGAAGAAACCAGGTGGCCGCGCTCCGCTAGAAGGTGACGTAATCACCGACGCTACCAATGACTACGATGACCGTGGCCGTCCGGAAGTAACGATGAACATGAACCCGGAAGGTGCCCGGAAATGGCGTAACCTGACCGCTGCAAACGTTGGCCGTCCCGTAGCTATTCTGCTGGATAACCTGGTTTACACGGCACCGAACGTACAGAACGAGATACCAAATGGCCGCTCAAGCATCTCGGGTAACTTCACCGTTGAAGAGACCAAAGACATGGCCAACGTATTGAAAGCCGGTAAACTGCCTGCGCCGACCAACATTGTGGAGGAAAGCGTAGTTGGAGCAACCTTAGGTTCAGAAGCGGTTAGCGCCGGGGTTCTTTCATCGATTGTTGGTATTCTGCTGGTTTTAGGATTTGTTGTCTTCTACTATAACCGGGCCGGCTTAATCGCTGACATTGCGCTGATCATTAACCTGTTCTTCCTGCTGGGCGTAATGGCATCTCTGGGTGCTGTGTTAACCATGCCAGGTATTGCCGGTATCGTGTTGTCGATCGGTATGGCGGTTGACGCTAACGTTTTAATTTTCGAGCGGATCAAAGAAGAACTGGCCGAAGGAAAAACGTTCAAGGTGGCGGTTGCTGATGGATTTAAGAATGCCTTATCGTCGATTATTGACTCGAACGTAACAACGTTCCTGACCGGCGTTGTCCTGTTCATCTTCGGTACAGGCCTGATTCTGGGCTTTGCCACTACGCTGATCATCGGTATCCTGACGTCGTTGTTTGCGGCTATTTTCATTACGCGCCTGATTCTGGAGTACTACATCCGTAATGGCAAGACGCTGTCATTCACGTCGTCATGGGCCAAGAACCTGTTTAAAGATTCTGATTTTGACTTCGTATCGCGTCGGAAGCTGTATTACACCGTTTCGTCGGTCATCATTGGTCTGGGTATTATCTCAGCTATTTTCAAAGGTTTCGGCTTAGGTGTTGACTTCAAAGGCGGCCGCTCATACGTAATTCGGTTTGAAAAAGCGGTAAGTACCGATGACGTCCGGAATTCACTGGAAGGTGTATTGGGCGCTTCGCCGGAAGTTAAAACGTACGGTGGTACTGGTATCGGTGCCAATCAGGTGAAGGTGACCACGCCTTACCTAGTAGATGATAACTCGCAGGGAGCCGATAAGCGTGCAGAAGCAACCATCTATAAAGGCTTAAGCAACATCAAGGGTAACCCTGCCCGCATCGAAAGCTCGCAGAAAGTAGGGCCAACCATTGCGTATGACCTGCTGACATCCGCCTTATGGTCAATTCTGCTGGCGGTAGCTGTCGTATTTGCCTACATTCTGATTCGGTTCAAGCGACTAGCGTTTGGTTACGGGGCCGTTGTTGCCATGTTCCACGACGTGTTGATTATCCTGGCTATCTTCTCGATCTTCAACGGCCTGCTGCCCTTCTCGCTCGACGTTGACCAGGCTTTCGTCGGTGCCTTGCTGACTATCATGGGTTACTCCATGAACGACACTGTTGTGGTATTCGACCGGGTGCGTGAGTATCTGAACGAAAACCGCGGTAAGAAAGAAAGTATCCCTACGATTATTAACAACGCCTTGAACAGTACGCTGAGCCGCACGGCCGTGACCGGGTTCTCAACGATTCTGGTCCTGCTGGTCTTGTTCATCTTTGGTGGCGAAACGATCCGGGGCTTCTCGTTCGCAATGTTGATCGGGGTAGTCGTTGGTACGTATTCGTCGCTGTTTGTTGCTACGCCGATTGTCGTTGACGCCCTGAGCCGCGACCAGGAGAAAGACACGACGGTTGCAACCGTCACCGAAAAGAAAACTGGCTTCGATGCGATTCCTTCGGATTTCACAACCGCAGCTCCGGCTACGCCCGAAGAGTTCACAGCCAAGAAAGAAAAGAAAGAGAAGAAACCGTTGATTCGTCCTTCTCAGTCGTAAACGAATGAGTGCCTGAGCGAATGAGTGATTGAGTGAATACTAGTGCGAAATAAGTCGCTCGTTCACCCAATCACTCATTCGCTCATTAATTTTCGTATATTTCACGACGTTTACCCTTAGATTATTTCCTTAAAACACGTAATCTCCAAACATTAACTCTTCCTACATGGAAACAAGATTGAAACCGGCTAGTACAAGCGTATGGCGAAAAAAGCCCCTTGCGGCCTACGAAGCTGATATGAAGAAAAGTGAGCTCAAACGGGTACTCACCCGATGGGGCTTAACTTCACTGGGAATCGGAGCTGTAATTGGGGGTGGAATTTTCGTACTTACGGGTATTGCGGCTCACGATTGGGCTGGACCGGCGTTGGCGCTAGCATTCGTCATCGCAGGCATAGCCTGTACGTTTGCCGCGCTTTGCTATGCCGAGTTTGCTTCTATCTTACCCGTCGAAGGTTCGGCCTACGCCTACTCCTACGGTACAGTAGGCGAGCTGTTTGCCTGGCTGATTGGCTGGAATCTCATTTTAGAATACATGATGGGGGCTACTACGGTAGCGGTTAGCTGGTCGGGTTACTTCGAAAAATTCTTGCACCTGTTCCACATCGAGCCACCCCTATGGTTAATGAATGACCCCGTTACGGCTCAGGAAAAAGCCGAAGCCTTACGGGCCGCCGGTCAAAGCGTCCCTGATTTTTCATTTGCCATCAATCTACCGGCTCTCCTGATCGTTTGGGTGGTTACATATATTCTGGTGAAAGGCATCAAAGAAGCAGCCAGCACAAACAACCTGATCGTAATTGTTAAAGTGGCAACTGTTATTTTCGTCATTATCGCCGGTTCGTTTTTTATTGATACCGCCAACTGGACGCCGTTTATTCCCATGGAGGTTGTTGATGAAACCGGACAGACGCACTTTGGCTGGCCGGGTATCGTAACGGCCGCGGGTATTGTGTTCTTCGCTTACATTGGCTTCGACGCCGTTTCAACCCAGGCTGGCGAAGCCATTAACCCGACTAAAGACGTTCCCTTCGCCATTATTGCTTCGCTGCTGATCTGTACAACGCTGTACATCTTGGTGTCGCTGGTATTGACCGGCATGGTTCGGTTCGACAGTCTGGACATGAAAGCACCCGTTGCGCAGGCGTTTGCAGATGCAGGGCTGACCTGGGCGGTTTATCTGATTACCATTGCGGCCATTGCGGGGTTAACATCCGTTATGCTCGTGATGATGCTTGGCCAGACCCGTATTTTCTTAGGTATGGCTAAAGACGGCCTGTTACCTAAAGGTTTGTTTGCAGCCATTCACCCAACGTTTAAAACGCCCTGGAAGAGTACCATCTTTGTAGGCGCCATTGTCTCGGTCGTAGCAGCCGTTACGCCAATTGATAAGGTATCGCAGTTAACCAGTTCAGGTACGTTGTTCGCGTTTGCCATGATCTGCGGAGCAGTATGGCTGCTACGTGTTCGAGAGCCGAACCTGGAGCGTCCTTATAAAACGCCTGCCCTGCCTCTAATCGCCACACTTGGCATCCTGGCTAATCTGTACCTGATGTGGAACCTCCGCACGGATACGAAAATTACATTCGTCATCTGGGGTATCGTTGGTTTGCTGGTCTATTTCTTCTACAGCCGCCATCACAGTAACCTGAATAAACCTCAGGAATAACGGATTCGAAACGGACAAAAAGCCCCAGCTCTTCGGTTGGGGCTTTTTATTGCCCGTTGGTTAAAACATCTTCCGAGTATACCGTAGTTTTACATCGGATGGATATTCAATACTCTATAGGCTACGGGGCAGCTGTAGTCGTTGGATTAGTCATTGGCTTAGCTGGTGGGGGCGGATCAATCCTGACGGTTCCTATTTTTATTTATGTTTTTGGCATTCCAACCGTACTAGCCACTACGTATTCGCTTTTCGTCGTTGGTACAACCTCGCTGGTTGGTTCGTTGAATCACATCTGGCAGAAGCGGGTCGATTTGCGCGTAACAGCGGCCTTTGCCTTGCCGTCGTTTGTATCGGTTTATTTAAGCCGACGGTTTCTAGTTCCAGCGCTGCCTGATCCGATGCTCCAGGTTGGCCAGTTTAGCCTGTCCAAAAGTGATGCCATCCTTTATTTCTTTGCGGGTGTCATGATTCTAGCCGCCCGGGCCATGATACGTAACGACCGGCCCGAGCAGGGCGTAGCTGCGGATGGGCACCCTCGTTATCAGACCCTGGCCCTTGATGGCCTAGCCGTTGGATTGTTAACCGGCACCATTGGAGCAGGTGGTGGCTTTCTTATCGTCCCAATGCTCGTGCTTCTTGCCGGGCTGCCCATCCAGCGCGCTGTTGCTACGTCGGTTCTGATCATTGCGGTAAATTCCTTCGTCGGATTTTTAGGCGATATTCAGCATACGAACCTGAACTGGAATTTTCTCCTCCCGTTTACGAGTTTATCAATCACAGGCATCTTGATTGGCATGTACCTGGCCCGCTTTATTGAGCCTGATCGACTCAAGAAAGGCTTTGGCTGGTTTGTGCTGATCGTTGCCGTTTTTATGATTCTGAAGGAGACTACGTAACACGGACCCACCATCCGTAGAAGCTATGGTAATTGAACAATTGTACACAGGCTGCCTGGCGCAGGGCGCCTATTACATCGAAAGCGCGGGAGAAGCCGCGATCATTGATCCACTTCGCGAAACGTCGCCTTATATACGAAAAGCCGATAAAGCTGGGGCTAAAATCAAGTACGTGTTTGAAACCCATTTTCATGCTGATTTTGTATCGGGTCATCTGGATTTAGCCAAGAAAACAGGAGCTACTATCGTTTATGGACCTAACGCGAATACGGCTTACGAGGCTTATCACGCCAAGGACGGTGAGACCTTTGCTGTGGGTAACGTCTTGATTAAAGTGCTGCATACGCCAGGTCATACGCTTGAGTCAACAACGTACTTACTTATTGACGAGAACGGAAAAGACCACGCCATCTTCACCGGTGACACTCTTTTTATTGGCGATGTGGGCCGCCCTGACCTGGCCATCAAAGGTGATTTGACTGAGCATGATCTGGCGGGTATGCTTTACGACAGTCTACACAATAAAATCATGTCGTTAGCGGATGACGTCATCGTCTATCCGGCTCACGGTGCGGGCTCAGCCTGTGGCAAGAATATGAGCAAGGAAACCACCGACTTACTCGGCAATCAAAAACGCTTTAATTACGCCCTTCGGGCCAAATCGAAAGATGAGTTCATCCAGAACGTACTGGATGGTTTGACAACAGCTCCGGCGTATTTCGCCGAGAATGCCCGGCTCAATAAAGAAGGCTACGAACCAATCGACCAGGTATTGCAGCGTGGCAGTCAGGCACTTTCGCCCGACGCCTTCGAAATAGCAGTTAACGAAACAGGTGCTCTTGTTTTAGATGTGCGCGAAGCAGGGGACTTTGCCAAAGGCTTTGTTCCGAACGCGATCAACATAGGCTTAAACGGCCAATTCGCTCCCTGGGTTGGAGCTTTGATTCCTGATCTAACACAACCTATTGCACTCGTTACGCCCGTCGGTCAGGAAGGCGAAACCATTCTACGTCTGGCACGGGTTGGCTACGACCATTGCATTGGTTTTCTTGATGGCGGCTTCTCTGCCTGGCAGCAAGCGGGCAAGGAGTTCGACACCGTTGAGTCTATTTCAGCGGATGAGTTCGCCGACCGGTGGGAACGTAACCCTCAATTGGCCGTAATCGATGTTCGCCGACCGAACGAGTTTGCCCCGGAACACGTACGTGGTGCCGAGAATGTCGCTCTCGACAATCTTAATGATCACATGGCCGAAATTCGTCGCGCCGAGCCGGTATACGTTCATTGTGCCGGTGGCTATCGGTCGATGGTGGCAAACTCTATCTTAAAAGCATGGGGCTTCGATAATGTCGTCAATGTAGAAGGCGGTATGGCCGCTATCAGGAAAACGAGGGTACCCATCGAGGCTGCAACACCGGTAAGCTAGTAAAGATATACCCTCAGTAGCCCAATCGAACAGGCTACTGAGGGTACGTTGACGGGTGTTACTCACCGTTTCAAGCTCAAATCAGCGTCGCTCCGGAGAGAAGCGTAAATCGCTGGCAAGCTCATAATTAACTCCCTGCTGGCGAACGTGAACAACCACTTGGCCAGCCGATATTCCGACGTTTGGAACGCACCGATCGGAAGTTTAATCAGCACCTTATTCCATCCTTTACGCAGAAGCACGACGGTAGGCGGTCGGTTTTCGTAGGGTTCATTGGTGTACGGAGTTTCTAGGTCGGTAGGACGCCGACCCGGCGTTGACCAGACCGGAGGGGCCACTGGCTGATTATTTAACCAGATGCGACTGCCCTTGTAATCCCATTGTCCAGCGGGAGGAGCTGCGTCTTTTTCCGAGCGTCCGTAGTTGTGAAAATCAATCCAGGCCCCTACCTGCTGTTCACGCGGGGAATAGACATACGTATAGGCATAGACCGTATGGTTAGGCTGGGGACGATCGACATACCCGCGAACAATGCCGGGCCCCCACGTATGACGTAGGTAGATCGTGGCTCCGGTTGCCGCTATTCCCTCAAAATCGGTTTGTTCGATCTCGGGCGCAAACCGGGCAGCCAGGTCTCCGGCGCTGGGATAAGGCTGACTGATTCGCCAGTGTAAACCCGATTGCTGTACGTAAGGGAAAATGAGTTTCGTAAAGTGCATCTGCTTATGCGCCAGCAGGCGGTTTTCGAACTCGGCAAAGTCGGCTTTATCGGTCAACACAGTACCCGCCAGGGTTTCGGCTTGTCCTCCTCCCCGCCAGGACCGTTCGGCCAGAGTGAGCATGAGCGGATAAAACCCATTCAGTCGTTCAATCTGGTCGACGTCGGCTAATTTCCGGTCACTCCAGATGCAGCCAATGGCTCCGAGCCTGGTCGGCGTTGCTTTGGGCACATCGCACAGGCTCTGCTGGAACATACTGATCAGGTCCGCCTGCGTGGCGAAATGGTTGAAATACAAATTCCGGGATTCAATGAACCGCACGGGTGGAATGGGTCGGTCATTACGCATCCAGAGTTGCCGGATAGCCATGGTATCGAGTACCGCGCCCGGATACCAGCCGATAACTTCTTTACCACAGGCCCGCACTACGGCGGCCATTTCTGGCACGAACGTCGCGTCTTTAATTTCCACTTCATCCGTACCGATATGGATGTACGGTACGTCGAACAGGGCGCACACTTCCCGCAGCAATTGTTTCACCCGCACTTTACCCGAATCGCTCTGCATGTTGTAGCCCGTTGCTCGTTGAAAGGCCGCGCTGTGACCGGGCATATCGATCTCCGGTATCAACAGCACATGATGAGCTTTGCAGAAACTGACCAGATCACGAGCCTGTTGTTTTGTGTAGAACAGGCCGGGGAAACGACGCGTAACGGCCGAATCGGTTAAAGCCGGAATGCTGTCGCTTGCCAGCCGCCAGGCAAGGTCTTCGGTCAGATGCCAGTGAAACGTATTGATTTTATAGCGCGAAAGTATCGCGATGTGCTGCTTAAGCCGTTCGAGTGGAATGAAGCTCCGGCCGACATCGTGCATGAAACCCCGGATGGGAAAAGCCGGAGAGTCAACAATCTCACAGCCCGCCAGCGAGGACTGAGGCTTGGTCTGAAGCAGTTGCTGAAGGGTTCGATACCCCCAGAACAGGCCCTGCTCCGTTGCGGCACTCAACTGGATTGTCGAGCCAGAAACATTGAGCGCATACCCTTCGGGTTGAGCACGGAAGGGTCCATCTGGCTCAAGCCGTACGTCAATACGTTTCGTTGTTTGCCGATCTCCGGTTTGGGGTACTACTCGAACCGTGAACCCACCAAGCCAATGCCTTATAGAATCGGCAACTGGCTGACCATTCGTATTATTAGTCGTAATAAGAACCGAACCCTGTAGCCGAAAGGCCTGTTCTGTCCAGCTAATCTGATGCGGGGCGGGTATCAGCGGAGGGTGCCCGGCAACGGCGATCTGAATTGAACCGAAAAAAAGAAGAATAAAGCGAAAAAAGATCATGGTAACTGAATGCGAAACGTTGAGAGTGGCAGGCCTTCGGCGTTGACAAGGTTTCCGAGGCTAAACGGCTGCCATCCATAGTACAAATACACTGGCTCGCCACCCTGTTGGGCGGGTAATCGTATTTCTTTTCCGGTAAGCGCTACGGTCACGTCTTGCCGGGGTCCGTCGGCGTTCCCAACCGAAAAGCCCTGAACAGCACGACCATCAGCGGTGCGTAGTTCCTTTCCTGTTTGCGAGAACGTAACAACCCATTCTTGTTTCCGTCGCTGGATACGGCTAACGGCGGGTGAAAGCAGTCTGCTTTTTCCGTATGTCTTCACCAGAATTTCGCGGGCTAACCGGTCGCCCACGGCCTTCTTGTTGGTAGGGTGAACATCCCAGGGGTGACCTACGTCGCTGGTGACGGCCATGCCAACGTACGCCAAACTGTCTGCTATGCGTCGCTGACCGTCGCGGAACAAAGGCCAGTACGTCGACTTGTAGCCCCGTTCGGTGCCGATGGATGAGAGCTGGCAAAAATAGACAGGCAGGTTGGGCTGTTGCCAGGCCGCACGCCACGCCGAAATTAGCGCTGGAAACAACTCCTGATGTTGCTGAACACGGGGCAGGCTAAGGGCGTAACTTTCTCCCTGATACCAGAGAATCCCCTTCAGGCCCAGTTGCAGGATGGGTTGCAAAGCAGCCTGATAGAGAAAGCCAGGCTTGAACGGATGATTATACCCGAATGAATCGGACGGAACCGAGTAGCCGTCCGCCAGCAGCGAGTCGATGTTTTCATGACCGCGTTGAATACACCAGGCTTCTAAGGCAGCATTAGAAAACCAGTTTCCCTTGAACATTGCCTCCACAACCGGCTTTTCTTTCTGAGTTGAAACCGGCAGCCAGGCTTCGGCGGGCGAGCCACCGACAGCAACATGAATCAAACCAATGGGTATCGCCAGTTCACGCTGTAACTCGGCCCCGGTGTAGTAACCAACAGCCGAAAAGAGCCGGGCCGACAGCGAATCCGCCGGTTGCCAGTGAGCTGGGTGGTAGAATTGGTTCGGGTAAAGATGCGGTAAATCTTTGGGGCGATAAGGCTGATTATAGACCGTCGTGGTCGGCAACCGGTTCAGCAGACGTAGCATCGGGTTGCGTGCCTGTTGCAACGTTTGTTTGGCAAACTGGTCGTTAGCGAGCTGAAAGGCCATATTTGATTGACCGGCGCAAACCCAGACGTCGCCCACCAACACATCCGTCAGCTCAATGCGTTGAGTACCCGTTTGCACGGCTATCGTATCACCTTTTGCAGACACCGAACGGGCCGGAAACGTTACCAGCCAGGTCGAGTCGGCCTTAGCCGTAGTAAGCTGCTGCTCTTTTCCCAACCGAAGCCGCACGGTTTCGCCCGGCGTTGCCCAGCCCCAGATCCGGATGGGTTGATCGCGCTGGATTACCATACCCGACTGCCAGACTTCGCCTAATCGGAGCTGCCCCCGAACAGAGTGACTAACTAAACTACCGGTAAGCGTTGCAAGGCAAGCGATTAAACAGAAATATGTTTGTTTCATGAACGGATCAACTGGCTTTGTTCAGGCTCGTCTGCCGGTACGTACTCTATCGCTTTAGGCTTAAGCCCTACTAGTTGCATAACCAATGCGCCTAGTACGATAAGCGCCAGCCCGGCAAAACCCGAACCCAAGCTACCAGCATCCGTCGATTTGCCTAACCAGTCTGTCACCAGGGCTCCCGCAAAAACGCCCATCATATTCATCAGCCCGTAGGCTGTTGCCCGACGCTCGGACGGAACAAACTGGCAAAGAATAGGCATATTATTCGCATCAAACATCCCATACCCTACACCAAAACAAAGAGCAGCCCCCAGTACGTGAATCAGAGAGCTGCCGTATCCTAGCAATAACAAGGCAGGAATGGTCAGCGACAGACCGATAGCACTAGTGTAGATACGGCCCCGTACGTTTGTCTGTACCCATTGATCGGATAGAATACCGCCAAAAATTACGCCCAGCAGTGAAGAAACCGCAATGCTAATGGTCGATAGGGGTCCGGCGGTGGTCATGTCGATGCCTAGATTAGTAGCAAAAAGAGTTGGCAGCCAATTTTTGGTAGCCCAGCCGGGTAAACTGGGAATGGCATAAACAAGCAGAATCACCCAAAACGAAGGCTTTTTTAGCAATATGCTCAGACTCTGCCAAGGCGTGTGACTCAATGTAAGCGAAGCGGCTCCCGACACAGACGCGCGGAAACCCCGATTGGTATCTCGCAAAAAAATGCCCAGCACGACGGCATACACCAAACCGGCTAGTCCAAATACCTGGAATGCCAGTTGCCAGGAATACGTACCCGCCACCGTAGCGCCAAATCCGCCCAAGGCCTGCCCCATGTATAGACCAGTCATGTGAATACCCACGGCTAACGAACGGGTTCGGGACGTATGGTAGTCAGCGATCAGTGCCAGCCCGGCCGGAATATACAAGGCTTCACTGACGCCCATGACTGCCCGCAGTGCATACAGCTGGTTGAACGTGCTCGCGTATCCCATCGAAAACGTAACGCCCGACCAGACCGCCAGACTTCCCACGATCAGCCATTTTCGATTGAAGCGGTCAGCCACAAGACCAGATACTGGACTCATCAGGCCGTAAATCCAAAGAAAAATAGCCATCAACCGACCGAAGTTAGTGGCCGATTGCAGCGTCTGAATATCTACCTGCATCGAAGGACGCATCGTGGCCAGCATCTGCCGGTCCATGTAGTTCAGCATAGCTACGAACCACAGCAGGCCTACGACTACCCAGGGGTACACACGTTCGTTTTGGCTTGGTTTAATCATGCGCGTTAATCGGCTTAATCAGCTGAATAGCTGGCGTACGAATACCGGGCGACACCTCGCCCGAAGGCAGAATAAACGATTTTCCCCAATGAACAGCAGTGGTCGTTACGGGTGCAGGAAAAGGCAGCGTACCCAACACCGACCAGCGTTTTGTGGCTGTCTCATACTGCCAGATCTCCCGCCGGAAACCGGGGTGCTTTATTTGCAGATCATTTCGCTGCGCTATCCGGTTGGCTTTTTCAGGATCGTTGGGCTGCTGCATGATCTGGCTATTGAGCGCTTCAATTTGCCGGAGCCGAGTGCCATCGTCTCCCCCCAAAATCACTAAACGGTTTGTACCCAGGGCAGCCGCCTGATGGGCCGCTATAGCCACCGGCAGGTCGGGCAGTCGGGTCCAGCTATTTTGGGCGGGATGGTATTGATACGCATCGCCGAAAACAGTGGTCTGGTTGTCAACCGTTTGGCGGCCACCCAGAACGAACAGGCCAGGACTCTCGGGTTGGGATAAGGCCACCAGTGCCGAGTAGCCACGCGCCAGGCCCGGCAACTCAGCGAGGTGTTGCCAGCCTTTCTGGGGCGTTTCCAGGTTCAGTGCGTATAAGCTCCGTACCGGCCCCTGGCTCGACTCACCGCCGAATACGTATAGATCGTTGCCCAAGACAGCCGCTGACAGATTAGCCAGCGGTTGGGGTAAGTCAGGTAACAAATCGAAACGTACCTGCCGGGCGGTGGCATCCCAGGTCATCGCGAATACTTCTGCCGACCGCTGCGTAGCGTTATTTCCGCCCACGCACAGCAGCCGCTCTTTCCAGACCGCCGATGCGCCGTAGGCCAGTGGTTTCTTTAGCTCACCAACCACCTGCCAATCAGCCGATTGTCCAGGCTGGGCAAGTAGATAAATAGCCGACTGCCAGACTTTGGTGCCGTTCTCCCAGGGGTAGCCATTCGGGAAATTAGCCCCCCCCGCCACAAGCAAGGCTCCGTGGCTTACGCCCGCAAAGGCCCCCGCTACGCCCGGATTTGGCCGACCTTTTACGCCCGGCAGCTCCGGCAACTGATCATAGTGAAACAAAGCCTGTGCGTGCAGGGGCGGGGTAGTTGGCAAACTCATCATCAGCAATAGGCTTACAAGATATTTCCTCATTCATCTCAGACCATCATCGGCATTTGTGACGCCTGCGCGTAGAAATTAATGGCGTCTAAATCAGTCAGGAAATCCTGATACTGCGGCTCGGTCATGTTCGTAATGGGCAGCCGGAACTCCCCACAATCCAGCCCGATAGCACGCATATAGGCTTTTCCCGTAGCGATACCACCATATTTGACCAGTAACCGAACAATTTCGATGGACTGATCCTGCATTTGCTGAGCTTTTACCAGATCCCCGGCCTCGAACGAAGCCATCAGTTCGTGATAAACCGGGGCCGCGTAGTTGAACGTACTGCCCACCGCACCCCGTGCACCCATCGCCATAGCCGCCAGGAAGATCTCGTCCCAGCCCCACAGGATGTCATACCGCCCATCGCCGAAAAGCAGGCACCGCCGATAGTCCATCAGGTCGTTGTGGGTGTATTTGATGCCCCGGAAGTTAGGCAGTCGTCCATCGATAGCCGCCAGAAAATCAATCATCGGTAGATGGGCTCCGGTCAGGGCCGGGATATGGTAAAAGTACAGGCCCATTTCAGGAACGGCCTCCCCAATTCCAATGCAGAACTGAGCCAGCTTTTCTACGCTGGCAGGTTTGAAATAGAAGGGAGCGAGCACCGCTACGGCACTGAATCCGTGCTGAGCAGCCTCCTGAGCCAGCAAAATACTTTCGGCCTGCGAGGTACCGCCAACTAGCATAATCTTCAGCAGATCCGGTTCATCAACAGCGCCCCAGGCTTGGATTAAAGCCATTTTTTCGGGGTACGAAAGCGCTACGCCTTCACCTGTTGAGCCACCAATAAAGGCTCCTTTAACGCCATTCTGAACGAGCAACCGGGCGTAGTGGGGAATCAGGCCAAGGTTAAGCTGCCCGTCAGCGTGCATGGGTGTGAACGGAGCGGCTACCAGGCCCGTAATTTTTGACAGATTTGTCATTCGCGTGAGTTGATTCGGTCAGTGCTTAGATTTCTCCGGGAAATTTCCCGGAGAAATACTGTAATACTAACCTATGATGAAATTTATCGTTTAATAACCCGGCGTTTGGGTCAGTTTGGGATCAGTATTCAACATCGCTATCGAAATTGGAAGCAGGAGTTTATAGGTTTGCGCAGCAGGCAGATACGTCGGATTGATCGCGCTGAACACATACGGATTACCGGCCCGACGGAGCGCCCACCAGTGTTTACCTTCCCCGATAAATTCACGCAGGTACTCTTCCAGAATGGCATTCATATTCGCTTGCTCGCTGCCGCTGGTGTAGGGCGTATATCCCGTACCATACGCACGCGCCCGAATCGCATTAATTTCTGCCGACGGATCAGCTCCTAACTTTGCTTTGGCTTCGGCCAGCAACAGCAATACGTCGGCGTAGCGATAGACCGGAAAGTCGTTGTCGTAAAGCTGCAATCCCGCGTCGACGCGCCCGATAAACTTTGTCAGCAGAACACCCGCTGTCGGATTGCCCGCCGTATTGCGGTACATCACCCGAAACGAATTCCGGATCCGACTATCTTTTGGATCGCTCAGGCGGTTGATGGTCTCCTGCGACAAGCCAACGCGGCTGGCTCCACTCACGAAGGGATAAGCCGTACTCACCGCTACCGCCGGTCCCGGTACCGGGTCGAGCACCAGCGTACCGGCTTGCGTCGTGTTAACCAGAAAACTTCCGTAAGCCCCCATGACAGATTCGTTTTTCTCGAAGCTGAGCGCAAAAATGATCTCCCGATTGTTGGCTTCTTTGGTCGGGTCGAAAACATCAGCATAATTGGCTTGTAAGCCCAGCGTCGATAAGGCTTTGACTTCATCCAGGGCCGTTTGTGCAGTGGTGAAGTCGGCAGCTCCGCCCCCCATGTGCGTACCTGACCAGATAAATACATCCCCTTTCAGGGTCAACGTAGCGGCCCGGTTCCAGTAAACTCGTTTGGTTGAAACGAAATTATCGCTCCCGAAACGAGTCAGCGATTGCTCCAGATCGCTTTTGATTAATTGCATGACCGCTTCCGGAGTAGCCCGCTCACGGTACAGATCCGTTAAACTGCCGACCGAGGTAACTGGCTCGGTCGTGATGGGAACGCCCCCCCAGGTTTTCAGCAGGGTATAGTATACGTAAGCCCGGAGTCCGTGCATCTCGGCCAGGTACCGATTGCGGCTTGTTTCGGCCAGGGGAGAGTTAGGGAATAATTTAATGACGGTGTTGATCCGATCGATAAGGGTATACAGCCCGGCCCAGTTAGTGAAAGGCACGTTGACCGCGCTGATATTGTGCGACCAAAGCTGTTTTAGCCCGCCATCCTCCGATTCAGTGTACAGTCCATCGGCCCAAAGGTTAGAGCGCATTTCACCAAGCTGGAACAAGGTGCCTTGGTAAGTTCGTAAGGAGGCATAAACACCCGTGTAAAGCGTCTGAGCCGCGTTGGCGTCCGACAGCACCAACGATTGATTCAAAGAAGTTTGCGGCACCACCTCCGCCAACTGTTGCTGACAGGAAAACAAGCCCGCTGACAAACTTAAACAACCAGTGAGCGCGATGATACGTGTATGTGTTCTCATGATAGTCTGGAAAGAGGGTTATAAACTGATGGTAGCCCCTAAGGTAACCGTACGAGGTAGCGGGAAACGGCCCACGTCATTGCCCCCTACTTCGGGGAACGTACCATTGTATTTGGTTAAATACACCAGGTTCGAGCCCGTCAGGAACACCCGTATGCCCTGAACCCGCTTGCCGCTGAGTCGTTCCAGCAAGGCTGCGGGGGCGTCGTAACTCAGCGTTATTTCGCGCATGGCTACGTAGTTCCCTTTCTGCCAGAAGTTAGCGGGTGCCGTGGTGGTACCTCCGGCGTCAGTGAAGTAGTTGCGGCCGTAGTTGGCCCAGTAATAGCGGGGAAGGGTTGCGGTTGTATTATCCGACGACCAGGTGTTGGTTACGTCGATCGGCCCGTTTTGCGATCCCTGCACCTGCGACATACCCCGCAGATACGACTGGTTCAGGATGACAAAGCCCAGCGAGTAGTCAAACTGCCCGAACAAAGTAAAGCCTTTCCAGCCCAGGCTCGACGAAAACCCACCCTGAAGCGTCGGCGTCGTGCGCCCTACGTAGGTAAAATCCCGAAAATCGAGTGTATCGTTTCGGTCTAGATCCCGCCAACGAGCATCCCCCAGCAGTTTGATTCGTTTGTTGGTATACGGTAGATACGAATTGTAGAAGTTTGCGCGGGCATCCAGTTCACCCTGCGTGGTATAGACGCCGTCATAGGCGGGGGCATAGATCTGATCCAGACCAATACGTTGCCCTTCCTGCAAACCACCGACCCAGACGAGCTGATTGGTAACCGGATCAAACACCTGCGAAGCACTCTGACGGTTTAGGGGCAGACCATTACTGGGTAATTTAATGGCAAAATTCTTGACACTATACAGGTTCGCATTGACTGACCAAGACAGGCCGCCTTCGCGTTCGGGCCGGATGATCTGCGTACGGATGTCCAGCTCGATGCCCCGGTTTTGAAGTTGTCCGAGGTTAGTTACGTAGGAGTTGTACCCCGTCCAGGCCGGAATGTTCAGCGTTGAGATCTTGTCGTAAACATTACGGATGAAATAATCGGCAATGATGGTAACGCGATTATTCAATAGCCCCAGGTCCAGACCGACGTTCAGCGTACTGGCCCGCTCCCAACGTAAATCCGTATTGGTCAGTCCAGTAGCGGCAAAGCCTGGCTGCCCGCTATAAATGTTTGCCGGTGCGCCGTTGGCGTTAATGGTGCCATACTGAGGAGTCGTCGCATAATCACCAATGATTGCATTGCCATTTGCATCCAGTGGATTGATACTGCCGTTGACGCCCCAGCTGATGCGCGGTTTGATCACCGATACGTACTGCCGCAGGGGTGAGTCTGCGAAGAATTCTTCATTAGTCAGGTTCCAGCCCGCCGATATACCCGGAAAGAACCCATAGCGGTTGGTCGTCAGCTTCGACGTACCGTCGTAGCGCATATTTAAAGTTAGCAGGTACTTATCGGCGTAGTTGTAATTAACGCGCCCGATAATCGATGCCAGCCGCTGCCAGCTGCTAAACGAAGAGCTAGGAACACCAACTGCCGCCGTTGATGCCGACAGCCAGGGAATGAAGTCGGTAGCCGCCAGGTTGGCCGTCGCACCGTAGTTGTACTGACGGTATTCGTAGAACTCTCCTCCTCCCAGCACGGACACTGTGTGCAGGCCAAAATCCTGGTCGTATTGCAGAAATCCGTTATAAGTATACTGACTGTTGCGCACGTTGGAGAACGATGCATTCCGGGTCGCTACCAGTGCCCCGCCCGTACCGTTAATGTATGATTTAGTAAACCGATCATTCGTCCTGTATTGGTAATAGCCAGATGCGCTACCCAGCGCTTTGAGGAATGGCGTAATTCGGTACTCCAGATTCAGTCCACCGGCATACCGCTGTTCTAACGTACTGTTGATGAATTTATCCCGGAAGTAGTTGGGGTTGCCCAACGTACTGCCATCTACGCCAGGTAGTTGTTCACCTGTTCCATCACGGGTTAAGCGAACGGTGGGTGCAATACCCGTGAACCGCTGAACGATTCCCCCCGCCAGTCCACCATCAGCGTCGGCCGTCAGGTAAGAAGGCGTACTGGTTGTGTTATAGCCCGATAAGTTCAGCCCAATCGTCAGGTTTTTGCCTACATTCAGGCCCCCGTTAAAGTTCATATTGAGCCGTTTCAGACCCGACCCGATAATAATTCCCTGATCGTTCAGACTTCCCACGCCCAGCGAGAAATTACCCATATCATTACCGCCTGATGCATTCAGGTAGTGCTCATTTAATACGCCGTTTTGAAGAATCAAATCTTCCAGCTGCTGCTGGCTGGTTGAGCGGTACAGAATACTATCCCGTTGGGCCGGGTTGAATGGATTGTTGTCGACGAATAACTGATACTGCGGATCATTGAGCAACCCCCGGTTAGCATTGGTCAGCAATTGGGTCGAGTATTTTCCGTCGGGGGCTGTCCAGCCAGAGTTCAATCCCCAACCCCAGGCTCCTGTGAGCTGGTTCCGGGCATTATTAATCTCAGCCGTGTTGTTGTCGGCTACGGCTGCTTCGTAGCGACTCGCCAACCCCCGGCGGTTCCACTTGATGTAGTCTTCGGCACTCATGTACTGGAGCGGGTTGCGCCGAACGTAATTAGCCGCGTGTTTGAAGGTGTATGTCACGGATGTACGGCCTTTTTTACCCTTTCTGGTCGTCACCAGAATGACCCCATTAGCCGCCCGTGCCCCGTAGATGGCCGTCGAAGCGGCATCTTTTAACACGTCCATTTTTTCGATATCCTGTGCGTTGATTCCAAAGAGGGAAGGTACAATCACACCGTCTACTACGTATAAAGGAGAGCCGGAACCGCTGAATTCGGTTCCTCCCCGCAGCACAATGGTGGGCGTAGCGCCGGGCTGACCGGATGTTTGCTGAACCCGCAAGCCCGGTGCCGTACCCTGCAAAGCCGTGGCTGCGTTGGTACGTGGTGCCGACTTGAGAACAGTGTTGTCTATGCTGGCGACAGAACCGGTCAGGGTTCGGCGGCTCTGCTGTCCGTAGCCGACGACGACCACTTCATCGAGGCTGCGGGCACTCTCGACCATGTCAATCGTCAATGTAGTCTCGTTGCCGACTGGCAATTCCTGGGTTGTCATGCCAATCTGAGAGATGACCAGCACATCATTTTGTTGAGCCGACAGTGAAAAGCGACCGTCACTGTCAGTTACCGTTCCCCGAGTGGTTCCTTTAATGGCGACATTGACACCAGGTAATCCCTGGCCAGTACGTTTGTCGCGCACGGTTCCCGTTCGGGTTGTAGTCTGCGCCCAACTCGTCAAACAAACGAGCAAGCTGGCAATAAGTATTACATATCGCCTGAATGTTTTGGGATAAGTTGGCATTGCCGAACTGTATTTAGGATGAAACAAAGAACAAATTGATGACCCAAAATTATTATGTTATACTTAATAGTCAATAAATGAGAACAAATTTTTATTTATGCCTGATTATTACGAATATTGTCCAACTTAATAAAACGTTCCGCGATTAATAAATCATACATATAAGATGGATTATGCAGCTATGCAGGCTGATTCAAAATCGAACGAGCCAAACACGCTAGTCGATAAAACAGAATCTGACCTGCTGGACTACTTCAACACGCATCAGCTTAAGGCCGGTGATGCCATTCCCAAAGAGGTAGAACTAGCCGCGCAGTTGGGGGTTAGTCGAACGGTCGTTCGGGAAGCGATGCTTCGGCTGCGGTCGCGCGGCTTAATCGAATCCCGGAAAAAGCGCGGTACGGTCATTACCAACCCTGATCCGCTTGCGCTACTAGAGAAGACCATGTATCCGGGTATCTTAAATGACGATACCCTCCGCGATATTTTTGAGTTACGGATCGTGCTGGAAATCGGCATGGGTGATCTGCTGTTCGAGCGAATCACTCAGGCCGATATTGATGAGTTGTATGCCATCGTCGCCGACGAACCGATCAACACACAGGAAATGGTGTTTGATGCCGAACAGGAGATTCGGTTTCACGGCAAACTGTACGACATTACCGGCAACGATACGTTACGTCGGTTCCAGCGGATGCTACTTCCTGTGTTCAAATTCGTCCACGAAAGCGGCCTACTGAAAAAGCCGGTGCAGCACAAAAAATTTGTATCGCACCGGGGCCTGGTCGACGTACTCCAGCATGGCAATCCCGAAACGTTCCGCAACGCCATGCGCAACCATTTCGAGAATCATTTCCAGCGGTTGTTTTAACGTAATGGTCTATGTATAAATCTTTTTTGATCTGCCTTAGCCTAGCCGCTAGTGGGCTAACTCTAACCAGCGCCCAACCGGTCTCCACCACCCCATCGTCTACCAGCGTCGAGCAAACCGTCGTATTCCGAAATGGCGAAGGCGGCTATACCTGTTACCGAATTCCGGCTATTGTGAAGGCCCCCTCGGGCGAGTTGCTGGCCTTTGCCGAAGGGCGGAAAACCGACTGCGGAGATTTTGGTGATGTAGATATTGTGCTCCGGACCAGCCGGGATAACGGTCGGACATGGAGCCCGCTGCGTATGGTGGCCGATTATGGGCAGGCGCAGGCCGGTAATCCAGCACCAGTATTCGACCTGACCGACTCCCGGTTTCCGAAAGGACGACTGTTTTTGGTGTACAATACGGGCACCGTCTCCGAAGGCGATGTACGTAACGGGAAAGCCATTCGGGAGGTGTGGTATAAAACCAGTTCCGATGGCGGACAAACCTGGTCCGAAGCGGTCAATATCACCACATCGGTCAACCGTCCCAATAAGCCTTTGGTGAATCCCCAATACAATTTCAAGGAAGACTGGCGGTCGTACGCCAACACCCCGGGCCACGCCCTGCAAATTCAGAACGGGCGCTACAAAGGCCGTCTGTTTGTAGCTGCCAATCACTCCGAGGGGCCGGTTCAGCCACAGTTTAGGGACTATCGGGCACACGGCTTTTATTCGGACGATCACGGAAAAACCTGGAAACTATCGGCTACCGTTACGTATCCAGGCGGCAACGAAAGTACAGCCGCCGAAACCTCCACCGGTGGTCTGCTCATGAACATCCGAAATCAGTCGGGTGATGTTAAAAATCGGATACTGGCCTTTTCCGCCAATGCGGGCCAAACCTGGGATTCGGTAACGGTAGCCCGTGATTTGCCCGACCCGGTCTGCCAGGGCAGCATGATCAATTACCGCCAGAGTTCGAAACCAGTACTCCTTTTTGCGAACGCCAACAGCCAGACCAAGCGGGAGAAACTGACCGTGCGCGTCAGTCAGGACGACGGGAAAAGCTGGTCGGCGGGTCGTGAGATCTACGCTGGGTCGGCAGCTTACTCCGATTTGGTTATTCAGCAGGATGGCCAGGTTGGTCTGCTTTACGAGCGTGACAATTATACCACGATCACCTACGCCCACTTCCCCTATACCTGGCTAGTTCAGTAACCGTTTTACCCATTCATGAAGTCCATACAGTCTACCCAATACGCTGCTCAATACCGCAATAACTTGCTGAATGATGTGATTCCGTTCTGGCAGCGCTTTTCGCCTGATCGGGAAATGGGTGGCTTCTTTACTTGTTTAGATCGACAAGGAAAGGTTTACGATACCGATAAGTTCATCTGGCTGCAAGCTCGGCAGGTATGGACGTATTCTATGTTGTACAACCGGCTGGGCGACCTGGATGGTACGTCGCCAGCCCAGAAAGTCGATTGGCTCGAGCTGGCCCAGCACGGCGCTAACTTCCTCAAAACGCATGGCCGCGCAGAGAACGGTAGTTGGTATTTTTCGCTCACCCGCGAAGGGCAACCGCTCGTGCAACCGTACAACATTTTTTCGGACTGCTTTGCGACAATGGCCTTTGGCCAACTTTCGCTGGCTACGAACAACGACGAGTACGCTCACATTGCAGAGTCAACGTTCCGGCAGATCCTAAACCGGCGCGACAACCCAAAAGGGAACTGGAACAAAGCCGTTCCGGGAACCCGACCGCTGAAGAACTTCGCGCTGCCGATGATTCTGTGCAACCTGGCGCTCGAAATCGAACACCTGCTCGATAATCCGCTAGTTGAGCAGACCATCGACGAATGTATCCACGAAGTAATGGATGTCTTTTTCGATCCGGTGTTGGGGCTGATTCGGGAAAACGTTACGCCCAATGGGCAAGTGTCTGATTCGTTTGAGGGGCGGCTCTTGAATCCTGGTCATGCCATTGAGGCTATGTGGTTTATTATGGACTTAGCCGCCAGACGTGGTGATCGTTCGTTGCTGGAACGGGCCGTACAAATTACACTCGATACGCTCGACTATGCCTGGGATAAAGAGTTCGGTGGTATCCTGTATTTCATGGACGCTAATGGTCATCCTCCTCAGCAACTGGAGTGGGACCAGAAACTCTGGTGGGTGCACGTCGAAACGCTCATTAGCCTGCTAAAAGGGTATCAAATAACGAAAAATCCCGCCTGCTGGGACTGGTTTGAGCGTGTTCATGCCTATACCTGGTCACATTTCCCTGATCCCGAACATGGCGAGTGGTTCGGCTACCTCAATCGACGGGGTGAGGTGCTGTTACCATTGAAGGGCGGTAAATGGAAAGGTTGCTTTCATGTTCCCCGAGGCTTGTATCAATGCTGGCAGGCGCTCGATAATCTGTAGAGCAAGCGTTCCGATGGAGACAACTGCCGGTACGTTGCTTAGTTCCTACGATCTTCTCCGATCTGGCTTCCAATCGGTTAACGCCTGTGGCTAGTTATGAAACCACAGAAGCCGCTGAGTGATCAGCGGCTTCTGTGGTTCTTAGTTTGGTGTATACGTGTGTTAAGGCTTTCTAAACACTAACCTTAGCATTCACCCTTCTTACCTTGTTAACTACTGTTTCTTCTCTGGCATTAGCACAAGCCGGATAAAGTTGCTTCCAAAGTACTTGTTAGCGGCCTCTTTGGTGCTCTCTACGGTCACCTTCTTTAACTGCTCCTCCTCATGAAGCACTTCATCGGGCGCGTCGCCGTTGTAATACTGGTTTTGTAGATAACTTAGCCAGAACTGATTGTCCTTTAACTGCACCTCGGTTTCCCGCCGGGTCTCGGCTTTAAACTTAGCGATGTCCGTCGGCAGAGCACCCTTCTGCTTGAGGTCGTTGATTAGCTCCTGCGTTTTGGTAATTAACTTCTCTACATTTTCGGGCGCACAGCCGAAACTGATCCGGAATGTATAGCGCGGTACGGGATACTTGCTATAAACCGCGTTTGAACCCACGCCATAGACACCCGCTTCCTCTTCCCGTAATTTTTCGATCAACTTAATTTCTAACACTTCCGCTAAGGCATCGAGTTGGGTAGCGTTCTCGGACGACCACGTCAAATCACCACTGTAAACCAACTGCACCGTAGCTTTTGGGTCGAGACCCCGGTATACAGTCTTGCTTAATTGTCCACTTGGAATCCGAATACCGAGATCTTTGAACTTCTCGCTTTTATCGCTTGCTGGCAATCCACCCAGGTATTTTTCGACCAATGGCTTCAGTTGCTCTTCTTTAAAGTTACCCACAAAGAAGAAGGTAAAGTCGCCGGCGTTACTGAACCGCTCCTGGTAAATCTTCAGCGCCCGGTCGAGGTTAATCTTGTCCAGATCTTCGGGTTTGAGCGGTTGCCGACGCGGGTTATTGGCGCCAAGCGTTACAGCCACCGTATCCTGGAATACCCGCGCGGGCGTTGGCGTATTAATCTGGTTCTGTAAGGCACTCCGCTGATTCGACAGGAAACCCTGCACCACATCCGCATCTTTGCGCGGCTGCGTGAAGTAACTATACAGCAACTGCATAGCCGTCTCCAGATCCTTTGGTGATGCGCTACCATTCACGCCTTCGCTAAGTTCACCCACGTACGGATAAACACTAATTTGCTTACCGGCCAGGAATTTCCCGAGCTGAATCTGGTTGTATTCTCCTGTTCCGCCGAGTGACGCCAGCGTGGACGAGAACCGGGCCGACTGAAAATCTTTCAGATCATAGAGCGACGTACCGCCGAAGCTTGTACCGGAGAACAGAATCTGATCGTTTTTAAAGTTTGTAGGCTTCAGCACTACCTTGACGCCATTCTTAAGTGTCCACTCGGTGGCACCAATGTCTTTCACTGGCTTCTCACTAACCACAGGCGAACCTGTTGGTTCTTTGGCCAGCAACGGCGTATTAAGGGTTTTATCCTCGTAGGCGGTCAAGCCCTTGCCTGCATCGTCGATATAGCCAATGATCTGCTCAACGGTCGGCAGTTTATCTTTGGCCTTCTCCGGAGCCATGACAATAACGGCCCGGTTATCGTTGTGGATAAACTGATCGACCAGGGCGTTCACTTCGGCTAGCTTAATACCAGCCTGCTCTTTCTTGAAGAAGTTGTAATAGAACTCAATGCTCGTATACGGCTCTTTTTTCGTGAAGTTCTGAACGTATTCTTCCACAAAGCTGGCCGAACGTGTTTTATCCCGTTCGTTATAGGCCTGCTCTACCCCCGTGAAATACTCCTGTTTAGCACGGGTTAATTCGGTTTCTGTAAACCCAAACTGCCTGACACGGGCATTTTCGTCTAGTACCGCCCGGATGGCCCGTTCTACGTTGCCTTCTTTAGCAACGGCGATTGAGGTGAACGCATCGAGGTTACCCAGGAAGTTGCTGTAGTTGCTATAGCCGCCCAGAAACGGAGGATCTTTCCGTTGGGTTAATTCCTGAATCCGGTTACCCAGCATGGTATTGAACAGACCCCGTTTGATGCTCTCGCGGATATCGTTTAAGGTACGCTCTTTTATTTCGGGCCGCTTATAAATTACCTGCACAACGGTGTTTGGCTGTTCAGGGTCCGTCACGATAACCACCTTTGTATCCTTATGGGGCGGTATCGGAAACTCCGTACGTGGTTTCGGGTTTTTAACGGCTGGAATACGCCCGAACTTTTCGCGAATAATGCCTTCTACCTCTTTGGTATCGAAGTCGCCGACGGCTACAACGGCCATCAGATCGGGCCGGTACCAATCCTGGTAGAACTGGCGGAGCGTCTCGTGCCGGAAGGTCGTCAAGACCTGCTCCGTTCCGATCGGCAAGCGTTTGGAGTACTGTGAATTGTTCAGCAGAATCGGAAAATACTGATCCCGCATCCGCTGGCCAGCGCCACGTCCCAGTCGCCGTTCTTCCAGAATAACCCCGCGTTCTTTGTCGATCTCAGCCGGATCGAGCGTTGCATTATGCGCCCAGTCTTCTAAAATCTGGAATGCCTGCCGAAACACGTTAGCTGAATCCGTCGGTACGGGCAGTTGATAAACGGTTTCGTCGAAACCCGTGTACGCGTTTAAGTCGGCGCCAAAGCGAACCCCCGACGATTGCAGAAAATTGACGAGCTCGTTTTTCGGGAAATTCTTTGTGCCATTGAACGCCATGTGTTCCATGAAGTGCGCAAGGCCCTGTTGGTTATCAGTTTCCAATACCGAACCAGCCCGGATGACCAGCCGAAGCTCAGCCCGATTTTTTGGCTCGCTATTCTTCCGAATGTAATACGTCAGTCCGTTGGGCAACTTACCAACTTTTACGCTTGGATCAGTCGGTATAGGACTGGATAGATTTTGGGGAGCAGCCGGAGTCTTTCGTGGTGCCGATGCAGCTGGCTTGGGTTTAGCCGTTGGCTGCGCCAACACAATGGTGGCGCTGAGCAACAGGCTCAGAGAGAATGAGAAACGTACCATTCGGTCGTTTATAGAGGATTAAGGTTATGCAATTAACAGATGGACTAATAACGTTCAGTGGTACTGAATCGTTTAGCGCTTCCACAGCAAAAGTATACAGATGATAACGGACGCGAGTACAGACAGCCAACAAATGAAAATTACCCATCGCATTGGTATTTCCCACCTGGGCGCATGAAAGGCATCGGGTTTAAGCGGCACCATCTCGCCAACCTGATTCCGGGTACAGAAATCCAACCAGTCGGCATAATCGGCAAACTGCGCCAGCGAATCCAACAGCCCCGGCGTCGTCACGGATTTCTGCCAGAATAACCGAAGGTCATGCGCTTCGACCCAGTGGTTCGTATGAGCCATGGTCTGCTCGCTCAGCAAGGTAAAGTCGCGATGCCGCCAATGTTGGGATGGTTCCCAACGCAAAATCCGTTCAATCTGGTATTTGAGATCGTTGATGTAAGCAGTCTCCACGCCGAATCGAGCAAGAGCAGATGACAGGTACCGGTTTAGGGATTACACTTTGATGATGACATTTTTCCGATACATCCACCACAGAATGCCAAACCAAATGAGCACGAAGGTTAAGGCCCCCGCCAGCGACGCATTTTTCGGGTCGGCAAAGGGCGGGGCAATAAAGGAACGATAAAGATATTCGCGCAGCCCTACCTCACTCCCATCCGGCTGTTGAATGTGAATCAGGCTCATCATACGAGGAATGAGTCCCGACAAAAAGAATACAGTGATGGCGTTCACGCCAAACGCCACGAAGGGCAACACACCCCGTCGGCGTTTTTTAACATCGATCAGCCAGTAGCTCAGGGCTAACCCCAACATTGCCAATCCGCCAACTAGCAAGACGTAGGAACTTGTCCAGAGTGCCTTATTAATAGGAAAGAAACCGCCCCAGATCAGGCCAGCCAGCGTTGACAAGCAGCCAGCGGTAAAGAGCCAGGCCACTTTTTCGGCTTCCGGCCGACGACTTCGCAGCAAGGCTCCAGTCAACAGTCCGATCAAACCGGTACCAATGGCGGGCAACGTACTCAGAATCCCTTCGGGGTCCCAAACTTTGGCGGGTTTGTATACGTGTGCTGGCGTTAGTAGGATGCGATCAATCCAGGCCGCCAGATTCGTTTCCGGCTCCAGGTTAGCGTAACCAATACCAGGAACTGGCACTGCCGTCATCAGTAGCCAGTAACCGACCAGGATACCGCAAAGAATGTATAGCTGCTGTCGGGGTGTAGTCTTTAGAAAGATCAGTGAACAAGCCAGATACACCAGCGCGATACGTTGCAATACGCCAGGAATGCGGACGGTACTGATGTCGAATTTGGGGAAGAAATTCAGGAATAGCCCCAGCATAAACAAGGTAAAGCTACGCTTCACGATTTTACGCACTACGCCAGCATTATCCTGCACCTTTCCACCTAACGCATACGTAATAGACACGCCGACGATGAACAGAAAGAATGGGAAAATCAGGTCCGTGGGTGTCCAACCGTTCCAGGCCGCGTGTTCAAGAGGAGCGTAGATATGATTCCAGTCGCCGGGGTTATTTACCAGAATCATACCGGCGACAGTTAATCCCCGAAACGCGTCGAGAGAGAGCAGGCGGCCGGGGCGGTCACTGGATTTGTGTACTGCCTGATCGGCGGTTAGGTCGGACGGTTGCATAGGCGTAAGTCAGTTCTCCGCTAAGTTCACGGAATATGGCCAAAAACAAAAGCCGCCACCTAAGCAAACGGCGTACACTAAACTACGCTAACAGATTACACCCACAATTTTACAGCAAACGCTACGTCTAAATCAGGCGAATACCTGTTTTAATTTTTTCTCCAGATCCTTTTCCAGCTTCGCTAATCCTTCCGCGTTAGCGAGATACGTCAAGGCGCGGTGGTGGCGTAAATCGAATGGAATGTCATTGACCGATTGCGTAATGGGAATCACAATTTTGCCCAGCGTATGCGCCACGCCCGTCTCATAAAATACGTTCGGGTTCCGGTCGGTAAAATCCGTAATGACCGCCCGGCTGGTAAAAATCAAGTCGAATACATCCTGAATCAAGATGCTGTTGTCCCAAATATCATCCGCCCGCCGACAGGCAATGCCTAGCCGGTCGCAAACGTTACGTATGGCAGTGTACGTACCCGTGAACCGGCTTTCAAAAGGCATCATCACCGACAGTGTATTTGCTTCAACGGATTTGTCGGGAATGCGAAATACATCAGGCGCAAACGTAACAGTGCGTTCTGGTGGCCGAGCCTGAGTGGTTGAGATAAATTCAGGCGCTAGAGAAACAGGTCGTTTTGTAGCCGCTTTCCGAATTTCGACGTAGCGCTCGATTTCGCTCAGGTTAGCGCCACCCTCACCAATAAGTTTCGAGAGTACCTGCATGCTGTTGCCATCATAATCTTCATCACGGAAGTCGAGGCTCCGCAACAGACGAGGATGGTCTTCTATCAGTTCTACATTGTCGGTTAAATAAGCGACACGAAACCAGTCGGCTTTTGTAAAAAAAGCCCGAATGTATTCGTGTAAGGCAAAGAGTCGAGCCGCTCTTTGTTTTGTATCCTTAATCATATTGTTGGGAAAGCGTTGATGTAGTATAATATAACTATTATATATTCATGCAAGTATATTCAATTTTCATATCATAGCCTTATGATATCCTTTAATTTTTGATAAACTGGTAAAAGCTAAACTTCCTAAGCTAAGCTTATCTGTTAGGACGAATGATGTGAAAAAAGGTCGTTCAACCTCTTCTAAAGTTCATCTTGATAAATTGTCTGTTCGTTAAAGAAAAATTCAAATTGATCGATTTACTATTGGCCAGTAGTAAGTTGTGAGCTTTTTTGCGCTCGCAAATAATACGTAATACTCTATTTTCTGTATGAACTTTCATCAGGCCCTCACCGCACAAAAACGCCAGGATTTCTTAAATGCTAATGCTGGTATTTCTTTACCCGTAGCCGGGGCTATTTACTGGACCTTATTAGGAATCGCTGGGTATTACTTAAAGCCAGGAGCGTGGGTATTGCTCGCCTTTTGCACAAGTGGTTTACTCTTTCCTTTAGGACTCGCCTTGCAAAAGCCATTTAAATCCAACTTACTGCTAAAAACACCGCTTACCAGCCTGATTCCGTTCGCGTTGATTGCCATGATGCTAAGCTGGGCAATCACAATTCCGGCCGCGAGCATCGATAAATCACTGGTTCCACTTTGTCTGGCTGTTGGTATGAGTATTCACTGGCCCATTATTGGGTGGTTATATGACAGTCGGGCCTGCCAGCTTCACGTAGCCGCTCGAACCATCCTCACGGTTGGCTGCTGGTATCTCTTTCCCGATGAACGCTTTATCGTGTTGCCCCTACTTGTAGCTCTCGTTTATGGAGTTACGGTGCTGGCTTTAAAGCAAGAACTGATACAGGCAAAACGACAAGCAATTCCTACCGTTTCGGCACTAAATACCTAACTCCCAACAACATAAACAAAAATGCCCTCTAGTTGACCGCACGGTCAACTAGAGGGCATTTGCATAAGCAGAGTTGTACTAGAAACGCCAGCGAACAAAGGCCTCCATCGCTTCGTATTCAGCTAGGCCAAGCCGATTATACAGGGCGGCCGTGCCCCGGTTACGCTCCTCAGCCCGTTGCCAGAACTCCCGCGAGTCGGTACCCTGGTATACCACACCGTCTTTCTGCGACTGGTGTTTGAAAATCCCCAGGCGTTTCTTCATCACCTGGTCGGGCGACATGGGAACGGCCATTTCAATCTCGTGGATATCCCACTCCGCCCAGGCACCGCGATAGAGCCACACCCAGCAATCTTTCATGAAGTTTTTGTGCTTCAACCGACGTACTGCTTCCAGGACGGCATCCAGACATACTTTGTGCGTCCCGTGCGGGTCAGCCAGATCACCAGCCGCGTAGATCTGGTGCGGTTTGACCTCTTCAATGAGGGCCATTGTGATTTTAATGTCTTCTTCGCCGAGCGGCTTCTTGGCAACAGTACCCGTTTCGTAAAACGGCATGTTCAGGAAGTGTGCGTTTTCAACCGGAATACCGACAAACCGGCAGGTCGATTTCGCTTCACCCATCCGGATCAGGCCTTTCACGTACCGAACTTCAGCCGTGTCCATTTCGCTATCTTTTTTCTCGCGAAGCGACGCAGCCGCATCCTGGAAAATACGGGTTGCCTCCGGACTGTTGATGCCAAACTTCGTGTTGAAATCTACTACGTAGTCAGCGAAACGGAGCGCTTCGTCATCAGCGACGGCAATATTACCCGAGGTTTGGTAGCCGATGTGTACTTCATGCCCCTGGTCAACCAGGCGCTGGAACGTACCGCCCATCGAAATAATATCGTCGTCGGGGTGCGGGCTGAAGATTAGGCAGCGCTTCTGAGCGGGTAGGGCCCGTTCCGGCCGATTGGTATCATCGGCGTTGGGCTTACCACCCGGCCAGCCCGTAATGGTATGTTGAAGTTGATTGAAAACGTCGATGTTGATATCGTAAGCTTGCCCATACTGCGCCAGCAGATCGCTCATCCCGTTATCATTATAATCACGGTCTGTGAGTTTCAGGATTGGCTTATTGAGAGTCAGCGACAGATACGTCACCGCTTTTTTATTCATGTTGTTGTCCCACACAACAGAATCCACCAGCCAAGGCGTTTTCATGCGGGTCAACTCAGAAGCAGCCGCTTCGTCAATTACGAATAAAGCATTGGGGTGCGTTTGCAAGTAAGAGGCTGGATTCAGTTCGGTAACCAAACCCTCCACGGCACCACGTATTACGGGCGCTTTCCGCTCACCCCAGGCGAGCAGAACCACACGACGGGCACTCAGAATACTGGCAACCCCCATTGTAATGGCTTTGCGAGGTGTTTTTGGTAAACCACCAAAATCTGACGATGCCGCAGCCCGTGTCGAATTGTCGAGCATCATCAGCCGCGTGTGCGAGTTGACCAGCGAACCCGGTTCATTAAAGCCAATGTGGCCGTTACCCCCAATCCCTAATAGCTGGAAATCGAGTCCCCCGGCAGCTTCAATATCCGCTTCATATTGCTTGGCAAATTCAGCAACCTTATCCGTACGAATAGTCCCGTCCGGAACATGATAATTGCCAGCCGGAATATCGACATGGTCGAACAGTTGCTCCCGCATGAAGCGCCAGTAGCTTTGCAGCGAATCCGGCTCCATTGGGTAGTACTCGTCCAGGTTGAACGTAACTACATTTCGAAAGCTCAGCCCTTCTTCGCGGTGCATCCTGATTAATTCAGCGTAGACCGTTTTGGGTGATGAACCCGTTGCTAAGCCCAGTATACAAGGCTTTCCTTCGCTTTGTTTTTGCCGAATCAGATCAGCAATTTCCTGGGCCACAGCCCGGCTGGCATCTTTAGCGTCAGCATAAATGTGGGTAGGAATTTTTTCGTACGTAATGGCCGACTGGATAGGGCCACCGATGGCTGATGTTGCTGGCACCTGTCCATCCGGATTGTCGAGTAGTGGAGACTCCGTAATCATGCGCTGCGCGGAGAGTTGGTAAGACAGCACAAAGGTCTGAAAAATTCAGCTTGATTACATCAGCCAACGGCCCAGTTTATCCTGCGATAGTCATATTTTTTAAAATTTTTTATAAAATCGGATCGTTTACTCCCGCAGCCACCTACTGCCGGGCAAGCCGATCCGCTTCTGTGGCTACTTCGAGCGACTGAAGCCCGTTCAACTCGCTAATAATCCGATGCGTCTCCGGGTACTTTATTGCGCTGACCTGATCGCGGAACATCAGCCGAAGCAGCTCACTGTAGAGGTGCTGTTTTTCTTCGCCGAAGCCAAAGCGAAGCTCAATACGCTGGTAGGCTTCGAACTCCTTGTGCCGCCCCCGCAGGATTCGATCGTTACCGCCAATGTTCTCTGTTACGTTCAATTGAGCGCCAGGAAACAAATCCAGTAAGGCTCGGGTCGTTTCTTCATCCACCACGCAACGCATGACCATTCGGGTCGGCACCCACTCAAACAACGTAATGTCTCCGCGCTCGAACAAAAGCCGCATCTCCTGCCGATCCATTCGGCCCGTTTGGGTGAAACCATGGTAGAAGTTAACCAGCTTGCGACCCGTTTCCTCATCGCCGTACTCAACCGTAGCCTGTACCTGGTCCTCTATAAGTTCCGACGCCTGGTTGCTGCCCGGACGCTTAACCACCTGCGACGCGACCACTTTACCTTCGCCAAGCCATCCGGCAAACATATCGAAGAAGTGAACCCCGTGCTCGATGAAGATACCACCACTTTTACTACGGTCCCAGAACCAGTGTTCAGGCGACAATCCCTCATCGCCCGCGTAGTTCTCGAAATAACCGTGCAAAAACTCACCCAGCAGTCTCTTGTCAATCAGGTGCTTAATGCGGGCAAACATTGGGTTATAGCGCTGCATCAGGTTAGTTACCATCAGTAAGCCTTTCTGACGCGCCGTTTCGATCATTTCCCGGCCCTGCTCAGGGTCCATGGCCAATGGTTTCTCGCAGATTACGTGCTTACCCGCCTGTAACGCTTTCATCGCCTGTTCGTAATGCAGAAAGGGCGGGGTAGCGATATACACGAGCGTTACGTCCGGGCGGTTCACTAACTCGTCAATACTGTCGACCTGATCGGCACCAAAGCGTTTTGCCGTTGTGATGGCTTCCTCGCGTTTCGATCCGGCAATGGCGACCAGGCGCGTGTGGGGCGTTTGTAAGAATTGTTGAACGGCAAACAGGCCAAATCCACCCATGCCTATAACACCAATACCTATTTCGTGATCTTCGGACGCGCGGTCCGCCATTGGGGTTGTTTCCATAAGGTTGTTTGTTGTATTCGACAAAACAACCGCTGGCTTGCTGTTTATGTTGGCCGCTACTACTAAATCGCCTTCATCCAGTAGGTCATCCGTTTAGGCGTAGACTCCGTTTCGCCACGGTCCGGCCACATGAATAGGCTTTGCAGGCTCGATTCACGGTGGTACCCTCGTTTCGTCCAGAAGGCGTTCAAGGGCTGGTACTCAGCAGGGCGAAGAGGATGGTCGGCAGGGCGCTCGACCGCGCAAAAACAGGTCGTAGTGTATTGACCAAATTGGCGGGCATGAGCCTCGCGTTCGTCAAAAAACCGATGTCCCAGCCCTAAGCCCCGATATTCGGGCAACAGGATGCTTTCGCCAAAGTAGAATATCGTGTCAAGATTGTAGCCGACTGCCCGAAACGGCTTCTGCACCTCTTCGGTTTCGTCTAGCAACGGCAGGGCCGTCGTAGCACCAACTAGTTGATCCCCGTCGTAAGCGGCAAAAAGAAGGGAGCGCTCCGAGCGGACATACGTCTCCAAATATTCTTTCTCGTAGGCAATGGTGCCTTCGTACAAATAAGGAAACTCGCGAAAAACGGTAATTCGCAGGGTGGCTAACTCATCGAACACGGTACGAATCCCTGAGCCGGTCAGGCGGGTAAATGTCAGCGAGTGATGTGGCTCCGTTGCCAAGACGTATCTTATTTACCTAACACCAATGATTCCCAGAGCGGCAGATTGTAATACGTCGTGATTCGGGTGATAAGCCCATCCGCTACGTCTAAAAACGACCCAGCAGGTAACGTGTATGTTTGCCCAGTAGCAGCGGGCAGATCACCATCCGTTTTCTTGTACACGCCATTCACAACAAACTCACAGGCTACACGCTTTCCGGTCGGCTCCGTCATGACCATCATGTCCGTTAACGTTTCGTCGTAGCAGTCATCCATGTGCTGCAAAAACTGAGTAAACAGATCTTTACCGACGCGCGTTGCACCCTGGTTACTATCGTGGCGAACGTCAGGGTGAACCAGGTTGAGCATACCGGTCCAGTCTTTGCGGTTAAAGGCGTTGTAATACTCGGTGACGATATCGAGGGCGGTCATAAATTCAGTCTTTAGTCAATCGACCGCAAAGATAAAGCGAACTTCAGAGATAGGAAGTAGTCGCTCGAAAAGCCTAACGTAATGGGTCAAGTACCCCTGCAAGGCACAAATACCCTTAGTGGCATTCACTTTTCAACGTTTACCCAGCCGTTTCTCTTTCCATTCTTTCAAGGCAGGTCCGGTACCGAACGGCCACGGCTTGATCTCGGCAATTGGCACCACTTTAATCGCCTGCAACTCGGTCTCATCCATGACAATTGTACCCGATGCCCGAACGTGATACGTAAAAATTACTTCGTTACGTTGGTAAAAGGTGTAGATACCCAGGAACTCCACAATGCGGGCGTCCGTCAGACCAATCTCTTCGTGAATCTCACGCAAGATGGCATCGGCGGGCTCCTCCCCTTTTTCTAAAAAGCCGGTAACGACACCAAACCAATCGGCAGGCCAGCCAATATTCTGCGTTAATACGACGGTGTCATGGTCATATTCAACAATGCCCCCGACAACCGGGAGCGGGTTATCGTAAAAGATGTAGCCACATGGTTTTGAGCAGATCAGTCGCTCACGACCACTAGCCTCACCAGGTACTAGTGGACTGGCACACTGTGGGCAAAAATTCATTTTGGGCATGGGTGTCAGGGCTCAGCGTTAGGTAGCACGAAGGTAGTGGCTTAGGGTGTATGATTTCCCGTTTATAGGTCTTAACTTTCCCATAATTTGGCTACGAAGTCACTAGTAAGCTGATTTCCTTCACTTCTCATCACAATGGCTTTAGTAAAACTAACAATTAATAACCAGGCGCATACGGTCGATGTAGAGCCGGACATGCCACTCTTGTGGGCCATTCGCGATGTTGTTGGCCTGACCGGAACCAAGTTCGGTTGCGGCATTGCCCAGTGTGGTGCCTGCACGGTTCACCTCGACGGTACCCCGATCCGTTCGTGCAGCGTTCCGGTATCGGCCGTCACTGGTCAGAAGATTACAACAATCGAAGGCATTTCTCGTGACGGAAACCATCCGGTGCAGAAAGCGTGGGTAGCGCATCAGGTGCCGCAGTGTGGGTATTGTCAGTCCGGTCAAATTATGTCGGCGGTAGCTTTATTGAAGCAAAATCCAAAACCGACGGATGCCGATATTGATGCGGCAATGCAGGGGAACATTTGCCGCTGTGGCACTTATGTTCGGATTCGGGAGGCCATTCATACAGCCTCGACCGAAATGGCTGCTGCCCCTAAATTACCTAAATCTACGCCAAAAGTCGGTAAGCGATGAGCAACTCCCAACACCAAACTAGCCGTCGGAATTTCCTGAAAGCCGCCGGCCTTACGGGTGCCGCTTTCGCGCTTGGCTTTCCGACCACGGATGCTATCGCCGGACCTGTTCTGAACCTAAGTGCTTTGCCGGAGTCGGTTGAGCTTACCCCCTTCATACGTATCGAAACCTCGGGGCGGATTACCATCATGAATCCCCGCCCTGAAATTGGACAAGGAACGTTCCAATCCGTTCCGGCCTTGATTGCCGAAGAACTGGAGGTTCCGCTGGAGAAAATCATCATCCAGCAAACCGGCGGAGAAAGTAAGTTCGGCGGCTTGTGGTCGCAGGCGGTGGGTGGCAGTGGCTCCATCCGCGGTGGCTATAAACAGATGCGAACCGTTGGGGCTTCGGCACGCGAAATGCTTCGGCAAGCTGCCAGCCAGCAATGGAACGTACCGATGGGGGAATGCCTTGCCGAAAATGCCACCATTGTTCATACTCCAACGGGCAAAAAGCTTACGTACGGTCAACTGGCCGAAACGGCAGCCAAACTTCCTGTTCCCAAAGAACCGCCGTTAAAAGATCCGAAGAATTTTACGCAGATCGGCAAGTCGGCTCCACGACCTGATGTTCCGTTGAAATCAATCGGACAAGCCCTGTTCGGCATTGATGCAAAAGTGGCAGGCATGGTCTATGCGTCTGTGGAGCGCAGCCCTGTGCTAGGCGCAAAGCTCGTTAGTTTCGATGCCAGCCCGGCCCTGAAGATCAAAGGCGTTCGGCAGGTTGTGAAAGTGGAGCGCGTACTGGGTAAAAATCGGTTCGATGGCGTTGCCGTTGTAGCCGACAATTACTGGGCCGCTTTGCAAGGCCGGAAAGCGCTTAAGGTGCAGTGGGACTACCAGGGCCTCGATACGTTCAACACGGCGGCTTTCGAAAACAACCTTCGCGACTTAGCCAAAACTGACGGTGTAGTTGGGCACAACAAAGGCGACTTCGATAAAACCTTCGCCGACGCGCCAACCAAATTGGAAGCCTTCTACGAAACGCCCATGGTCAGTCACTCGACGATGGAGCCGATGAATGCGCTAGCTCATTACAAATCCGGCGTGGAGTCGCCTGGCGACAAGATTGAGCTTTGGGTATCGTCGCAGGGCGGAGACCTGGTCGTCGATGAAGTAGCCAGAGTGCTGAACGTTCCAAAAGAGAACGTGACCGTACATGTCATGTTCAACGGGGGTGGTTTCGGTCGTCGGTTGACGCAGGACTTCGCCACGGAAGCCGCGTTTCTGTCCAAAACAATCGGCAAACCCGTGAAAGTGGTCTGGACACGGGAAGATGATACCCAGCTCGGCCCATTCCGTCCTATGACATTCTCAGCCCTTCGGGGAGCACTTACCGCCGACGGTAAACCTGTAGCGTTTCAGCACAAGGTCATTTCGCCTTCTATAGATGCTACGATGAATGCGACGTATGACAAGGCGAAACCCGATAGCACTATGTTGGAAGGGACCAACGAGCAGCCCTACGAAATCCCAAACCTGAACACGCGCTACGTTCATGCTGATATTCAGATTCCGCTTACGTACTGGCGGTCGGTAACTAGCTCGACGCTGGCGTTTGCGCACGAATGTTTCCTGGATGAGATGGCCGTAAAAGCGGGTAAAGACCCGATGGCGTTCCGGCTCGCCATGCTTACGAAAGAATCCGACACGAAGCGCGTGCTGACTAAGTTGAAGGAAGTATCGAACTGGGATAAACCCCTCCCCGCTGGTTGGGGCCGGGGTGTGGCGCAGTGGGTCTTCTTTGCCGGGCTGGCGGGCCAGGTCGTTGAAGTATCGAAACAAACGGATGGCTCGGTAAAAGTTGAGAAAGTTTACTGCGTTATTGATCTAGGTACCGTTGTTAATCCCGACAACGTAAAAGCCCAGGTTGAAGGCTCCGTAGCCATGGCACTAACGGCCGCTACGAAAGACGGCATTACGTTTGAAGGTGGCCAGGCCAAACAATCGAATTTTGATACGAACCGGATGCTGCGCATCAACGAAATGCCACAAGTTGAGGTTCATATACTTGCCGAAGGCGGCCCAACCATCAAGGGCGTAGGAGAGCCTGGTTTACCACCACTCGCTCCTGCTCTGGCTAATGCGGTCTTTGCCGCTACGGGTAAGCGCGTGCGTCGGTTGCCGTTTGATCTGGCTAATGTGAGTTAACGTATGAAAGAAATAAGTCGAATTCTGGAGGTTTACGAACAAATCGATTTTACCCAGCGCAAAGCAGCTTTAGCAACGGTGGTTTGGGTAGAAGGCTCGTCGTACCGTCGGCCCGGCGCCCGAATGCTCATTACGGACGATGGTCGCTGGGAAGGTGCCATCAGTGGCGGTTGCCTGGAGGGCGATGCGTTGCGAAAAGCCCGCCAAGTCATGCTCGATAAAGAGCCCATCGTTGTTACGTATGACACCATGGACGACGGAGCCAATAGCTTCGGCGTTGGGCTGGGCTGCAATGGCATTATCGACGTATTGATTGAGCCAATCGACCCGGCGAATGAGCAAAATCCAGTTGCTGTCTTATCTGAATTTGTGCAAAAGCGCGATGTCCGCGCCCTGGCGACAGTCCTGAAAAGTGAGCGGAGCGGTTTCCAACCCGGAAGCCGCTTCACGCTTACGCAGGACAACAACCAATTTGTACCTGACTGGCTGCTCACCGATATGCAGGACGTTTTTGGCACCGGCAAGCCGTTAACAAAGTCGTATTCAGTTGAACAGGGCGATGTTGAGGTCTTCATCGAACGTATTGACCCCGGTATCGAACTAGTCATTTTTGGGGCGGGCTACGACGTAATACCCGTTGCGAAACTGGCTCGTGAACTGGGTTGGCAGGTAACGGTTACCGACGATTGCGTAGCTCACCTGGCACCCAAGCGGTTTCCGGTGGCCACCTGTGTGCTGTACGCCGATCGAACGGCGGTGCTGGATAAGTTTACCATTACGAACCGCACAGCTGCCGTTCTGATGTCGCACAACTTCAATTACGACCGAGCCGTACTGCAATCGTTACTTGGCAGTGACATTCCTTACATCGGCATGTTGGGTCCCAGGAAGCGCTTTGAAAAGATGCAGGCCGAATTTGAGAAAGACAATCTGTTTCTCACAGAAGCGCAAATCGACCGCGTTCACGCGCCTATTGGCCTAGACCTGGGTGCAGAAACGCCCGACGAGATTGCCTTGTCGATCGTTGCCGAGGTTAGGGCGTTCTTCGCAAAAAGGTCGGGTGGTTTCCTACGAAATATTCCTGGCCCTATTCATGAGCGACTGTCGGGCAATGCGTCAGCGCAACGTCGGCAGGCGGATGCGGTCAGTTCAGAGGTATGAGCATTGCCACCCTTATTCTGGCAGCAGGTAGCTCAAGTCGGTTAGGCGGTGAGCCGAAACAGTTGTTACGTTACAATGACCAGACTTTAGTTCGACGCATTGCCCAGGAAGCATTATCCTTACAGGCTGGCCCGGTGGTGGTCGTCGTGGGAGCGAATCGTGAACGAATTGAAGCTGAACTAGACGGCCTACCCCTGCTTATTACGTACAATGAGAACTGGCGTGAAGGATTAGCAGCCTCCTTACAAACGGGCTTAATGGCTATAGCCGTTGATGCCTTTCTGGTTCTGCTAACCGATCAACCCTTCGTAACGGCTGATTTATTACGTCAGCTCATTGCGGTCAGGCAGCAGACCGGTCTGGGTATCGTTGCCAGTCGTTACGCAGAGCCAGGAAACGCTGAGCAGAGCGTTTTAGGCGTCCCAGCCTTATTCGACATTCGATACAAAGCCGATTTTATGAAACTTTCGGGCGATGTAGGCGCTCGAAAGTTAATTCGTCAATTTCCGGACGACTGCGCCGAGGTTGCCTTCCCGTTGGCCAGTATCGACCTCGACACCCGAGAGGACGTTGACAAATGGCGAAGAGCAGAGGGCGTGGGGCTTAGGGGAACAAACTGAAGTTCATATTACATACCGCTCACCCTAAGCCCCACGCCCTCTGCCCTTCACCTAATTTTCGTACCTTTGCCCCTGAAATGGCCAGACTTTTAGCAATCGACTACGGTGCCAAGCGCACCGGCATTGCCGTTACGGATCCGTTGCAGCTTATTGCTTCGGCGCTGGAAACGGTCGCTTCGCACGAGCTGCTGAAGTTTCTTAAAGCCTACGTAGCACGTGAGCCGGTCGAAGCGTTTATTGTCGGTTTACCCAAGCGCCTGGATGGTACCGATACGGATAACACGCCCCGTGTCAGGGAGTTCGTGACGCATTTGCAGAACGCTTTGCCGGATATTCCGGTTTATTGGCATGATGAGCGCTTTACGTCAGCGATGGCTCTTCAAGCTATGATTGCCAGCGGAAGTACAAAGAAGGACCGACGCGAGAAAGGGAACATTGATAAGGTCAGTGCAACCATTATTCTTCAGTCGTATATGGAAAGTAACCGTCTGAACCGGGATTTATAGGATTGAATGGATTAACTGGATTTTGCTATTCACTCAGAAAGCAAAGCCTTGTGGATTCATCAAATCGTATGAACGGCAGTTTAGATATTCATAAACAGTATGATTCTCCCAATTATTGCCTACGGCGACCCCGTTTTGCGGAAACGGGCCAAGGATATTGAACCCGGCTCAATCGACGTGAAAACATTGAGCGAAAACATGTTCGAAACGATGTATGCTGCATCGGGCGTCGGCTTAGCGGCTCCGCAGATTGGCCAGAGCATCCGCCTGTTCGTAGTCGATGGTCAGCCGATCAACGAAGACGAACCTGAAGAAGACATTGACAAAAGCCTGATTGGGTTCAAGAAAGTGTTCATCAATCCTGAGATTATTGAAGAAGCCGGTGACGATTGGGGATTTGAAGAAGGTTGCCTGAGCATACCAGGTATCCGGGGTGAGGTGTTCCGCCCCGAAATTGTTGTCATCCGCTACTTCGACACCGACTGGAACGAACACGAGGAAGAGTACGACGGTATGGCGGCTCGCATTATCCAGCACGAATACGACCATCTCGACGGTAAGCTTTTCACCGACTATCTGCCTGCGCTCCGCCGTCAGCTTATCCGGAAAAAACTCACCGATATTACAAAAGGGAAGACCGACGCCGAGTATCGAATGAAATTCCCTCATTAGAGAAAAAGAGAGAGCTATAAGCGTTAGTCTTACACCCTTACTACGTTTCTCGTCCCCTACGTTCATGCACGTTACGCTCCTGCAAACCAACCTGTATTGGCATAACCCGGTGGCAAACCGAGCCATGCTGGAGGAGCATATCTTTTCGTTGCCTGAACCGACCGATTTGATTGTACTGCCCGAAATGTTCACGACGGGTTTTACGATGGACGCCAAATCAGTGGCGGAACCCATGAATCTGACCACATTCCGGTGGCTAAAGCAAATGGCCGCGCAAACCAATGCGGTTGTTACCGGTAGCTACGTTGTGCAGGAGGGAGGACGCTATTTCAATCGGCTGATCTGGATGCAGCCCGACGGCCAATTCGATACGTATGATAAGCGTCACCTGTTCCGCATGGCGGGCGAAGATGGCATTTACACCGCCGGTAGTCAACGTATTGTGAAAGAATGGAGAGGCTGGCGTATTTGTCCCCTCATTTGTTACGATCTGCGCTTCCCCGTCTGGAGTCGGAACACCACAACGCCCGGTCAGTTCGATTATGATTTGCTGCTCTACGTCGCGAATTGGCCTGCCGTTCGGCGTAATCCCTGGAACGTACTGTTGCAGGCTCGGGCAATCGAGAATCTAAGTTATGTCGTTGGCGTAAACCGCGTAGGACAGGATGGCAATCAGCACCAGTACAGCGGTGACTCTGCCATCATCAACTTCAAGGGAGACGTTCTCTTCTGCGAAACCGACAACGAGGTGGTGCATCAGCAAACGCTCTCTTTGGATGAGTTACGAGCGTTCCGGTCAGCCTTCCCCGCCAATCTGGATGCTGACTCGTTCGTTATCGCTGGTTAGGATGCGCAATGAATACTCAGCAATTCATCTACGAATCAAACAGCTAACGACTCTATCAGTCCCTAAACGTCCGGTGAGTTAAGGGGTTGGACGGCTCAGACGCGGTTATAGTCTCTAACCAGTTCAATACGTCTCGTATATTTTCCAGCGTCGTAAACGATTTACCCGCCAGACGGTCCTCGTCTACGCGTTCATGCGCCCAGGTAATGACGTACGGAACATGAATGGCATGGCCACCAATAGTAAGAACCGGTAATACATCCGACTTCAGCGAATTGCCGATCATCAGAAACTCCTCCGGCTTTACGCCGTACCGGTTGAGGATACGCTGGTACGATTGTTCGTTTTTTTCGCTGACAATCTCGACATGGCTGAAAAAATGACCTAACCCGGAACGGGCGATCTTACTCTCCTGATCAAACAAATCACCCTTTGTCAATACCATCAGCTCGTACTGCTTCGACAGTGAGTCCAGTACGTCATAGACGCCATCAAGCACGTCGATCGGAAACGTCAGAAGTTCTTTGCTTACGTCGATGATCTGCTGAATTTCACGACCACTTACGGCTCCATCCGTTAATTCAATAGCCGTCTCAATCATCGACAACGTAAAGCCTTTTGCGCCGTAGCCAAACAATTGCAGATTCCGGATTTGCGTGTTGTAGAATTGCTGGGTCAAGGTGTCCTGATCAATATGGTGCGACAACATGTCGCAGAGCCGCTGCTGAACATTAACATAATTCGGCTCATTCACCCAAAGCGTATCGTCGGCGTCGAAAGCGATTAGTTTCATCTTGTAACAAAGGTAACCGACGAATCAAAAACTTACGCGAGCGACCCGGTAAGTAATTACCCATCCTACATTGACTTAATAAGTAAGTTTGATTTGCGTCATGTTATTGAAATATACAATTTGCTAGCTGTTTGTAATGACTATTCCCGTGTATTCCATGCAATTTTCTGAACAGGATCAAGACCAGATTTTGGCGCAGGGTGCCTCCCTCGACCAGATCGATCAGCAAATACAACACTTTGTTCAGGGGTTCCCCTACCTGAATGTGATCAAGGCCGCCACCGTTGGCGATGGTATCGTTCGCATCGACGAAGACCAGCTGGCTACTTACATCCACCGCTTTGATGAAGCCGCTCACGAACGCGCTTTGGTCAAGTTTGTACCTGCGTCGGGAGCGGCTACCCGGATGTTTAAGTCTTTGTTTGCTGCCCTCGATGGCAAGTTCGACAAGGCAACCGATGAGGTATTTGCCCGGCTAACCGACTTTGCATTCTATGAAGATTTGAAGGCGGTTATGGCCGAAAACGGTTTGGATCTGGACAAGGCGGTAGCCGAGAACGACCGGCAGACGGTGCTCCGCTATTTGTTAACGGAAGACGGACTTGAGTACGGCAACTTGCCCAAAGGCCTGCTCAAATTCCACCGCTACGCCGATGCGCCCCGTACACCCGTTGAAGAGCATCTGGTCGAAGGCGCTGCTTACGCGAATTCCGACGGCCTGGTCAAGATTCACTTCACCGTATCACCTGAACACCGGGATCGTTTTGAACAATTGATTGAGCAGGAAAAAGCTGATTACGAAGCTTGGCTTGGCGTTACGTTCGATATCAGCTTTTCCGAGCAAAAGAAATCAACGGACACGATTTCGGTAAATCTCGATAATACGCCGTTCCGCAATCCGGATGGATCGCTATTGTTCCGGCCGGCCGGGCATGGCGCGTTGATTGAAAACCTCAATGACATTGACGCAGACATTGTCTTTATCAAGAACATTGACAACGTAGTGCCCGATGACATCAAGGAGCCAACCGTTACGTATAAAAAGGTGCTGGCGGCTGTTCTGCTCGACACGCAGCAGCAGATTGCGCGGTTACAGAACCTGCTCACGGAGTCAAACGAAGTCAGCGAGGGTTACCTGGCTGAAGCTGATGAACTGTTCCGCCGGACGCTCTTTACCCAGCCACCCGAAGGATTTGAATCGCTTTCGAAAGCCGAACAGGTCGATTATTACCGGCGGAAGCTAGATCGCCCGGTCCGCGTATGCGGTATGGTTAAAAACGTGGGCGAACCCGGCGGAGGACCGTTCTGGGCCAAAAATCAGGATGGATCGGTATCGTTACAGGTGGTTGAGTCAGCGCAAATTGACCTGAACGACTCTGGCCAGAAAGCCATTTTTGATGAGGCAACCCACTTCAATCCGGTAGACCTGGTTTGTGGCCTGAAAGACCAGCACGGACGCAAATACGATCTACCTGCGTTCCGCGATCCGCAGACGGGCTTCATTACGGCAAAATCGAAGGATGGAAAAGATTTAAAAGCCCAGGAACTACCCGGCCTTTGGAACGGTGCTATGGCCGACTGGACCACGCTTTTCGTGGAAGTTCCGCTGATTACGTTTAACCCGGTTAAAACGGTGAACGACCTGTTGCGGAAAGAGCACCAACCGGAGTAAATCCGTTATAAATTTAAAGGGTTGTACAGTTATATAGTTGGTAATGCTACCTGTTAACTATACAACTATACAACCCTTTAAATTTATAACTTCAGCTTACGCAGACATCCGGTTAGCTGTGGCGTCTGCCAGTTCGGCCGCTTTAGCACCGATTGGAATTTCTTTTGTTTCCAGTGAAGATGGGTCCTGGAACGTAAGTAGTGTTGTATTTTCATACACACCGAGGTTCGCATCGCGAACGCGTTCCATAATTGGTTTCAGGGCGCAGGTTACTTCGTCAGTGCAATCGTCACACTTCACGTAGAAGTTAAACGACACACAGGGTGTTGGCGCAATCGGCCCATCAATAACGCGCAGAACCTGAGCTAAGTTGACCCGACCTGGATCAACGCGAAGCAGGTAGCCTCCCCCCTTTCCTTTCTGGCTTTGCAGAATACCATGATTCCGAAGTTCCAGCAGGATGGCCTCTAAGAATTTTTTCGGGATATTCTCTTTCGCCGAAATATAGGAAATCAGTACCGGGCCTTTCCCGTACTCTTCAGTCAAAACCTTGAGGGCTTTGATGGCGTACTTAGCTTTCTTAGAGATCATTGTTACGGTGCCTAAGAGGGTTATAGTGATTTGGTAAGGACTACCTGTGCAGAGTACATACTTTACACGAGGCCAAATTAGTAAGCTCTTAACAATCAGCCAAAATCTTAGCTGTCTTTTACACAAAATGTGCTAAGTGGTGTGAGTCTTGGCACTGATAATGAACGCGCCTAACGGCTTACTCCCAAACGCACATATATAGCCCAAAAGTTCATGGACTAAGTAGATGTTAGACGAAATTAAGGCCGTTAGGTAACAAATACCTAACTACATAAACAATTTTCATGCCTACTTTACCCGAAATAGTACTCAGGCCGCAGCAACAGGCGGCTGGTTAGTAACGTAACACACAGGCGTTTTTCACCTGATTTTGTCAAGCCACGGAACCTGCGCGGAACCTTGTAAGAAAAAAGCCAGAGCAAAGCCCCGGCCCTTTCGTGCGACACCAATATGAAATTAAATTGATTACCTATTGATCGTAGTTTGTGTCTTGAGGGTTGAAATTTGTCCAGCCAGCCAACCAGTTTTCGGTATTGAAAGCCCCCCGGTAAGGAGCCGGGGTAAAGAACGAATCCGCTAATTTTCCGCCCGTTACTGCTTTGGAAGCATCCAGCAAAGGTGAGCCGGCCTGTGGTAGGAAATTAGGAGCTGTCAGAGTAAAGTTCTGCGCATTTAGCAACAAGGGCGTAATGTCCGTTGGCAAAATCTGATTCTTACGAGCGGCCGCATTGAAGTAAGCCTGAGCAGCGGCTGTCGTAATATCCCCTATGCCACGTACGGCAGTTGTCGAACCAGGATTCTCCGAATTGCCGAATACGATGCCCTGCAGGTCCAGACTACTATCGTTGATGTTCGCTAACGTACCAGCGGTTGTACCCTCCAAACGTAAACCTTCCGGAAAACCCGTACAAACCGTATTGTAGATGCTGATTTTTGTATTTCTACGTAAGTGCATAGCTGCTCTGTAAGCGCCTGAACCACCCGCCGTATTGGCGTTGCTTGGTACACCTGGATTAAACGCGAACGCACTGAAATTAGCGAATATCGGTGCCGTTTGTGGCCGACCGGCCACAACGGGTACACCGGGATCAAAATTGTCCGATTCGAACGCTTCAGAGCCCGACTGGTCAGCAACGTTTGGATCACGCAGGGCAACGCCAAACTGAAGTTTACCCGTGTAGCCATAATCCGTATCGAAATCATCATCGAATGTACGGTGTGCAACCAGGTATTTAGCGTTTACCGTGCCGCCGAACCACTCAAATGCATCGTCACCACTGTACGAAACCTGCACGTGGTCAATGGTGGTACCCGAACCTACCTGATAGCAGGTTAACCCGTTGATTTCACTGTTCGGCGTAGCGGATAAAGCAACCCCCGGAAACTCGATCCGAACATATTGGAGCGTACCTGAGTTATCATCTGCTACATTTAGGGTCGCATCGAATGTACCGGCGATACCCCCTTCGAAGGCACGGTCACTTCCCTGGTTAGTGGGAGCGCGGCCAATCAAGACGATCCCACCCCAGTCACCATATTTCCGCGAACCCGCTGGCTGACCCGATGTGAATACAATCGGAGCCTGCGCTGTACCGCGGGCCTCTATACGTGCACCCCGTTCTATAATCAATGTACCCGCGTGGTTTTGGTTTTCCGGATCCTGACTCTGATTACCACCACGAACGATTGTGCCGGGCTGAATGGTTAATACCGCCCCACTTCTAACGTATACGTAACCCCGAAGCTGATAAATAGTACCCGGTGACAAGGTCATATTTGCCGTTATCGAATTTGGCAGCGTTACAACCGGGCGATTCGCTAACGTGAAATTTGCGGTGGAAGGCGATTGCACGGTAGTACCACCTGACGTAACCGTAATGGGACCATTCTGGGCAGTGGCCGGTACGAGCACGGTCAGCGATGTTGGGCTGGCTCCGGTAACTTGCGCGGCCGCATTGCCACTAAATACAACGGTGTTACTGGCTGGTGTTGCATTGAAACTCGTTCCAGTAATAACAACCGAAGCGCCAATGGGTGCTGACGTTGGATTGATCGACGTAATAGACAGCGGATCGGGCGTTGGCTGGTCATCGTTTTTACAGGCAGAGATACCCCCCGTCAGACCTATCGCTAAAAGCAAAAGATACTGGAAACGTTTAAGAAACTGCATAGAATGGATTGGTTTGAATGAACTGTACTTTGGGTAATGCTTACTGATTAGGGCACAATGGTCCGGCGACCGAAGGTGTAAACTCCGGTTAGGGTTACGTACTGGCCACGTCGATAGTTTATATAATTCTGGTCCGCATTGGCGCTACGTGAGGTCACATCTTTTCCAATTTTGCGATCTCCGTTGAAGTCCTGAGCGTAGCGGAATGGCGCGTTGAAAATGTCCTGGATGCCCAGTCGCAATTCAAATTGCTTTTTGAAGGTTTTGCTGATATTGACGTCAACCACATGCCGGGGCATCTCGTAGGTGGTGGGGTCGTCAATATTTCCCACCAGGAAAATTCGTGGTCCCGCTACGTTATAGAGCAGGTTATACTGCCATCCAGAAGTAGGATTGGCGTAGTACAGTCCCAGGTTGATAAGATAAGGCGACTGGTTAGCTAAGGCCCGGTTCCGATCTGTACTGTTACCAAAGCGTTCGATGGCTCCACTTGGTCCGGTCGCTTCGATAAATTCGCCCGTCGTCACCCGGCTGTTTATGTAGGACGCATTACCAACAACCTGAAGGTTTTGCAGGAACGCACTGCTCGAGTTGGCAAACCCTTTCCGGAACTCCACTTCGACTCCATAATTGCGGGCCGCTATAGCATTGGTGAATGTGAATTGGAACGCGCCGGGAATCGGAATCAGGAACGACTCAATCGGGTTAGTAAAGTCTTTGTAAAAACCAGTAATCGAGATTAATTCGTTTGGCGTCGGGTAGAACTCGTACTTCAGGTCGAAGTTCTGAATCGTAGCTGTTTTAAGTGCCGTGTTGCCACGTACTTCAAGCTGACGGGCAAAATCATAGTACCGGAAGGGAGCCAACTCTCTTAATTCAGGCCGGTTCACCGTCGACGAGTACGCGAACCGTAAATTTTGTCGGTCGGTTAGTTTGTACGTAAAGTTGACTGATGGTAGCGGACTGAATATGTTGTTGTCCACTAAGTTGTTAGTCGCCTGAGCCAACCGCAGCGTCTGGTTATAGAATTCGCCCCGGAAACCAAGCGTTAAATTCGCCCAGGCTCCAAAGTTGATATCGCCTGATACGTATCCAGCCGCGTACGTCGTCTTGCCATTGTACGAGTCGTTATTGACCGTACCATCCATTAGACTGAAGCTTCCTTCTCTACCCGTTACGTTTTCGGGAGCAAATACGTCCCCAATGCCAAGCCCGCTGATGTTATTGATCAACCCTACCCGTTCGTACCCATAGAAGCGGGCGGCAAAATCGCGGTTTCGGTGTTCACCGTAGAAACCCGCCCGAATGCGGTTTGGCTCGCGGTCACCCGGATTGCCAAACGTATGCTCATAGTTGCCCACCAATGAACCAACCTGTTCATTCAGATTCGAGTAGAATCGACCAACGTTGAGCGGGTTGGGTTGTACAGGAATGTTGAGCCGGACTGGTTCGGGCTGACCATCCGGTCCAACGGCCCCCTGCGTACGGGTATACTGAGCGCGTTTCCAATCGGGCTCCCACCGGCCGGAATAGCTATAACTAGCGATCCAGTTCACCTTGCTTAGTTCGCTGAGTGTATGTTCACCGGTAACCTGCGTATTTAAGATACTGCGGTTTTCGAAGCGTTCTGAGATGCTCTGAATGTCAACCCCATCAATTACGTAGCTGCCATTTCTGGCAACTGTTTCAGTAGAGCTTAGCTGATTGAACAGGGTTTTCCATTCCAAGGTGAAGGCTGGCGAGAAACGTAACGTCCAGTTATGCAACAGGCCCAATCGAGTGCCCCGTGCGTACGTAGCATCGTTATACTGTTGCTGAACGTCGTTCGCGGTGGTGTTCTCGTACAACTTCAGATCAACGTTAGAGAATTGGTTCGTTACCGCATAGTTGACACTTGTCAGATTACTGACCCGCACATTGCCAATATCGAATCGCCGACCCGTATTGATGGCAAGCCGTATATCCGGCGAAACCATCGCATTTTTTAGTCCCCAGTTATTCGGCAGTAAACGGGCGTACGAAGCACGGCGCACCGAGCTTAAGTTGTTGAACTCGGCAGCACTTTTCGGAAAGCTCGACGGAATCTGTTGCTTGGCATCCCAGAGACCCAATAAATTTAAGCCACCTCGTTCGTGCGATTGAACATTTTGGAGGGTTGTATTTGCCCGGTATCCTACGGTCACCCCAACGTCAGTGAAGTTTTGCTCGGGCCGACGTTTCGTATAAATCTTGATGACACCACCGGCAAAATCACCCGGAAGCTCCGCCGAACCGGATTTATAGACAATCATCCGGTCAAGGATATTGCTGGGGACAATATCGAACGAAAACGAGCGCGACTCAACTTCAGTTGAGGGCGCGATGACGTCGTTGATTAATACGTTGTTGTATCGAGTACCAAGCCCACGAATCAGGACAAATCGGTTATCGACAATGCTAACTCCAGGCACCCGGCGAATGGCTGCGGCTGCATCGCGATCCTGCGATTTTTGAATCTGCATGGCCGAAATACCAACCGCAATCGGCTTCATCTGCTTAATTTCCGTAATAACAGCTACCTCGGTGTTCGTGGCCCGGTTGGCTCTTACAACTACTTCCTGGAGTGCCGTTCCTTCTTCGTCAAGCTCGGTTTCGATGGCCGTTGTATTGCCCGACTCAACCCGGACATTCGGAATTTCTTTTGTCTTATAGGATACGTAGGAGATAATAACTTTCTGGGCTCCGGCGGGTACGTTGGCTAATGTAAAATTGCCGTCTATGTCGGTAGTTCCTCCCAACTGCGTTCCGTCGATTCGGACAGTGCAGCCAATTAACGCTTCTTTTGTTTTCGCATCTTTAATGCTTCCCCGGACGGTGCCGGTCTGGGCCAGGATGGCCGTAGTGAAGAGAGAAAATAGAATGAGTAATACGTTACGTTTCATATTGGTTCTGGTATCGCTTTCGCACCGCAAAGCTACCGGCCCAATATTACGTCAACGTTACGCCAACGTTACGCTTGAATTATGTTTACCCCTCTAAATAATCCACTAGCAATCAATTATTTAACAACAACGTAACAGACTAATTACTTATCAAAAAAGGTGCTGATCAGCACCTTTTCGCACAGAGGGAATTGAATGTTTACACTAGTTCAGTCTATGATTCCGTTCTTATAATAGCTTATGTTCAGGGCCTTACTCGCCCAGAATCCATTGACAAAACTGTACTGAATCTGCTTGCCGTTCATGAGCAGAAAGGTCGGAATCTGCCCGATCTGTACGGGTTGGGCAGGCAACTCTCCTTCATATAATATATGCACTGGTTGGGTCAGAAAACCGCCTTTCTGGGGTTGACGTACCTTAAAGGCCACTACACCCTCACGCCGGAGTGCATCCAGGTCAAGCTTAGTTACGTCGGCAACATTCTCAAGCGTATCGCTGTGGGCGCGCGCAGGAACCAGTGTTAAGCCGGTCGCGTCGATCTCGTCAATTCCGTGGAATGTGGACAAGTCGCCGATGTCGTCTATGGTGCTTTTGTACTGGAACGTGGTTGCCGACTCATCGTTTTCTTCAATTTGATTGATACCTACGTCGACAAGCACCGGCTGCCCTTCCCGCATTACGGTGGCGTTACGGATCAACACATCGAACAAAGCCCGACCATTTTCCGGAATAGCCTGATAGTCGGCGATGTTCTCCTGCTTATACGTACCGTCGGCAATGGCGCTCAGGGCCGATAGGATGGCGACGAAGTTGAGCCGCCGAATGGCCATCTTTTCCGAATCGCCTTTGTAGCCGCCCGATTCAATTAAAAGTAGAGTTGTTCCCCACTTTTGAATGTTATCGCCGAACGCCCGCGGCTCAAATTCATCGTCGTAGCGCGCGACCTGCCCCGGCACAAACTGTTGCAGCACGCGATTCATGCCGACAATCAACTGCATGGACCGCTGCCGAATGTCGTTGATGTTACGATCTTCGTCGTAGGCCGTAGCCAGAAACGATACAACCGCCTGTTTTCCGGTTTTGCCCACGCTATAGCGCGGATTCTGGTCGTGCAGGTTAAACCCAACGAGTGGCTTGAGGGTCTGCTGCAGATTTTTAAGAATGGCTCCCTCGGGCGTCTGAAGCCGTAAGGCATCGCGGTTCATGTCGATGTCGGTGGCTGTACGACGCTGAAAACGCTCGGCCCCGTCGGGGTTGAGCATAGGCACGAAATACAAAGCCGTTTTTTCGAGAATTGACCGCCGAAGTTCATCGAAACCATCGTTCGATGCTTTGAGGAAATTAAAGATGTCGAACAGGGCCATGGTGGCAGTAGCTTCGTCGCCGTGCATCTGCGACCACAGCAACACCTTACTAGGCCCCGTTCCTGCCTGCACCTGATAAATTGCCCGCTTTTCGAGCGATTGTCCCACCTGGCTCACCGTCATTGGACCGTTTAAAGCCGTTAGTAACGGTACAATATCTTTATGCTTAAACCGACGATGCGTCAGCGTTTTTTCCTTATACGTTTCGTGCGCATCGTGAAGCCGACGCGCGATGTCTTGTGCCTGCACAGAAAATGAAGTCATTAGGATAAGAACCAAAAACACGAATCGGCCGGATTGATTAGCTGACGACGAGCCATTCGTCGGCCTTTCTGCATTCGATGGTGTTGAAGATAATTTCATAATTTTTGCCCGGCCCATAAACCGCCGAAAGAAGCCATAAGGCACAATACGACGTTCAGGCCAATATTAAGCAAGGCAGCGCCTGCCCGGTCGTGCTGCAATAAAGTCGCAGTATCGTTGCTGAAGCTCGAAAACGTACTTAATCCACCACAAAACCCAACGCCGACCAGCAGTCGTAGATCGTCACTGGCCGAGCGGCTCAGTCCCCAGCCCACAACGGTTCCCAGCACCGCACTCGCCAGTACGTTTACCAGTAGAATAGGCATCGGGAATGGATTGTTACCAAGAGTAGCCGGAATCAACCGCCCCGCAACGTACCGGAGCAAACTCCCCAAACCGCCACCTACGAAAACAAACAAGTAGGTTTTCATAGCGACAAACATACGAAAAACCGGAAAGCCGCCCGAAACCCTCAGGATAGCATCCCGTTTTTTGCTATCATTGTTTGCGTGTAGTACCAGTCGAAACCTTTCCGGACTTGTCAGCGCACCCTGGCGGATTGATATCCGCACGATTATGGCACAAAATCAATTAAAGAAGTTGCTGGGCGTCGGCTTCGGCGTAGCGGTCACGGTTGGCGGCACCATCGGAACCGGCATCCTGCGCAAACCCGGTCCTATTGCCGAAGACATTGGTAACCCAACCCTCATTATTGCGGTCTGGTTAGCGGTTGGCCTTTATGCCTTGGTAGGGTCGCTGTCAGTTATGGAACTGGGCACTATGCTTCCCAAAGCTGGGGCCTGGTACGTATATACGCGACGGGCATTTGGTAACTACCCCGGATTCATCATCGGCATCAGCAGCTGGCTGGGCAGCGTCTCCGCGATGGCATTTGGAGCGGCCGTGATGAGCGAATACATCGGGTTGATGGCGCCTTCGCTGGTCAATTACCAGAAAGTGGTGGCCATTGGCATTCTGGCAGCTTTTGTCGCTTTCCACTCTGTCGGTGTCCGATTAGCGAGTCGGTCGCAGGAGATTATGAGCGTATTGAAGGCCGTCGGTCTGTTAGCTTTCGTTATTGTCTGTTTTACAATTTCGCCGGATCAGTCGGCACCGGTTTCTACTCAGGCGGTACGTCCACTGGCCGAAGGCGGTCTATGGGTTGGTATTCTGGCGGCTTTACAGGCCGTTTTTTATACGTACGACGGCTGGCATACGGCGGCCTATTTCACGGAGGAAGACGTTGACCCCAGCCGCAACCTGCCCCGGTCGATGATCAGCGGAGTCCTGTTGATTATCGGAATTTACGTCCTGGTAAACGTAGCCTTATTGTACGTCTTGCCGGTACAGGACCTGGCTGGCTCGAAGCTGCCCGCTGCCGATGCCATACAACGCCTGTTTGGACCAGGCAGTGCCCAGATCGTTACGTTCCTGCTCATGATTTCGATCATGGGGATTATCAACGCCCAGATTATGTTTAATCCGCGCGTGATTTTCGCTATCGGTCGCGATGGACTGTTTTTTCGCTTTGTTACCCACGTCAACTCGGGCGGCACGCCGATATACGCTACGTTGTTAACCGCCGGTGCGTCGACCCTGATGATCCTGACTAATACGTACGGCAAACTATCGGATATTGCTACGTTTTTTTTTGTGCTCTGTTACGCGTCCGGCTTTGCCTCACTGATTCGGCTACGACAAACCGAACCGGAACTGGCCCGACCCGTTCGGGCCTGGGGTTATCCGTTCTCTACCTGGACATTGCTTATAGCGTCACTAGCCTTTCTGGTTGGTGTGGTCATCGGCGACTTTTCCAGCAGTTTATACGCGTTGGCCTTTATTGCCATCAGCTATCCGGTGTACCTCTTAATCAAGCGTAATGCATAACACCTGTCTCCTACGTACTGAAAATCTCGCAATTGATTGGATTCAACAGATGACAATTAGCTAATGAACACCCAGTCAACCAGGGCATTTCTAATGACCCGGAAAACGGCTATCCTGATCGGATTGATCCTGCTCAAGTTTGGGCTACAATACACGTTGATCAGTCCAGAGTACGATTTACAACGGGATGAATACCTGCACCTTGACCAGGCCAATCACTTAGCCTGGGGGTATTTGTCGGTTCCGCCGGTTACCTCCTGGCTTTCCTGGTGCATTAAACAGTTAGGCAACTCAGTGTTTTGGGTCAAGTTTTTCCCGGCTCTATTTGGCGCCTTAACTATGTTTGTCGTTTGGAAAGCGATTGACGTATTACGTGGCAATTTATTTGCCTTGATCTTGGGAGCGACTTGTGTGCTGTTTTCGGTGCTGCTGCGACTCAACACCCTTTATCAACCCAATTCTCTCGACGTTCTGTGCTGGACGTCCGTTTATTACCTACTCATCAACTACATTCATACCCACAAGAACCGCTGGCTGTATATAGGCTCGGTGGTTTTTGCAATCGGCTTTCTGAACAAATACAACATCATCTTTTTACTCGCCGGATTGGCTCCTGCTTTAGCACTGACGAAGCAACGTAAACTCTTTGCCAACCGCCATGTTTGGGGAGCGGCCTTGCTTGGTCTGTTGCTTATTTCACCGAATCTGATCTGGCAGTACAACCATGACTTTCCAGTGGTGTATCACATGAAAGAGCTATCTGCTCTTCAGTTAGTAAAGGTTAGTCGAAGTGATTTTTTGAAGGCACAGCTCTTGTTTTTTACGGGTTCCTTATTGGCGATTTTCTCCGGCCTATATGCTTTGCTCGCCTATAAGCCCTTTGACGATTACAAGTGTTTTTTCTGGTCTATAGTCTTTACGTTGGCTGTTTTCATGTACTTGAAGGCCAAGGATTATTACGCGATCGGGCTATATCCAATATACATTGCCTTCGGTTCGGTATTTATCGCGGACGTACTGAAAACAGGACGTAAACGGTATCTACAACCCGTCATGCTTGCAATTCCGATCCTGTTGTTCATTCCCATGTACCGGGTAGCGTTTCCCAATAGAAGCCCGGAGTACATTATGGCCCATCGTGAAACATACCAGAAGTTAGGCATGCTGCGCTGGGAAGACGGTAAAGACCATTTACTACCGCAGGATTATGCCGATATGCTGGGATGGAAAGAGCTGGCCATTAAGGTCGATAAGGTATATGCAAGCCTTCCTCAGCCCAATAGTACGCTCGTTCTTTGTGACAATTATGGCCAAGCTGGCGCGATTAATTATTATACCCGAAAAGGTATCAAAGCCGTATCGTTCAATGCAGATTACCTGAATTGGTTCGACCTCAACCAGCGTTACACAAATCTGATTCGGGTCAAGGAACATGAAGAACGAGACGATGAATTACAGGAAACAAGTCCGTTCTTTCGCACGTCCTTAGTCGCTGATTCGATAACGAATCCCTTCGCCAGAGAAGGCGGGACTGTTATTTTTAGCTTCACGGGTGCTAAGATTGATATCAGGCAGCGGCTCAAAAAAGAAATTGATGACGTTCAGAACCATCGTCAATAAAGGTTCAGTCCACACGAGTATAAACTGATGCGAACAACAGTTAAAATTTTAAGCCTGGATTAGGGGCTTTTGTCTTTATCTAAACTAGCATGAACCGTCGGGTCTTTATCCAAAATGCGGCCCTTACCACAGCCGCAGTTACCGTTACGCCAACATTTGGCTCCTTGTTTCAGGATTTTCCAGTCGTACGTACGCCTGAAGCACAACGAAAGTTTACCAGCAAAGCCGTAGAAGACACCATTCGAGCCGTTAAGACGCAAATTGGCAATAAGGAATTGGCTTGGTTATTCGAAAACTGCTTTCCCAATACACTGGACACAACGGTCGATTTTGAACTGGCTAATGGCCAACCCGATACGTATGTCATTACGGGCGATATTGACGCTATGTGGTTGCGTGATTCTACCGCACAGGTGTGGCCTTATTTACCGTTGATGAGTCAGGATGCTCCTTTACAGCAACTCATTGCGGGGGTTATTCGGCGTCAGGCGCATTGTATCAACATAGACCCTTACGCCAATGCGTTTTATAAAGACGCAACGAAGGTTGGCGAGTGGAAAGACGACCGGACGGACATGAAGCCGGGTTTGCACGAACGCAAATGGGAGATCGACAGTCTGTGCTACCCAATCCGGTTGGCCTACCACTATTACAAACGCACGAACGACGCCAAGCCGTTTGATGCCAATTGGCAACAGGCTATGCGCCTGGTGATTAAGACCTTTAAAGAACAGCAGCGGAAGACAGGGCCTGGTCCGTACAAATTCGAGCGGCAAACATTCTGGGCTACGGATGGTGTACCGCTGAGCGGCTATGGCTACCCCGTTAAGCCAAATGGATTGATCTGCTCGGTATTCAGACCCAGCGACGATGCAACCATCTATCCCTATTTAGTACCCGCTAACTTTTTCGCAGTGGCCTCACTACGGCAACTGGCCGAGCTATGGTCAGCGATGAAGATAACGGACAAGACCGTTGCGAACCAGGCGCTCGCACTGGCAACAGAAGTTGAAACAGCCCTGAAGCAGCACGCCGTGACAACTCACCCCCGTTTTGGTAAAGTGTATGCTTACGAAGTGAATGGCTACGGCAGCTACAATCTGATGGACGACGCAAACGTGCCGAGTTTGCTGGCTCTGCCCTATCTCGGCGGGGTAAAAGCAACGGATCCGATTTACCAGAATACCCGTCGACTGCTCCTCAGTGAGGAAAATCCATTCTATTTCAAAGGTAAAGCAGGCGAGGGTATCGGTGGACCACACGCGGGCATGGATATGATCTGGCCACTAAGCATCATTGTACGTGGCCTGACCAGCACAAATCCAACCGAGATAAAACACTGCCTGACCATGCTTCGTCAAACGCACGGAGGTACGGGCTTTATGCACGAGTCGTTTCACAAAGATGACCCGACCAAGTTCACACGGAAGTGGTTTGCGTGGGCCAATACCATTTTTGGTGAGCTGGTGCTCAAAACCTTTAACGAACGTAAGGACCTCCTAGCGTAACGTACTTAACTCGTTAGATTAACTTCAGTAAATAGTGTAACCATTCGTGCATTTCATAACTCATGTCCGTAATTTTAGCTCTACAATAAATTAATAGTATGACTAAATACGTTACATTTTCTTGCGCTATGGCGTTTTTCTTTCTGTCAACGCACGTAGCTTACTCCCAGAAGTTTTATCAGAACAATTACTGGCTTGGATTGGGGCTCGGCAAGAGCCAATTTCCGAGTGGTATGATTGCGCTGGGCTATGAATTTACGAACAAGCCGACCTTGCTGGTTACCCGGTATACGTTTAATGGCGAAGTTTTTCCAGATTACAGACCGGCTATTGCCATTCATGAGATGGCAGTCCTTTATGGGCTTAGAGCTGGGAAGTTCCGTTTTTCAACCGGCTTAAGTGGCGTATGGGGTACCAACCGGGGCAAGTTTTTGTCATTTGATGCTGATCCGCTCATCTATGGCTCTTACGTCCACGAACCCGTTAAGTATGCGACCATAGGTGTACCGGCGGAGATTCGTTTTATTACGTCGACGAAAGACGTGGGCATTGGCGTGACTGGTTTTGGCAACCTGAACGCAAAGCGCTCGTTTGTAGGCTTAAACGTGTCGGTGTACATCGGCCAAATGAAGTAAGACAAGCCAGAGGATTGAGTTAAGTTGCTGACGCATTAACGAATCACATTACTCGTCATTTAGCCAATGCGCTGTTAAGCAGCTTCACGGTTTGCGGGTGAGTTAAGACGGTCTCGTGCGTAGCGCCCGGTATGGTTACTAATTGGTCTTTAGCGGCTAAATAGGGCTTCAGCTTATAGGCCGTACTATTTACATTATCCGTACTGACAACCACAACGGGTGATCTGGCCTGCTGAACGTCCTGCTCGGTTGAGAATGTGAACTCATTTAGGGAAGGTAGCGGATAAAACAACCAATCGGTAAACCGGTCACTGAAATCACCACCAGCCGAAGCAGGGTCCAGCAGCAACGTAACACGCGGCTGATTACCAGCCGCCAGATGAGCCGCTACCCGGCCCCCTAACGAAAATCCGCACACAACGATCTCAGACTCGCGGTAGCGTTTTTTCAGATAATCATAAACCGCCTGCGCATCGCTGTGAAAATTGGCTAACGTAATTGGCCCTTTACTTTTCCCGTGCTGGCGATAATCGGTGATCAATACGTCGTAGTGATTGACAAGAAACTGGGGAGCCATGGCCCCCCAGTTCGCTAACGTACCGCCGTTGCCTTTCCAAAAGCAAACGACTCCTTTTGCCTGCGTAGCCTTAAACAGTAGCGCACTTAACTGGCCATCTCCGGGCGTTTGAAAGTTGAGTTCTTCGACGGGTGGCGAGTAACTGAATTTGTAATCACTCGGCAACGTAACAGATCGGTACCGATTGGCCTGCTGATCTTTATCCGTGTAGAGCAGCCAGTACGTGCCCAAATAACCTAGCAAGAGTACAGATAAGCCCACCCAGAGCCATTTAATTGCTGTTTTTCTGACTACCATGCCAATACAAGAAGTTGACTGGAGCCAAAACTAGATAAATAGTCAGCGATCGGCTATTTAATAAACGTTAAATCTTGACCTCAAACGATTACGCTGCCCCGCTCGTTGGCTGCTACTTACAATAGTTAAGCACCGGGATTAGCCGGTAGTCCGGATTCGCCTGGTACAACTCCTGAAGTACACCAACGTGGGTCTGACCGAACAAGAGCAGCAGCTTCTTGCCCTGGTATTTGCGCTGACTGGTTAAGGCGTTGCTATAAATTTTAAGATTCCGGTTGTAGAACAAGCTGATGAACTCAGCTCCGATGTAGCGCTTATCAATCTTACTGATGTCTACGGTATTGGTAGCCGTTTTGGAAAACTCTCCATTAATAATCGTAGCTGGCAGGTTGTAAAAAAGTCGGTGCGTCTGTGCGATCACCTCGGGTTGATTAAGCGTTCGGATGTATGTATAGATCGACAGACTATCCCGCTGAACCTGTCTCTTCAATGGACGAGCGAAGCCCTGAAGTTGTTGGAGAGCCTGCTTGTAGCCTTCAATATTTTCGCCATCCGTCAGCAACGATTGGGACGTCGCTTCGTAATGATCGACACAATACACGCGCGGATGCTTCAACCGTTTAGCCAGCGCAAAGCCAATCTGGTACGTTTCGCTACGTCCCCCTTTCAGCTCGTCGAGCTTGAGTTTTCCGGCCAAATAAAGCTGGTACAGACTATCGATGCGCGGCTGTTCACTCGGCTCCAGTTCCACCATGATCATATCGGGAGCGTAGGCCTGGAGGCAATCATTCAACTGCTTGATTTCACCTTGTTTTTTCGGGCTGAATACATCGGATTTCGGCTGTTGATTATAGAGCTGGTTTAAATGATCGAAGCCAACAATCATGACCTGAGCCTGAGGTTGCTTCTGCGCCAGACCAACGGTTGATGTGAACGCGACGATTAAACAAAGAACAAGAAAACGGAACGTGTGATCACTCATTTACTTAGCGTTGATACGTGTTTTAGAATTGTATGAAGTGTAAAACGTGGGCACTGATGCATGTTTCTTGTCCGCAACCAGCATGAAGTACTTTTAGAGCCGCTCGTGAATCTCCTTTAGCAGTTCAGCCGTCCGACGGCGCATTTCGCTCACAGGCTGGGTGAAATTGTTGTGCATAATACTGAAAAACAGGATTTTATTCCGACTGGTCACTACGTAGCCGCTCAGGTTATAGACTCCACTCATCGACCCTGATTTAGCGAATACGTACGGCGTGCCGGGCGAGGAGATGCTGCGGAGCGTGCCCGACTGACCAGCCGCGGGCAGTAAAGCAAACAAGCGCGGCTGAGGCACTTTAGCGTATAGTCTGGACAGCAGATCAATCAGTGTATTGGGCGTAAACAGATTATAGCGCGACAAGCCCGATCCATCGACCCATTTTGCCGATGCGGCCGGGTAACGCAGCACGCTGTCGGCCATTCGGCTTAACTCACGAGCGGGTTCAAGCTCCTTCGCATTTCGCTCAGCCGACGCCATGAACAGGACTTGCTCGGCAAACTGATTATCGCTCACATGCAGCATTCGTTTATAGAGCGAATCGGCCGACAGACCACGGAGCAAACGGGCGTTTGAAGGTACCGGTCGATTTACAACGCCCACCGGCCGGTGGAGTGTATCGGCTAGTAACTGTGCAGCCAGCACTGGCGACCAGCGGAACGGCACATCCTGCCTGGCCGATTTCAGGTTTGCCGGACGCACGAACTGATTCGAAAACTCAGTACGCTGCACGGCTTTAGCTGTTTGAACAACCCGCGTACTATCCGCAAATCGCCGTGGACTAACGTGTTTGCTCGTAAAACGCGCTACGTTTCCGTAGATGGGCAGCGGAGCCAGCTCGGCCGAATAGTCGTCATTGTAATCATCCCATGCCCAGCCCGGACTAAAGCGCGGCCCCGTATAATTAGCAGGGGAAAAGAACAACCGCTCCGGTCGTTTACGCAAAAACGCCAGGGCACTTGTGTCGGGTAAGTCCGGATGAAGGAGAAGTGGGTTGCCCGTTCCCCAGAAAATCAGCGAATCCCCCTGAACAACGTACCGCAATACCGGTAGCGAGTCAGCAATAGTCAACACGCCCAAATAAAAGCTGAACAGTTTGGTATTCGACGCGGGTGTAAACGGCTTACCGGCATTGTGTTGAATCAGTGCCCGCTGGCGAACCGGATCGTATAGCGCCACGCCCGTGAAATGATCGGTATACACCGACTTCGTCTGTAAATCACGACTCAGACGCCGGGCGGGCGAGCAGCTATAGACAAGCGAGACAGCAATCAGGAAGGACAAATACTTCATCAAAAAGCGAGGAGATAACCGACGTATTACAAACGTACAGACAAGATGTCATTTTTGAGCAAAGCATCTTACATGTCATATCAATCATTAATTTTTAGTATCTAGCGCGTTGAATACGTTTAAATTCAAATCGTCCACCTTTCATTTAATCCACACCCTTCGCATGAGGATAGTTTACGGAGTTCTATGCATTTTGTTATTCAATTACGCTTTTGTGCAGGCACAGACCCCAACGATGGGCTGGGTAGATGGGTATATTGTTATCAATCAGAACGATACGTTGCGCGGCCAGCTCTTCAACCGAGGCACTGAAAGTACGCCCACCAATTTCCGGTTTCGCCCAATGTCAACCGCTACGTACCAAGACTACCCGGTTGATGCGATTAAGGCGGTATATCTACAACCGTCTGACGAACGTTTTATCCGGCAAACCGTACGTATCGATCAGACCCCTTACAAGGTTGGCAAGATTCAAAATGGGCCAGATCCTATGTGGGGCACTGAAACACTTTTACTCAGAGAACTAGTCAGCGACAGCGTATCGCTTTTTCATCACCACGATAAAATGGCCAGAGATCATTATTGGGTGAAAGTAGCCGACGCTGATCTTGAGGAATTGGTACTTATTACGTATTACGATGCCGAGGATAAAATCAAGACTCAACATCGGTTTCGGCAACAATTGTTTATACTGGCGCAGGCTTGTCCGTCGCTGCAAAAGCAGACGCCTTATTTGCCTTTCCAACTGTCAGCGATTCAACAATTTGTCCTTAGTTTAAACGGCTGCCAGGGTAACAGACCCCATGCGAAACGGTCAGTGGCAACTACGTCGGCCCGAAAAATTAGATTTGACTGGGGCATTCAGGCGGGCGCTACAAAAACAGATATTCGATTCGAACCAGATCTAAGCACGGGGTACGGGCCTGGAGTAAATTCGTTTCCGCTAACGAGTTCACCACAAATTAGTGGCGGACTTTGGGGCAATCTGTTCCTGCCTACTAATCGGCAGCAATGGTCAGTTTATGGAGTACTTAGCTATCAAAAGTATCAGGCAATATCGAACCAGCGAAACATCTCCTCAAATGCCACATACATTAAGTTATTAACCGCTTTTCGTTGGCAACAGCCAGGTGATTTGCGCTGGAAAGGGTACATATTCTTGGGCATAACGAACGGACTGGCTATCCAGATGAGTAACACGTATCGATCCGTTGGCGACCGGGCTTACGAACAAGCCGTGGTTGGCGGAGTTGGCCTACAGCATAAACGAAGCTTTATCGAATTGAGACACGAACGCGGTAACGGAACGGTCTCGTTTGACAACAACTTTATGGCTACCCGGACAACAGGGGTGTTCTTAGGATACACGTTGTAAAGTTCAACGCCATCAAGAGCGACAATTAATAGGCCATGCAATGAAGAACGTCTTTCCTCCTCATTGCATGGCCCATTAACGTATTACTTTCCAATAATCACTTTCTGCGTTAACACAGCATCGCCCGCCTGGAGTTTAAGGAAGTAAAGACCCGTTGGCAACTGACTCATGTCCAGCTGTTCGCTAAGCTTGACCCCTCCTACCCGGAGTGTCTGCTGCCGAAGTGGCTGACCCGCTGCGCTCGTGATGGTTAGGCCAGCTTCTGACACGGGCTTAGCAAAATCAGCGTCGATACGTACCGCACCACTACTAACCGGGTTAGGATACACCGTAAATCGCCCAACGCTGGTGGGTTCTGTAGCCAGGACCGGCGATGGAGGGGGCAATTGAATGCGTAAGTTATCAATGGCCCATCCCCAGCCGTGAGACAATTGGTCGGCAAACAGGCGAAAACGTATCAGGATTTGATCGCCCGCCCGAAAGGCACCGCCCGTACGCAAAATAGGGATGGCTCTGGGTTTATACAGGCTGGGAATGCCGACAGTCGTTGAGTTTCGGTCGTTTTGCGAACCGGTTGTCGTATTGCGGTTATAGGCCGCCAGCCAGTCGGCGTTCGCGTTTGAGTCATAGCCATTGGCTAGCGGTCGCCAGGTTCGTCCGTTGTCGCTGGAGCCTTCTACAACTACATAATCATAGAAATCAGCGCTGCCAAACGTACTACCAGCCTCGCCTGGCTCCACCAGCACAATTTCATCAAAGCGAATCACCGTGCTGTCCGGATTGTTTTTGACCTGAATGGGTGTTCGCAGCACTATTTCGTAGTTACTCTCGTAGGCGTAACTGCTGCCATTTCGGTACGGGTGTTCGGAGTGGATCGCCGGGTCGCTGAAATTAGCGGGTTGCGTAATGCTGAACCCGTAGCTGACAAAGTCACTGGCGGTTGTCGGGCTCTGAAAGTTATTGGCGTATTCCCGTTGAGGAGCCAATAAGGGCACTACGGTCAGTTCGTAAAAGCCCGTTGCCGGACTGACAGCCTGGTTTCGGGCGCGCGATGAGTCTCGCGCAACAATTCGGTATCGGATCACATCGCCTGCTTTTAACGAATTTGCCGGAAAATCAAGTCGATTTCGGTACAGGGCGCTGAACGACAGACTGTCGTCACTCACCTGCGTAGCCTGGCTATACCGTAGCGTCAGGCTGGGCTGCACCACTCCATTGATCTGGTACTCCACGTAAGCCGTGTCAATGCCAGTCGGTCGGTTGTCCGAAATATTGACCAGGATGGGCAGGCTATCGGCTACAGCGGTTGTATAAATGAAATTTTTGGGTGGACTGTAGCGGATAAGGGGCGGAATGTTGTCGGGACCCACTTGCAGGCGGTGATACGTCTGTGCGCCATTTGGCAGCTTACCGGGGTTGCTGAACGTACGGCCTGAGGCATCCTGCACCTGGAAGTAGTACCAGATGTCGCCCTGCGCCTGAGCCGCTGGCAGCACAAAACTATACTCATCCGTTGCACCCACACGCGTTGGGGTTACGGCCGTAAACAGAGTGTCTCGTCCGCTAGGAGCGCCTTTCCGGTAAAAAAATCGAACCGAGCCCTCCACTAACGTCGTATCACTAAGAATCCGGGTTCGAAAGTCTACGTCTCGAATGTCTTCGCCAAGGGCCGTAACCAGCGCATCGTTGTCGTGCAGGACGGAGGTGTTTTTCCACTCCATATCGGAGAAGAAATTAAGCACGAGCGGACCGGGTGAGTGTATCGCTTCGGCATTAGCCAGCTGGGGCGTCATCAGCGAGTTGGTGTCTCCCCGACGATACGTATTCTCATCCAGGTGGTAGATACTCGACCCTGCATCGAAGCTGGACGGTGCAAACAGTTTGGCCCGCTGGCCGGTCCGCTGCCGCAGAATTTGGCCGTTTAAAAACAGGTTGTTTCCCGTCAGTTGGCGGTATAACGCATTCGAGTTATCTGGATACGTATCCGTCGATACGACCAGCCGTTCACCCTGGTTATTCTCGATGAAGTGATCGTAGACCGCAGGCAGACCCGCACCGTATTGACCCAGGTTGCCGCTCACGCCAAAGAAACCGATAAAGCCCAGTCCGTGCCCAATCTCGTGCAAGACGACCGTAACCAGATCGGTTTGCCCGGCGGTCGTTTTGCCGTCAGTACCAAAATACCAGTTGTTGTTCTGGTTGAAATCGGCCGAGATGTCAGGATCGTTGGGGTTGTTCAACTGACGACGGGCAATTTTTTCGGCCAGCGCAATGGCGTAGAAGCCCGTACTTTTCTGCGCCCCATCGGGAGCAAGGCGGTAATCGGTTGGCCCGGCTGACCCTAAGACACCAGGGCTTTGACGCGTCCAGTTGGCCTGAATCCGGATGGGTACCGAAGACACCAGCAGGTTAGACCAGATATCAACGGCGTACTGAAAGGCGGCCTGGGCTTCGGCCGTAAAGCCCGAGTACGTAACAATAAACTGCGAAGTAGGCGCTACGCGAGCCCTGGCATTTTTCCGGGCCTTCATAAACGCTTCGGGAGCGGGTATCTGGGTAAAGGCGTTCTGCTCCGTTTTGTAGCAGATGGTTTTAGGAGCCGCCACTACGTGCATCTGCCGGACAAAGTGCCGATACGTTGCCGACGAAGCCGACTCCTGATTACCGGTTTTTTGCGCCAGCACGAGCGAGTCAGGGCCAACGATCCCAGCCAGCAATAGACCCAGTACCAGCACATGCACTGGCGATTTCACAAAAAGCATACAGACAGTAGAAGTTGTGCAGAACGTGTTGAGAGTTGGAATTCAGCGTTACAAAATCGCCGGTTGTCTAATCGGATGGTCAATAACGAATTGTTCGATTTACTGAAACGGCCTCCGGCTTATTGTATACGTACCGGTACGGCCGTTTGTTGCAGTTTATTGAGTCTAAACAACCAAAATTTAGTTTGCATCCGCCGTACGTTTGAGCACTAGCGAAACCGAGTTCAAACAATACCGCTGACCGGTTGGTGGAGGTCCGTCGTTGAATACATGACCCAGGTGCGCATCGCAGACGTTGCACAGCACCTCCACGCGCGACATGCCGTAACTGTAATCGCTTTCCAGTCGGATGCGCTCCTCGTCGATCGGCTCGGTAAAACTTGGCCAGCCCGTGCCCGACTCAAACTTGGTTGTCGACTCGAACAGCTCCGTTCCGCAGCACACACAGGCGTACAGACCAGGGTCGTGAGCTTCGCAGTATTCGCCCGAGAAGGGCCGTTCGGTACCTTTGCCACGCGCCACCCGGTATTGCTCAGGCGTCAGGATGCTACGCCATTCTTCGTCGGACTTGATAACTTTCTGAATCATAAGGATTGAGATTACGTATTCGAATTGCTTTCCAAGTCTAAACCGCTTTATGATCCAATTTGTCTACGTACCGTTGTAAATTCGCAGACAGAACCTGATTTGTAACGCAGGGGTTAGCATAAGAGAAAACGCGTGAACTGGAAAGAACGCGGCATTCGTTAACCCGTTACGTTCCATTACCTATCGTGACTGTTCGGCAGATTTTACAGCAATTTTGGGGATATACCGCCTTCCGGCCCATGCAGGAGGATGTGGTCAATACGGTGCTGGCCCGGCAGGATACGCTTGTGCTGATGCCAACCGGGGGCGGGAAATCGATCTGTTTCCAGCTGCCGACCCTAGCTATGAAAGGTGTATGCATCGTGGTAACGCCCCTGATTGCGTTGATGAAAGACCAGGTCGAGCAGTTACGTAAACGCGGTATTCCGGCTGCGGCCATTTACTCGGGCATGCACTACCGCGAAATTGACACGACGCTCGACAACTGCATCTACGGCAATACGAAATTTCTGTACGTATCGCCGGAACGCTTACGGACCGAGATCGTTATCGAGCGGGTGAAGCAGATGACTGTCTGTTTGCTGGCCGTTGACGAAGCCCACTGCATTTCGGCCTGGGGGTATGATTTCAGGCCGCCCTACCTTCAGATCGCGGAGTTTCGCGAGTTGATTCCCGATACGCCCGTTATTGCGCTAACGGCCTCGGCAACGCCCGATGTACAGACGGATATTCTGGAAAAACTGGCCCTTCGTACCAGCGACGGAAGCCCGGTTCCGGTATTTCGCCAGACCTTTGCCCGCCCGAACCTATCGTACTCGGCCGTACTGGAAGAAAACAAAGAGGCCCGTTTGCTTCGTATTCTGCAACGGGTGCCGGGCTGCGGTATCGTATACGTCAGGAGCCGACGACAAACCCAGCAGATTGCCCAGTGGCTGTCCCGGCAAGGAATCTCAGCGGATTTTTACCACGCCGGTTTATCGACCCAGCAGCGAGCCGAAAAGCAGGACGCCTGGATACAGGATCAAATCCGCGTGATGGTCGCCACCAATGCGTTCGGGATGGGCATCGACAAGCCTGATGTCCGCGTCGTTGTTCACCTCGACGTACCCGATTCGCTCGAAGCGTATTACCAGGAAGCCGGGCGGGCGGGACGCGATGGTGATAAGGCCTATGCTGTGCTGCTGTATACGAAAGCCGATCTGGAAAACCTGCACTACCGAACCGAGCAGCTTTATCAGCCCGTCGACATGCTTCGGCGGGTGTATCAGGCAGTGGCGAATTATACGGCCGTGCCCGTGGGCGGAGGTGAGTTCACCAGTTACGACTTTGATTTAAACGCCTTCGCGCATACGTTCAAGTTGCCTCCGCAGGAAACCCATTACGCCCTTAAACAGCTCCAACTGGAAGGATTCATTCAGCTCACCGAGAATTATTTTCATCCGTCCCGGTTGTCCTTTGTCTTAGATAACCGCCAGCTCTATGAATTTCAGGTCCTGAATCCGCGCTTCGATTCATTTCTGAAGCTGACCCTGAGGATGTACGGGGGCGAACTGTTTACTGATTTCGTTACAATCTCGGAGTCGGCACTGGCGCGGGCGTACATGATCAATCAGAACGAGATCGAAAGCCTGCTCCAGCAGCTTCACCAGCGGAACGTAGTGATTTACGAAAAACAGAAGGACAAACCCCAGCTTACCTTTCTGACACCCCGCTTCGATGCGCCAACGCTACCCATAAACATCCAGGAGCTAAACCGTCGGAAGGAGTTAGCCACCCGTAAGGTGCAGGCAGCCAGTATTTATACTGAGCACCTGACCCAGTGCCGTACCCGACTGTTGCAGGCTTACTTCGGCGAGAAACCCGGCGAAGCCTGCGGTATCTGCGACAACTGCATCAAAAAGAAGAAAAAAGCAGAAGCCGTACCATCCAGGGTACGTGAACAGGTCCGGGAGTACGTTGCCCTGGCCAACGGACCGGGCGTTTCGCCCAGGCAGCTCGCGCACTACTTCGGACAAACCGACGCGGATATACTGGCCGAAACCGTAAAGCAAATGCTGGCCGAGGAGGAAATCCGCTATACCAAAAGTGGCAATCTTACATTGAATCTGGCTTGATCGGGCCAGATTGACTATTGCAGACGTACTGCTATTCATACAGCCTTATTAAAGAGTCTATAGCCCGTAAATCAGACTTCTTCAGCGGAGTGTTCAACAAAATAATGCGACAGCCAGTTACCCATCAGCATTAGCTTTTGTTACTCACTACTTTGCTCAAGGTGCGATGAATGAATCTGAATTCCGGCCCAAAGCCGAAGACATTTCCGGTCAGCAACTCCCCTATCCGGCCCGCCAGTCGGACATGGACCCGGCCCCCGACAGTGACTTATCGAACTACAAACCAGCGGGCAAGCTTACCGATAAGGTGGCCATCATTACTGGTGCCGATTCAGGTATCGGCCGAGCCGTCGCTATTGCGTTTGCGATGGAAGGGGCGGATGTTGCCATTGTCTACAACGAAAATACCGACGACGCCAAATACACGAAGCGCTTGGTTGAGTCGAAAGGGCGCAGATGCCTAGTCATTCAGGCCGACGTTCGCCAGAAAGCCCAGTGTGCGCAAGCCGTTCAGCAAACGGTCGATACGTATGGTAAACTAAATATCCTGATCAACAACGCGGCTTACCAGATGGCGCAGCAAAAGCTGGAGGACATTACCGAAGAACAACTCCGGCGAACGTTCGACACGAATATTCTGGGTTATTTCTTCATGGCTCAGGCTGCCTTACCCCATTTACACGAAGGGGATGCCATTGTCAATACGGGTAGTATTGTCGGTATCGTCGGCAACCCGATCCTGCTTGATTACTGTGCCACAAAGGGCGCTATTCATGCCTTTACAAAATCGCTGGCCATTCAACTGGGCGAACGTAACATTCGGGTGAACTGCGTAGCGCCAGGTCCTGTCTGGACACCGAATATTCCAGGAACGATGCCCGAGGACGAGGTTAAGAACTTTGGTCACGAAGTGGCGCTGGCCCGACCCGGCCAACCCGAAGAACTAGCCCCGGCTTATGTGATGCTGGCCTCCAGCGACGGTAGTTTCATGACCGGCAGCATTGTAGAGGTGACTGGCGGCAAACTCGGTTAGACATGATTCCGACCGAATACTATCCCGCTGGCACGGTACGTACCCTGCTTACTTCCGATCATGTTACGGCGGCTACGCGTCAGGCCCTGACGGACCGGATAAACTTGCCAGAAAGGCAGCCGCAGTTCTTTTCGGCGGATGAATTTGCCTTACTCCAGGCCATTTGCGACCGGTTGATTCCGCAGCAGGATCGGCCTGTATACATTGATCTGGCCGGTGGCATCGACGAACGGCTAACTCAAAACGAATCGAATGGATGGCGGTACGACACGATGCCGCCCGACCGCGATGCCTATCGCCTGGGCCTGAAAGGCGTTGCTGAAACAGCGATGGCTCTGTTTCAGCAACCTTTTCAGCAACTGTCCTCCGAGCAGCAAGACCAGGTTTTGACTAGTATTCAGACAGCGCAAAGCACCGGTATGAGCTGGGAAGGGTTGCCCGCCGAACGCTTCTTCGAGGAGTTACTGGCCGAAGCGGTTGAAAATTATTACAGTCACCCACTGGCGCAGGAGGAGATTGGCTGCGTAGCTATGGCCGACGTACCTGGCTGGCAACGAATTGGCCTGAATCAACTGGACGACCACGAACCGAGACCCTTATCAGCTGGTCAATCACACCCTACTACATAATGCAGCAGTATTCAATTCATGAACGCGTCGACGCCATTGTGATTGGTACGGGCGCAGGTGGGGCTCCTTTACTGGCGCGTCTGGCCAAAGCCGGTTTGAAGGTGGTTGCCCTGGAAGCGGGTAAGCGCTGGAAACCCATAGACGACTTCCCTACCGATGAGCGGGCGCAGTCGAAACTATTCTGGAACGACGAACGCCTGAGCGCCGGTACCGATCCGTTACCCTTTGGTAATAACAATTCAGGCACGGGTGTCGGAGGCTCTACCCTGCATTATACCGCGTACACGCCCCGTGTCCAACCCGACGACCTTCGCATCCGCACCGAATTTGGCGTGGGCGAAGACTGGCCTATTGATTTCAACGACATTGAGCCTTATTACAACGAGATTGAGCACTTTTTAGGCGTTTCTGGTCCGGCGCAGTATCCGTGGGGGCCCGCTCGAAAACAGGCCTATGCCCTTGGGCCGCTACCGGTTAATGGAGCAGGGCAGTTGATGGAACGCGGTTGTAAGGAGTTAGGCATTAAAACCTCTCCGGCAGCAAACGCAGCGCTATCCGCCGGTTACTACCGGGAAGGTGTTGGCCACCGCCCCGCCTGCACAAACCGGGGATTCTGTCAGGCCGGCTGCAACACGGGTGCCAAGGCGAGTATGGACGTAACGTACATTCCGCTAGCCATACATTACGGCGCTGAAATTCGTCCCGAAAGCTTCGTAACGCAACTGGTAAAAGATTCTTCGGGACGAATCAGCGAAGTCGTTTACATACGTAACGGACAGGAAGAACGTCAGCGGTGCCGATACGTTTTTCTGTGTGCTGGTACGGTAGAGACCCCCAGATTGCTGCTACTGAACGGCCTGGCGAATAGCAGTGGTCAGGTTGGCCGTAACATCATGGCTCACACCGCTCTGCAAATTTGGGGCGAGTTTGACGAAGATGTGCGTCCGTACAAAGGCATACCGGGGGCAATAATTTCAGAAGATACGCATAGGCCTGCCAACGCCGACTTCGCCGGGGGGTATCTGCTGCAATCCATTGGGGTTATGCCCGTTACGTATCTGTCGCAACTGGTGCGGGCCCGAAAACTCTGGGGACAGGATCTAAAACGAGCCGCTTTAGCGTACAACCACGTAGCAGGTATCAACATTTTGGGCGATTGCCTGCCGTACGAACACAATTACCTGGAGTTGTCGGACGAAAAAGACGACCGTGGTCTACCCAAACCTCGTGTATACTTCTCGAATGGCGAGAACGAAAAACGGATGACAGCTCATGCCGACAAAATCATGCGCGATGTATGGGCCGCAGCGGGCGCTAAACACGTCTGGGCATTTCCACGAAATGCGCACGTTATCGGCACCTGCCGGATGGGAAACGATCCGGATCGGGCGGTTGTCAATGCCGAGGGGCAGTCGTTCGATATTCAGAACTTATACATCAGCGACAATTCAACGTTTCCGAGTGCCTTAAGCGTTAATCCTGCCCTAACCATTATGGCCTTGTCGCTACGTACCGCCGACCGATTTCTGGCGCGGCAGAAGCGACTGGACAACTAACTACCAATTTTCATGACCGCGTTCAGTGTCACCCCGACCGGTTCGTCGGTTCGGCAGGCGGATTAATAACCAGCAGCATGGCTAAACACGGATTTTTAGATAATATCAAAAAGCACTTCGGCAACGGTGACTACGATGGTGACCAGTTCGGGGGAGCTCGGGGTCATAATGGCAGCGGTTTACCCGATACCAACCCTAGTAACTTCATGTTCGCCACAGGTATAGAGTGCTCGTATCCAACGATTCAGAACGGCACTGTCCGGCGCGACCAGCTCCGGGAGTGCGGCCACTATGACCGCTGGCGCGAAGATTTAGGCCTTGTTAAAGAAATGGGGCTTAAGGTGCTTCGCTACGGCCTCCCCTATTACAGTATCCAAAAAGGGCCGGGCCAGTATGACTGGAGCTTTGCGGATGAGGTCATGGCCGAAATTAAGCGCTTAGACATCGTCCCGATACTGGATCTCATGCACTTTGGCGTGCCGGACTGGATCGGCAACTTTCAAAACCCTGAGCTTCCCGTTCACTTCGCGGAATACGCCGGAGCCGTTGCCGAGCGTTATCCCTGGGTTCGTTACTATACGCCCGTCAACGAAATCTACGTAACAGCACGTATCAGCGGTAGAGACGGCATCTGGAATGAACAGCTGAAAACGGACCACGGCTTCGTTACGGCCCTGAAACACTGCGCAGCCGCCAGTATTATGGGCAATCAGCAAATTGCCAAGTACCGGAACGACTGCGTTATCGTGCAGAGTGAAAGCGCTGAGTATACGCATGAACTTTGCGCAACTCCCTCTGCCCAAACTGCCCTCGATAACGAACTTCGCTTTCTTTCGCTCGACCTCTTGTACGCAAATCCGCCTTCGGCAACAGTAGCTATGTACATGATGGACAACGGCCTGACGCGGGAAGAATACAACTGGTTTATGGTGGGCAAACCGCCCGGCTACCAAATCATGGGCAACGATTATTACGGACGTAACGAACGCATCAAGCTGCCCGATGGGTCGATCAAAATTTCAATGGACGTACTGGGCTGGTACGAAATCACGAGAGACTACTACGAGCGGTACCACATGCCTGTAATGCACACCGAAACGAATGTGTTTGAAGCCGATCAGGCACCAATCTGGCTCTACAAGCAGTGGACAAACGTCCTGCGCATGCGTCAGGACGGCGTTCCCGTGCTTGGATTTACGTGGTACAGCCTGATTGATCAAATTGATTGGGATTCGCAGCTAGGCGAACTAAACAACAATGTGAATGCCTGCGGTCTGTACGACTTAAACCGTAAACCCAGGCCCGTTGCCCAGGCGTATAAAGACTTGCTAAAAGAATTCGGTCAGATAACCATCGTTCCTTACGGCGAAATGCTGGAGATGACGGATCAGCCCGCTCGTTTAAAAGTAAACGTTTAATGACAACACCCATTAACGGCATTCCGCTGAACGTACTCGAAAGCGGTAGTGGTCCCGTAACGCTTGTTTTCCTGCATTATTTTGGGGGTTCGGCCCTGGAATGGCAGCACGTAACGGCAGATCTATCCAGGTACTACCGCTGCCTTGCTGTAGACCTCCGTGGTTTTGGCGACTCGCAGCCCGAGGGCGGCTTTCCAGCTCATACGACATTCTCCGTTGATGATATGGCCGATGACGTAACAGCGATTATTAGTCAGTTTAACGTAACGCGCTACGTTCTGGTTGGCCATTCGATGAGTGGAAAAGTGGCACTGGCTTTGGCCGCCCGTCAGCCTTCGGGGCTTCAGTCACTGATACTGGTGTCACCCTCGCCCCCAGTTCCCGAACCCATACCAGATGATGAGCGGCAAAAGTTAATCGCGACCTATGGCCAGCGTCCGGGAGCCGAAGAGACCCTCAAAAACATAACCGAAGCGCAGGTATCCAAAGCCGTTCGGGAGCAGATTATCGCCGACGACTTACGAACGGCCAAACCCGCCTGGATGGCCTGGCTAACGGCGGGCAGTTTAGAAGATATTTCGGAACGTATGGCTGGTATCGACGTACCGGTGCACATTATTGTTGGGAGCGAAGATCGGGCCCTACCGCCTGACGTACAACATGAGCTTGTGCTTCCCTACCTTAAAACCGCCACAGTGACTGTTGTTCCAAAGGCGGGTCACTTACTGCCATGGGAGACACCGGATAAGCTGGTGGCCTTCATTACAAAAAAAATTAGCGCTTAATTTTTCAGACATAAACAAAGCCATTACCTTTGCCTACCATTCGGGGTGTAGCGCAGCCTGGTAGCGCGCTACGTTCGGGACGTAGAGGTCGTGGGTTCGAATCCCGCCACCCCGACAAGAACAGGATTAGCGGCCTATGTTCGGGATATAGGGGTTGTGGCCGGGGGCGCGTTCGCCTTCGAATCCCGCCACCCCGACAAGAAACAGAATCTAGTAGCCTACGTCCGAGATTATTGAAGACAATGAAAAATTCGGTTAACAACATGATTTGGTGGTGGCACTCTTCTCATTGGGGATGAGGGTTGCCGCTATTGTTGTTCACCAGCAAACATATACAAGGCTCACCGTCATCCCGGTGAGCCTTATTTTTTGTCGTCTATTTTCCGTTGACCAGCCAGATGACAACAGGCAAATGATTATTAAATGACCATTTAACAACCATACAATGACTACTAGTGCCCCTTCAACCACCTACCGCGTTATCAGCCGCCACAAGCGCATGCTGGCCGACATCATTACGCCGGTTAGTATTTACCTGCGCATCCGCGACCGCTTCCTGAACAGCATTCTGCTCGAAAGCTCCGACTACCACGGTAACGACAACAGCTTCTCCTACATCGCGTTTGATCCCGTTGCCAAATTCTCCTACGTTGTCCAGCCGGGTTCAGCCGGACGGCTAACCATTCAGTTACCTAACGAAACAGAGCAAACCAACGAGCTTCCCGTTGACGGGATGCGCGAGGCTTTGCAGACCTTCAAGGATAGCTTCCAACACGAAAAAGCACCTTTCCCTTTTATCACCAATGGCTTGTTTGGCTATTTTGGATATCCAGCTGTGCAGGGCTTTGAAGACATAAATTTACAGGCCCCTGTACCTACTGAGAATCAAATCCCAGCTGCCGTTTTTACGGTTTATCGCTACGTACTCGCCATTAATCATTTCAAAGATGAACTGTACTTATTCGAGCACAGTTATCTGCGTGAGGGTGAAGCAGAGCCAGAAAGCACATTAGATTACATCAGTGATCTGATCACGGGCCGCAATTACCCTACGTATTCGTTTAGCCCGGCCGGACCCGAGCAATCCAACTTTACCGACGACGAGTTCAGAGCGGTTATCCAAAAAGGTAAAGACCACTGCCAGCGCGGTGACGTATTCCAGATCGTTCTATCCCGCCGGTTTTCGACCCCCTTCATTGGTGATGAGTTTAACGTGTATCGTGCATTACGATCGTTGAATCCCTCTCCCTATCTGTTTTACTTCGATTACGGCAACTACAAGCTTTTTGGTTCGTCGCCCGAATCGCAGATTGTGGTGAAAGATCGTAAAGCCACCATCTACCCCATTGCCGGTACGTTCCGGCGCACCGGGGATGATATTCGGGACGCTGAGCTTGCGCAAAAGCTGTATGATGACCCCAAAGAGTCGGCGGAGCACGTTATGCTGGTTGATCTGGCACGTAATGACCTAAGCCGCAACTGCGACGTCGTGAAAGTCGAAACCTTCAAAGAGGTTCAGTACTACTCGCACGTTATTCATCTGGTTTCGAAGGTTGTCGGCGATTTAACCGAAACGGCCGACCCATTACAGATCGTAGCCGAAACCTTCCCGGCGGGCACGCTTTCGGGAGCGCCCAAACACATGGCGATGAAGTTGATCGACCGCTACGAAAACTTAAGCCGCAGCTTCTATTCGGGCAGCATCGGCTACATGGGTTTCGACGGTGAGTTCAACCACGCCATCATGATCCGAACGTTTATGAGTAAAGATAATACGTTGTATTACCAGGCGGGTGCTGGCGTAGTAGCCAAGTCAGTTGTGGAGAGCGAACTTCAGGAAGTACACAACAAGCTAGCCGCTCTGCGGATGGCCATTGAACAAGCAAAAACATTGTAACGGAGAAAAGGAAGGAAAAGACGAACGGGAGAAGGTACTTCCCCTCGTCCCTTTCTTCCCGCTCCTCCCTGTTCCCTTTAAACTATGAAACTTCTCGTTTTAGATAACTACGATTCGTTTACGTACAACCTCGTTTACATTCTTCGGGAGTTAGGGCAACGGCCCGACGTAATTCGTAACGATAAAATAGCGCTGGAATCCGTTGCTCAATACGACAAAATCATGCTGTCGCCGGGCCCCGGGATTCCATCCGAAGCCGGTATTATGCAGGACCTGGTGACCGAGTATGGCCCAACGAAAAGCATATTAGGCATTTGTCTTGGCCACCAGGGAATCGGTGAAGTATATGGCGCACGACTCGAAAACCTGGGTGACGTACTGCATGGCGTTGCCCACCGAACCACCGTTACTGACCCTGGCGAGCCCCTTTTCGCTGGCGTGCCCGAAGAGTTAACCGTAGGTCGGTATCACTCCTGGACAGTCGTGCCAGACTCGATGCCTGCCGAGCTTAAAACTACCGCCGTAGACGAACATGGCCGGGTTATGGCCTTAGCCCACACTCGCTTCGATGTCCGCGGCCTGCAATTCCATCCCGAATCGGTTTTAACCGAAAACGGCGTTAAAATGCTCGAAAACTGGCTAAAAAAATAAAGACCGGGCTGGCGTTCCAGTGGTTGAGCGAATGAGTGAGTTAGCGAAATTTCAACATTCACTCATTTGCTCAATCACTCATTCACTAATTGACTATGAAAGCAATTCTAAATCACTTATTCGAATACAAACACCTCACGAAAGACCAGGCCCGACAAGTATTGCTAGGCATTGGCCGGGGTGAATACAACGCGGCCCAGATTGCCTCGTTTCTGACGGTTTACATGATGCGGAGCTTACGGCTTGAAGAACTCGAAGGTTTCCGCGACGCCATGCTAGAGCTATGCCTTCCGGTTGATCTGGCAGCTTACGACCCGATGGACCTTTGTGGCACCGGTGGCGACGGAAAAGATACGTTCAACATCTCAACCCTTTCGTCGTTTATAGTCGCTGGCGCGGGTCAATGCGTAGCCAAACACGGTAATCACGGCGTGTCATCACTGGTTGGGTCGTCGACCATCATGGAACGGCTTGGCTATACGTTTACGAACGATGTGGGTGAGCTTCAGCGCAAAATGGAGACCGCGGGTATCTGCTTTTTGCACGCGCCGTTGTTTCACCCGGCTATGAAGAACGTAGCGCCGATTCGGAAAGACCTTGGCGTTAAAACATTTTTCAACGTACTCGGCCCGATGATCAACCCGGCGAAGCCTCAAAAGCAGCTCGTTGGGGTGTTTAGTCTTGAATTGGCGCGATTATATGCGTACCTTTATCAGCAGACAGACAAGCAGTTCATGATTCTGCACGGGCTGGATGGTTACGACGAGATTTCGCTGACAGGCGCCTTCAAAGTAATCAGTAACCAGACCGAACAAGTACTTGAACCTGAGCAGCTAGGTCTGGAAACGTTGACGCCGGAAGCACTGGCCGGAGGCCAAACGTTAGACGAGTCAGCGCAGATATTTATGAACGTGCTCAACGACGAAGCAACCTCAGCGCAAAAGCAGGCTGTTCTAGCGAACGCGGGCATGGCGCTGTTAGCCGCCGGGAAAGCAAAGGGACCGGAGGAAGCCATAGCGATGGCGCGTGAGTCGCTGGAAAGCAAACGGGCGTTGATGAGTTTTAAGAAGTTAATTGGTTAGTACGTTATTCGTAGTCATTACTCGTCATTGTTGTCAGCCGCTGCTGATGGTTAATGACCTTTAGAATATGACAATTTTAGATCAGATTGTTGCTCAGAAGCGAATAGAAGTAGCCCAGCGTAAGGAAACTACACCCACGTCTGTGTTAGAACAAATGCCTGACTTCAAACGGCCGCCAATCTCTGCGCGAGATGCCGTTCAGGATTTCCGGTCAACGGGTATCATTGCGGAGTTTAAGCGTAAATCACCCTCCAAAGGCATCATCAACGATCAGGCCGACGTCGCTGCGACTACGCAGGGTTACGTTAAGGCCGGAGCTGCGGTGCTTTCTGTCTTGACCGACGAGCCATTTTTCGGAGGAACACCTGCCGACTTACAAGCCGCCCGTCTGGCCAACCCTGGAACACCGATTCTTCGTAAAGACTTCATTGTCGATACGTATCAGCTACTGGAAGCAAAAGCGTGGGGTGCTGACCTGGTGTTACTCATTGCCGCCTGCCTTACGCCCGAAGAAGTAGCAGACTTTAGTCAACAAGCGCAAAACTTGGGGCTTCAGGTACTGCTGGAAGTTCACGATGAAGAGGAGTTAGATCGCTCGCTGACCCATACAGTCGATCTGGTTGGCGTTAACAACCGAAATCTTAAAACATTTACGACTTCCGTTGATACGTCGCTCCGGTTGGTCGAGCGCATTCCGGACACCTTCGCCAAAATCACCGAAAGCGGACTGCATGATGCTGCTACCATGATTACGCTGTTCAAGGCAGGCTTTGATGGCTTCCTGATTGGCGAAGCGTTTATGAAAACCCAAGACCCGGCTGCGGCCCTGGCTGCACTGGTAACCGATTTTAAAGATCAAATGCCCACCTTTACAAACTCGTTTACCTCATGAAAATCAAAGTGTGCGGTCTGCGTGATGCCGACAACCTGAGAGAGATTGCCGCCCTTGGTCCTGACTTCGTTGGGTTCATCTTCTACGATCAATCGCCCCGCTTCGTCGGTGATGATCTGGATGTTGATGCGGTGAAAGCCTTACCCCGTTCGATTCGTAAAGTCGGCGTGTTTGTAAACGCCAGTCCGGATTACATTCTGCGGAACGTAAAGAAGTATGATTTTCAATACGTGCAGTTGCATGGTAACGAAACGCCTGAATATTGTCGGAGCCTGCGGAATAGAGGCATCAACATCATCAAGGCATTTCGGGTCGACGAGTCGTTTAACTTTTCGATGTTAAACAACTACAAAGCGCAGTGCGATTTCTTTCTATTCGACGCTAAGGGAGATCAGCCGGGAGGCAATGGCGTAACGTTCAACTGGAGTATTTTGAGTCGGTACGATAACGACAAGCCATTTTTCATCAGTGGCGGCATTGGCCTGGATAACCTCGATCAGCTCGCCCAATTGAAAGGCATGAAGCTGTACGGCGTCGATGTTAACAGTCAGGTTGAAACCTCGCCGGGTGTAAAAGACGTTGTCAAGGTAAAAGAACTCATCACTCGCCTACGGCCAATCGAAGAGGAAGAAGCAGTGTAGTGTTAACTGCAACTACGCCATAGTCAGTTGTGTTAAACCAGAAACGACAACGCTAATGGAAACGACGAAGCACATTGACGATGAAATTCCGCCCATGAAAAAAGGGCAGTTGAACGTTTATAAACCCAGCGATATTAAACGCTGGGGCGCTGAGCGCTTTCTAGAAGCTACTGCAATACGAGAACCGTTCTTACGGGAGTTTCCGGAGTTCACCGAAGAGGAAAACCGGCGTATGGATGAGTTATTAGCCGAGGGAGATAGAGGTGAAGTATGATCTATGACACAAATATTTTAATCGATCACATTCGTAAAAGAAGCTTACCACCTGTTCAAACTATCATTCCAATAGTAGTTGTCGGTGAACTAGAAGCCTTCTCCTTAAAAGCAGACTGGGGTGCTCAAAAGATAGATTTTGTAAAATACCTGGTTGATCGTTATCCGATTGCTGATCTAGAGCCGCTGATTATTCCGGTTTATGCACAAGTTGATGCGTTCAGTCAAGGCAAACTCAAAACGGCTCCTCTCTACTCCTCCGCCCGTAACATGGGTAAGAATGATCTCTGGATAGCGGCTACGGCCTTATACCTGGATATGGAACTGCACACCACCGACAAAGATTTTGATCACTTACCTGCGTTAGGATTACGATTAGTAAAGCACTGATTACAATGCAAACCACAGTTGAACCAACTACCTCCTTCGGGGTATCAGATAAAGGCTTTTATGGCCACTTTGGCGGAGCATTTATTCCCGAAATGCTCTACCCAAACGTTGAAGAACTTCGTCAGAACTATCTTCAAATCATTGCCGACCCGTCATTTCAGGCTGAGTTCTGGCAACTTCTTGAAGATTACGTAGGTCGGCCAACACCGTTGTTTCTGGCGAAGCGCCTGTCTGATCAAATTGGTGCAACCATCTACCTAAAACGCGAAGATCTTTGCCACACGGGTGCCCATAAGGTGAATAACACCATTGGTCAGATTCTGGTGGCACAGCGTCTCGGCAAAAAGCGCATTGTGGCCGAAACCGGAGCCGGACAACATGGTGTAGCAACGGCCACCGTTTGTGCCCTGATGGGTTTAGAGTGCATTGTGTACATGGGCAGTATCGACATGGAACGCCAGAAACCCAATGTCGACCGGATGCGGATGCTCGGCGCAACGGTAGTTCCAGCTACGTCGGGTAGTCAGACGCTTAAAGATGCGACCAACGAAGCTATGCGGCACTGGATCAACAACCCGGTTGATACGCACTACATTATTGGCTCAGTGGTTGGTCCCCACCCTTATCCAGACATGGTAGCCCGCTTCCAGTCGGTCATCTCGGAGGAAGTCCGCAAGCAGCTTCTGGCCAAAGCGGGTCGGGAGAACCCAGATTACGTGGTGGCCTGCGTAGGTGGTGGTAGTAACGCTGCTGGGGCATTCTTCCATTATCTTAACGAGCCGTTGGTACGTTTGGTAGCTGCTGAAGCCGCTGGACAAGGCGTTACGTCTGGTCATTCGGCGGCAACGACTGCGTTGGGTAAACCGGGCGTTTTGCACGGTAGCCGAACCATTCTGATGCAAACTGAAGATGGACAGGTAACGGAGCCGTATTCAATTTCGGCAGGGTTGGATTATCCCGGAATCGGGCCGCTTCACGCGCACCTGTTCGATTCGGGTCGGGGTGATTTTTATGCCATCACCGATGACGAAGCGTTGCAGGCCGGTTTTCAGCTTAGCAAGCTTGAAGGCATCATTCCCGCTCTGGAATCGGCCCACGCCCTGGCCGCTCTTCCCAAAATGAACCTCCGTGCCGACGATGTGATCGTCGTGTGCCTGTCTGGCCGAGGAGATAAAGACCTAAGCACGTATTCAAAGTATTTGTAAATGACGCGGCCCGCGTTACTTATGACACAGGAACTGACCCAAAACCGTATTACGGATCTGTTTGCTCAGAAAAGCGAGCGGATCTTAAATGTATATTTTACTGCCGGATTTCCGAACCTCGGCGATACCGTGACCGTGTTACGTGGTTTGCAGGCCGCTGGTGTTGATCTGGTTGAAATCGGGATGCCTTATTCAGACCCGGTTGCCGATGGCGAAACCATTCAGCAAAGCAACGGTCGCGCTCTGGAAAACGGCATGTCGCTGAAGACGCTGTTTGCGCAGTTAGCTCATTGTCGGCAGAAGGACTCCGACAATCCAGTCACGGTACCCATTCTGCTAATGGGATACATCAACCCGGTGTTGCAATTTGGCATTGAAAACTTTTGTCGGGCCTGCCGCGAAGTAGGCGTAGACGGCGTTATTTTGCCGGACCTGCCGTTGGATTTATACCTGTCTGATTATGCGTCAACGTTCCGGGAATACGGCCTTGTCAACGTTAACCTGATTACTCCCCAAACGTCGGAAGGACGTATCCGCATGATCGATGCGGAGTCAGATGGGTTTATTTACATGGTTTCGTCGGCGAGCATTACCGGTTCGGTCAAAGGAATCAGTGAGCCGATGCGGGCGTATTTCGAGCGTATTCAGGCCATGGACCTGCGTAACCCTCGTCTGATTGGCTTCGGCATCAACAATCACGATACGTTTGATACGGCCTGCCAATACGCGAACGGAGCCATTGTCGGTAGCGCCTTTATTCGTCATCTGGAGCAACATGGCACTTCGCCGGAGAGCATTCAGGCTTTTGTGCAGACGATTCGGGCGTAGCGGCTTACCTTTACAGCATGAATTCCGAAATTAATTTCGATAAATCTCCCGACGGGCTTGTACCCGCCGTTATTCAGGACAAAGTAACCGGCAAGGTTCTGATGTTGGGGTATATGAATCGTGAGGCTTACGACAAAACCCTCGCGGAGAATATTGTCACGTTCTTCAGCCGAAGCAAACAGCGGCTCTGGACAAAGGGCGAAACCTCCAATAACTTCCTGCACGTTAGCGAAGTCCTAGTCGACTGCGACGGCGACACACTGTTAATAAAAGCTAGTCCCGCCGGTCCGGTATGCCATACAGGCGCTGATACGTGCTTCAATGAACGAAATCAGGGACAGGGCCAATTCCTGAATTACTTGCAAGACATTATCCACGAGCGAAAAGTAAATCCAACCGAGGGTTCTTACACGGCGAAGCTGTTTAGCCGGGGCGTCAATAAGATTGCGCAGAAGGTAGGCGAAGAGGCCGTTGAGCTGGTTATCGAAGCGAAAGATGACAACGACGACCTGTTCAAGGGGGAAGCGGCTGATCTGTTGTATCACTTTTTAGTCCTGCTGGAGCATAAGAATATTAACCTCGACGATATTCTGGCGGTGTTGCAAAGCCGTCACCATAAACAATAGCTCCGGGTTTGGGGTTTGTTCGGTGTTGTCAGGTATCACGAAGGTATCTGGGCAGCGCTGCTCACCAAACCTCAAGCTTTTCATGGGTCTCATCATTCGAATTCTTATTAGTGCCGTGGCCGTTTACGTGGCCAGCTTATTCATTCCTGGCGTTTCGGTAACCGGTGGAGCGGGTACCTACCTGATTGTAGCCATTGTGCTCGGTCTGTTAAACGCGTTTATCAAACCAATTTTAACAATACTGACCATACCCATTACCATCTTGACTCTTGGGTTATTTTTGTTGGTAATCAACGTATTGATGGTCTATTTAACCGATTATTTGGTCAGCGGCTTTCACGTAACAGGCTTCATTGCTGCCTTACTCTTTAGCTTTGTCGTATCCATAGTAACCGCGCTGATCGACGCCATCGTTTAGAGCTTAACAAGATCGTGCAGGCCTGCCGACTAGTTTACTGTCGGCAGGCCTCGTTGTTTTTACGGCTCCCAAATTTTACGTAGGTTTCCACAGTTATTCCTACGTACTGATGAGTCATTCCCCCTCCTACGACGTTGTGGTAATCGGTGCAGGCTACGCGGGCCTGACCGCAACGCGTGATTTGTTGAAAGCTGGTAAAAACGTCCTGCTTCTGGAAGCTCAGGGCCGCGTTGGCGGTCGGGTATGGACGCAACGTTTCGACGATGGGTCTTATGTCGATTTGGGCGGAGCCTGGGTTGGACCAACGCAGGATCGGCTTTATGCGCTTGCAAAGGAGTTTAGCGTTGAGACGTTCAAGACCTTTGACGAAGGGAAAAGCACCCAGTTCTTTCGGGGTCAGGTTAAACGCTACAAGGGGTTAATCCCTCCGCTACCGGTTGGGGCGCTACTCAGTCTGGATGCTGCTATCAAAGCACTTAGTAAGCTGTCGAAGACGGTTAACCTTACAGCCCCCTGGGAAACGCCCAATGCTCGGCAGCTTGATTCCATGACATTATCAGCCTGGATGGATAAGCAGATGCGTTTCGACATAGCCCGGCAGTTTTTCAAGATTGCCGCTGAAGCGATCTGGGCGGCCGACCCAGCGGAGATTTCCTTGCTTCATGCGCTTTTCTACATCAAGTCAGGTCGGGATCTGGACACCCTGATGAACGTAAAGAACGGGGCTCAGGAAGAGCGTTTTGTGGGCGGTGCTCAAACCATCGCCGACCGCATGGCCGCTACGTTCCAGGACCGTATTATGTTTAATAGCCCGGTGAAAGCTATTTTACAGGATGATGAGCAGGTGCGGGTTATTACAGAACAGGCTACCATCTTAGCGCAGCGAGTAATTGTAGCCATCCCTCCCACCCTTACGGCCAAAATTGATTTTCAGCCGCTACTTCCCGCTCAACGTGCCCAGTTAACTCAGCGAATGCCGATGGGTTCGGTCTGGAAATGCTACGCGATCTACGACAACCCTTTCTGGCGTAAACAAGGTCTAAATGGATTGGCCGCTACGCCCGATGGACACGTAACGGTTACATTCGATAATTCACCAAAGGACGCAAGCCAGGGCGTGCTGATGGGGTTTGTACTTGGCAACCAGGCCATAGAGTTTTCAGCCTTATCGGATGAAAGCCGTAAGCTATCGGCGCTTCATGCATTTGCTACGTTCTTTGGACCAGAAGCGCTCAAACCCGTTCGTTACCTCGATCATTCGTTCATCAACGAAGAGTGGTCACGCGGATGTTACGCAGGTCTGATGGGCCCGGGCGTGTGGACAACGCTTGGCAAAGCACTTCGAGAACCCGTCGGCCGAATCCATTGGGCCGGTACCGAAACTTCCGACATCTGGAATGGTTATATCGACGGTGCCGTACGCTCCGGTGAACGGGTGGCCATTGAAGTGCTGGAGCAGTTGGGCGACTCTGTTTAACGCGCTTGATCTGTTAGCTCGCTATAAACTAACACGTCCTATGACATGTATCGATACCCTAAATGCCCCGGCCCCCGGAGGCCATTATTCGCAAGCCGTCGTTCACAATGGCCTTGCTTACCTATCAGGAATTTTGCCGATAAAGCCGACCGGTGAGAAGCTTACCAACGCCACTATGGCTGAGCAGACCGAACAGGTGCTGGTCAATCTCGATGCTATACTGCAAGCCGCTGGCAGCCAACGCGAACACGTACTCAAAGTAACCATTTTTGTTTCGGACATTAACGCCTGGGGTACGGTCGATCAGCGGTACGCGCAGTTTTTCGGCAACCATAAGCCAGCGCGTTCGGTGGTGCCAGTGTTACCTCTGCACTATGGCCTCCAGATCGAGCTGGAAGCCATAGCCGTTATTTCCTGAACCTTACTTTACCCGTACTCGCTCTCCGGCGGAATGAGCCGAAAACTCTGGCGCATAGAAGCACTGAACCGTAGCAACCCCGGCAGAAAAATCGCCGGCTTGGGCAACGCGCAGATCATACTCAAAAACGTGCGTACCTACAGTTAAGTAACTAATAAAGAAGTCGGTTGACGCGTCGCGGGGCGATTCGTAGTAGCCGAGTCCATTCTGGTACTTATAACCCGATAAGGCTGCAACGGGCTCAAAGCCTGACGCCCGGCTGTCTTTCAGGTGTACATATTCCATTTCCCGGTCGGTTTTCAGCACGAGCCGGACCTTGATCAAGTCGCCCGGCTTCAGACTCGTTGCCGACGCAACGGGTGAGATAACGGGCCCGCCGGGTGAATCGCGCTGTACATAGAGCGTTTTCTGAACGGACAAACCGGCACTGCCCGGCATCACCCGATCAAGCGGCTCGAAGTGCTGCCAATATAAAGCGCCCCAAGCAGGCCCCTCTCCTTTCTTCGCAATCTGGATAACGCCCATCTCCGGCTTGATCTCGCTAGCGGCATACGTTACTTTTTGATAACCCGTGATTGCTTCTGTTTTCGTTACGCGGTTGTCGATCGGCTGACCACCCAGGCTTACTGTAGTATTTGGTTTCGTATCGAGCCAATCGCTGCCGCGCAGCAGAAGGGCGTAGATGGCCTCAGTCGTCGCTTTGGTGGATGACCATGACTGCGTTTGTTTCTGACGAATCAGCCAGCGTTTCATCGCATCAACCGTAGCTCGGTCGCGGTTAAGCTCTTCAAACGCTTCAATAATATACGCCTGGGTTTCGATGGGTGTCTGGTACCAGTGCAGGCCACTTTGGTTATCGGGCCAATACGTACCCAGCTCCTCCGACGTTTTCGATCGTTCCAGCAACGATGCCAGAATGCCGTTAGCCGTTTTCGCATCCTCGAAACGGGCCAGCGCCAGCGCCGAGAGTGCCTGTCCCTGTAAACTTTGTTTTAGCCAACCTGCGGCAACGCGCTGCTTCACATAGGTGAGTATATCTTTAGCCACGGGCTTACTGGTATAGAAGCTACGGACGTAGAGATATTGCGTTTCCAGAAAAGACCAACCGTCAACGGCTTTGTGTTTTTTTTGCTCCTCAATCCAATTTTTCATTTCGGCATCGACGTACTGGATGGCGTTGGCCTGCATCTCCCCCAACTCCGCCTGCATATCGTCTGGAAACTGAACACCGAGCTTTTGAAGATGGCCAAATCCACTCAGAATGTGCAGCGTCATCGACAGATTGGGCTCCATCCCGCCGAACCACCGAAATCCACCACTTGCTACCTGTAGTTGCCGGAGCTTATCGAAAGCGGCCTGCTGCTCGGTACGCATCCGGTTTTGATCGAGCAGTTGTCCCAGCCGCGCCTGCCGGGCTGACTCGGAGCGGGCATCGGCCAGCCAGGGTGAGTTTTCCAACGTAATGGCTTTTAATTCTTCGTTCGAGTCGAGCGGGCTGCGGGGCGGGTTCTTCTGCCACTGCGCAATAACCTGCGCAAACTCAGGTTTGCTCCCGACAATGTGAGCTGCCAGCGTGTTGGCATACAACCGGCTAAACAACTGCTCAGCACATTCGTAGCGATACTCCATCAGGTAAGGCAGCGATTGCAGGGCATACCACGTCGGATTAGAGGTTACTTCAACGGTCAACCGTTCATGCTGCACAGGCAGTTCAGGATTAAGATTCGTCAGCGCAGTAAGCTTAAACTCCTTTGTCTGCGTAGAACGAGGACCTGACCCATTCACCCAAAACGGTTTAGTATCGGTCACCAGCATTCGGTTCGGTAAAACAGGAACCGTGAATTCTTCGCCATCGGTAAATCCAGCAGCTTGCGCCGTCAGCCGACACGTAACCGTTTCCAACCCTGTCGGAACCACCAACGTCCAGCCGACGGATTGGCTTTGCCCGGCCAAGATAGAAATCGGCAGTTGTGCATTGGCCAGTTTGAGCTTCGACTGAATCGGCTCACCCGTTAACGCATCGAGTAGCTCTAGGTTAGCCACGCCCGTTTGTGGTTTATCCGTCAGGTTGTTCACCCGCGCCGTAAGCCGAATGGTATCACCTTCGCGGAAGAAACGGGGCGCGTTAGCGCTGATCATCAGTTCTTTCTGCGTCACAACCTCGCGCTCCAACGTACCAATTTTCAGGTCTTTCGTGTGCGCGAACGCCAGCAGCCGCCAGCGCGTAAGTGCTTCGGGCATGGTGAACTTCAGCACAACCCGGCCTTTGTCGTCGGTTTTAACCTGTGGAACGAAAAAAGCCGTTTCGTTAAAATTACGTCTGGGATTAACAGGTGGCGTATCTGAGCGCGGCTTATCGGGTTCGGCGGCAACCGCTTCGTTTAATTCCTCAACGGTAGCATCAGCCGCCATAGCTGGTGCAGGGGCAGCTCCTCCCCCAACCTTTGCCATAGCAAATGCCCCTGTTACACTTCGCATGCGTTTGGTTTCGTAACCCGTAACGACAACCTCATTCAATTGCTGAACATCAGGCGGCATACGTAGTGAAACCGTTTTTTGCTTGATCGTGACTTCGGATGTTACGTAGCCAATACTGGCAAACAGCAGCGTTACGGGGTCTTTATCCGAATTAGCCGTTATGGTAAACATGCCCTGCGCATCCGTTATAGCACCGGTGGTAGATCCTTTTATGAGGACGGTAACGCCCGATACAGCGGTTCCATCTGGGTTTTTCGCGGTGCCGGACAATCGCTTACCCGCCCGATTAATGGTAATGCGCAGGGCCTGATTGGAAACGCCATACGGACCAATCGGATTATGTCGGAATAATTTTCCACCCGCGAACGTCAACCGGTACCCCGACCAGCCTAGCTCATCATACTTTCGATTTGGAACGGGAAGCTCAGGCCGGGAGGGATGCAGCAATACGTTGGTACGATGAGTATTGAAGCTCATCGTTTGACCTGGCCGATAGAACGTCGACAAGTAAGGACGATAAAACGTGGTTGGCCAGTCGAGCCGACTAAAGGCATCCAGCGAAGCGTCGTACAACGTCGCAACCAGTTCAGCCGGTTTATTGTCCAGTCCGGCAATGGTCAGCGTCCACTCTTCGGCCTGACCGGGCTTTAGTTTGTTACGAAACGTTTGCGTTTCAATACGTAGTTGCTTGTTTGTGAACGGCACCGTAATGATCTGTGATTCCTGATACAGGCGTCCGTTTTGCACCATCGTGAAATGGACAGCAAATCCTCCGCGTTGCTTTTCTGAAACGGGCAACGTTACCTGGCGAGGCCGCCCATCGGTTTTCAGCCATTCCTGCCGAACGATGCGTTGTTTCTCTTCGACCTGCATCAGTACCCAGCCTGGTTTCGCATTACCGACCCAGAATACGGCCGTTTCGCCCGGTTCGGCGGTTGCCTTACGGACCTGGAACCAGGCATCCGCCAGCGCCGACGCCGTGGGCTGTTGCTCGTCCAGCACCGAAAAATACGCTCGCTCGCGAACAGTTTCCCCCGTTGAGTCGGTCAAATTTAGTTCCGCTACGTACTCACCCGGCTCATAGCGAGACAAGTCTGGCTTGATCAGCGAATCGACAGCGGTTGCGATCGGCTGCTGCTGAACAACGGTTTGCTTGGGCCACGAACGTGGATTGTCTTCAGTGTCAAAAACATCGTTCGGGAACAAGCGCTCGAACTCGGCACGGGTCACTAACTGGCGGTCGGGGCGAGACCAGAGCCGCTTGCGTAGCAGGCGATGGGGAGTCTGTAGCCGATATACCGTAAGCTGTCCGGTGGCCCGGATTTTTTCGCCCGACTGATTTGTCGCTTTCACAACAAAGGGCGTTGGTGCAGCGGTGGGGCTTTTTTCAATCTGGGCCGGAATTCGTAATTCAGCCTGCAAAGCGGTGTAGCCAATACGTAGCGTCTGATTGTTGCTGCGAGTCTCGCCAGCCCGATCCGTTACATCGATGGTTATTTTAAAGTCAAAGATGGGATTGGTTTCCCGCTTCTTTTCGGGGTCGGGCAGGGCAACGAACGTAACAACAACATTTCCCTGCGCATCGGTCTTTGCGGTTCCGTTGGCAATCTCGGCCTCTACGGACCGTTGAGGAATTCGATTCCAGGAGGTGTACCAGCCATCCCATCGCTGCCGCAAGTTTCGGGTGATCCGGTAGCGTACTTCGGCACCATCCACTACCGCCCCCGCAAACGTTTTGGCCTGTGCAGATAAAGTTATGGTCTGACCAAGTTTGAACGTCTGTTTAATGGGTTTACTAGTTACCTCAAAAGTCGGACGTTTGTATTCTTCGACCCGAACAACCGTACTACCCCGGCCCGTTTGAATAGACATAACTCCCGTCAATCGCCCGACAGGCGCCGTAAACGACGTATTGAACGTACCAAATTCGTTGGTTTTAACCGTCTGCTTCCCTATTTCCTCTCTGTTTTGATCGAGAAACCGAATCGCAACATCCTGACCAGCCACTACATTGTACTGGTTTGTTTGGCCTTCATACAATAAACCCTTCACGTAAATCGGCTGGCCCGGTCGGTAAATAGCCCGGTCGGTAAATAGGTTTGTATACGTAGTAACTCGCTCGTCATCTACGTTCGTGTTGTAGTTATATCGGTACTGCTGATCAGAGAGCAGCGTATCTTTGCCGAGGGTAATCTGGTAAAAGAAGGCCGTCTGCATTGGTACCTCGCTAATAGGAACAACCGCACGCCCCTCGGCATTAGTAGCTTTGTTTCGTTGGCCACCGGCTATGGGCCGGGTTGTAGGATCAACCACTGCTACCATCGCGTTCGGCAGCGGCTCGCCAGACTGCCGGTTTGTCACGAATAAGGTATTATCCTTATTTTTCGAGTCGGTCTGAAGCACATAGCTCAGCGACGAAACCCAGAACGAAGCCCAGTCTATAGTCCCGCCCTTGGCCTGAAACTTCGTATCGGATGTCACCAGCAGCGCGTAACACCCAAGTGGTAATCCCCGCAGGGCGATTTCAGTACTATGCTCGCGTAAATCTCCATCATCGGGTAACGTAACGTCTCCCTCAGTCACGACTGGCCGCTTGAGCCACTCATCGACCACCAACTGTCGCTGTTCCGGCGTGTTATAAAGATTCCGATAGACCTGTCGTTCCGCAGCGTACAGCCGGATAACTCGGTATTGTAGGCGGGAGACGTTCTGATACGTAACGAGTGCCCGAAACGGCTGATCAGGACTGTTGACCAGTTCTACCTGAGCCGAAAACGTTGGATTGAGCAGTTGACTTAACAAACGGGCTGCCTGCTGCGCGATGTATGTTTTAGGATACCGCTTCTCCAGGTCCCGACAAATATCCGCAGCCTGCTTACGGTTCCATTTGGCCGGATCGGGCGCTGGCGTACCACTGTCCAGTGGGTCGGCGTCCTGTAACGGCCGGGGTCCGTTGTCATCGGCCAGCAATTTGGCTAACTCGAATGCATAAACGGCTTCAGCCAGTTGGCCTTTATAGCGACTCATCTGCTGGGTAAGCGTTTGCCGATACAATGTGTCCTTGTTGGTCACGGTGCTATATCCCCGAACAAATGATAGTCGCATGGCATCGGCATCGGCCAGTGCAGACGGATCTTTATCAGCCAGGTGAAATTGGATCAATTGCTGATACAACCGCAGGGCCTGGTACCGGCCCGACAGCGAATCCAGGCTTTCGATAGTTAACTGCGCAAAGCCTTCAGGCCCGGAGAGGTAATTCGGTTTGTCGAGGACAAATTGAAAAACTGGCTTCAGCAAATCGGGTTCGGTATTTTGAAAGAAGCCAATGGCGCGGTGAACCAGCAAATCATATAAGGTAGGGCGCAGCACACGGGTGTCCGCGTCCCCCTTGTCGATCAGTACCTCATAGTCCGACACGGGAATACGCTGCAACAGCTCCTTATTTTGCACCGAAGCCAGATACGCCTGGGTAATTTCCGCTATCAGTTGATGAGCGTCCCAGGTTGTGAAATCAGAAGTCGAATCAGCAAGCGTTTTTTGGTTAGCTGGCTTATCAACTGTAGCCCGGCTATAGAATTTGTACCGGTTTTTTTGAAAATACTGCCAGTAAATCGTGGCTAATGCCGATTGTAACACCGACCGCGCTGGTTCGGGTGTATCTTGAATATCGGCCTGCATGGAACGTACCAACTCTACGTACGTATCTTCATCCGAGTAACTGCGGAAGATCATTCGGTGCATGGCCGCTTTGGCCAGTTGTGGATAGTTCCGGGCGGCTTTGGCTTCGTTGTAGATGCGATTCGCTATGGCCAGCGCCGATTTGGGTAGTCCTTTAGCCGCCAGCGTATCGGCCCGACGCCAATCACGGGCATAATCGGGCAAGGGACGGTTTTGGGCCGAAGCGGCTAGGGCCAGGCAGGTTAATAACAAGCTGATGAGTGTACGATTCATGGTTGGGGCGGGTAAATAATCCGGTCAACAGTCCATTGATTCCTTTGGATGCCTAATGGTTTAGTTTTCCACAAACGATACTACGAATTAGTTGCAATACGTCATTCGTTACTAACAACTGCTTAGAAATGCGAAACCCCGCTAAGCATCTGGCGGGGTTTCGCATCCTGGGTTTATTGTTTCAGGAGAAAAGCAGTTAAGTCGGCTATCTGCTGCGGTTTCAGCCCCATTGACGTGGGGTCGGGCATAAGGCTTGTTTTGTACTGCCGTCGGGAGAAAACCTTATCCGTTGGGATAGTATGTTTTTGCCCCGTTACGCCCTTCACCACAATCGACTGACTCCCATCGCTTACCAGAAAGCCGTAATACGTCTGACCCGTTTTTGTTGTAATCAGCCAGGGTTCGTAGCCAAACGCAATCCCCGCACTCGGGCGGAGAATGGCATCCAACAGGCCGTTTTTATCAAATTTCTGATGAATTTTTGTCAGCTCCGGCCCAACATCGTTACCTTGTTTGCCGTGTCGGTGGCAGCCAGCACAACTTGTTTTGAAGACGCTAAGCCCAGCGTTTTCGTTGCCGGTCAGCAGGGCGATCTCGGCAATGGCCGGATCAGTGATATTCGTTTCCACTGGTGCAGTCACCGGCGGCTTTTCCGGGGTTGTTGGAGCAGCGATGGCTACAGCAGGCGGCTCCGGAGCCGGTGTCGCTTTTTTAGGAGCAAAATATTCCTTCGCCATGGTGCGAACGGTCTGGTCCGAATTTCTCAGAATAGCTGGGCCGACACTTTTGATCAACGCGTCCGATAGCTTCCCATCGGCCGCCAGGCCAACCAGCACCTTGCCCCCCTCCGGGTCGCGGGCCATGGTGAGCGCTACGCTCCGTTTTTCGGCGTCAGATTTGTACTCGTCGAGCAGTATCTGCCGTTTGGCGAGCATCTTCTGCTCCTCGGCCGACACCTGTGTGGGCATAAGCTCTTCCCAATTCAGCAGCTTTGCCCAATCATTTCCCCGCCGGAAGCCGAGCCAGTACGTTGCCTGAGCAGCTACGTCTTTGTCCGGCGATTTTCCCAGATCAACCATTGCTTTAGCCGCAGCTTCGCTTTTGATGAAGGCCAGCGTCGTAACGGCCTGTTTTCGGGCATCGGCTGAAAGCGTTTGTGCTTCGGCCCGTTTCTTCAACATCGTCACCGACGAAGCGGGATGAAGTTCCCACATCAGGTTCGCCGTTCGCTGATCCCACTCCAGCGGGTCGGTCGGCAGACTCGGGCGCAGGTCCGCAAACACGGCTTCTTCTTTGCCATCGGCCGCAATACCAAGCGCATGCAAATAAAATCGGTCCTGCCCGTCGTAGCCTTTCAGCAGATTGAGCAGCATATACCGGCAGTCGATATACGGAATGTCGCGCAGCGCAATGGCAACTTCCCGACGAACGGCCGGATTTGGGTCGCTGGATAAGTTACCTAACAACGGCAATAGGGCTTTCTGTGAAGCGGTCAGTCCAGGATTCGATTTTGTATTTTCCGGCGTGATGCTACGTAGTGCCCGAATGGCCGCCATTCGCACGGGGGCGTCAACCGCCTTCAACAGCCGTTCGACTTCAAACTGACCTTCAGCGCCCAGATGAGCCAGCAGAAAGATCGCCCTGGCGCGGTGATATGGATTTGGCGACGACAACAGCGCCATGACCGGCTCTACGGCCTTATCACCCTGCTCCTGTAGGGCTTCAAAGCCGAGCATACGAACGTTTACGGCCGGATTAAGCAAAGCCGCAATCTGGCCTTGGGTAGTACGCAGGTCTATCTTAGGTGTTTTCAGATTTCGGCCTTTCGGGGTAATCCGATAGATCCGCCCGTATCCTTTCTGATCCTGCATCTGGTGACCACCCACGATCGGATCGTACCAGTCGGCAATGTAAAGTGCTCCGTCAGTGCCAACCGCTACGTCGCTGGGCCGAAACCATTTGCGCGTATCCTGGTCAACGTTATTCCATTTATAATCTTCCTCTACTTTGGGAAACGTACTGATAAAGTCCGTACGAGGTAGTCGGTAGCCAGCGCCCCACACTTCGGGCCTGTAACTATAAATTACGTTACGTCCCGCTTCGGCGCTGAGCACCATACCCCGATACTGCGGCCCTAACTCATCGCCCTCGTACACGACCATGCCCGTGGGCGAACCGGCTCCGGTAATGTCGCCAACCGGCATCACGCCCGGATCTTCCTGATGCCAGTGCGCAGTGGGTATGGTTTGGCCGGGCCGTTGGTCGGCCTGCCAGTATCGCGTACCGTCGCTGCTGAAATAGCCGGCATTCCCTCCTTCCATGAGCCAACTGGTTCGGCAGGCCACTACCTGATCGTCGTTGTCGTTCTGCCACATATTTCCGTACGAGTCGAGCGCCGTTTCGTAGTTATTCCGGAAGTTGTGGCCCATCACTTTCAGATTGGAGCCATCGGCGTTGATCCGTAACGCCAGCCCACCGACCCAAATCCGGCCATCGTCGCTGACCTGATTGCCGTGGTTGATTTTGTTATACGGCGTTCCACCGGTGTATAGACTCCCCGAACGTAGCGTCCAGCCGTCTTTGTCGGTAACGATGTGCGGCCCGGCATTGCCCGTATTGAAGTAATATTTACCATCGGGTCCGGCCACAACGGCATGAAGCGCGTGGTCGTGATCGAGTCCACCGAAGCCCGTCAGCAACACCTCTTTGCGGTCGGGTTTATCGTCGCCATTCTCATCGGTATAGACGACCAGATTTGGCGAACACGACACAATCACTTTATTGCCAATGACCGCAATACCCAGGGGCGATACCAGTTCCGGGTCCGTCACGAATACCTTGCTGTTGTCAGCCTTCCCATCGCCGTTGGTGTCTTCCAGAATCATGATTCGTTCGCCTTCCGGATGATCGAGTCTGGTTTCTGGCTTGTTGTTAAACTTCCGGTAATTCACCGCTTCTGTAACCCACACCCGCCCTTTAGCATCGATATCCATATTCGTGGGGTTGTGGAACATTGGGGCTTCGGCCCAAAGCGTGGCTTCCAGATCGTCGGGTAGGTAGAGCCTATCGGAATCTGCACTGACAATCATTGACCGCTGCTGGCTAGGCTCCGGCATGGATATAGGCAGACCAGCGGACTGTGGCTGAATCAGTTGACTTGCCAGGTATAACAACCCAATTGTGGGAATGGCCAGCGGTAATGCGTTTAGGGATACTACTGCTCTCATGCTACTTCCTTTTCTGTTCGCGGCTGCGTTACGTCGTGCATTGGGTTATTGTTACGTAAACAGCGCACGAACCGTCTCATTATTCACTCTATAACTGTCTAGTAAGGGTTGTCCCTTAGGTACGGCTCCCTCGATCTGAAGCCAGCCGCGATACCCGATCTCATCGATTGTCTGGCGAACTTTTTTCAGATCAACCTGACCTTTGCCAAGCAAACTGCCGTTCTCTTTCAGGTGGATTTCGCAGATTCGGTCTTTGCCAAGCGTACGGATTTCCTTAAAAATATCGTAGCCCATGACCGTCGAATTGCACACGTCGTAGTACACCTGTACGGCGGGTGAACCCACGGCATCCAGAATGGCCAGGTGCTCAGGAGCCGACAACCAGGATTCGATGCCCAGCACGACGCCCGCTCGTTCGGCTTTCGGGGCAACCGCTTTGAGCCGTTCAATAACTACCTGTGTTCCTTTGGAATCGTTACGTAGGTCATTGTTGCTAAAAAAGGCCAGCAGTACGTTTTTAACGCTCAGTGCCCTAGCGACATCGACGCTGTCCTGCACCCATTGTTCAGTGCGCGGGTCGGACTTGTACGGAATTTCATTTAACAGACCGATCGCTAAACCTCCTATTGCTACACCTGCCTGTTTGGCCGCATCTTTGAAGGCCTGTTGCGTATCAGGACGACGCAGATGCTCGTGATCAGCCTGCGTGTTCAAGCTGAGCTGGACACCATCCAGGCCGATTTGCCGGGCCACCGCAAAACTGTTGATGTCGCCAGCCGGGCCGATTGACCAGTCGCAGGCACCGATGCTGAAACGGGTTGCTAAAGCTGGTCTGGCAGAACAGGCAGGGCCGACGATTGTGCTCAAGCCGATCCCCAGTGTGCAGCGCAATACGTCACGTCGGTTCATATTCGTTTCACAGATGAAGGGTTTATCAAAGATACAGTGCCAAAAAGTCTGGACTTCGTATCCTCCTACTTTTAAAATGAGATAATCTTAGGCTATGCATGCGGCAAAAAAATTTAATCGGAATTACAACCGTTTCTTTTCCAGGCGGGTCATTAGTTTGTCAGCGTTGATATGCAGGATGAATACGCATTAGTAGAAGGGTGCCGACGGCAGGACCGAATTGTGCAGCGACAGCTCTATGAGCGGTTTGCCGGGAAGCTCTTTGTCGTCTGCAAACGGTACGTCAAAGACCCCGACGAAGCGGAAGACGTTTTGCAGGATTCGTTTGTAAAAATATACCGCCACATCGACTCGTTCCGGTTCGAGTGCCCGCTGGAAGCCTGGCTGAAGCGTATTGTGATCAACACCGCGCTGAAACACCTGCGGAAACAAAAGCCCTGGGAACATACCGCCGATGTGCAGGAATTGGCTCCGGTGTTGCCGCAGGCCGATGAAAGCCTGCCAACCCTGAACTACCAGTACCTGCTGCAATTGATTCAGGAACTGCCGCCCGGTTGCCGAACGGTGTTTAACCTGTATGCCATCGAAGGCTACAGCCACCCGGAAATTGCCGACCTGCTCGACATTGCCGAGGGAACTTCGAAATCGCAGTATGCGCGGGCCCGGAGTCTGTTGCAACAAAAAATACAGTGGGACGGCCGCTCGTCGGAGCCCCGACCCAGCGAACAACCTATACGAAATGAGTGAATTAAAGCAAAACTTACCGGAGGACGACTTCTGGCGTAAAGCTTTTGATGAAGCCGATGAAACGCCCCCACCGCGTGTGTGGGATGCCATCGAACGCCAGCTGGATGAGTCCCGAGGGCCGCGCATCCTGCCACTTTGGGGTACGGGCCTGGCGTCGTCGCGACCCTTTGTGTGGGGTGTTGGCGTAGCGGCTGCGGTAGCCGTATTGCTGATGGGCTGGTGGGCACTCGCTCCCCAAACGGCCGATCAACAAATTGCTCAGGTAAAACAGATTATACCGGCGGAAACCACAGCCCCCGTAGCGGTTGCTCCGGCAACTAAATCTCCGTCAGCTGGTCAGGTACCAGAATCCGCCGGTAGTGCCATCGCATCAGCGGTAGCTCCCTCGGAAAAGAATCCGGTTGCGGCCGCAGTGAGTTCGGCACGGCAGCATTCTCCTCGTTTACCCGAGCAACAAACGTCGCCTAGCGAAGCCGTAGCGCAATACAGTACGTCGAAGCGGCAGCCCAGCTTAACGCGTGAAAATCGGACGAGTGGCACTGCATCCTCAGCGTTCCTGGCCGCAGGCAGGACGCAGCCAACAGCCACAATGTTACCCCCTGCGCCTGACGAGAGTCGGATGAGTATCCTGGCTCAGAATCCTTCAGTGCATGAAGTCAGCACGGACGCGGTTGCATCACAGGCGGGCTTGACCGTTGAGCAGCTTACCGGAAAGCCGTTGCGGCTGCGTTCTCTAGGGCAAATTCAGCGCATCGTGTGGTTCCGTCCGGCAGAATTGCCCACGGAAGCGACTACTGACCAGGCAAAGCGCGAACCGCGTGAACTATGGGCGTCGGTAAGCATGATGCCGGGCTCGTTCAATCCAGCGGTTTCGGTGCGACAAGCGCCGATGAGCTTTATGAACTCAATTGTACCGAGCAACAGCCGGGTCGATCAGTCGTCGGTAAGCAGCCGGGCTAATTTCTCGGTAGCGTATCAGGCTGGAGCGGGTATTCAGTTAAGCGAACACTGGTCAATTGAGTCCGGCGTAGGCTATCTGACGGGTCATTCGGCAGTGGAAAGTCCGGGGCAGACAGCGGTAGCGCTGATTCAGTCGGCAGGTGCGGAACGGAACAGCCCAACCAGCAATCTGTACGTGGACGCCCTACGTAATAGCGCCCGGAACACGATGGTAGCCAATTCACCCGCGTCGAGTCAGGATTTCTTTTCGAGTAGCAACTACGTAGCGCAGAACAGCTATTCCAATCAATCGCAGCAAGTCGTCACAAATAATTACCAGTTTGTGCAGGTACCGGTTCAGGTAGGTTATCAGCTTCTGCCGAAGAAACGATTAGGTATAGCGCTTATGGGCGGTTTATTGACCAACATATTTGTTCGCAACACCGTAGCCGATGAATTGGTCATCACGGCGAAGGATGGCATCTACCGGCCAGTTTCGCTGGCGGCAACGATGGGTGCCCGATTCCGGTATCGCCCGTCACGGCGGTGGTCGGCGTCCTTGTCGGGCGTTTATCAGCCTTCGTTAAGCTCGGGTACTCAATCGAACTCGCAGATCGACAGCCGCCCGACCTCAACCGGGATGAGTTTTGGAGTAGATTACCATTTTTAACGCATACAACCATGAATCTAAGAATCGCTGCTTTGTTGCTTACGCTGGCTATCAGCAGTTGTACCAGCACCGACATAACGTCCAAAGAACCGCTATCGTCAAACCTGATTATTCGTACCGGCACCTCGTTTGGCATGTGCGTAGGTTACTGCTTTACCGACTATGAGCTGAGCGGTACAACCCTTACCCTGACGCAAACCGCTCCCCGCACCCCAGCCGAATATCCAACCAAGACGTGTCAGTCGACACTAACGGCGGAGAACTGGAATACGCTGCAATCGCTGGCTGATTTCGAAACGTTTAGCAAACAGCCCGAGACGTTAGGGTGCCCAGACTGCGCTGATGGCGGAGCCGAGTATATTGAATTGCAACGTGGCGATCAGAAACACCGGGTTACGTTCGAGTTTAACCAGACAATCCCTGGTTTCGAGTCGCTGGTCAACGCCCTGCGCCAACAACGTGAATCTTTTAAAACGTGTCCATAAGTAAATCTGTATTCAACTGACATAGCCCTGAGTAAGGCGCCAACTCAGGCTATAGGTTAATACCTTAATTGAGTTAGGTTATGAAAACGAATGCATTTTCTTTGCTTAGTGCGGTGGTGGCAGGCAGCCTGTTCACAGCCGTTAGTTGCAATACAAATGACGTAACGCCTGGCCCAGGCACATCGACCGGTGAACTGCGCGTATCAGCCCCGTTTGCCAGTCAGACCACTCAGTTCGCCTTCGATCTGGCGAAACGTGTCAATACGGCTGAAGGTCAGGACAACAATTTTTTTGTCTCGCCCTTAAGCCTGCACATGGCGCTGGGCATGATTATGAACGGCGCGAATGGCCAGACCGCTCAGGAGATTCAGCAGACGCTGAAGCTGGACGCCCAAACGCTGGCCGAAGCCAATCAGACGTATCAAAATTTAATTGATAATCTGCCAAAGATCGACCCGAACGTAACGGTAACCCTGGCGAACTCCGTCTGGAATCGCAATACATTTCCGGTAGAAACCAGCTTCCAGAACGTATTGAAAGAAACGTTCAAGGCTGACGTATCGGCTCAGGACTTCGCGGACCCGGCCACGGTTGGTAAGATCAACAACTGGGCAAGCCAGAAAACGAACGGACGCATTCCGAAAGTAATCGATCAGATTCAACCGGATAACGTTATGTTCCTGCTGAATGCGCTGTACTTTAAGGGCGACTGGAAAACACGCTTCAATGCCGAGCAGACGGTCGATTCACCTTTTAAAGTAGCCTCAGGTACCGAGAAATCCGTTCCGATGATGCGGCTCAACACCGATCTGCGTCACCTGGTGAAGCCAGCCTACGCGGCTTTCGAACTGCCATACGGCTCGGATAAGTATGCGATGACGGTGCTGTTGCCTTCCGGCACCACAACCGCCGAATCGCTTCTGTCTACCTTTTCGAGCGATGAATGGACGCAGTTGCAGAAAGACATGAGCCTCAGCAAGTTCGACATTGGCCTCCCCAAGTTCACGATGAACTACGAGATAAAGCTGAACAATGTGCTGGAAGCGATGGGCATGCCAACGGCGTTTACGGATGCAGCGGATTTCACCAAAATAAATGCTAAGGGCGGATTAACGCTTAGCTTTGTAAAACAGAACACATTTGTGGCGGTTGATGAAAAAGGCACCGAAGCGGCAGCCGTTACAACGGGTGGCATCTCCGTTACGTCGGCTCCACAAGCGTACCTCTGCGACCGGCCGTTCGTATTCGTAATCCACGAAAAGACGTCGGGAACGGTATTGTTTGTCGGTAAAGTTGCCGACCCGACCAAAACGAATTCATGAGATATAGACTTGTAGCAGCCCTGGCGGTTCTGGTTACAGTACTCCAGGGCTGTAGTACCAACGAGCCTGTCGTGGCCCAGCAGGTGCAGCCGTTGATTGGCAAATGGCAGCTCGTTGAGCCCGATTCTACGTTCGAGGCAACCCTGGAGCTGGTTGTAGACCCCAACAATCCTCCGGTAGATATAACGCCGTTCAATGCTACCGGAAAACTGGCGGTTAATACGTACAAAGCCCGTTTATTCGCATCTGCCGACGGCAAATCAAGCGTTGACCGAATCAGTTATACCGAAGTAGGCGGCACAACGCAGGCGATGCAATTTGAGCAAACGTACCTGGCCAATTTAGGCGCTGTAGTTCGCTATGAAGTAACGGCTCAACAGCAACTTCGACTATACCACGGTGGCACTAAACCCGGTGTATTGGTTTATAAAAAGAGTAAAACCTTATGAAAGCGCTGTCTTTGTTCTGTATATCGGCCCTGTTAATGTCGTTTTCGGGGTGCGAACGTAACGACGATGTTACGCCCTTGACTGATCCCAAAGACATTACTGGTATCTGGACGCTTGTTGACCCTGTTACTCAATACACAACGACACTAGAGCTGTTTGGAGATCCGACAGCAAGTACGATTGCGGGTTCAATCGCGTTGGTGATCAGTGGTAAAGCACCTGTGAATACGTATTTCGCCAGAGCTGGTGCTTCTGACAAGGGACGTTTTGAATCTGGGCCGATCAGCAGCACTAAAATGGCTGGACCAGCAGAAGCTATGCAGTTCGAACAAACGTACTTTACTACGTTACAAAGCGTTGACCAGTATGAACTGATTAGCCCCGACCGGCTTAGATTGTATTCCAGTGAGTCGTCAGGCGTATTAGTATATAAACGAACGGAGTAGAGCCTTATGAAAACGCTGTTTTTGTTCTGTATAGCAGCCTTATTGATGTCGTTTTCGGGGTGCGAACGAACCGATGACGTTAGTCCCAAATCGGCCAGCCCTGATCAGTTATTAGGCACCTGGTACCTGAGCGAACCTCAGTCTCCCTACCGAATCCGTTTGACGATAGAAGAAGACAGCGCCAGTACTATGCCTTTTAGCTTACGGATATCCGGGGAATCATCGGTAAACCTATACTTCGGGGTTATGAACTACAACGCCGGTGGCTTATCCGATCCAAGCAGCCAGATTGCTGTTCGGGAACTGGGTGCTACCATGCGCGGGGGTTCCTCCGAAGCGATGCAGTTCGAGCAAACGTATTTTACTACGTTGAAAAAGGTTAGCCGGTACGAACTGGCTGGTCAGAACCGCCTACGCTTGCATTATGGCGGAGAACAGACAGGGATGTTAGTCTACGAGCGAAGCAAATAATCATGAAAACACGTAAAGCGAAGCTGATCGTTACGGCACTGGTTCTACTCGTGTTTAGCTGCGAGAAACGAATCTGCGGCTGTGTATTTCCGCCATCGCCCATTGCCGGTACCTGGCAGCTAACCCGCATTACGTATGGATTGACGCAGAAGACGGTTACGGCTGCGGAAGCGGGTTACTCGGAAACGTTAACGTTTGACGGTACGTACGAAAGCGGACAGTACCGGCGGATACGTAGTGGTATTCCTGTAGAGACTAGTGCGTTTTCGCTTCGGTACCCGAACGGCGGCACGGACGGGATGCTTTTATTCCAGGCCGATACAAGCCAGCAGTCGTTTCGAGTGGCTGACAAACGGCTGTATTTATCGGAACGTAGTCCGCAGAATGCCACGCTAGCCGATGGTTCGACGTATGAGTATCAAAGAGAGTGATTGCTGACTTTTTGTGTAAGACAAATATTGCCCGGCCGTAATCAGGACAGCCGGGCAATTTATTTTCAAGGTCATTCCAACGCTTATCCCTGAATTCGACTCTTTCAATCAGCAGCTTATTCGTGAATGAAGACGTAGTAACTGCCTTTAGCTAAAACAGTGACCTGAAACCAAGTTAAACCTGTCTATTTGTTCTACTTTTACGCAGGTTTGGTTGGCCTCAATAGGAGTTTATTTTTTATAAATGTCTATAACTATTGTCCTATTATCTGGCGATTACTGGTTATCTGTCACTACTGATTTAGACCAGTGTGGTTGCCCGTAAAATAAGGAAGTGACAATTAGGCTAAACCGAAGCTTACATTTGCGAGTACTATAAACAAAAATCAAGTAAAGCCAGTTTGTGAAAAGCGTTGCAGGAAGGCGTTACTCGCCACAACCGGTTATGGTTTACACGAAGGCTTAGTATAAGTTGCCACAGATAGTCGTTATGAAAAGAATCCTGACAGCAGTTATTGGTATCGCGTTGTTTATTGCGGGTTATCATCACACTCGGCGTGCTGCTGAATTTACAACCGTTCGGCAAACCGAATCTTCGGTGATGTATTCACCCCAGCCTACGCTGCCTTCGGTGCCTGTTAAACAATCGCTTCTGTCGTTTCGGGTCGCCAAAGCCTTATAAGAAGCGAACAAAATTGGCTCGTGCCGCCTGGTGGTTAAGCATACCATCGGGCTTTTTTTATGTCCTTTCCAACCATTGTACCATAGTGAGGGTCAGGGAGGTGTCTAACTTCTCTGATCTGTATGAAACGACTGTATACTCTCCTGCTTTTGCCCTTGCTCTGTTTACAGGGCTGCACTGATCATTGTAAAGAAACCCGAACGTATCGCCGGTATTCACCCGTAAACTATACCACTTTTCAAATACGTGAAGGTATAGGAACAGAGGGTCCCCGTTCGTTGGTTAAACCCGGTAAAATTTACACGAAAGACGGTTTCCTGTTCATTAATGAGCAAAAAGAAGGCATTCATGTCATCGACAATCGCGAACCTACCAACCCGAAACAAGTAGCTTTCCTGCGCATACCCGGTAATGGCGACATTGCCGTTCGGAACAGTATTTTATACGCCGACAGCTACATGGATTTGCTCGCATTCGACATTAGCAACACCAACGACATCAAGCTGGTGAAGCGCGTCGATGGTGTTTTTCCGAGCGGCATGTTTGAAGGAGGATACTGGTCCTATAATGCACAGGAAGAAACAATTTACGACCAGAAAGTCGATTACGTCACCGAAACAATTACGACAAACTGCGATGAAGGTCCTTCGCCCGGACAAATCTGGAATGGGTGGCTGAGCTTTGGGATGATGGCCAGCGCCGATGCGAACACCGTCAACCCCACGAGTGGAGTGGCTGGGTCAATGGCCCGTTTTGCCTTGTACGATAAATACCTCTACACCATCAATAGTGCCGAAATGCGGCTATTTAATGTGCAGAATCCGGCAGACCCGCAGATCGGCAATAAAATTCAGATGGGTTGGGGCATTGAAACAATTTTCCCGTACAAAGACAAGCTGTTCATTGGTTCGCAAACGGGTATGCACATTTATGACAATACGAACCCCGAAAAGCCTGTACGGTTGTCCGTCTTTGAACATGCCCGCGTTTGCGATCCCGTAGTGGTACACGGCAACACAGCCTACGTAACACTACGCTCCGGAACCGTCTGCCAGGGCTTCACCAATCAATTAGACGTCGTTGACATTACAAACGTAGCAAGTCCTCGCCTGCTCAAAAGCTACCCCATGCGCAATCCACACGGACTGGGTGTCGATTATCCGAACCTATTCATCTGCGAGGGTGCTTACGGACTGAAGTCATTTAACGCCAGCGACGTTTTGAACATCGACAAAAACCAGTTGCAACATATTGAAGGCATGAATGCGTACGACGTAATACCGTTAGGCAGTACTACGTCAGCCAGTAAAACACTGCTTATGATCGGCTCCGACGGTTTTTATCAGTACGATTATCAGAATCCGCGTCAGCTACGTCTGTTGAGCAAAATCCCGGTCAGTCGCCCTTCATACTACTAAGCTGTCGATCCTTATGAACCGAATCAATCTACGGCTCCTTATCGTACTGGGATGGATGCTGAGCGGCCATAACGTAGCCTGGGGTCAGATTACAATTCCTCGCCACCCGTTTGTCAACTACACCGAGTTCGGAGGCTTGTTTGGCCGAGTAGCCTATTCAATGAACCAAAACAGCATCAATGAAACGGTGGAGAACAAGGTTAGCGTGACGGCTCAGACGTTCAACGGCGTTCAGTTAACGCGGCAGTTAGCCGTTGGGGGCATATTCGGCATCGACTGGTATAAAGCTGCGTTACTGCTACCCGTTGGGGCCGGTATCCGGTATGATTTTGTCCGGCATCCCCGCAAAAATGTACGCTTATTTGGGATCGCTGACGCTGGCTATTCGTTTGCCTGGCTCAATAAAAGCTCCACGGGTTACGAGACGCAGGGCGGCTGGATGATAAATCCGGGCCTGGGTCTTCGAGTGGGGCGACCAACGGGTTCAGCCTTCGTACTGTCCGTAAGTTATAAGCGGCAGGAAGCGTCGGTAGAGAAACCCATCACGGGCAATTTCATCAGCCGCGATGAAACCCGGATTTATAACCGGCTGGCATTGCGAATGGGCGTTAGTTTTTAACGAAGAAGCCCCGACGCAGGTCGGGGCTTCAAACTGTTTAGGCCATTGCAAACTTACTCTGGTTGCGTTTCCGCTCGTTTTCGTCCAGGTAAATTTTGCGAATCCGCATCGACTTTGGCGTTACTTCCAGATACTCATCTTTCTGAATGTATTCCATCGATTCTTCGAGCGAAAAGGCGATTTTCGGCGCAATCTTGACGTTGTTATCCGAACCCGAGGCCCGCATATTGGTCAGCTGCTTAGCCGTTATTACGTTCACCACAATATCGTTCTGGCGGTTGTGCTCGCCGATAACCTGACCCGCGTAGATCTCATCACCAGGCTCGATGAAGAACGAACCACGATCCTGAAGTTTATCGATCGAATACGCCGTAGCGGCTCCGCTCGTCATGGAGATCAGCGAACCATTGATCCGCTCGGGGATTGGGCCTTTGTACTCCTGATATTCTTTAAACCGGTGGCTCATTACCGCTTCACCGAACGTAGCGGTCAGCACGTTCGAGCGCAGCCCGATCAGACCCCGCGATGGAATCTCGAACTCCAGGTGCTGCAAATCGCCTTTCGGTTCCATAATCAGCAACTCGCCTTTGCGCTGCGTTGCCAGCTCGATTACTTTACCCGCCGTTTCTTCCGGTACGTCAACAACCAGTGTTTCGACAGGCTCCAGCTTACGGCCGTCCTCATCTTCTTTGTACAATACCTGCGGCTGACCTACCTGCAACTCGTAGCCTTCGCGACGCATGGTCTCGATCAGTACGGACAAGTGCAGAATACCCCGGCCATAAACCAGGAAGCGGTCTTCGCTATCGGTTGGCTCAACGCGTAGCGCCAGGTTTTTCTCAATTTCTTTGTAGAGACGATCACGCAGGTGGCGCGACGTAACAAACTTACCTTCTTTACCGAAGAAAGGCGAGTTGTTGATCGTGAACAACATGTTCATCGTCGGCTCATCCACCGAGATACGCGCTAAGGCTTCGGGTTGTTCGATATCCGTGAGTGTGTCACCAATCTCAAACTCCTCCAGGCCCGTCACTGCACATATATCACCGCAAGGAACTTCGGTGGCCTTCATTTTGCCAAGACCTTCGAACGTTTGCAGTTCTTTGATCTTAACTTTCTTGATCGAACCGTCCGACTTCACCAATGCCATGTTCGCACCTTCTTTCAAGGTACCGCGGTGTACGCGACCAATCGCGATCCGGCCCACGAACGCCGAGTAGTCGAGCGATGTGATCTGCATCTGGGGCAGCCCTTCGTTCAGGGGAGCCGCCGGAATGTGCTCAACGATCGTATCCAGCAGATACGTAATGTCGGTAGTTGGTGTTTTCCAGTCCGGACCCATCCAGCCCTGTTTCGACGAACCATAAACCGTTGGAAAATCCAGCTGATCTTCCGTTGCACCCAGGTTGAACATCAGGTCAAATACCTGTTCGTGTACTTCCTCAGGGCGGCAGTTCTCTTTATCAACCTTATTAACGATTACAATCGGCTTCAGACCCAGTTGCAGGGCTTTACCCAGCACGAAGCGCGTTTGTGGCATAGCGCCCTCAAAAGCATCGACCAGCAGGCAAACGCCATCGGCCATTTTCAATACACGCTCCACTTCACCACCAAAGTCACTGTGGCCTGGGGTATCGATGATATTGATTTTAACGTCTTTGTAACGTACCGATACGTTTTTCGAAACGATCGTGATGCCACGTTCCCGTTCCAGATCATTGTTATCGAGGATCAGGTCGCCGAATTCCTGATTGTCCCGAAAGAGCTTTGACGCGTGAATAATTTTGTCAACCAGTGTCGTTTTGCCGTGGTCAACGTGGGCGATAATTGCTATGTTGCGAATTGATTGCATACAATCTTTAAACCGGAACGCCGGGCCGCCGGCATGCACCTGCTCGAACAGAGTTGCCGGATTGTGTTGGTAAAGTAAGGCTATGAAACAGAATCACTTCTATGACAAAATCTGATGAATTCTGGTTCAGGCAATTAAGCCGCAAAGGTACAAAATTTTACGCTGAAACACAGAAATTTACAACTAATAAAACGAAAAAGGCCCTTATAAGGGCCTAGCTATATTTTAAATACAATTTCTTAACAATTGCTTAATGATTTGGGCAACCACAGGGGTTTTTCTTGCGGAAAAGACCGGTGTTAAACAAGCCTCCCCGCTTGGGTTTGTATCCTTTCCGCTTACGTCCGATCGAGGTTGATTCCGTTGACGATTTGGTGCTAGAGGCCATTGTTTCCATGGGCACCTCAACCAGCACCAGGGATGCAGCAATCATTAGAAGTACCTTTGTGTTTTTCATAGCGTGCAGCCGTTTCATGGTAAACGATAAATCCGTTAGGTTAGTCACTAAACTGGTAAAAATTTTCGTGTAAGGTCCTGTATGTCTATAACTCCCGAATACTTACTGGTGTATGGTACGTTACGGCCAGCTTTTGTAAACCCGTTTGCGGACTATCTCCGTCAGAACAGTCAATACGTTGGCGAGGGTATATTTCGGGGCTCCTTGTACAACCTAGGAGACTATCCCGGCGCAGTATATCAGCCTGACAGCCCCACAGTCGTTTACGGGTCCATATACGACATCCGGCAGCACTACCAATCCATTCTGGCCCGTTTGGACGAGTACGAGGGCGTGGGTAACGCTTTTGAGCAACCTAACGAATATATCCGTACTGTCATTCCCGTTCAATCCAGAGACAGAGACCAGGTTCTTAACTGTTGGGTTTACCTGTACAATTTGCCAGCAGATCACTGCCCACGCATTACGTCCGGGGATTACGTGCTGTACACGCAAACTACAACCGCTAATGCGTGAACAAACAATGTGCCATCTCTGGTTACACCGCTCCTGCTTTTAGCTGAACGAGTTTAAACAGCCAGATCCAGTACCCCGACTTACCCTTAACCCGATCGGCACGTTCAATCCAATATAACCCTTCATACCGGTAGCCGGTTTCTGGTGCGAATTCGTTACGTAAGCCAGCGCCCCGGATCAGACGTAACGGTCGCTTCGTTTCATAGCTACGCATCAGGGCTAGATTATAACGATCCAGCGTTTGATCAGCCACCTGATGGCCCGTTTTAGTATCGCGCCCGCCATGACCAACGTACCAGATTACGTCGCCCAGATCCTGGTCATCTTCGTACACGCCAGACAGCACGATGGATTCGGCACCGTCGGCAATTGTTCCGCTGATTCCGGCGCGTCGAGCGCGATGTAGGCCACTACACGACAGTTCAATTCGGTTTTCGAACCAGTCGCCGGGTCTGAAATCCTGTAGAACGCTGGATACTCGGTTCGTTCGTGGGGCCATATAAGTATAAACAAAAAATACCGACCCTATTGAGTCGGTATTTTCAGAATGTATATGATCAGTTTATCTTGGCCCACGCGAGCGGCCGTTATTGCCCCGGTAATTACCGTAGCCACCAGCCCGTGCGTTTGGGTTGTAAGAGGGCCGATTGTTATAACGGGGACTATAGCGAGGAACAACGTAGGTTCTGCGTTGCACAATTACCGGTGGACGACGATAATAGGGTCTAGGACCGTAACTATAGCCGTAATACGGTCGGGGACCGTAATAACCCGGTGGCGGTGGAGGGGTAGTACCAACTCCTACGTAAGACGGTCCACAACTTGCCATCACCATAACCAGCAGAACTGCGGTCAGAAGCGGCATTAGTTTTATCGTTTTCATAATTGATACCGTTTTGTCGTCAACTGTTTACTATAGACAAACCAGCTGACGAAAGGTTTAACCGACTATATAAAAAACGTCCCCTCCGGCGGTTTAGTGCCAGCGGGGACGCCGATAGGTAGGTTAGGCTTCGCCTAGGCGTTCAATTTACCTTTTAAGTAATTGAGCGCCAGTTTATAGGCATCAGCCGCAGCTTCCTTGTTATAAACAGGATTGCTTGGGTTGGCGAAGCCGTGGCCCGCATCATACATTTTGACGGTCACTTTTTCACCGGCCTTCTGCATATTTTCTTCGAACTGCTTTACCGACTCCGGCGTAATGCCTTTGTCCTGACTGCCGAAAATACCCAGTACGTCGGTATCGAGTGTTTTTAGCTTCTCAACATCCTGCTCAGGTCGGCCATAGTACATCACGCATCCTTTAGCCTGTTTACCTTCCAGCATCGCCGACTGCAAGGACAGCATACCGCCAAAGCACCAGCCAACGCTGGCAAACTCAGCCTTCGGACCAGCGTAGGCAATGGCCCCTTTCATGATGCTTTGGAGCCGGTCCTTGTTGGCAGCCTGCATTAATTTACCCGCTTCAGATGGCTCAGTGGCTACTTTACCATCATACATATCCACGGCCAGTACGTTAACGTCCTTCAGGTCGTTGTAGAACGTTTCTGCCTGCTGCTTAATGTTGTCGTTCAGGCCCCACCACTCTTGGTAAACGAGCAGCCATTTGTTGGACGGTTTCTTCGCTTTTAACAGAAACCCGTTTGCCTGCTGACCGTCGGGCGTCGAAAACTTAATCATGTCGCCCGCGCCTTTGTAGGTGAAGGGTAGGGGTGCTACGTGCAACTGCTGAAAAGCGGGGTCTGCGGCCATAGCCGACATGTCGTTGCCAGCCGTGTGGCAGATTGGAATTTTCGTTTCTTCTTTCTCAGGAGTTAGAAACGAAAACAAGGACATGAATAAAGAAAGACCGGTAATGAAAACGATTTTCATAGATTGTTTGGTAGTTAAATTAACCGAATTGCGTAACTGCTCGATGAACTAAATAGTTAGCCCAATCTAACAAGAATAACCGTATCTGTTTATAGTTCAGACTTACTGTTCGGAGTTGTCTGTCGTGATCAGGCTTTCACGAGTTCGAAAATGGTGATTTCGGGCAGGATGCCAACCCGGCCGGGGTAACCAATGTAGCCATATCCCCGATTAACGTACAGGCGCTGATCGCCTTCCTGATACAAGCCCGCCCATTGTCTGTAGAAGTACTGCGCGGGGCTCCAGCGAGCGTCACCGATTTCGACACCAAACTGCGCGCCGTGCGTGTGTCCGCTAAATTGAACGTCAATATCCGGGTATTTAGGCCTGACTTCAGCATCCCAGTGGGTAGGGTCGTGAGATAACAACAGCTTAACCGAATAGTCTTGGGTGCCCTGATACGCTTTGGCCAGGTTTCCGGCCCGGAGCGCGGCTGGTCCGAAGCCCAAATTTTGCACGCCGATCAAGGCAATTTTGTCGCCCCCCTGCTCCAGAATTTTGTGTTCGTCGAGCAGAATATTCCAGCCCATTTGCTTGTGAGCCGCAATGACGTTTAATACGTTCTGCCGCTCAGCCTGGGCATTTGGCCACTGTACGTACTTCCCGTAATCATGGTTACCCAGGGTCGAATACACGCCCAGCGGGGCTTTCACCTTATCAAATACGTCGATATAGCTATTTACTTCCTCAGCGTGGCTGTTCACCAGATCACCCGTGAAGAATACCAGATCCGGTTTTTGCTTTAAGAGTAAATCGACGCCACCGCGCACGGCGGTTTTATTAAAAAAGCTACCCGAATGAATATCCGAAATTTGGGCGATGGTCATCCCATTGAAGCCGGAAGGCAGGTTCTTCATCGGCAATTTGATACGTCGGATGCGGTAGTCATGGGCACCCGATAAGATTCCCCAGGAAAAGCCAACCAGTGGTACAGCTCCGACAACTAAGGCCGTTTTCATCAAAAAATCAGAACGCGAAATGGTATCGGTGGCGGGCAGTGTCTTCCGGGTTGTATCTTCAACCGCTTCACGTACCTCGGGTTTGTAAAACAGCGAAACAACCCATCGGAAAAACCGGCCGATGTCGTCGATGAGGATGATGAGTACGGCGAAGATTTTTGAGAAATAAGGAATAGCAATGCTTGCCCACAGAAACGTCCGTGTGTTGCGGCTTATCGAGTCAGGCGGTAGTAGCTGCATGACTACGTAGAGCAGCAAGCTCAAGGCCGTAAATCCCCAGTAAATAAGGGTAATTGTTCGCTGTGTGCTTTCACTCGCTGACCGGCTAAGCGTTTTTATAGCCTGATACACATAAACATCGATCAGCAGCAGAAAAATAGGAACAATAAATAAAAACGCGGTACGATTCATAATGCCAGTTGCGAGTGTGTAGTAAACTTGGTAGACTATAGTTTGTTCGGGGTACCGTGTAAAAGGCAAACACAAAAGGCGCAGAGTTTTCGCTCTACGCCTTTTGTGTTTAATTCTTAGCTTTTTAGACCAACTCTTCCTCCGGTTGTTCCTGCTTTCTCATTTCCAGCGCGGGATCTTTCTTTCCAAACCATTTCATCCGGATACGCTCATTAATCCAATACATACACGGTACAATGACCAACGTTAGTAAGGTTGAGAAGGTAAGACCGAAAATAATGGTCCACGCCAGAATATTCCAGAATACCGAACTATCGCCACCAACAATCAGGTGCGGGTCGAAATTTCGGAACAAGCCTACGAAGTCTACCGTAATACCCAGCGCCAGCGGAATCAGGCCCAGCACGGCCGCTGAGGCTGTCAGCAATACAGGGGTCAAGCGAATCCCCCCCGCTTCGATGATGGCCTCACGGAGTGGAACACCACGACCCCGTAGCTCTTCAATGAACTCAATGAGCAGAATACCATTCTTAACCACGATACCAGCCAGCGCAATAATTCCGACACCCGACATGATAATCGAGAAGTCTTTATTGAAAATTACGAAGCCAAGCAGTACGCCAATCAGAGAGAACAGAATGGTTACGAAGATAATCAGAGGCTTCACAACAGAGTTAAACTGCGTAGCCATGATCAGGTAGATCAACAGCAAGGCGATCATGAAAGCCGAACCCAAAAAGCTCATTGACTCCTGCTGGTCTTCCTGCTCACCACCAATTCGGACGGCGTAGCCATTCGGCACCTCCATTTCGTTAATGACCTGCTGAATCTGGGCCACAATCTGGTTAGCGTTGTAGCCAGGTACTACGTCGGAGCTGAGCGTAACTAAACGCTCCTGGTTTTTCCGGTTGATCTGGCTAAACGTTGTCGAGTAACTAATGTTCGTGACCGACGTAATGGGTACCTGCCGCAACTGGCCTCCCATGGCCATATCCCGGTAAACAACATTCAGGCTCAGTAAGCGGTCGATCTGACTGCGATCATCAGGCTTCAGACGAACCATGATTGGATATTCGTCTTTGGCATCCCGGAATTTAGATACTTCCAGACCGAACAAAGCCGTTCGGATCGCCATAGCCACTTGGCCGGATGAAATACCTTCACGTTCGGCTTTGTCTCGGTCGATATCGACCACAATTTCGGGTTTGTTCGTAATCAGGTCAGATTTTAACTGATCTATACCCTTGATACCGGCCTGGTTGATTTTCTGCCGGATTTGTTTTTCCAGCTTCGCGAGTTCGTCGAACTCCTCACCAGCGATTTCGATAGCAATCGGCTTACCCGTCGGTGGACCGTTGGACTCACGCTCTACGGAGATTTCCGTACCGGGCAAACCATTCATAGCCACCCGTACCTTGCTCAGTAACGAATCAGTGGAGATACCATGCCGCTCTTCATTCGGTTTAAACGCTACTGTAACCTTCGACTTTTGCGGGGTTGCCGACCGATCGGGGTTCATAGGATCACCGGCGTTCTTACCGACGTTGGAAATAACGGAGTTCACGATGTCCATAGCCTGGTTCTTTTCCAAAACGTTGAACACCCGCTTTTCAATCACCCGTGTGACAGAATCAGTCACGCGCGCATCTGTACCTACCGGCATTACGTTGTAGACGTAGATATAGTCCGGCTCACCACTGGGGAAGAACAACACTTTTGGCTTGGCAATACCGGTGATGATGAACGTTAGAATCAACAATCCAAACGCACCAAGGATGGCAAATACAGGCCGCCAGCCAGTTAATATCCACGAAATGAGCTTGCGGTATCCACTTTTAAGTCGGGGCAGTAAGTTTTCCTGAAAAGGTACAATCAGTTTTGGCGTCAGAACGTAGTGGTTGAACACATACAGAATAATGAACAACACAAACAGGTTACCAATACCTCGATCTATTACGTAGCCAACACCCGCCAAAACGGTCATGATGATCAATGGTCGCTTAATTTCCTGGAAGCTTTGGCTGTTTTCATGATTGTCGTCTTCATGCCGTTTCATAAACGTAACGGCGAAAACCGGGTTGATCACATAGGCAACAAACAACGAAGCAAACAGGGTAAGAATAAGCGTCAGCGGCAAAAACTTCATGAATTCGCCGACAATACCGGGCCAGAACAGCAACGGGAAAAATGGCGCAATCGTTGTTAACGTACCAGACAATACAGGAACGAACACTTCGCCAGCGGCCGCTTTCACTGCCTGACGGATATTCCAGTCTTTGTTCTCGTTAAAAAGCCGGTGTGAGTTTTCGATAACCACAATGGCGTCGTCTACCACAAGTCCCAAGCCCAGCAGGAATGCAAACAGAACCATCGTATTCAGCGTGAACGATGCTCCCACCATCGGCCCCAGAACAGGCATCAGAACGAACGCAACTAACGCTGAAAGCGGTACGGACAGCCCCACGAAAATGGCATCGCGAACCCCCATGAAGAACATAAGAACCAACACCACGAAGATGAAGCCCAGCACAACCGTATTGATAAGGTCGTTGACGTTTTCGCGTGTCCGCTCCGACTGATCGGCTGTAATTTTGACGTCTAAACCTTCGGGGAACCGACTTTCCTTATACTCGTCAATGGTTTCTTCGATTCGGTCAGCCGCTGAAATTAGGTTGGCACCTGCCCGCTTAATGACGTTCAGCGTAACAACAGATTTGTTGTTCAACCGAGCAAAGTCCTGTTGTTCTTCGAAGTTATCCTGGACCTGAGCAATATCGCCTAATCGCACGGTAGCACCGGTTGCCGTACGTATCTGCAGGTTTTGCAGTTGGGCCACATCAGTAAATTCACCTTTTACGCGCACCGTCCGACGAACACCGTCGACGTTCAGTTCACCTCCCGATACGTTTACGTTTTCACCCTGAACGGCTTGTTGGATGTCACTGAAAGCTAAGCCTGCGGATTGCATGCGTGGCAAATCGACATTAATCTGGATTTCGCGTTCCAACGCACCGATAATGTCTACGCGCCGAATCTCGGGCATACCTTCTATTACGTCCTGCAAATCCTCTGCGTATTCTTTCAGCTGTTTCAGAGAGAAATTACCCGCCATGTTGATATTCATGATTGGCATTTCTGAGAAGTCGACATCCTGCGCCGTGGGGCCGGAATCTAGCTTTTGCGGCAGATCGGGTTTCGCTTTATCGATGGCATCGCGAACCCGTTGCAGGGCCTCTGCCGACTGAACATCGGGATTAAACTCAACCAGAATAACTGATACGTCCTGTAACGCATTCGACTTAATGCGCTTAACGCCCGAAACTGATTTCAGCTGTTTCTCAATCTGCTTATTGATTGTATTTTCAATATCAGCGGGGGCGGTTCCAACGTACACGGTGTTAATGTATACCTGCGGTACCTTGATGTCCGGAAACTGCTCTTTAGGCAGATTGTTATAGACGAACAGTCCGCCAAGCGTAATCAGGAAGGTGAAGATGTAAATCGCCGTCCGGTTTTCGACACACCAATTGGTAAAGCCGAGGGTTTTATACTGTTCAAATTTCATAATGTAAGGTCATTAGTTAGTCATTGAGTCGGTACATAGCCATTCGTTGACAGTACAATGAATGACTATGTGCTAATAACTGATCACTAGAAATTAATCGGTTGCCCGTCGACCAGATCCTGGTAGCCCGCCGTAACCACTTTATCGCCTGCTTGCAAACCCTGCGTAATTGCAATTTTGCCACCGTATGCCTGGCCCGTTTTAACGGTCCGAGCTTTCGCTATTTTTTTGTTTCCTTCATTGACGGCCACATAAACGAGCTGACCATTCTCGGTACTTTGAATCAGGTTTTGGTTAATCACAATGGCATTACCCTGCGTTTGGTCATTGATTTTTACCTGCGCCAGCATGTTTGGCTTCAGCGAATTGTCAGATGGTAGGGGAGCCTCAATTGTAAACGTACGGCTCAGCGGGTCTACCGTTGTTGACACAAACGAGATACGCGAATTCAGCTCCTTATTCAGATCTGGCAACCGAATCATAACCGCATCGCCCTTCCGAACGCTACCGGAATACGTATCCGCTACTTTCGCAATCACTTTCAGCTGCGACAGATTGACGATACGTACTAGTCCAACGCCCGGTGCCGCCGACTGGCCAATCTTCACGTTCACCTGATCAACCACACCAGATATGGGAGCCGTTACGTTCGACTGGCTCAACTGCGCATTCAGCGTAGCTAACCGGCGCTCCAGCGACTCTTTATTATTTTTAGCTTGCAGGTATTGAATTTCTGTACCGATCTGCTGCTTCCAGAGATTTGCCTGCTTTTCGAAGACAGTGTTAGCCAGCGACAGTTGCGTTTTAATTTCAGCTATGGACTCGCGCAGAATTTGATCGTCAATCTTGGCAATCGTTTGGCCAGCCCGGACGTTGTCGCCTTCTTTCACGTAAACCGCCGTAACAACACCACCCGATTTAGGCGAAACCTGTACATTATTTTTTGCATCAATCGTACCCTGTAGTTCAACAAAATGCTTGAACGTGGTTGCCGCGATTGGCGCTACTGTTACGTCTTTCAACCGTACTTCTTCGGTTTTCTTCGGATCAGCCTTGGCTACTTCGGTTTCCAGCGCTTTTATTTTCGTCGCTAGTTCCGTTTGCTGCGACTTCAGCTCGGCTAGCTCGTCGCGTTTGCTTTGCAAGTCGTTCGAATTCTTCTCGCCCCCGCAAGCTACTAATAGGGAAGTGGTAAGGGCAATAGCGTAATATGCTTTCATGGGTAAAGTTTTCTAATGATGTAGTTTAGTTTCCAGTGTAAAGCCGACCGAGCGCACGATCCTGATCAACTTTAGCAATAAAAAAATCGTACAGAGAGGCATAGTAATTCGTCTGGGCTTCGCGTAAGGAGGCTTCTGCGTTCAGCACTTCGATACTTGAGCCAACGCCCTCTCGGTATTTGATACGAGTGACGCGAACGATCTCCTGAGCTAGGTCGCGGTTACGTTGCTGTGTCTGGAGGCTTTGCAACCCGTTGTTCAGCGTAATACTCGACTGCCGGATCTGTAAGTCAATGGAGTTACGTAACAGTTCACCACTATTCTGGGCTTTTTGCAACGTAACGCGCTTTTGCTCAATCTGATACTTCTTCAGGAAACCATCAAAAATAGGCACTTGCAAACTCAGGCCAACCGTTGAAAAGTTAAGCCAGGGCGCACTGATGAGCTGGCTGAATACGTTACGTCCACTGTTGTACCCATAGTTAATAAATGCGGCCAGCGACGGATAGTATCCTTTTTGGGTCACCTCAATATCCTGCTGCGCCAGTTTGATCTGCGATTCCAGCGTCGAATACTCAATACGGCTACTGTACTGGAATGTCGGATCAGGCGAAATCAGGGGCCGGAGTTCTTCGACAGTGCGATCCTGCAACTGCTCGGCCAGGGTTATCTCATCGTTGACGCCCAATCCCATCTGAAACTTCAATAGAGTATAGCTTAGGTCAATCAGGTTCTGTACGTTCTGGCGTTCAGCGCGTAGGTTGTTGGCCTGCACTTCCAGACGTTGTACGTCCAGCCGTTCCACAAATCCCTGCTTGTTCATCGCCTGCGTTTCGTTCAACAGCGTATCCAGACGGCCGATGTTGTAATCGAGCAATTTGGCCCGCTCCACGGCAACCAACACGCCGTAATAGGCCTTTGCTACCTGTTCAGCGACCGTCACTTTCGTTCCCTGCAAGTTACGTTGAGCCAGTTCACGGTACGTTGCTGCGGCACGCAGGCCAACGTTCAGGCTGGCGCTGTAAATAACCTGATTTAGGCTGACGGATGCATTTCCTGAATACTTTACGCCAAACGGCAGCGCTACCGAAGGCGCATCAGCCGGGGCGGTTGGATCAAGAAAGTTGGCCGGTAAGAACGCTTTCTGGATGATCAGGTTATCAGTCAACGATCCGCTGGCAGCTATCTGGGGCAAGGCACTGGCCTTAATCTCCCGAATACGCGCTTCGGCACTCACGGCGTCAAGCTGGCCATTACGTATATTAATGTTCTGCCGAACTGCAAAGTCGATGGCTTCCTGAAGCGTAAATGAGCGTCCTGTTCCCGATTGGCTCGATGGTCTTAATCCGGACGGGGCGAGACCTAAACCCGAGTTGAACGTTGAAATAACGTTTGGCTGTAAGTTTACAGGCCCTTCAGATGCATTTAGCGTTGGCGTACCACCCGTTGTATTAACCCCAGGCTGAGACGGTACAGCAACCCCTGTACCTGGTGTGATGCCGGGTTGTGCCACAACGGCCCCAGTACCCGCGGCCTGCTGCGCACCGGGTTGCTGGCCACTAGCGGCAGCACCGGTTGGCTGCTGACCAACCGACGGTTGCGTAGGTACCTGCGCCATCAGGCTCAGCGAACCCGCCGACAGCCAAATGGCGAGGATGTGAATAGTAGTGCTTGCTTTCATATTAAATCAGGTTGTACTCGTTCTTCTTTACGCACGAACTCATTGTAGATAGTGAAGCCTTTTTCGGTAAGCATTCCACGCACGAAATGATGCATCAATTCTCGCTGTACATCCAGCATGGCGTACTTATCGGGTGGATATATGTCATTGTTGAATGACAGTTCAATTTGCTCAATTCGCATACGGGCCAAAATCTCCGCATTTAAATCAGATCGGTACAATCCTTGATTGACGCCTTTTTGGATATTTTCAAGAATAGACCGCATTATATGAGTTTCTTTATGCTCCCGGAAAGCGGAGTATGCTTTCGGGTAATGCCGCTGTATGTCGATTAACAGGTTCGGGTTTACCTGATCAGTATGCTTGCGCATAACATCGAGAACAACCAGAATTTCCTCGACGGGGTTAGCGGCTTCTGTGACCATACACATCACTTCGGCCTTATCCTGATTGGTTTTCGCCTGAATTACCTGATAGAGAATATCTTCTTTGTCGGTGAAGTGCTGATATATTGTTTTCTTTGAAATTCCTAGCCGCTTAGCAATATCTTCCATCGTTACCGACCGGACACCGTACTTCCAAAATAGCCGTTCGGCCTCTACTAAGATTCGTTCCTTCATTCGGAAATAGAACTTTTACGAGGTGAACTCTGGAAACTCAAAGATAGTTCGCAGTTTCCAGGTTATTTTGGTGTTAAGTGACGAACGGCCTAAAAACAGTAGTGAACCTGCTAAAAAGCCCGACGAACTTACTCAGTCGCCGGGCCTTTAAAGCAATTATTACGTTATTTAGAACTGTATCTTCTCTGAGATATACGCACGAAATAACTGTGTGTCATCTCTTTATAAATTCATACATTTTAGGGGCCTGCATTTCGCAAACTGATTCTTTACCTATGCTTGAAGGACAAGTCGTCAGATCGACGTACGCTTCGTTCATCGGACTGTGCGTATGCCAATGAACGAAGCGACACAACAGTAAAGTTTTGAACCCTATGCCGTAAACGCGCCACTTAGCCAGGTACGCCGATCAGGGTTTTATGGTTAGCATGGGGTACTGCCTGGCAGCATCGTCAAGGATAAGCACCCAATCCTGGCCGTAGCCGGTTGAAGGTGGAGAAAACTTTTGCTGTCCTTTGTTGCTAAATGATCCAGCCTGCTCAGCCTCACCTTTGCGCGGATCGAACCAGTAGGCTATTATCTGGCTACCAGACACCTTGCTCATGTTAACCGTAAACGGTTTTCCGGCCGATGTATAGATAAAGGCATAGTCTTTTCCACGCGTTGCCTGGATACGCTCAGCGGGACCGTATTCATTCTCTACAATCAGCGACTGATCGGGAATGCGATCGAGTACGGGACGGGATTCGATCAGTTTGCGAACAAATTTCATCTGGTTTGCACCAGGTAGCTCCATCGCTTCGGACCAGGCGATATTCGCTCCATTAACCGACTCCCGACCAGGCGCGTACATTTGCCAGATGTCATGGCAACCATACGTATGACCGTGCGCTCCCGCGAACAAATCGAGGTAGGCATACTTCCTGACATCATACGCATTTGATATACCCAAATCCTTTACGTTGAAGCAGACGGGGTGGTCTTCATAAATAGGTTCTGCGTCCATAACGGGCTTTACCGGTGTCCGATTGGTATACACAAACGCGATCTTGTCGTAGGTCGGTGTATCGCGGCAGTGACCATTCTGAAGCATGTTGAAGTCTAGCCAGCTATCCTGATGAAACCACTTCGACGAGCCACCGTCTTCGAGTTTATTGGGCTGGGGATGATAACTCATCAGGGCTTTTTCGGCCCCGCCAACGCCTTCCTGAACGCCCTCGGCCAGAGCCCGCCAAATGGCAACGTCCTGCGAACCATCCCGAGGCTGGCGGTCGCCACCAACAACCCAGATTATGTTCTGGCGATTCTTATAGCGGTTACCGACGTAACGGCCATAAGCGCGGGCATTCTGTACGTTGAAGATTTCCGGTCCTTTGCCCCAGGTACTCTTATTCACCTTATCGCCCCAAGTTGGCAGTAGACTAATAACAAGGCCGTATTCGGCTGCTTTGTCGACGATATAATCAACATGCGTGAAATAAGCTTCATTGGGCGTAGTCGGGTCGTTGTTCAGGAGCGGCTTGTCGCCGTTGGCATTGGGGTCGTTCAGGCCGTCGAGTTCAGCCAGCGCCACGGCCTGAATGGCTGTAAATCCCTGCTCGGCCCGGCGTTTCAGGTATCGATCGGCCTCCTCGCGGTTCAGGCGGTGGAAAAGCTCCCAGGCCGTATCGCCCATATAGAAAAACGGCGTTTCGTCCTGATGAACCAGAAAGCGCTTGTTATCAGACACTTTCAACGGGCCATGCGCAAACGGCTTTTGACCGAATGCCAGCCCCTGAAGCGCCAAAAGACCAGCTAAAACAATATACTTTTTCATAATATAGGGTGGTTAATTCAATCGGTATGGTTTGGCCTGCTTTTAGTTTTTAGGTAATCTCGTCTTGCCAGCTATCCGAAAAAGAACAGGTGTAGCATGTTTACTCATTTTTGGCGGGTCGTTAGTAGAACATATCCTTCGCGCTCTTACCTAAGGAGTAATTCCGATGGGATGAATGGCCTGACAAGAACTCATATTTCATCCTAAACTCAGCCCTAAACGGATTCACGAATGCAATTGAACGCTGGACCTATTCAGGTTTCTTACGATAACGGCACTGTACGTACATTTAAAGCCAATGGCGAAGAGGTGCTACGTATGGTCTACTTTGCCCTGCGCGATCAGGACTGGAATACCATTCCTGTAGCCATTTCTGACGAATCTATAACGGATGGTGGCGATACGTTCCAAATTCGATACAACTGGCAAACGGGTGATTCAGGACCTAACATGAAGGGACACGTTCAGGTTGATGGTCACCTGGATGGTAGTATTATGTTCAATTTCTCTGGAATAGCCCACAATACGTTCTGGCGGAACCGGATCGGGTTTTGTGTATTGCACCCGATCGAGGGCGTAGCGGGTCAACCCTGCCTGATCGAAAGTCCGGATGGACAGAAAACTCAATCGACCTTCCCCGACCTCATCAGTCCCCACCAGCCTTTTTTCAACATCAGTGCCATGAATTGGGTAATGGCATCAGGTCAAGAGTTTCGCGTTGCCTTTGAAGGCGATGTTTTCGAGACTGAAGACCAACGGAACTGGACCGATGCCTCCTACAAAACGTATTCGACTCCGCTTGAACGTCCTATCCCGGTTGAGATACAGCCCGGTACCGAAGTTCGCCAGCAGATCATCTTCCGACCGATTCAGTTGTCGCTACATGCACTGGCACTGGTTGCTACCCAGATCAATCAACGCAGCTCAGTCGTTGCCACAAAGCCGAGTGTAATGCCGCGGGTAGGGGTAGGGTACCGGGCAGATGGGCCGCCTTTAAGCCCAGCCGAAGCTGAACTTTTACGAAGGGCTAATTTTTCGCACTTACGGGCAGATGTATTTTTTTCGGATGCAAACTGGAAAACAACGCTATTAAGCGCGCAACACGACTCAGCATTGTTAAACATACCCCTTGAGTTAGCTCTGTTTTTTGGCCAGGACGCACGAAGTGAGGCTCAACAGCTGATTGACATTGTTCAGGGACAGAATCTCTCTCTTTACACAATTTCGCTGTTTAACGCGACTACCTGGACTACGGACGATGCGCTATTGAGTCAGATTATCTCGCTATTTCGGGAGCAGTTGCCCGATGTGAAGCTCGGCGGGGGAACGGATGCCAATTTTGTCGATTTAAACCGCCGTCGGTTTGATTTTAGTCGGGTCGACTTTATTACGTATTCCATCAACCCACAGGTGCACGCATTTGACGATCAGACGCTGCTGGAGAACGTAGCGGCTCAGGCCGATACCGTCCGGTCGGCGCGTGAGTTGTCGGGCGGAAAGCCAGTTCATATATCGCCCATCACCTTACGTCCCCGCTTCAACCCCGACGCAAAGGTACAAACACTCCCGCGGAAGCCACCGGCTGACCCTCGTCAGGCCACCGATTTTGGTGCTACGTGGACCCGGCAAAGTTTGGAAACTTTAAGTAGGGCAGGGGCGGCCTCTGTTACGTATTTCGAGACACATGGCCCCCGCGGATTAATCGATCAGGATCCCTATCCGGTTCTGCCGGTATTTGCGGAGCCGGCCGACGAAAGCTAATTCCATTTAAATGGGCTTAAAATCTCGTTTCTCTAAATCCTTTTGGAGAAACGAAGCGTTTACGTACTGTTTTCTAGTTTTCAGGCAACTCCCAGTTGTTAGGCGTGTCGGTACGGCGTATGCTTTAACGGAACGGTTGCCGTCCATGCTTACCAGTTCTCGTTTTTTATGGAAAAGTCGCCTAATAATGAGCATAAGCCAAGTGATCCGGCTAAACAGTCTGCTACGAACCAGCCGCAAAGTGGCGACCGTCCCAACCAGGGCACCGAGATAACCAACGATCACTACGATCCACTGGGAAAACCCGACGCCGACAAACAGGTACTGCCTGCGCCTGATACGTTGGGCGCTAAAGACAGACACCCAGTGCTGGCTCAGCCACCGGAAGAGTTATTAGGGCTTACATTAGGTAAACCCGCAACGGTAGCGGCAGGTCTGACTGCCGTACTGAAGTCGGCTGAATTCTCCTGGGGTGAAGCCGGAGTTGGTCGGGGAACGCATGCCTTACTCAAATTGAATCAAAAAGACGGCTTCGACTGTTCGTCCTGCGCCTGGCCTGATCCGGACGGGCATCGCTCCTTCGCGGAATTTTGTGAGAACGGAGCTAAAGCCACGGCCTCTGATGCGGACTCCCGACGGGCGGACCCTAATTTTTTCGCGAAACATAGTCTGGTCGATCTGTCGCACATGACGGACCGGGATTTGAATAACTCAGGTCGTCTGACGCATCCAATGGCGTTACGTCCCGGCGATACGCATTATCGGCAAATCGCCTGGCCCGAAGCGTTTCAGTTAGTAGCCAGTAAGCTCAACGCCCTGCAATCGCCCGATGAAGCCGTTTTTTATACATCGGGAAAAGTACCCAACGAACCCGCGTTTCTGTATCAGCTTTTCGTACGCGAGTTTGGAACGAATAATTTACCCGACTGCTCGAATATGTGCCACGAGAGCAGCGGTTCGGCTTTAAGTCCGACGATAGGATTAGGGAAAGCTTCGGTAACGCTCAACGACATCCACGAGGCCGAGGTAATCATCATTATGGGGCAAAATCCCGGTACAAATCACCCTCGTATGCTTACCGCTTTGCAGATAGCGAAGCGAAATGGGGCTAAGATTATCGCCGTAAATCCCTTGCACGAAGCGGGTTTGAGTCACTTCAAAAATCCGCAGGATTTCATGAATCCGATCAAGGCCGTTAGTACCTTACTTGGTCACGGCACACCCATCGCCGATCTGTTCCTTCAGGTGAAGATTAACGGCGACATGGCGGTTTTGCGAGGAATAATGAAGCACCTGCTCGCTGCCGAAGAACAAAATCCGGGAACAGTCATTGATCACACCTTTATCAAGGAATACACGGCTGGCTACGATGAATTTTTAGAGAATATCCGGAATACGCGTTGGGAAGACATTGAGCAGATGAGCGGCCTTACGCGAGATCAACTCCGCGAAGCAGCTGACCTGATTGCTCCTAAGCAGAAAATCGTTACGTGCTGGGCCATGGGCCTTACGCAACAGAAAAACGGCGTCATGAGCATTCAGGAGATTATCAATCTGCATTTCCTGAAAGGTGCTGTTGGCATACCCGGTGCCGGGCTCTGTCCCGTACGAGGTCACTCGAACGTACAGGGTGACCGAACGATGGGGATTTGGGAGCGTCCGCACAAAGAGTTTCTGGATGCACTGCAAACGGAGTTTGGCTTTGATCCACCTCGCGAACATGGGCTTGACACGGTCGAGTCGATCAAAGCGATGCATGAAGGGAAGACCAGGGTATTTATCAGTTTGGGAGGTAATTTCCTGTCGGCATCGCCCGATACGGAGTTTGTGGCCGAGGCATTACGTAAGCAGCAACTCACCGTGTTTATCAGCACAAAGCTAAACCGGGGCCACCTGGTTACGGGCGAAACATCCTTGATTCTACCTTGCCTGACTCACCTCGACATTGACATGCAGCGCTCCGGTCAGCAGTTTACATCCTGCGAAAACACGATGGGCGTAGTGAGCCAGAGTAAAGGCGTGCTGAAGCCGCTCGACGGCGAAATGCTTAGCGAAGTCGCCATCATTTCGGGCATTGCCATTGCCACTTTAGGCGAACGCAGCAAAACGGACTGGATCGGCTTCACCGAAAACTACGACCGCATTCGCGATTCTATAGCGCGGATTATACCGGGCTTCGATAAGTTCAACGAAAAGATCCGTAAGCCGGGCGGTTTTTACCTGCCGAATGGGCCCCGCGAACGCAACTTTACGACCGAAAACGGTAAGGCTAATTTCACCGTAACCGATATGGTGATGCACGATATTGCCCCGGATCAGCTCGTGCTGATGACCATTCGGAGCCATGACCAGTTCAATACGACAGTTTATGATTACAACGACCGGTACCGAGGTGTTTACAACGAACGGCGGGTGATTTTCATGAATGCGCAGGACATGAACGACCGTGGTATTGCCGAGCGTCAGTTGGTGAATATTACCAGCCATTTCGAGGGCCAGCAGCGAACAATTGAAAGATTTATTGCTATTCCGTACAACATACCGAAAGGAAACACAGCGGCTTACTATCCAGAAGCAAACGCCTTGGTACCCATGGCGAGCGTGGCTTACATCAGCAATACGCCAACGTCAAAGTTTGTCATTATTACCGTTGAGCCAGTCCCCGAACGGGTGTCCAGCAACGGCTCGCTGATTCGAGCTACCGCAGAAGCGTAACGACTTCCGAAGCGTTTAGAAAAGCCCTCATTTGTAATATGAGGGCTTTTTTTGTTGGATTTACAGAGGTGTTCGCATTGGAGCTTAGCGATGAACTACGTCGAAATTCGACATTTTAGCTATCTTTCTTCCTTTCGCTGACTTGATACATCCTGACCAATGAGACACTTCTTTACTTTGATCTTCAGTTTATACCTAATCGGTACGTATGCCCAACCCTTTACACCCGCCGAAATTGCCCGCTGGAAAAAGCAGGCTAACCAAATAACCATTACGCGCGATACCTGGGGCATTCCTCACATCTACGGCAATACCGATGCTGACGTTGTATTTGGCGTGCTGTACACTCAATGCGAAGACGACTTCAATCGGGTGGAAATGAATTACCTCGACGCTATTGGTCGCCTGGCTGAGGTAGAAGGGGAGAGTGCTTTATACCATGATCTGCGGGCCCGGTTGTTCATGGATAGCACGCAGGCCATTGCTATCTACAAGAAGAGTCCGGTTTGGATGAAGAAACTACTGGACGCTTTCGCCGATGGCACGAACTACTTTCTCTACACGCATCCAGACGTAACGCCTAAGGTACTCAAGCGCTTTCAACCCTGGATGCCGCTAATGTTCAGTGAAGGCAGCATTGGCGGTAATATAAGCGCCGTGCCAGTAGAGCGCATCAAAGGGTTTTATACGCATGATCAGTCGACGTCCTGGGTCGAGGATTTTGATAAACGGGAGCGCGAACCGGTCGGCTCGAATGGCTTCGCGATTGCACCCAATAAAAGCGCCACCAAAAATGCACTGCTGCTGATTAACCCACACACGTCGTTCTATTTCCGGTCGGAAGTGCAGATGGTGAGCAAAACCGGTTTGAACGCCTACGGCGCTGTAACCTGGGGGCAGTTTTTTATTTATCAGGGCTTCAACGAGCGTTGTGGCTGGATGCATACCTCCAGTAGTGCCGATGTCATGGACGAGTACCTGGAAACGATTATCAAGAAAGGCAATGCATTTTATTACAAACATGGTAGCGCATTAAAGCCGGTACAGGTTCAAACCGTATCCTTACCCTACGCTAAAGCGAGCACCGTGCCCTACGGTAAAGCGGGCACCATCCTGCATAAAGATTTCACCATCTACCGGACACACCACGGACCGGTTGTGGGCGAAAAAGACGGCAGATGGATTACGGTGCGCATGATGAACGATCCGTTAAACGCCTTATCGCAATCGTTCCTGCGGACGAAAGCTACGGATTATGACAGCTACAAGCAGGTGATGAAACTCAATGGCAATGCCTCCAACAATACGGTATTCGCGGATAGCAAAGGCAACATTGCGTACTGGCACGGCAACTTCATGCCTAAACGCAACCCAAAATTCGACTGGAGCCAAGCCGTAGATGGCAGCAATCCGGAAACCGACTGGAAAGGCTTACACGCTATTGATGAGATCGTTCAGGTACATAACCCCGCCAGCGGCTGGATCCAGAACTGCAACTCAACACCGTTCACGGTTTCAGGACCCAGCAGTCCAGATAAAGCAAAATACCCAGCTTATATGGCACCCGACGCCGAAAACTACCGCGGTATCAACGCCGTTCGGGTACTCAGCCGCCGGTCTTCTTTTACCCTCGATACGTTGATTGCGGCCGCTAATGATCCTTATCTGACCGGTTTTGAAGAGTTGATTCCGGCATTGGTGAATGCTTACGAAACCGGTTCGGGCCAGGCCGAAGGGCAGTCGAAAGAGTTACCCAAAGCGATTGAAACGTTACGTAGCTGGAACAGATGCTATAGCGCAACTTCCGTCGGTATGACCCTCGCCATTTATTGGGGCGAAGCCATTCAGCGGCTGGCCCGTTCGCGAGTACAACCCGACCAACGGCTGGACAATCTTAGTTTCACGGCCTTTACCATCAGTCGTACGTCTGCACAGGAGAAAGTGAAAACTTTAGCTGATGTTCTGGCTCAACTCGAGAAAGACTTTGGTAGCTGGCAGGTAGCCTGGGGGGACGTAAACCGATTCCAGCGACTGACGGGTAATATTCAGGAAACCTTCGACGATAATAAGCCCAGCATTCCAGTTCCGTTTACCTCTTCAGCCTGGGGGTCGCTGGCGGCTTATGGCGCACGTTCGTATCCCGGCACCAAAAAACGCTATGGCAGCGTCGGAAACAGCTTTGTGGCGGTTGTGGAGTTTGGCAAGAAGGTAAAAGCGCGCTCTGTCATGACAGGAGGGGCGAAGAGTCAGCCAAACTCACCTCATTTCACGGATCAGGCTCCTCTTTACGCTGCCGGTAAGTTTAAAGAGGTCTGGTTCTACCCCGAAGACGTTCAGCAGCATATAGAAAAGACGTATCGTCCCGGCCAGCCCTGACCGAACAGTAGTAGACGCATTGGTCAAACATCTTCTGTTGTTAGCTGACAAATAATCCAATTCTTTTCTGGTTTATACCCATGCAGAAACTGTTTTTTTTCGTTTTGAGCCTGACTATCTCTGTAGCTAGCGCTCAAAATCAGCCGATTCATTTAATTCCCCAACCCGTTGACGTACGTCCTGGAACGGGTACGTTTGCCTTGACAAAAGCATCGGCTATCGTTTATGATGATCCAGCCATACGATCCGTTGCGGAAGGACTTGCCGAAAAGTTAAATACCTCGACAGGGTTTGCGTTTAAAACTAGGCAAGGCAAGTTAACCGCTGCAAGTGGCATTCAATTGAGCTTAAATAAGCTGCCAAATACGCAGCTAGGTAAAGAAGGGTACACGCTCGTAGTATCTCCGAAAGCGGTCATGATCTCGGCGAATCAACCCGGAGGGCTGTACTACGGTGTACAGACACTGCTGCAACTGTTACCAACCGAGATAGAAAGCAAAACGGTGGTGCAGAGAAGCTGGTCGGCTCCCGTTGTGCAGATTACCGATTACCCTCGTTTCGGCTGGCGAGGAATCATGCTCGACGTCAGTCGGCATTTCTTTCCCAAAGAAGATGTCAAACGCTACATCGACGAGCTGGCGCGGATGAAGTACAACACTTTCCACTGGCACCTGACTGACGACAATGGCTGGCGGATTGAAATTAAATCGTTGCCCAGACTTACTTCCGTAGGCGCCTGGCGCGTACCACGTACTGGTAAGTTTGGCCGATTGGATGCGCCTAAACCCGGCGAACCTGCCACCGATGGCGGTTTTTATACGCAGGAAGATATTAAAGAAGTGATTCGCTACGCTCAGGAACGTAACGTAACGATTGTACCAGAGATTGATGTGCCGGGGCACAGTATGGCCGCCATTGCCGCTTACCCCGAATTATCCTGCTCGAAAGACACCAGCACGAAGGTCAATCCAGGCTCAAACTTCTCGGAATGGTACCCGAATGGTACGTTCAAAATGTTTATCGACAATACGTTGAATCCGTCGGATGAGAAGGTGTATGCGTTTCTGGATAAGGTTTTCACGGAAGTAGCGGCCTTGTTTCCCAATCAGTACATCCACGTTGGCGGTGATGAGTGTTACAAAGGTTTCTGGGAGAAAGACCCTGGCTGCCAGGCCCTGATGCAGAAGATGAACATGAAGCATGTAGAAGAACTGCAAGGTTATTTCATGAAGCGGGTTGAGCAGATCCTGAAAACTAAAGGAAAAAAGCTGCTCGGCTGGGATGAAATTCTGGAGGGCGGCATTGCTCCAGAAGCAACGGTGATGAGCTGGCGCGGCATGAAGGGCGGTATTGAAGCGGCTAAAATGGGTCACGACGTAGTGATGACGCCAACAAACTACGTATACATCGACTACATGCAGAGTGACCCTACGCTCGAACCGCCCATTTACAGTACACTACGTCTGAAAACCTGTTACAACTTCGAGCCCGTACCCGACAGCGTCGATGCGAAATACATACTCGGTGGTCAGGCCAATTTATGGACGGAAGCCGTAACAACGCTGCCCTATGCGGAATACATGACTTACCCGCGTAGCTGGGCGCTTGCGGACGTGTACTGGTCGCCCAAAAGCAGACGAAACTGGGAAGGGTTTATTCCCCGCATGGAAACGCAGTTTGTTCGGGCCGACCTGGCGGGGGTGAATTACGCCCGTAGTGCGTATGATCCAATCGTCAGAACGTTGACCACAAAAGAGGGCGATCTTACGGCGATCCTGGAAACCGAAATTCCTGATTTGGATATCTTTTACTCGATCGATGATACGGTACCAGGTCGGTACTCGACTAAATACACCCAGCCTATCAAGATTCCCGAAGGGCCGATTACCTTACGTGTCATAACGTACCGAAATGGAAAACCCATTGGCCGGATGATAACGTTAAGTCGTGATCAGCTCAAGTTGAGAGCAAAACCTGTTCAGTAAGACTAATCTACCGCTGAGCGTTTATCTCAAAAAACCGAACGTCCGCTTTGACCTGCCTGAGCAATTCCCGGGTACGTTCGGGGCGGGCGTCGGTAACAAAAAGCTGCCCGAAAGCTCCTTCGTCCATCAGCCGGATCAGTTTACCGATGCGCTGGTCGTCCAGCTTGTCGAAAATATCATCCAGCAGCAGAATCGGCTTGATCCCTTTTTTGGCTTCGAGGTGGTTAAACTGGGCTAGTTTTAAGGCAATCACAAAGGTTTTCTGCTGCCCCTGCGAACCGAACTTTTTTAAGGCCACATCGCCAATCATGAATCCGTAATCGTCTTTGTGCACCCCCATTGTTGTGCGCTGTAATACGGTATCACGTCGGCGAAAGTGTCGGAACTCCTCCACGAAATCAGGATCGCTTACTTCCGATTCATAAACGATATTAACCTCTTCCCGTTCGTCGCTCAGATAGGCATAATGCGCCCGAAAACTGGGTAAAAACTCCTTAACGAACTGATCACGACGGTCGTGAATTCGTTGACCGATTTCCAACAGCGGAACATCATAGGTATCGAGCATGTCGTTATCAACCTGATTGCGCTCCGCAAACAGCTTAAGCAGGCTATTCCGCTGCTTCAACACCTGCTGATACATCAAATAATCGCGCAGATAATCCGGATCGAGCTGCGACAATACGCCATCGAAAAAGTGACGACGATCTTCGCTGTGTTCTCGTACAAGATCCGTATCGTTGGGCGCAACCAACACGACCGGAAAGCGGCCAATATGCTCACTGACACGTTCGTACGGTTTCTTATCGGCCATTAACACCTTACGCTGTCCTCGCTGCAAACTGATGGTAATTTGCACAGGCCGTTCGTGCAATTGTCCCTCGGAACCCGTAGCTATCGTTTCCTCAAATATGCCGTCGAGAATAAAATAATCGGCATCGTGCAAAATGCTGAGCGCATCCTGACTTTGGAACGCACTTTTGCTGAGCGCCAGAAAATAGACGGCATCTAACAGATTCGTTTTCCCGCTCCCGTTAGGCCCAACAATTATGTTCACCTGCCGCCCAAACAGGTAACGGCCGTCTTCATAGTTCTTAAAATTGGTCAGGCTCAGCTTTTCAAGGTGCATACGTATGGCCCATAACGCGAGATTGCGTAATTTCGCAGCTGTCTTTGCAGCCAGTTAGTCATTGAGCAGCCTGGTGAACTAACTGTCAGCCACTAATCAGCTTGATGACAAACTAACATTGGCAACAAAGATAAAGCCGGTTTGTTAGGTTAATGAACCTCGCAGACGGTCAACACAGCGATTGCTGATTTATCGAACTCACTCCTCATGGCAAGCGTCAAAGAGAAAACTAAGCAAAACGGCATGACTCCGCAACCTACAAAAACACAGCATCCGAAGGAGCGGTATATGTATTGGTATGAGTCCATGCAGTTGCAACGGAAGTTTGAAGAAAAAGCCGGGCAGCTTTACGGGCAACAAAAAATTCGGGGCTTTTGCCATCTGTATATTGGTCAGGAAGCTGGCTCGTCTGGATCTTATTCGGCTTTAACAAAGGATGATAAGTGGATAACCGCTTATCGTGACCACGGTATCCCACTTGCCCTTGGCTCTGACCCAAAAGCGGTTATGGCTGAGTTGTTTGCAAAGCAAACGGGTTCTTCGAAAGGTAAAGGCGGATCGATGCACATCTTTGATAAGTCGGTCAACTTTATGGGTGGCCACGGTATCGTTGGTGCTCAGATTCCAATGGGTGCCGGTATTGCCTTTGCCGAAAAGTACAACAAGACCGGTAACCTCTGCATCTGTTTCTTCGGCGACGGAGCCGTTCGGCAAGGTGCGCTGCACGAAGCGTTCAACATGGCCATGCTCTGGAAACTGCCCGTTATTTTCGTAGTCGAGAACAACGGATATGCTATGGGAACGTCGGTGGCGCGTACGTCGAACGTAACAGAATTATACACCATCGGTGAGTCGTACGATATGCCTTCGGAGCCGGTTGATGCCATGGACGTAGAAGCCGTTCACGAAGCCGTAAGCCGCGCAGCCGAACGTGCCCGCGCTGGCGAAGGCCCAACGTATCTGGAATTCCGGACGTATCGTTACCGGGGCCACTCGATGTCGGACCCGCAGAAGTACCGTAGTAAAGACGAAGTTGAGCAGTATAAGCAGCGTGACCCTATCGAATTGGTTAAAGCTCGGATCCTTGAGCAGGGAATCGCTACGGAAGAGGAGTTGACGGCTATTGATCAAAAGATCAAGGGCATTGTCGATGAATCGGTTAAGTTTGCTGAAGAGTCGCCATATCCATCTGCCGACGAAGCGTACAAAGATGTTTATATGCAGGCTGATTATCCTTTCCTAAAAGAATAATTTTTGCCAATAACTGTGTGCAAAAGTCCGGAGTTCATACTTCGGACTTTTTTTATGGAACAATATTTATAGTTTTGATGTATATACATTAAATGTAATAACATTATTAAAAGAAACTAAACATTTTCAACCAGTTCATAATTTCAACCCTATGGAAACGCTCATCAATGGTCTGCACCACGTCACCACAATCGCTGGCGACACCCAACGTAATATTGATTATTACACCGACATTTTAGGACTTCGACTGGTTAAGAAAACCGTCAATTTCGATGCGCCGGATGTGTATCATCTATACTACGGCGATGAGACGGGTTCTCCGGGATCGATCCTGACGTTCTTCCCCTATGGCGACATTCCACGTGGTCGGAAAGGGATAGGTCAGTTAACCTACACAGCCTTTTCTGTCCCAACGGCTTCCCTGAGCTTCTGGATGGATCGGCTGCACGCACGTAACATTCCATACGCAGGCCCATACAAACGGTTTTCGGAAACGTACCTTCGTTTTGAAGACTTCGATGGTATGGGGATTGAGCTTGTTTTCAACGATGAAGATCAACGTGCTGGCTGGAGTAATGGTCAAATTCCGTTAGAATACGCGGTACGTGGTTTTCACACGGTGACGTTAAACGAATCGAATCCTGATCGAACGGTTAAGCTGCTGACCGAACTTATGCAGCACACCTTGGTAGGGGAGGAGGAAGGCCGTTTTCGGTTTAAAGCTGGAAATGGTGGCCCCGGCAATTACGTAGACGTGCTTCATTCGCCGAACGATGTACGTTCACTGCAGGGAGCCGGGTCTGTTCACCACGTAGCTTTCTCAACGGATACGGACGAAACTCAGCTCCTCATTCAGCATCAACTGATTGAGGCTGGGTATCATGTTACGCCCGTGCAGGACCGGAATTACTTTCATAGCATCTACTTTCGCGAGCCAGGCGGCATTCTGTTTGAAGTAGCTACGAACCCGCCGGGCTTTGCTGTCGATGAACCGGTTGCCGAGTTGGGTACCGGCTTGAAATTGCCACCGCAGTATGAGTCTCGTCGTGCTACGTTAGAGAAAGAACTACCTGAAATTATTGTTCGGTAAGCATTACGTATCCGGTAGCGTTTCTCCTAAATGCTACCGGATACGTAGCGATAACTAATCACTGGTACAGCTCATGATTCATAACCCTAACAATATAGTCACCGCCGGAAAACCATTTGAAGAAGCCCATAAGGTGATGGTGATGGTACACGGTCGTGGTAGCTCGGCGCGGGACATCTTATCGCTATCCGAGTACATTGACTCTGATGATTTTGCCTTCGTTGCTCCACAAGCGACGAACAATACGTGGTATCCGCACTCGTTTTTGCGACCCACGGAGGAAAACGAACCGTATTTATCCTCTGCGTTGCAGGTGCTGGTTGGGCTCCGGGCGCGATTACAATCCGATTTCAACGTTAAGCCGTCGCAAATTTACTGGTTGGGTTTTTCGCAGGGCGCTTGCCTGCTGCTGGAGTTTATTGCACGTAATGCCATGGAATACGGCGGTGTCTTTGGGCTAAGTGGTGGTCTCATAGGCCCTGAAGGTACGCCCCGTCGCTATGAGGGCTCATTCGATAAAACGCCCATATTCCTGGGTTGCAGCGATGTTGATTCGCACGTTCCCAAAGAACGCGTTCTGGAAACGGAAGCTGTTTTTCAACGTATGGGCGCGGATGTAACGACTAAACTGTACCCAAATTTTCAGCATACCATCAACGAAGATGAGCTAAAGATTGTTAACTTGCTAATAGCCGGTGCAGCGTAGTGCGGGCAAATAACCTGGACTGCAACCGGCTCACGCTGAACAATACTGCTTATGAGCCAATACATGGTAGAATTTGATCTTCCGGTCGTAATGGACGAAGGTTTTGCGAACCGCATCCCTGCTCAACGGCTTAAGGTGGAAGAATTAATGGAAAAAGGGTCTCTGCTATCGTATTCGTTGTCAATCGATCGTCAGAAATTGTGGTGTATTTTCAAGGCTGATTCAGAGCTGGAAGTAATGGAATCTATCTCCGAATTTCCGCTCATTAAATACATGACGCCCATGATTACCGAGCTGATGTTCCACAACATGGTTGCAGCTCGAATCCCGCTCTTTTCGTTGAATTAATAGCATTGAAGCCCTCCATTAGCGAGGGCTTTTTTGTAGGCGGGCAGTTTTTGTTCAATTTTGGCTTGTTATCAAACGAAGCCCTACCATGTATTTTTTTCGCTGTTTCTGGCGGATCGCGCTGTTATCGCTGTATTTCCTATCTGGCGTTAGCTGCCGCACCGATCAACACGATCAATCAACTCAAACGACTTATCAGCAGGACCAGTCCGAGCGTCAGTCACGTAAGCATCATAAACATAAGCGTAACAAGGTTGATCAGACGTCAACACGGTCGACTTATAAAGCAGATGATACGTCGGTCGATAACGTACCAGCTAAAGTAAAGCAGGTCCTTGATTACATTCGGAAGAACAGGCGGGCACCTGATGGTTACGTTGGCGGACGAACATTTGGTAACTTTGAAAACCACTTACCCAAACTTGATGCCTCTGGCCAGCGGATACGGTATCAGGAATGGGATGTTAACCCAAAAATCAGAGGTCAAAACCGAGGGGCCGAACGCTTAATTACGGGTTCCGATAACCGGGCTTATTACACCCGCGACCATTACAATTCATTCGTAGAAATCAAATGACACCCAACATACTCATCAGTCAGTCAGAAAGTGAGTTAGAGAAACACTTCTCCGATTCCTTCATTGCTCACATCGACGGCAAGAAAACCCTTACCCTTCGACAGTTTTACGAAGAAATCGCTGATCTGCTCGAAATTCCAGACTTCGGCTTTAATCTGGATGCGCTGAATGATGCTTTGAACGACCTGCAATGGCTTGAAGACGAACAGATTGTTATTTATTTCACGAACACCAATAACTTGATTAGCAAAGAGCGCGATCCGGCCAAGATGGGTAGCGTCCTGAACATTCTGGACGCTACCGCTGAAGACTGGAAGTGGGTTGACGATGAAGATGATCTGGCCGATAAAAAAGAAATTGTGATCGTTTTTGAGGACAGTCCCCGCATCAAAAAGCTGCTCGATCAGGAAAATATCGATTATGCGCTGATGTCTGAGCTGTAGCGCAACAAATTTCCTCGCCTTGCTGTTACTTATTATGCCGTTGGAATGTACTTCCAGCGGCTTTTCGTGTTTGATCATTACAAACTGAACATCGCTTGAAACCGGAAGAATTGCTCGGCTTATACGCCGACGATAGTTATACAAAACTGCTGGCCGAGCCGTTTAGCCGTAAACCGTCTGGTGAACCACAGCGCCTTCAGATAAAGGGGTTAGCCGGAAGCCTTGACGCCGTATTTGCATCGGCCATTTATAAGTCAGTTAGCGGCAATCACCTGTACATTTTAACCGATCGTGACGAAGCCGCTTATTTTTTCAACGACCTACAGAACTTGCTGGGTCGTGAAGTGCTGCTTTTTCCGATGTCGTACAAAAAGCCGTATCAGTACGAAGAAGTAGAAAATGCGAACGTATTGATGCGCGCTGAAGTGCTGAATAAGCTCAATCCGGCCCCGAAAGGTGGGTTGCTGATGGTAACGTATCCTGAAGCGTTGTCGGAGAAAGTTATTAACAAACGCTCGTTGCAGGAGAACACGCTGACGATTCGGGTAGGGGAGAAGGTGGATACAAATTTCGTATCTGAACTTCTTCAGAATTACGAGTTCGAAAAAACGGATTTCGTTTACGAAGCTGGTCAGTTCTCGGTACGTGGGGGGATTATTGACGTGTTTTCGTTTGCCAGCGAGTTCCCTTATCGGATTGATCTGTTTGGCGATGAAGTGGAGAGCATTCGAAAATTCAATCCCGAATCGCAGTTATCAACCGATCCCGTTGATTTCATTAATATTATCCCAAATATTCAAACCAAGCTTATTGAAGAAACTCGGGAGCCTTTTTTTGACTTTCTACCCGCCGATACAACCGTCTGGGCTAAGGATGTAGAGTTTACGCTAGAGATCATTGAAAAGTGCTATGAGAAAGCCGAGCAGAGTTTTACTTCCGTGTTGGCAAGCAGTGGAGGTATTCAGGTCGTATCTGACCCGGGTGAACTTTTTGAAACACGCCGGACATTTCTGAACGAGCTAAAAGGCTTTCGCACGGTAGAGTTTGGCCGTAAGTTTTATTTCAAAACGGAAGGCCGCCAACAATACAGTTCTAAGCCTCAGCCTTCGTTCAATAAAGATTTTAAGCGCTTAGTCGATACATTGGCTGAGAACCAGTCAAAGGGTTATACCAACATTATCGCGGCTGAATCCTTCAAGCAGCTCGATCGCTTACGCACGATCTTCGAGGAGCTCGATCCATTTGTGAAATTCCAGCCCATGAACATCGGGTTGCGGGAAGGTTACATCGACGATGCCCTAAAAATTGCCTGCTTTACCGATCACCAAATTTTCGACAGGTATTATAAATACCGGGTTCAGGACAAGTTTTCGAAGTCGAAAGCGCTTACGCTACGTGAGCTCAAGACGCTTCAGCCAGGCGACTACGTAACACACGTCGACCACGGCATTGGACGATTTGCCGGCTTGGAAAAGGTTGATCACGCTGGTAACGAACAGGAAGCTATTCGCCTGATCTATCGCGATAATGACATTCTGCTGGTTAGTATTCACAGCCTGCATAAAATCGCGAAGTACAGCGGCAGGGAGGGCGGTCCGCCGACCATGAGTAAGCTCGGCTCGCAGGAATGGGAGCAGAAGAAGTCTAAAATCCGCAAGCAGGTTAAAGACATCGCCCGTGAGTTGATCGCGCTATACGCAAAGCGCCGGTCAGCACCCGGCTATGCCTACAGCCGCGATAGCTTCTTACAGGCGGAACTTGAATCTTCATTCTTATACGAGGACACGCCAGATCAGGCTAAGGCCACCAACGACGTTAAAGACGATATGGAACGCCCACACCCCATGGACCGGCTGGTTTGTGGCGACGTTGGCTTTGGTAAGACGGAGATTGCCATCCGGGCTGCGTTTAAAGCAGTGACAGATAATAAGCAGGTGGCTGTACTTGTACCGACAACCATTCTAGCCATGCAGCATTATAAGACATTTATGGACCGCATGGCAGACTTTCCGGTCAAGATTGAATACATCAATCGGTTTCGGAGTACAGCTCAGATAAAAGAGATTCTGAAGGGTGTCACTTCCGGCGAAATTGGTATTCTGATTGGTACGCACCGGATTGTCAACAAAGACATTAAATTCAAAGATTTGGGTCTGTTGATCATCGATGAAGAGCAGAAGTTTGGTGTAAAGACGAAGGACCGCTTAAAAGAAATGCGCGTTGAAGTGGACGTATTGACGCTCACCGCCACACCAATTCCGCGGACGCTGCATTTCTCACTAATGGGTGCTCGTGACCTCTCTGTCATTGCTACACCTCCGCCCAACCGTCAGCCCGTTACAACGGAGGTACATCCGTTCAACGAAGCAACCGTACGTGATGCAGTAAGCTACGAGATTCGGCGTGGAGGGCAGGTGTTCTTTGTCCACAACCGGGTGAATGACATTGAGTCCATTGGTAACCTTATTATGCGCCTGGTACCTGAGGCACGTATTGGCGTAGCACACGGGCAAATGGAAGGCGACAAGCTCGAACGCGTTATGACCCGGTTTATTGAAGGGGAATACGACGTACTGGTTTCAACGAACATCATCGAATCAGGACTCGATATTCCAAATGCGAACACTATTATTATTAACAATGCGCATTATTTCGGCTTGTCAGATTTACACCAGATGCGTGGTCGCGTCGGAAGATCGAATCGGAAAGCATTCTGTTACCTCCTAACACCCCCGCCCTCTGTCTTAACGGCTGATGCCCGGAAACGGCTTCAAACGCTGGAAGACTTCTCTGACTTAGGCGAAGGCTTTAAAATCGCAATGCGTGACCTCGATATTCGGGGAGCTGGTAACTTGCTGGGAGCAGAGCAAAGCGGTTTTGTAAATGATCTGGGCTTCGAAATGTACCATAAAGTGTTAGATGAAGCCGTTCAGGAGTTACGCGAAACTGAGTTCAAAGACTTGTTTGAGAGCACACCCGGCAGTTTAAAAGTGGCCCTTCCTGACACAGTTATTGAAACCGATTTGCAGGTTGTCATCCCGGAGCGTTACGTATCAAATATCTCGGAGCGATTAGCGTTGTATACCCGCTTGGACAGTATTCAAAACAACGAAGAACTTCAGGCGTTTCGTCAGGAGGTGCTCGATCGCTTTGGTCCTATGCCTGAAGAGGTAGAAAACCTGATCAAAATGGTAACCGTTCGTTGGAAAGCCGAACGATTATACCTTGAAAAACTGACGCTTAAGAATAATATCCTGAAAGGATACTTCGTTTCTAACGGGAATGATGACTTCTTCAAGTCTGACCAATTTGGCAAGGTAATTGACTATATCAAGCGAAACCCAACCAAGTGCTCGTTGAAGGAATCGAAAGGTCGGCCTATTTTCACCCATGCTAACGTAGAATCAGTTGAACAGCTGGATGAAATACTTGGCGCGATGACAAGTTAAGAGACGAGGAACGTAATGGTTTCGGAGAAATGAATACCCGTTCTTTTTCCATAAAACTCTTACGGCTGATGTCTTGAATCTATTATATTAAGTTTGCACTTACGTTTTACACAAAATAGAGCAATGATTCACAAGTATCACCTCAAGCGAGCGGCTTATGTGCTGCTGGCAACGGCAGCCCTGGCATCCTGTAAGTCCAAGCACCCGACCAGCGTGCAGCCAGGAAAGAAGAGTACGGCGACGGGGATTGCTTATAACCAGAAAGACGGTTTCCAGGTCAAGAAGTTTGCCGGCCAGAAGGCAGGACCGAACCTCGTTTTCATTGAAGGGGGCCGGTTTACAATGGGTGCTCTTGAAGAGGACGTAATGAACACGCGTGATAACCGCGAACGTACCGTTTCGATCCAGTCTTTCTACATGGATGAAACGGAGATTGCCAATGTTCACTATCTCGAATACTTAAGCGCCATTACGCGCGACTCCTCGGAAGAAGTGGTCAAGGCAGCTCTCCCAGATACTACTGTTTGGGCAAATCCGCTTTCGTTTAACGACTCGTACGTAACACAATATCTTCGCTATCCTGCTTTCCGGTATTATCCGGTGGTTGGCGTATCGTGGGTACAGGCGAGTGACTATGCCGTTTGGCGGTCAAATGCCGTCAACAACGAACTGGCCAAGGGTGGCGGTGAAAAGAAAAAAGGCGGTGGTTTTTCGCTGAAACGGAAATCCAAGAAAGCTGAAGATCCTGCTTTAGCTGAGGCAACAGCGTCTACGGCTCCGGCTAAGCCCAGTCTTGAGAGCGGTATGATTCTGCCAGACTACCGGCTTCCAACCGAAGCCGAGTGGGAATATGCGGCTAAAGCGCTTATCGGTACGCAGTACATGGATGAAAACCAGATCAACCAGCGGATTTATCCGTGGGATGGCTCATCGGTACGTAACCCGAAGAAAGGCCGTAAGCAAGGCCAAATGCTTGCGAACTTCAAACGCGGTCGTGGTGACTATGCCGGTATCGCTGGCCGCTCGAATGATGGCGCCATTATTACCGCAGAGATCTATGCATATCCCGCCAACGACTTTGGTCTATATAATATGGCTGGTAACGTAAACGAATGGGTGTATGACGTATATCGTCCACTGTCTTATCAAGATGTAAACGACCTAAACCCTATTCGCCGGAACGGGTATCTGGATGATGCCAAGAACTATGACACGAAGAACAGGCAGTCGTTAATTGACGACAGACTTCGGGTCTACAAAGGCGGTTCCTGGAACGACGTAGCGTACTGGTTATCGCCGGGTACACGCCGATTCCTTGATCAGGATTCAGCTACGGCTATGATCGGTTTCCGTTGCGCTATGATCGGTGTTGGCCGGAATAAGTAATAGAGCTTCCGAAATACGTTTGAAAAGCCACTCAGCAATGGGTGGCTTTTTTGTTGTCAGTGCTTTGTGGCAGCAATCGTCAATACGCCTACGGATCGGCAACCGGCTCTTAGTAGCTCAATCGCACAAGCTTCAATGGTCGCCCCGGTTGTGAGCACATCGTCGACCAACACTACGTTCTTGCCTTTCACTTCATTTTGATCGGCTACAGCAAATACAGTTTTTACGTTTTCCCAGCGTTCTATTCGATTCTTTCGGGTTTGGGATGCGTTGAATTTTAAACGTAGCAGTACGTCTGTACGCATTGGAATTTCTAACGCTTCAGAAAGCCCCTGAGCGATCCAATCGGCCTGGTTATAGCCTCGTTGCTGTAAGCGGGTTTTGTGCAACGGTACGCCAATTATTACGTCTATGTCTTTAGTAAGCTGGCTTTCTGTTTTCAGCTGGTGACCGTACCACGAAGCTATCTCTTTAACGGCTTCCTTCTGGCCTCTGTATTTAACCTGATGAACGATTTTTTGCACTACACCTCCCTTCGAAAAATGAAGATAGGAAGCTATAAAACGCACCGGCACTTTTCCGGCAAGCTTATTGAGTAGATTTTGGTCATAAGGCTCCCGATGCTGCCCTGTTTCAGGAAGGTTAATTCGACAAGTTGTGCATAAGATTTTTTCGTTTGACCGAAGCGATTGACGGCATCCAAGACATAAAGTAGGGTAGAGAAGATCGACAAAATCGTTTACAATGGCGTGGATAAACCGAAACATGGGTAGCGTTCGTTTAATAAGAGAAAACGTTGTAATTTAGAGAATAATCGATCTAACATCGTGAACGAAAAGCCTATAGATGAGTTATGGGAAGACCTGCTCGACCAGCTTGAAGCGTTGGTCGGTAAGCGACCCGCCGACCTCAACGCTGTCCTGTTTCTTATTGGTGTACAAGAATTGGGGAAAGGTCCTAGACGCTACTCTAAAGAAGCGAAACAGGATCTTATGCACATTGCCGTTTGCCGCGTATTAAGTCAATCTGGTTACTACGCTTTTGAGGGATACGATCAGGAGGGATGGCCACAGTGGTCAATTCAAAAACCGATTCCTCATGCCGATTTACTAGGCCAGGAGAATTTCCTTAAAGAACACGTTATTCAGTATTTCCAGTCGGTATTGATTTAATCGCTCAACCTGAATTTCTATGAAGCCGTCGGACGCATACACAGTATTACTTCAACGTATTGAAGAGTATAAAAAACGTTATTTTCAGAATCAGCTCGTAAAAGGTACTCTCTTCTTTGTAGGTCTCCTCGGAACTGGTTATTTGTTTGTCAATACAGCGGAGTTTATTGGGCGATTCAGCTCGGTAGGCCGGGCTGCTTTGTTTTTTGGCTTCTTACTTACAGCCTTGGCTGGCTTATACTTATTCATCGTCAAACCGCTGATGAGTTTGTACGGGCTTAACAAACCTTTGTCCAATGATGAAGCAGCTCGGCAGATTGGTACGTACTTCCCGGAGGTAGGGGATAAGCTGTTGAACACTCTTCAGCTGCAACGAATATCATCTGACCAAAGCGATCTACTCCAGGCCAGCTTAAATCAACGCTCCGAGCAGTTATTGATTAATCGGTTCGCCAATGCTATCCAGATTAGTCGGAACCGTCAGTTTTTGAAATATGCGATTCCTCCGTTAGCGTTGATTCTGGCAATCCTGATTATCAATCCAGCATTTTTCACAAGCTCGTCGACGCGACTGGTCAACTATAACCAGGAATTTGTGGAGGAAGCCCCCTTTCAGTTTGTTGTTCAGAACAAATCGTTGAAAGCGTTCCGTAATGAAGATTTCCCTTTGTCCGTGAAACTTGTTGGGAATGCGTTGCCACAAACGGTATACGTGGTCGCTAATGGCACGCGGTTCAAGCTTGATCAATCGGGTGACCAATTCAATTATACGTTCGATAATCTTCAACGTAGTCTGGATTTTCACCTCGAAGCTGCGGGTTATAATTCTCCCGAGTACAAAGTGTCTTTGCTGGATCGTCCCGCTGTCTTGTCATTCAATGTCCGACTCGATTATCCGGCTTATCTGAACAAACCCACGGAGCAGCTTTCTAACGTCGGTAACCTTCTGATTCCACAGGGTACTGTTGTGCATTGGGAATTTGCGGCTGATCATACCGATTCACTAAAGTTACGGTTCAATACAGATCCGAAGCCTCTGTTAGCGCAACTGATCGATGCCAATACGTTCTCGGTGAACCGTCGATTGATGCAAAACGCTACGTATACGGTGTCATTAAAGAATAGCCAGGTTGCAGCTCCCTCATCGATTCAATATAATGTACAGGTAATTCCAGACCGTTATCCACAGATTTCAGTGGATCGAATTCAAGATACGGTTACTTATAATTACATTGCCTTATCTGGCTTACTATCAGACGATTACGGATTCTCAAAACTTCGGTTGAATTTTAAGATTACTCGCAATGGTAAATCCTCTCCGTTGTACTCGAAAGATATTCCAGTAAGCCGGTCGACTACCTCACAGAACTTTGTCTATAACTGGAGCCTGGACAGTTTGAAGCTTGGCCAGGAAGATCGACTGGAATACTTTGTACAGGTGTGGGATAACGACGGGGTAAACGGTCCTAAATCGAGTCGGTCGAATCAATTGAATTTTGTAATTCCCACGAACGCCGAAATCCAGAAACAGGTCGATCAGTCTGCCGAAAAAACGGAGCAACAAATAGACAACGCGCTAAACAAAACTCAGGCGATTAAGAAAGAGTTGAACACTATGGAAGACCGGATGCGTACGAAGAAGACATCCGACTTCCAAGACAAGAAGCAGCTTCAGGATATTTTGCAGAAGCGAGAGGATCTGATGAAAGAGATTCAAAAGCTTCAGGAGCAATTCCAGAAAACGAACGATACGCAGCAACGTTTTGCAGAGAAGAACAAATCGCTTCAGGATAAGATGGAGCAACTTCAAAAGCTTTTCAACGAATTGTTGGACCCAGAGTCCAAACAATTATATGAACAGTTGAAGCAACTTTTGGAGCGTAAGCAGGATGAGAAAGCTTCTGAAATGCTTGATCGCCTGAGCCGCAAAGAACGTAATATGGAACGTGATTTGGACCGTGCGCTGAAGTTATTCAAGCAGATGCAGTTGGAGCAGAAGGTTAATAACGTTGCTGAAAACCTAGAGAAGCAGGCAGAACAACTAGATAAGCAAGCGGAAGAAAGCGCTAAGAAAAACGAGACAACTAACGAGCAACAAAAGCAGCAGGAGAAGTCTCAGGAGGATTTTAAGAGTACTGAGGAGCAGCTGAAAGAGATTGAAAAGGAAGCTGAAAAAGATGACCTCAACAAGCCGGAATCTTCTGAAGAAGAGCAGAAGGAAATTGAGAAGCAGATGGAGGAGGCTATGAAACAGATGAAGCAGAACCAGGGTAAAAAAGCGGCTTCATCGCAGAGCAAGGCAGCCAAGTCAATGCGGGCTATGAGCAAATCCATGAAAGAATCTATGCAATCTGCCGAGATGCAGGAAATGCAGGAGAACATGGATGACCTCCGTAACATTCTTGAGAATCTGATTACGTTATCGTTCGGCCAGGAGCGGGTCATGAAAGATTTCCGCGGTATGAGCTTGCAAGACCCTCGTGTTACCAAGCTTTCTCAAGAGCAGCTTAAATTACAGGATGACGCGAAAATCATTGAAGATAGTTTGAATGCGTTAGCAAGCCGGGTTGTGCAGATTCAATCGTTTGTGACCAGAGAGCTAACAAATATGAAGTTTTACATGGACGAAAGCGTTCAGCAATTGCGTGATCGTCGTCTTAGCATGGCTGCTTCTAAACAACAATTCGCGATGACGTCAATCAATAACTTAGCGCTTATGCTAAGCGACGTACTGAAGAACATGCAGCAACAGATGAATGCAATGGCTATGCCTGGTAAAGGTCAACAAGGCAAGAAAGGCCAAAAGCTGGGTGAGGGGATGGGTGAAATGCAAAAGCAGCTTAATGCCCGTATGAAAGAGTTACAGAAGGGCGGTAAGTCGGGGAGGGGATTATCTGAAGAACTTTCTCAAATGGCTGCTGAGCAAGCTATGATCAGGAATATGCTTAAGAAGCTCGAGGAGAATGCAAAGGGGACTGAAGCTGGCAAACAGCAGGAAAAGCAAGTTAAAGAACTGATGGAAAAAATGGATGAAACCGAAACAGACTTGGTGAATAAGCGGGTTAATCCAAATACGATCAATCGTCAAAACGAAATCTTGACAAGGTTGTTGGAATCTGAAAAAGCTTTAAAGCAGCAAGAGGAAGATCCAAAGCGGGAAGCAGAAGCGGCTAAATCAACTAAGCGCAGTTCACCATCCTTTTTCGATTCGACTAATTTTTCGAACAAAGTAAAACAAGTTGAAGTGCTTAGATCAGTTAGTCCGAATTATAACCTGTTTTACAAAAAGGAAGCGAATCAGTATTTGCAACGTTTAGGTAAATAGGGTTTGTCACATATTTAACCGCAGTCCTTGGCACAAAGGACTGCGGTTTTTTGTTTGCCTTTTGTCAACTATATCTTTTCAACAAGTTTTGTCAACTTTGTGAAAAGTTTCCACGTGAAACATTTTTCTAAAACAGAAAAGGAATGCATTCAAATTATGACGTCATAGTTGTGGGCGCAGGACACGCAGGATGCGAAGCTGCAAGTGCAGCTGCAACCATGGGTTCGAAGGTTTTGCTAATCACAATGAATATGCAGACTATCGCTCAGATGTCTTGCAACCCGGCTATGGGTGGCGTTGCAAAAGGGCAGATCGTACGCGAGGTAGATGCATTAGGCGGCATGTCAGGTATAATTAGCGATAAGAGTATGATTCAATTTCGTATGCTAAATCGCTCTAAAGGTCCTGCCATGTGGAGCCCACGTTGTCAAAGCGACCGTAATTTGTTTGCGTGGGAATGGAGAAAAACTCTGGAAGAAAACCGCAACATTGACTTTTGGCAGGACAGCGTAACTGAAGTAGCCGTGAAGGATAATCGAGTACAAGGTGTCAAAACAAGTCTCGGAATCACATTCTTTGCCAAAGCCGTTGTATTAACAAATGGTACGTTCCTGAATGGACGAATGTTTATCGGCGAAAAAGTATTTGGCGGAGGACGAACGGCGGAACGGGCGGCAACCGGTCTGACAGAACAACTCGTTGGCTTGGGCTTTGAGTCAGGCCGAATGAAAACAGGTACGCCACCAAGAGTGGATGGTCGTAGCTTAAATTACGACCTGATGGAAGAACAACTTGGCGACGAAAAACCGGGTAGATTCTCGTACACCGATACACCCGCGCTTACCAAACAACGGAGCTGCTGGATCACGTATACAAATCAATCTGTACACGATGAATTAAAGACAGGGTTTGAAAAATCGCCTATGTTCACCGGCCGAATCAAAGGTCTTGGCCCCAGATATTGTCCATCAATAGAAGATAAGATTAATCGATTTGCCGACAAGGATCGCCATCAAATCTTCGTAGAGCCTGAAGGTTGGGATACCGTGGAAGTCTATGTAAATGGATTTTCAACGTCTTTACCCGAGGCAGTGCAGTACGATGCACTACGTAAAATTCCAGGATTCGAAAACGTAAGGATGTTCCGTCCAGGATATGCTGTGGAATACGATTTCTTTCCACCGACTCAATTAAAGCCAACGCTGGAGACGCAATTGGTGTCGAATCTGTTTTTCGCGGGTCAAATAAATGGCACAACCGGCTATGAAGAGGCAGCCTGTCAAGGCCTGATGGCTGGAATAAACGCCCACCGAAATGTTCAGGAAGAAGCTGAATTTACGGTCAAACGTTCCGAAGGATACATAGGCGTTTTAATAGATGATCTGATCACGAAAGGGACAGAAGAGCCGTATCGAATGTTCACATCAAGAGCCGAGTATCGGACATTGTTACGTCAGGATAACGCCGATTTAAGGTTAACTGAAAAGGGATACGCCATAGGGCTTGCTTCGCAGGAGCGATACACGGCAATGGTTAATAAGCGTGAAGGCTTAGCTCAGTTAACGAACAATATTAAGTCGGCGAAGCTTAAGCCGGATGAAATTAATACCTGGTTAGCAACTAAAAACAGCGCTCAACTACGGGAAAAAAGCAGCCTTTACACCTTGTTAAAACGACCTGAAATTGAACAGGACGACGTAAAAGAACTGCTCTCGATGGTTCCCGAAATAGGGGAGACCGAAGACGAGATAGTAGAACAAGCTGTGATCGAAATTAAATACGAGGATTATTTGAACCGTGAAAAGATCAACGCTGAAAAGCTGGATAAGTGGGAGAACTTGTCCATTAATCCCGGATTCGATTATGACCGGTTAAAAGCTCTATCGTACGAAGGAAAAGAAAAACTAAAACGTCTTCGCCCAGCCACCATTGGACAGGCATCACGTATCAGTGGAGTTAGTCCTTCAGACGTTTCTATATTATTGGTCTACATGGGCCGTTAATTACCTCATCTCAATCAGCCCTTAAGTCGTACGATTTAAGGGCTTTTTCTGTAACTATAGCGAATCAACTACTTTGGAAACCGTAACGCAATGCCCCGTTTGTAGCAGCACACAGTTTAAAAACTTTCTCATCTGTAAAGATTATCTGGTTAGTCAGCAGGATTTCGTGATACAAGAGTGCCAGCAATGTAGCTTCCGGTTAACCAACCCAAGACCAGATTCTGCGTCGATCGGTACGTATTATGAATCCGACCAATACATTTCTCACAACGATTCAGGCAACGGGCTAATTAGTACAGCCTATCGCACTGTCCGTAATTACACATTATGTTCAAAGCTCAACCTCATCACTACGCTTAACAAAGGAAAAGGAAGCATCCTGGACGTGGGTTGCGGAACGGGTGCTTTTCTTGAAACCTGTAAGAATGGAGGTTGGCAAATAATGGGTATGGAACCAGACTCCGATGCCAGAGAGAAAGCAATCGATAAACTTCAGATTCCAGTTCAGGCTAGCTTGGAAGATATTGGCGATACGCAGAGCTATGATATTATTTCGTTGTGGCACGTACTGGAACATATAGCGGACCTCGAGAAAGCTATAGTAAAGCTGCATTCGCTGCTCTCTAAAAACGGTACGTTATTGATCGCGGTTCCGAACTCTGCATCGTATGATGCCATGCACTTTCAACAATACTGGGCCGCTTATGATGTGCCCCGGCATCTGTATCATTTTACACCATCGACGATTCAGCCTTTATTTAACAAATATGGATTTAAGCTGGTGGATAAAAAGCCAATGCTGTTCGATGCATTCTATATAGCCATGCTAAGTACCCAATATCAAACTGGCAAAACAGATTATGTAAAGAGTGTACAAGTCGGAGTACAGTCAAACCTGAAAGCTGGGCGAAGCGGCCAGTACTCTAGTATTACGTATCTCTTTAGAAAGGCATAATAGTTGTACAACATATAGGTACCCAAGTTTATTTGCACTCGCCGTCTAAAGGTCTATTCAAAATTAAAAAAGTTAAATTTTTATGTAGATAAGTATGTGAATAACTTAAACTTGACTGTGGACATCATGTATACATCTTGTTTAGAACTTGTGGATCAAAAGAGGAGTAATCCACAATAAGCATTACGAGGTCCATTATTGTGGAAAAACGTCAACATGTCAACGGTCAACTCCACACAATTTCCCCAACTCAATTCGTGCATAAAACTTATTCACTAATCCACAATAAATCAACACACAAATTGTGGATAAAATGTTATTTACTTTAAAGTGAATATGTTACAAGTGGATAAGTGATAAGCGGTAGGTGGATAAAGCCGCATTAATATCCACATAGTAAGAAGGTAAGCGTGGACAACTTATTTATACACATTTCCACACAGCTAATGGTTATAATAACGTTTCTTTAAAAATAGATTTATATAAAATGTTAATAAGGCTAAAGTGTATTGTCTTGGTATTGTGCTTAGCCATGGGTAGCCAGGTTAGAGGGCAAGTCGGCGCAGCTACGTTAGCTGATGAGTATTATAAGGCGGGCGAATTTGAGAAGGCCGCTAATGAGTACAGCAAGTTGCTCAAGTCCGAAGTGACCTGGGGCCGGCTGTCAAAATATGTGTATAGCTTACAGCGGGTGAACAAGTCGGATGATGCAATTAAGTTTTTGAAAAAGCAGCAGCGAAGCGATGACCTCAATCGGCCATACTACGAACTGTTAACTGGACAGCTTGCCGCTCAGCAAGGTGACACCATTCAATCGAAGGCGCAGTACACGGCAGCTCTACAATCCAGTAAATCATCAACCGCTAAGCTCGAGAAGCTCGCATCAGCCTTCAACGAAGCCGGAGAAGCCCGCTGGGCCATCCGCGCACTTGAAATGGCCCGAGAGGCCGGAAAGGATCCTGCGGCTTACAGTGAGGATTTAATGACGCTCTACCGGTCGACCGGACAAACCGAAAAAGCAATTGATGAAATTATACTAACTGGTAAGCAAGGCGACAAGAAAGAAGCTGTACTTGCCGCCTTGCAGGGATACATCAACACAAAAGACGAACCGCTGGTAGAGAAAGCGCTCTACAGCAAAATACAGCAGGAGCCAAACGAACTAGCCTATAATGAACTGCTGATTTGGTATTTCGTCCAAAAGCAAAAATTCAGCCGGGCGCTGCTTCAGGAAAAGGCTACTGACAAACGCCTAAAGCTAAATGGCGGACGTGTATACGATCTGGGCATGTTGGCTCTGAATAACAAAGAGTACAAAACCGCAGCCGAATCGTTTGAATATATAACCACCACGTATCCACAGGGACAACTGTATCCGTTTGCGCGTCGACTGGTTATAAATGCCCGTGAGGAGCAAGTGAAGAATACGTACCCCGTTGATAAACTCGAAATCCGAAAGCTTATCGGCGATTATCAGCGCATGCTTCAGGAGATAGGTACGAACAGCAAAACGCTCGAAGCACTACGTAGTACCGCTAACCTGTATGGCAACTATTTAGATAGCAAAGACACCGCGCTTACTGTCTTGGATTTAGCAATTGACTTAGGAAAGACTGATAAAAACTTTGTCGACCGGTGCAAGCTGGACAAAGGCGATATTTTCCTGCTAAAAGGCGAACCGTGGGAATCGACCCTATTGTATTCGCAGGTCGAAAAGTCGCAGAAAGAAGAATTGTTGGGGTATGAAGCAAAGTTGAAAAATGCGAAGCTTCATTACTACAAAGGAGATTTTGCGGTGTCAAAGGATATACTGGATGTCCTGAAACTGGCTACGTCGCGTGAAATTGCGAATGATGCAGAACAGCTAAGTCTGCTGATCATCGACAACACTGGCATGGATAGTACCGAAGCAGCCATGCGGGAATACGCTGCTATCGACTTATTGCTATTTCAAAACAAAACCGACGAAGCTGTGGATAAGTTGAACCAGATGTGGACAAAGTATGCTGAGCACAGTTTGGCGGATGAGGTTCTCTGGTTACGAGCGAATACGTACCTAAAGCAGGGGAAAAATGCCGAAGCGCTTGAGGACTTGAAGAAAATTGTGGCGACTTATCCCACCGATATTCTGGGTGATGACGCTTTGTTTACACAAGGCAAAGTGTTCGAAGAACGGTTGAAGGACAAATCAGCTGCCATGGAGTCCTACCAGAAAGTGCTTACCCAGTATCCCGGAAGCATATACGGAGCGGAGGCCAGAAAACGATTCAGGGCGCTGCGAGGAGATACAGTGAACTAACAAAAACGGCTAAGAACATCTATTCTTAGCCGTTTTTTTTGATCAGGTAGTTCTTATAAAACCGTCTGTAATAACGATTCCTTGAATGCGTAATACTCAGCGGGAATGCGAATGCTCTGTTTAGGACGATCCGCAAGGATAGCGAGTCGATCGGGTACTTCAACCGGTTGACCAAGTACTTCTTCCACCAGCGGCTTAAACTTTGACGGGTGGGCAGTAGCAAGAGCAACTCCTGTGAAAGATTGAGTACGTTGCTGTTGATACGCCTGGAGTCCCATAAGTCCAATAGCGGTGTGAGGGCATGCTACGTACCCATATTGCTCAAACAGCTGCTTCATGCCAGCCCGAGTTTGATCATCGTCGAAAAAGTAGCCCGAAACGTTATCAACAATTTTTTCATAGCTATCCCCATACAAATGAGCTAGGCGAACAAAATTGCTGGGACTACCCACATCCATCGCATTCGAAATCGTTGCTACTGAATCCTTCGGTGTATAAAGTCCGCTCTTAAGAAATGTTGGTACAACATCATTCAAGTTGGTAGCAGCTATAAAATGCTCAACAGGTAAGCCCATTTTTTGCACCATTACCCCAGCGCTTAAGTTGCCAAAGTTTCCACTTGGGGTACAGAACACTACGGGTTTTCCATGATGACGTACTTGGCCGTAACCCCGCACGTAATAAAAACCCTGAGGAATTAGCCGAAAGATGTTGATTGAATTAGCGGAGGACAACGATAAGCTCTCGTTCAGCTCGCTATCAACAAACGCCTGTTTTACAATAGCCTGACAGTCATCAAAAGAACCATCTACTTCAAACGCCTGAATATTGCCACCCAACGTGGTGAGCTGCTTTTCCTGCAAATCACTAACCCGTCCGCTAGGGTATAAGATACTTACCCGTACGCCAGGAACATTGTGAAAACCCATCGCAACGGCTCCACCCGTATCGCCGGATGTAGCTACTAAAATGTTGATCTCTTTATCGTTACGTTTGGAAAAGTAGGACATTAAAGCCGCCATATATCGAGCCCCAACGTCTTTAAAGGCAAGGGAGGGCCCATGAAATAGCTCCAATACGTTGGTTACACCAGGCTTCAATTCAACTACAGGCGTATCAAACGGCAGAGCACGATGAGTCAACTCTTCTAAATCAGCCTTATTGATTTCTGCTTTGAATAGAGACTGACTAATAGCAAAACCGATGTCAGCTAAAGAAAGACCTGCAATATCTTCAAAGAACGTAGCGCCTAACTGGGGCAAAGGTGTGGGCATATATAAGCCTTTGTCAGCTGGCATACTGTGAAAAAGAGCTTCCTCAATCGTAACCGTTGTCTGCGGACTGTTCGTGCTATAAAAACGCATAGAGATAGTCAGTGTAAAATCACAAAGTACGCTAAATCAGTCCAATGAACGTAGATAAGTGAAACGAAATGTGGAAAACTTATGTGTAATAGTGGATAAGTAAAGCAAACCGTAAATTTGCAAAAACTAAGCACTTCATTATGTCTTTTGGAATATTCAACGTACCGACTCCGGTTAATGAACCCGTAAAAGAGTACCGTCCTGGCTCACAGGAACGCGAAGCACTTAAACAAGCAATCAACGATTTCAGATCACAGGAGATCGACATTCCCATGTACATAGGCGATCAGAAAGTTTATACTGATCGTAAATTAAGAGTAGCGCCACCTCATGACCATCAGCATACCTTGGGTTATTTTAGCGAAGGTGATGCACAGCATGTAGAACAAGCCATTGAAGCAGCCTTAGCTGCGAAAGAACAATGGGCTGCTCTATCGTGGGAGCACAGAGCTGGCATATTCCTGAAAGCGGCCGAACTGATAGCTGGACCTTACCGCGCCCGCATCAATGCAGCTACAATGCTTGGCCAATCAAAAAATGCGTATCAAGCCGAAATTGATTCAGCCTGCGAACTAATTGATTTTTTACGATTCAATGTACAGTACGCAACTGAAATTTATCGGCAACAACCCAATTCATCCCCGGGCGTTTGGAATCGTTTGGAATATCGGCCGCTCGAAGGGTTTGTATTTGCTCTGACGCCGTTCAATTTCACAGCAATTGCCGGTAATCTTCCGACATCAGCGGCCTTAATGGGAAATACGGTAGTTTGGAAACCAGCTTATACGCAGGTGCTGTCAGCAAACGTAATAATGGAGGTATTACGGGAGGCAGGCCTACCTGATGGAGTGATCAACCTAATATATGTTGACGGACCAGAAGCTGGGAAGGTAATTTTCAACCACCCAGATTTTGCGGGTATTCATTTTACAGGAAGCACGGGTGTGTTTCAAACAATCTGGAAAGAGATTGGCGTAAACATAGGCAAATACAAGTCGTACCCACGTATCGTCGGCGAAACAGGTGGAAAAGACTTTGTGTTAGTACACGAATCAGCGAATGTGAATGAAGTCGCAACAGCTTTGATACGGGGTGCCTTCGAATACCAAGGCCAAAAATGCTCAGCTGCCTCCAGGGCTTATATTCCTTCTTCGCTTTGGGAGGCTATTGAAGTTAAGTTGAAAGAGTATGCAGCCCAGATCAAAATAGGAGGTGTTGAGGATTTCTCAAACTTCGTAAACGCTGTAATCGACGAACGCTCATTCAAAAAAATTACGGCTTACATAGATGAGGCAAAGCAAAGCGACCAGGTCAAAATAGTAACAGGAGGAGGTTCCGATGGCAAAAAAGGCTTTTTCATTGAACCAACAATCCTTCAAGTTAATGATCCAGCATACCGCACGATGTGCGAAGAAATATTTGGACCCGTTTTGTCTATATACGTGTACAACCCAAATGAATTCGACAGTATCATTCAAACTGTGAACAGTACGTCGCCTTACGCACTCACGGGATCCATATTTGCCGCAGATCGGTACGTCATAAACGAAGTTGCCAAAGCACTGGAAAACGCAGCCGGCAACTTTTATATCAATGATAAACCTACTGGAGCAGTGGTTGGTCAACAACCGTTTGGAGGTGCCAGAGCATCTGGGACAAATGATAAAGCAGGTTCCTTGCTAAATCTATTACGTTGGGTATCAGCAAGAACGATTAAAGAAACGTTTGTAGCTCCGCAAGATTTTAAGTATCCATTTATGCAAGCAGAATAAATTTTGAAAAATAATCGGACAACACTTGCATACATTAAAATAGACTCATACCTTTGCACTCCCAAACACGATAAGGGACGTCGAAAAGAAAGACATAGTGCTAATTTTCAACGGGTTATATAAAAAGTTGATAAAATAAAGTTTGAAATTTTCTTCAACTTTTTCTTGACAGGAAGTGAAAAACGGAGTACCTTTGCACTCCCAAACATATAAGACCAACAACGGTTGGTCTCAATCTCGAAAGAGATCCAGTTCTTTGACATATTGACATCAATAAGCTAGTACAAAAGGCTAATGACAACGTGATGAGATTTATCTTATCACACTAATATTTACGATGGAGAGTTTGATCCTGGCTCAGGATGAACGCTAGCGGCAGGCCTAATACATGCAAGTCGAACGGGCAGCAATGCCAGTG
>NZ_BAAGVY010000005.1:0-386934 GCF_054780635.1 Spirosoma knui | reverse complement strand
TGCTTTGTCAAGCGAAACCGAAAAATAATTTTCATTTGTTTTTCGGTGTTGTCTTTGCCGAGCGGGTCAGGTGTGGTTTAGGCCGTTCTGACGGGTGTTCTTCCCGGATTTGGGACTGCAAAGGTAGGCACTTGCCCACCCTTTGTCAAGACCTCATTTCAAAATAGATAATGTCAAATCATGTAGACAAGCAGTAACTGGCCGCACATCAGTTAGTTACTGTTTTAAAATTGTTTAAACTTTTTTCGGAAGACCGTAATGATGCTTCATCCTAGCTTAGTATTCATGTTAAATACGCGTCGAAAGTGGGGTTGTGAATCGTTTTGCAGGTACTATAGGTTATATTGCATCCTTCTTTTTGAAAACGGTTGAACTGACGGTTGACATAAGCCATGAAGATATTACATACGGCAGATTGGCATTTGGGGAAACGACTGCAAGATTTCCAGCGGCTTCAGGAGCAGCAGAACGTACTGGATGAAATTGTACAGATTGCCGATCGTGAGCAGGTAGATCTGGTACTAGTTGCCGGCGATTTGTTCGATACGTTCAATCCTGATCCAAAAGCGGAAGACTTATTATATAGTACGCTTAAGAAACTAGCCGCCGGAGGAAGTCGCCCAGTAGTAGCCATTGCTGGTAATCACGATAATCCAGACCGTATCGAAGCGCAGGATCATTTTGCGCGTGAATGCGGAATTATATTCGCTGGCTTTCCTAAAACCGAGGTTCATTCGTACGAATTAAGCTGCGAAGCCAAGCTGTTACGTTCAGCACCGGGTTTTGTGGAGTTAAAGCTGCCTCGACATGCCGCTCCAGTACGTATCATTCTAACACCTTATGCCAACGAAAGCCGAATGCGGTCTTACTTCGGAATGACTAGCTTTGGTGATGAGTTAAGGCAGGAGCTGCAACAGCACTGGACGACGTTGGCAGATTCCTATATGGATAAGCAAGGAGTTAATCTGCTTATGGCGCATTTGTTTGTGATGAAGCGAGGGGGTGAACAACCCGAGGAGTCGGATGATGAGCGAAGCATTTTGCAGGTTGGTGGCGCGTCGGTAGTATATACGGACATGATCCCCGCTCAAGTTCAGTACACGGCATTGGGTCACTTACATCGCTATCAGGAAATTGCGGGTGGTACCGGTCCAGTTGTCTATAGTAGCAGTCCACTGGCTTATAGTTTCGCGGAAGCCGACCAACAGAAGTACGTAGTTTTGATTGACGCTAAGCCTGGCAAACCTGTGGTCGTTACGCCTAAGCCTTTAGAAGCAGGAAAACGGTTGTTACGTCCTAAATTTAAACGGGTGGATGATGCCGTTGACTGGCTCAAGCAAAACCCTGACTGTTACGCGGAGATTACGCTGCAAACACCAACCTATCTGACCAGTGAGGAGCGTCGTCAGCTCCAGCAGGCGCACGAGTCGCTGGTAACGATTATTCCGGATGTACGTGATACTACAGAAGATACCGAAGAGGAGTCGGCTCCCGCCATTGACCTGACACAAAGCATAGAAACGCTGTTTGGCAATTATTTTAAGAATAAGAATAAAGGCCAGGAGCCAAATGAAAGGCTTCAGCAATTGTTCAAAGAGATTTTAGCAACTGAACCTGAATGATACCTATTAAGCTGTCGATTCAAGGGCTTTACTCGTACCAGGAATTACAGGAAATCAATTTTCAGCAACTGATTGGATCGAGTGTCTTCGGCATCTTCGGGAAGGTTGGCAGTGGAAAAACGTCCTTGCTGGAAGCGATCAGTTTTGCCTTGTATGGGGAAACCGAACGACTCAACAGTCGGGATAATCGCCAGTACAATATGATGAACCTGAAATCAAAGCATTTGAAAATTGACTTTGAGTTTCAGGCCGGTCCCGAGCAGCAGGTCTATAAATTCATTTACGAAGCCAAGCGGCACCCGAAAAAACACCACGAGATTACGCCCGGCGAACGGCGGATGTTTATAAAACAGGAAAACGACTGGCATCCGATCGGTAATGAGAAGGAGGACATTTCCGTTCTGTCGAAACAAATTCTAGGGCTAGACTACGACAACTTCAAGCGTACCATCATTATTCCGCAGAACCAGTTTCGCGAATTTCTGGAACTGAGTCCGCGCGATCGTACGGAGATGATGAACCGGTTGTTCAAGCTGGATCAGTATGATCTGGCGAGTCGGGTTAATAAACTGTCGAAGGCAAACGACGAACAGCTTTCAGAATTGCGTGGCCTGCTCAGTCCGTTGGAGAACGTAACACCGGAAGCCATTGACGAAGCAAAGACGGCGATAGCCGCCATCCTAGAGCAACTCGTTATTCGGGACGATCAGATTAAGCAGATAGAGCCCGACGAAAAGCGCTTACTGGAGAGTGAAACACGAAGCAAAACCCTGGCGCAAACCCAACAGGAGCTTACTAATCTGCTTTCAGATGAGCCGACGTATCGTCAGCTCGAACAAGACATCGCTCTGTATGAATCGTGTCGACTGATTTTTCAGTCTGATTTTGCCAACCTCGACAAACTGCTTGGTAAACGAACAAAGCTAACCGACGATCAGCGAGCGGCACAATCGGAGTTCACTGCGGTAACGAAGCAGTTAACCGGTTTACGGAGTCAGTATGAGGCTGCTAAGCAGGCTTACGAGAGCCGGGAAGAGATTCAGCAAAAAATTGATGAACTGGACACAGTTCAGTTGATTAGGACGCTTCAGCAAGGCATTAGCCAACAGGTGCAGAACCGGGACGTTCTGAAAAACCAGCTCGAACGGCAAACTGATCAGATCGAGAACTATAAAGCGGGCCGCAAGGAACACCAGGCTGTTCTGGATGCTGCGCTCGGTCAAACGTCTAATCTGGAACGGCTTTATGAAGTAAAGAACTGGTTTGCTTTGTATAGACCGCTGAAAGAGCGCGCCGATGATTTACAAAAAGTGATTGAGAACTACGACGCGACGGTTGACCAGCTCAAGCAGCAGAAGAACGAAGCTTTAGTGAGCTTTCCCCCCGAATGGGCAGGATTCACCCTGAAAACGTTGCCCGCTCAGATTGAAGAAGCGCTGGTCCAGTTGAAGGGGATTCGGGAAGAACGCGAAGCAAAACACCAGCAGGTGTTGGTACAGGATGAAATTCGCAAGTACGCCGATGCGCTGAGTGATGGCCAGCCCTGCCCGCTTTGTGGTTCTGAACATCATCCGAACCGCCACAAACTCAACCCCGACGATACGGACGTTGAGCGAAGCAAAGCTGCGTTGAAGAAAGTAGTCCAACGTATTGATGATACCACTACGCTTCAACTAACGATCAATGAACTGGCAACGAAACTACGTAGCGAACTGGAGAACGGTAAACGGCTGACTCAGGAACGTACGGAGGTCGTCAGGCAGTTGACTGAACATGAAGATAAGTTCATTTGGCCTGAGTTCTCGAAAGATCAGGAAAGTCACGTAACGGAATCTATTCAAAACGAAAGCGCCGTTCAAAAACAGCTTCAGGATGCGCAGCTAGCGATCAAGGATCTGAATACGTTGATTGACGAAGCGGAAGCTACACACAAGAAGCAGTCCGAGAAAGTAACTGACGTAGAAAAGGCAATATCGGGTCAGGAAGGTGAATTAAAAAGAGCGCTTCAATCGCTGGAGCATTTTAAGCTGGATGAAGTCGAAGATTGGGGATTAGGACAGATTGCGGACATGCGCGAATCGTTAAGCCAAACCTACAATCAAACCAAGCTTAACTTCGATGACGCCGAAAAACAAAAAGGTAAGGCTGAAAAATCTTTGGCAACCACCGAGGAACAGGTTCAACAAATTAAGAAGCAGCTCGCCGAAATTGATATTGAGATCGATGCGCTTGAACTACGTATTAACCAACATCTGACGGATAAAGGCTTAGGTCGGGAACAAGTCGAAAGCATTATACGATCCGAACTCGACACGGATCATGCAAGGCGACGGATTAAAGAGTACGATGAGAAACGCAGCGTACTTCAGCAACAGATCGAAACGCTGGAAACCGAGCTTTCCGAACACCCCTTCGACCCAATTGCTTTAGAAACTGTACAAGCACAGTTGCAGTCGCTGAAAGCGGAAAAAGATACGCTGAACAAAGAGCACGGCCGGGCGTCGACTATATTGACTACGCTCGAAACCCAGTGGCAGCAGAAGCAGGATCACCAGAAACGGTACGATGAACTGGACCTTCGGCGGCAGGATTTAAAGAAAATGGACGAAATGTTCCGGGCGCAGGGCTTTGTGAACTACGTTTCGTCCGTCTACCTCAAAAACCTGTGTGAATCCGCCAACGAGCGATTCTTTAAGCTGACGAACAACCAACTTAAGCTGGAATTAGACGAGAAAAACAATTTTCAGGTGCGGGATTACCTCAACGGCGGGGAAGTTCGTAGCGTGAAAACCTTATCGGGTGGACAGACTTTCCAGGCATCGCTATCGCTGGCGCTGGCCCTATCCGACAATATTCAGCACCTGACCAAGGCCAAGCAAAACCTGTTCTTCTTAGACGAAGGTTTCGGTACGCTCGACAAAGACGCCTTGCAGACCGTGTTCAAAACCCTAAAAGCGTTACGTTCCGAAAACCGCGTAGTAGGCATTATCTCGCACGTGGAAGAGCTTCAACAGGAAGTTGATACGTTCATTCGGGCTGAGGCTACGGAGAATGGAAGCCGAATCGTGGCAAGCTGGCACTGATCCGGTTCGTTTATCTCTGTTGTTATAATTCTCTGTTAACAAATGGCCTGATACATCCGAAAATAGAGCGTCAGTTTTATTTTTATGAGATCAAAAACGAAGATGTTCTCATGAAACTAGTTTCTACTCTTAGCCTCATCGGTTGCGTATTGGTTAGCGGTTGCCGTACAACGACGCCAACGACAAACGTCGCCGACACGCAATCAAAACCCGTTACTACGATTGCGTTCGGGTCATGCAGCGATCAGAAGCGTCCGCAACCGCTCTGGGATGACATTGTTGCCAAAAAGCCAGACGTCTGGATATGGCTCGGCGACAACATCTACGGCGATTCGGAAAACATGGATACGCTCACGGCCAAGTACGCTCGCCAAAAATCGAATCCGGTTTACCAGCAGTTACGTCAGTCGGCGTCGGTGGTCGGGGTATGGGATGACCACGACTACGGTGTCAATGATGGAGGCAAAGAATATCCCCGCCGGAAAGAGAGCCAGCAGCTGATGCTCAATTTTCTGGACGTACCGGCTAACAGCCCATTACGTACGCAGGAGGGAGCCTACTCCGCTCATGTGTATGGGCCCAAAGGGCAACGCGTGAAAGTGATTTTGCTGGATGGCCGGTACTTCCGCGATCCTCTGAAGAAGAACGGCAAAGCCAACGTACCTGATCCATCGGGCGACATGCTCGGAGAAACGCAGTGGCAATGGTTGGAGCGACAGTTAACCAACTCCGATGCCGACATACATATTATTGGCTGCGGCATTCAGTTTCTGCCCGAAGAACACGTGTCCGAGAAATGGGCCAATTTTCCGACTTCCCGTCAACGCTTCTTCGACCTACTCAGCAAAACCAAGCCCAAAGGTGCTATGCTTATCAGTGGCGACCGACATATTGCAGAGGTTTCGAAAGTGCGCCTACCGGGTTTGAATTACGACCTGTACGATATTACCAGCAGTGGTCTCACGCACGTTTCGGCCCCGCACGAAGAACCAAACCGCTACCGTGTGGGTGACATGGTGGCGAAGCTGAACTATGGATTAATTTCTGTCGACTGGAACGCCAAACCGTTACGTGCCGTCATTACGATCAATGGCGACAATCAGGCAACGTACCTTACCCAAGAAATCAAGTTTTGATCAGCGCTCTACCGATTCTCTAAAAATGAAGAAGCCTTGTGAGATCCACAAGGCTTCTTCGTTTTTACGTTCTATCTACTGAGGTTGCTCTTTGTTAATTAGCTCCATCACTTCTTCGGAGATACCAGTCATTGAGAAACCGCCATCGTGGAACAGATTCTGCATGGTGACCATCCGGGTCAGGTCGGAGAACAACGTAATGCAATAGTCGGCACACTGATCGGCAGTAGCGTTGCCCAGCGGTGCCGTCTTGTCGGCGAACTCGAAGAACCGGTCGAAACCACCGATGCCGCTACCAGCCGTTGTCGGCGTTGGCGATTGCGACACCGTATTGATACGTACCTTCCGATGGCGACCGTACCGATAGCCAAAGCTCCGGCCAACCGATTCGAGCAGGGCCTTCGCATCGGCCATATCCGTATAGAACGGGAACGTCCGCTGAGCCGCCATGTATGTCAATGCTACTACAGATCCCCATTCGCTGATGGCGTCCAGTTTGTAAGCTGACTGAAGCATCTTGTGGAACGAGATAGACGATATATCGAGCGTTTGCTTGAGCCACTCGTAGTTCAAGTCCGTATAAGCACGTCCCTTACGAATGTTTGGGCTCATGCCGATGCTGTGCAGAACGAAGTCAATTTTACCACCCAGCACTTCCTGCGACTTTGTAAATAGGTTGTCGAGGTCTTCCATCGACGTAGCATCAGCCGGAATAATTTCGGCGTCGGTTTGCTCAGCCAACCGCTTGATTTCGCCCATTCGCATAGCGATCGGCGCATTCGTTAGTGTAATTGTGGCGCCTTCTTCTTTTGCTTTCAGAGCAATTTTCCAGGCGATTGAGCTTTCATTTAGGGCACCGGAAATGATGCCGCGTTTTCCGTTTAGTAGTCCGTAAGCCATAGGTTAATGTGGTTGTTCGATTGTTTCATTGTTTGACTGTTTGGTTGGCCGCAACAACCGAACGAACAGCCGGACAACCAAACGAATCAGGATGCCAAAGTTAGGTTATTTTTTTGTGGGTACGTTGCTACGGAGGGATAGAGCAGTCTGAGCGGCAGAGGCTGGCGGCATTTCCAGTACGTTCTCCATAAATTTTTCCGTAGCCTGATAGACGCCCGTCAGATCATCCGACGTAAAGTGAGAAGCTATCACGTGCTGGCCCGCCTTTGGGAAGGCAACCTCCTGTTTCTTATCGGCAGGCGTACCCAACTGATCGTACATCGCCAGCATAGCCGCTACGGACACCAGCTTATCCTGATTGTCTTCATCTTTATAATAGTAGCCCATGAACAAAGGCTGCTTCACCTTCGCGAACTGCTCGGGCGTCATAAACGTATCCAGCATCGTTTGGAGCGTGATTAGCCCATTCGTATGGTATTTAGGCAGCCAGTAGCGCGCTCGCTCCCCGCTGTAATGCGTATTGACAACGTAATCTCCGCCAAAGACTTGATTTAAAATCTGTTTACCCCAGGGCCTGGTTACAAGTTTTAAGGCTGGAGTAGCCACTTCAATGCAGGGTGAGTACAGGACAAGCCCGTAAATTTCGGGGTGATGCGCAGCCAGATACAGCGATAACATGCCCCCCGCCGAGGTACCGATTAACACGACTTTATCACCCAGTGCCTTGCCGATTGCCAGAGCCCGTTCCGCCGACTCCGTATAATTTGCGGGCGTCATGTCCTTAAAAGAATCGGGTGAGTTAACACCGTGGCCGTAGGTGCGGGCCAGATACAGATTACAGCCGAAATGTTGGGCTAACTGCTTATGGATTGGATCGCCTTCGGCCCAGCTAGCCGAGAAGCCAGGAATATATACGATACTGTAAGGCGTTTTAACCTTACGCAGGCTGTCAGCCCACACAATACGGGCTTCGTTGTCGGGTCGTACGTTCGCTTTGCTTTCTGATTCGGCTATCTGCTTTTCTAATTCAACCAGGTTGGGATCCACACGTATCAACTCGTTTTTGATGGGATCGTAGTGCATTGAAGGTCCAGCCATATAGCCCACAATAAGCAGAACAAGTAACAGGCCAGTGATGGTGAAAAATCGTTTCATAGCTACGGGCTCGGGTTAAGCGTATTCTTTTATATCCATCCGGATGCGCCAGTCCTTGGGCAAATAGTTATTTACGCGATTTCCAACGCCCTTCACCCAACCCAGATTCAGACCTTTGTAGCGAGCTAATAACCAGCCTTTGACCGGTTCATCGAGCACCAGATTTTCTTTCTTAAAATATCGAAGTGCATTTTCCTTACTCAGCTCAACAGCAGGCAAGCTTTGCTTGATAGCGGTACTTAAGGCTAACGCATGAGACGGTATAAAGTCAGTACCTTTGAACTGGCCCATTTCCAGACCAAAACCTTTATTGTACAAAGCGCTGTCTAAAAATAAGAATTGCTTATCGAGTGCTTTAGGTAAGGCCATCACATCGCCATTGGGCTTCTCCCAAAACGAGAAGTCGGCGGGCGTTTGCAGCCATGTAGCGGCCGATGCCGTCTCTCTCGGACGTAACGCTCGAATGCTGCGGAACGTACGGGCATCCAGCTTTACGGTTGCCGTGAACCCCGTTTTCTGGAACACGCTGATAAAGAATCCTTCCCCTTTAACCTTGTGTGGGTAACACTGATACCCAACCGCTCCATCCGTTTCTTTCGCCACTATGTTCCATTCGGCTGGTAAGGCAAGCGCCCGGTTACGAAACCCATTCTCCGTCAAGTAACGAACGTTGTCTACATTCTCAGCATCGTTGTACGTGCACGTACTATAGATCAGAATTCCACCCTCGTCGAGCAGTGGAGCCGCAGCCGCCAAAATCCGTTTCTGACGCGCTGAACACAACTGCACATTCGCTTCTGACCATTCCTGGATAGCGTCGGGATCTTTACGAAACAAACCTTCACCGGAACAAGGCGCATCGACCACGACAAGGTCAAAAAAACCGCTCAGCTTCTGCATGTCGTCGGGGTCGTGGCTGCTGACAACCACGCTCGGATAGCCCCATTTGTCCAGATTTTCGCGCAGCACAGACACCCGGCTTCGAATTACTTCGTTGCAAATTAGTAAGCTATCTGGGTGTAAAGCCGAAGCCAGCAAGGTGCTTTTTCCGCCCGGCGCTGCACACAAATCCAATACGCGCAATGGCCGGTTGAGGTTTACGGTCTGCTTCAGCGCTTCGTTCAGGAGCATCGATGACGCTTCCTGCACGTAATAAGCCCCGGCCTGAAACAAAGGGTCTAACGTAAAGCTGGGACGTTCGGGTAAATAAAAGCCTTCCGCGCACCAGGGCACCTGCTCCAACGTAGACGTATCGAATACCGGCTTCCGGGGATTGATGCGGATACTAACAGGCGTTTCCTGAGCCAACATTGTTTCAAAAGCCGCCATGTCTGCGCCTAGCTGCGCCTGCATTTGCGCCTGAAACGCCGGGGGTAGTCCAGCCTTGGGCGGGTTAATTGGATTCATACGACAAAAGTCCCCACAACGGCCGATTTTTCCTAAACTTGCAGAATGACTCAACTCTTTGAACGCTTTAAGCGTATTAAAACATTCACGTTTGACGTAGATGGCGTTCTGACGAACGGCGATGTTCACCTGTTAGCAAGTGGTGAACAATACAGATCATTTGACATTAAGGATAGCTACGCCATCGAACGTGCTGTGCAGGCTGGCTTTCGGGTCGGCATTATTTCATCGGCTAATGCCGACGGAGTCCGCAACTGGTTCGAGATTCTTGGCGTTAAAGATCTATTCATGGGTGGCCCGCCTGATCAGAAGCTAAATGCTTACCTGGGATACGTTACCCGCGACGGCCTGAACGAATCCGAAATTCTGTACATGGGCGACGATCTGCCTGACTTCTCCATTCTAAGTCGCTCTGAAGTTTTAGGAACCTGTCCGGCCGATGCTGTTGACGACATTCAGGCAATCTGCCAGTACGTATCGCCTAAACCGGGCGGACGGGGTGCCGTTCGGGACGTCATCGAGCAGGTCATGCGCGCCCAAACGAAGTGGTAACAAGTCCGTAACGACTAGTTCAGCTCATTTTGCCTGACCACTGTGATTCACTACGTACCGATCTGGACAAAGTGACCCATTGTCTGATTACAACGCATTGTTTTATACTTAATGAACGATTTACCCCAACGCGATAAAGCCGTTATCTGGCATCCATTCACGCAGATGCAAACGGCTCCGCTACCCATTCCGATCGTGCGGGGCGAAGGCTCAGTGCTCTACGCGGAGAACGGGCAAACGTATCTGGACATGATTGCCTCCTGGTGGGTTAACCTGCATGGTCATGCTCATCCTTACATTGCACAACGCGTAGCGGAGCAGCTTACCACGTTGGAACACGTCATTTTTGCAGGCTTTACCCATGAGCCAGCTGTTACGTTGGCCGAGCGTCTGCTAAACATCCTGCCTGCTAACCAGGCCAAAATTTTCTACTCCGATAACGGCTCAACGGCGGTCGAAGTAGCGTTGAAGATGGCGTTTCAGTACTGGCATAACTTAGGCAAACCGCGCCGAAAAGTAGTCGCGTTCGAAAACGCTTACCACGGTGATACGTTCGGAGCTATGGCCGTCGGCGGACGTAGTGCCTTCACAGCTCCGTTTGTTCCGTTTTTGTTTGACGTTGAGTATCTACCCGTTCCAGTAGCGGGACAGGAAGATGACGTATTAAAGCAGGCAAACGAGCTGTTTACCGACGAAGTGGCCGCGTTTATTGTTGAGCCGCTTGTACAAGGAGCCGGGGGCATGACTATGTACGAGCCCGCTATCCTGGATCAGTTATTCACACTAGCCCGTCAGCAGGGTGCTTTACTCATTGCCGATGAGGTGATGACCGGCTTCGGACGTACGGGCAAGCTGTTTGCTTCTGATTATTTACAGGAGAAGCCGGACCTGATGTGCGTCTCAAAGGGATTAACCGGAGGTACCATGGCGCTGGGTATCACCACGTGCACACAGGCGATTTACGACGCTTTTTTATCCGACGATAAATTTAAAACGCTTTTTCACGGCCACTCCTTCACGGCCAACCCATTAGCCTGCGTAGCATCACTGGCTAGTATGGATTTACTGCTGTCGGCTGAAACGCAACACAGCATACAACGTATTGCCGAAAAGCATACAGCTTTCAAAAAGCGGCTGGCTGAGTATACTTGTGTAGAAAACGTACGTCAACGCGGGACGCTGCTGGCTTTTGATCTGAAGGCAGGTGAGCAAACGTCATACTTTAACAACATCCGCGACATAGCGTATAACTTTTTACTGGACCGGGGCGTACTTATGCGGCCGTTGGGCAACGTACTGTATTTCATACCGCCTTACTCCACAACAGATGGGCAGTTGCAGTATGCCTATACGCAGGTAGAAGAACTGCTGACGGTCATTGCCTAGTCATGTACGGTCGTTAGCTATACGCTTGAATGACAGCAACTGGCTTCATCAACTAACCGCCCGGGTGGTGTACTGATCCACTACATCACTCGGGTGAATCTCTAGTACGTTCGCCAGCACTAGCAGGACGAGGGTGCGCGACGCGATCTTACGTGAAATGCCCGCAATTGACGCAAACAGATCTACGGTAATGCTATTATGCTCACCCAGGTGCTGCATCAGCTTTTTCTCTTTCTCACCGTAGCTAAATCGAATGTCACGGGCAGCCTGCTCGCCTTTCATAATTTCCCGTACTTCGCGGCTGGCCTGAACGGACTTGTCGGCCACGCGTACGTAGGCCTTTTTGTTGTCGGGTTCGGCCGGGTCGGGAATAATGTAGTGGGGTCGCGTGGGGCTGGGCGGTACTCGGATCACGAGCACTTCGCGCTCGTCGTAGAGTTGTACGCGTTCGATGGTATAGGAAATGCGCGGAAAACAATATTTGTTGATGGCCCGGACGAGCAGGTATTCGTCCTCATCGGCATACTTCAAGCCCGGAATCTTCTTGTCGTCGCCGACACCGATGAGCATGATCCCGCCGTTTGTATTAGCGAAGGCTACCACGCCCCGAATGATTTTTTCGGGATGATTTGTTTTCAGCTTAAACTCTAAACTACTACCCTCTCCCCGTCTGACCAGGTTCTTGAGCGCCTGATAGTCCATAACCGATGGGTTCATCTGGTTGAGCACTGAATTGGGTCTTTCCAGACCGGAATAAAGATACTGCTTTTCCACAAACTTGCAACGATTCGATTCGTATCTCTCTTTCAGGACAAAACTTGGTTTATTTCAACCAACTTTTCAGCCTGACAAACCGTTAGAGGTTAAATAAGCAGGCAGCTGTTGAATCAAATACACCGAGTATCTTAACCATTATATTGACCGTAGTCCTACTTAACAAACACAAAAATGCTGGTAAACGTTGCTTTGGTTTTAGGGACCTTTCTGTTTATGGAAGGTGTCGCGTGGTTCACGCATAAGTACGTTATGCATGGCTTTTTATGGAGCTGGCACCGTGATCACCACAATCATCATAAAGGTTTTTTCGAGGTTAACGATCTGTTCGCGGTAGTGTTCAGCCTGACGGCTATCATCTTAATTATCACCGGCGTAGAGTTTGAAGAATATAGTTATCTAGCCTGGATTGGCGCGGGCGTAACGCTTTACGGCTTTTTTTACTTTCTCTTCCACGACGTGATTGTTCACCGCCGGGTTAAGGTGAAGGTTGACACCAGCGGCCGCTATATGCAGCGGATCATGCGTGCTCACTACATTCACCATAAAGTACACACGAAAGAAGGCGCTGAAGCATTCGGCTTTCTATACGCGCCTAAAAAGTACGATCGTCCGGTCAAGAGCCAATCCCCGGAAAACAAATCAAAATCGACACCGGCCTGATACGTAGTTACGATTCATGAAAAGCAAAAGGGCGTAATTCAATAATTGAATTACGCCCTTTTGCTGGAAACCCGAACGGCTTAGTATTCGTCTTCGTTAAAGAAGAAATCGTCTTTAGTTGGGTAATCAGGCCAGATCTCTTCAATGCTTTCGTACGGCTGTCCGTCGTCTTCAAGTTCTTGAAGGTTTTCTACAACTTCAAGCGGAGCGCCGGAGCGAATCGAGTAATCAATCAGTTCGTCTTTGGTAGCGGGCCAGGGGGCATCTTCTAGGTAGGATGCTAGTTCGAGTGTCCAGTACATAGTGTGTTGCGTATTTTTAAATGACTACTTTTTCAATGAGGGTGCAAAAGTAAAAAAACACTTAATATCCAAGCTCTTTTCGGTAAAAATGTTTCTGAACGTTGTTTTGGGGGATTTAGGCCATTAACTGCCAATAGCCGGGTTTGTTCACATACCGCTCAAATCTCTCCGTTGTTTATTTATTTTGAGAGCAAACGTACCCTATTTCCGGTTTATTTGAGCCCGCAAGTAATGTCATTCACTTTTTCTAAAACTTCATGACTGTTGAAATTTGCGCCTATTCACTGGCGTCATGCCTAGCAGCGCAACAAGCCGGTGCTCATCGAATTGAGTTATGCGGAGGCTTAGCCGAAGGCGGTACAACCCCCAGCGCAGGCCTGATTCAGTTAGTAAAGCAACAGGTACAGATTCCGGTTTTTGTGATGATACGTCCCCGCGGGGGCGATTTCCTGTATACAGAAACTGAGCTGGCTGTTATGGAGGCCGATATTCACCTGGTTAAAGCTCTTGGGGCTGATGGGATCGTCCTAGGCTGCCTTACCCCCGATGGCAGTATTGATGAAGCGATAACACGTCGGCTTATCGAGCTGGCCAATCCCCTGCCCGTTACGTTCCATCGGGCGTTTGATATGGCCCACAACCCCACTGAAGCCCTCGAAGCCGTTATCCGCACCGGTGCCGCTCGCATTCTGACCTCGGGACAGCAATCCACAGCCGAAGCGGGCTTGCCGCTGCTACGTGAACTGGTTAAACAGGCTGGCGGACGGATTGAGATTATGGCCGGAGCAGGCGTAAATGCGGACAATGCCCAATTATTCGCCCAAGCTGGAGTAGACGCAATTCATTCAAGCGGCAGCACCAAAGAAAGCAGCCGGATGGAATTTCGTCAGCCAACCGTGTCTATGGCCACAACCATACCGAATGAGTACGAATACGTGGAAGCCAGCGAAGACAAAATCAGTTTACTTATCGACGCGGTTAACGCTTAAGCCTATAGCACAATAGCCCGGTTACCGGAAATGAATACGCGGTCGTTGAAAACCAGCTTCAGCGCTTGCGACAAGACGATCTTTTCTACGTCTTTGCCTTCGGTAGCCATATCAGCGGCCGTGTGCCGATGATCGACGTCTTTCACGTTCTGAGCGATAATCGGCCCTTCGTCCAGGTCATTATTGACGAAGTGAGCCGTTGCGCCAATAATTTTCACCCCACGTTCATACGCTTGCCGGTACGGATTTGCGCCGATAAAAGCTGGTAGAAAGGAGTGATGGATGTTCACAATTCGGTTTGGAAAATGGTTAACAAAATTAGGCGTTAAGACCCTCATATATTTGGCCAGAACCAGGTACTCCGGTTCGTAAATAGCCAGAGTGCGGAGGATAGCCTCTTCGTGTTCTTCGCGGGTTTTACCTTCGTGTGAAACGTAATGAAAGGGAATCCCAAACTTGCTAACCAGTGGCTGCAATACGTTATAATTACTGACTACGGCCAGAATATCGGCATCCAACTCATCGAACGCGTACCGAATCAACAGTTCGCCGATACAATGGTGCTCCTTTGTCACGAACACAACGATATTTTTCTTTCGCTTTGGATTAAGACGCAGCGTTATCCCCTCTGGCAATGTTTTGTACAGCTCATCTAACAAGGCTGCGTTGTCGAACAGACCTTCGAATTCGGTACGCATAAAAAACCGCCCGGAGGGACTAACGTACTCGTCGTTATGAATGATGTTCAGATCGTGCTGAAACAGAACACTTGTTACGTGGTAGATTAGGCCCTTGTTATCCGGGCCGTCCATAAGCAGAATATGCTTGGTAGAGTCCGCCATACCTGGTTTTGAATAAATCGCTTAAAAGTAGTAAATGCCAAGCGTTTATTCCTTTAATTTGAGCCGTATCCCTACTTAGATGGTAAACAGACGCCGTTTTTTATCCCTCAGCTCACTAGCAGGACTACTGCCTTCAATAACGTTTAGCGCGGCCAATACGGCCTTATCTAGTCCTACGGCCGAAAGTGGGCCGATGGTTATTTCGACCTGGAAACAACCCAAAGCAAACGAAGCGGCCCAGGCTGTACTGAGCAAGAATGGCCGGGCTTTGGACGCTGTTGAAGCTGGCGTCCGTATTCCCGAAGCGGACCCGAACGACACAAGCGTTGGTTACGGTGGCCTGCCAGACCGCGACGGCCGGGTTACGCTGGATGCCTGCATCATGGACGAAAAGGGTAATGCCGGTTCCGTTACGTATCTGGAGCACATCATGCACGCTATATCCGTAGCACGGGCCGTGATGGAGAAAACGCCACACGTTATGATCAGTGGCGAAGGCGCGCTGACATTTGCGTTGTCTCAAGGGTTTAAAAAGCAGAATCTGCTGACTAAAAAATCGGAAGCGAAATGGCGTGAGTGGATGAAAACCGCAAAGTATAAACCAATTATTAATATCGAGCGGCACGACACGATCGGAATGCTGGCAATTGACCACAAAGGCGATATATCAGGAGCCTGCACAACCAGTGGTCTGGCGTATAAAATGAATGGTCGCGTTGGCGACTCACCCATTATCGGAGCCGGGTTATTCGTCGACAATGAGATTGGCGGAGCCTGTGCCACGGGCTTAGGAGAGTTGGTGATGCGTACCTGCGGTTCGTTTCTGGTCGTTGAGTTGATGCGGCAGGGCCGAACACCCCAGCAAGCCTGTGAAGAAGCGGCCTTACGTATCGTTAAAAAGCAGGACTACAAAGACATTCAGGTTGGTTTTTTAGCTGTAAATAAAAAAGGTGAATACGGTGCTTATAGTATCCAGCCAGGTTTTAATTATACGTTAACTCAGCAGGGCAAAACGTCGGTAACGGACGCGCGTTCGTATTTAAAATAAACAACTTTGCCTTTAATCGTTTATATGTTTGGCATGATGAACGTAACATCAGCCACCAGTAACACAAAACGATGGCCTAAAACCACTTAATAATTTGGAATCAGTATTTTCAACGTCGAAGCGAAAACTGCTGCTCGAAATTGCCTGGGAAGTATGTAATCAGGTTGGCGGAATATACACGGTTATCCGGTCCAAAGTACCGGCAATGGTCGAAAAGTGGGATGACAACTACGTAGCGCTTGGCCCTTATTTTCCGCAGCGGGCAGCGGCTGAGTTTGAACCCATTGTCGACTCCGATGAAACCGAGATTGGTCAGACCGTTCGTAAGATGCGCCAGCTAGGCTTTACGGTCGAATACGGGTACTGGCTGGTTACGGGCCGTCCGCGAGTCGTTTTATTCGACATCAACAGCATAAGCGTTGAGCAGTTAAACTACGTTAAGGGCCAACTCTGGCAGAACCATCAGCTGTCGACGCTCAACGTCGAAGACCTGGTAAACCAGACCATAGCGTTCGGCGAAATGGTCCGGTTATTCCTGACTTTACTGGCAGAAGACCACGCCCGGCGAGTCGACTTCGTGGCTCATTTTCACGAATGGATGGCGAGTAGCGGCTTACCCGATCTGCATCGGGAGAACGTGAAAGTAGCGACTGTATTCACTACGCATGCGACCATGCTTGGTCGGTACCTAGCCCAGAATGAGCCGGGTTTCTACGGAAAACTGCCTTTCTTCGACTGGCAGCGTGAAGCAAAGCATTACGGTATTGAAACGCAGGCAACCATCGAACGACTTGCTGCGCAGAAAGCCCATGTCTTCACCACGGTCAGCGACGTAACGGCTCGGGAGTGTGAGGTATTCCTGGGACGTAATCCCGATTTGATTCTGCCGAATGGATTAAACATTACCCGGTTTGCGGCTGTGCACGAGTTTCAGAACCTGCACGTCCGCTACAAGGAAAAGATTCACGAGTTCGTGATGGGGCATTTCTTCCATAATTATTCATTCGATCTGGAAAAAACGCTCTATTTCTTTACATCCGGCCGGTTCGAGTTTTCTAACAAAGGGTATGACCTGACACTAGAAGCGCTGGCCCGGCTGAACTACCGAATGCGGGAGGCTAACATGGACATGACGGTTGTAATGTTCATGGTCACCAAACAGCCCTACACGTCGATTAATCCGGAGGTGCTGCATTCGAGAGCCCTGTTAGACGAGATTCAGGAGACCTGCGAAAACATTGAGAAACAAGTCGGTGAGCGTCTGTTCCACGCGGCCGCGTCGGGTCAGAATGCCAACACAATGCCTGACCTCAATCAGTTCGTTGACGAATACTGGCGTCTCCGGCTTCGACGTACCATTCAGAGTTGGAAGAACAAACAGCTGCCTCCGTTCGTGACGCATAATCTGGTGCAGGAAGATGACATGACCCGATTTATCCGGCAGGCCAATCTGGTGAACAACGAGTACGACCGGGTTAAAATCGTTTATCACCCCGATTTTATCGCATCGACCAATCCGTTATTCGGCCTGGATTATAGCCAGTTTGTGCGGGGTTGCCATTTAGGCGTGTTCCCGAGCTATTACGAGCCCTGGGGGTATACACCCCTCGAATGTATTGTGCGGGGGATACCGACCGTAACGAGCGACCAGTCGGGTTTCGGCGACTTCATTATGCAGATCATGCGGGACTACGAAAACCGCGGCATTTACGTAATCAATCGCCGGACGCAATCTTTTAACGAAGCAGCGGATCAACTGGCAAACGTTCTCTATCGATTTGTTCGAATGGCGCAGCGCGACCGTATAGCCCAACGCAACCGGGTCGAAAGCATCGCCGAAGTATTTGACTGGAGCAATCTCCGCTCCTACTACGATACGGCGCACGACTTAGCCCTCAAGCGGAAGAAACCATAAATTGATTACAAATGAAGAACGGGTACCGGACTACTTTTATGGAATCTGGTATCCGTTCTTCATTTTTGCAGTATGATTAAAATTGGCATCATCAACGTTTCGGATCGGGCCAGCGCGGGCGTCTACGAAGATATTCCTGGAAAGGCAGTTGTTAAACTCCTAACCGAGTGGTTAACCTGCGAATGGCAGCCTATTTACCGCGTTATACCCGATGAGCAGGATCAGTTAGAAGCCACAATGATCGAACTGGCCGATACAGAACAGTGCTGTCTGGTGGTTACAACCGGCGGTACCGGTCCGGCCCTGCGCGACGTAACACCCGAAGCGACTGAGGCCGTTTGCCAGAAGATGATGCCTGGCTTTGGTGAGCTGATGCGTCAGGAAAGTCTGGAGTACGTACCAACGGCTATTTTATCCCGTCAGACCGCGGGCATACGTAATCAAACCCTGATTCTCAATCTGCCGGGTAAACCGACTGCTATCGGTCAGTGTCTGTCCGTTGTGTTTCCGGCTATACCCTATTGTATTGATCTGATCGGTGGGCCGTTCCTGACGACGAATCCAGACGTAATGAAGGTATTTCGCCCTAAATCCTAAGCGGTCGTGTCTGTTCGTTTTAGTCTGCTTACCGCTGCCGACGCTCAGGCGCTGTCGGAGATTGCTAAACAGTCGTATAGCCAGCATTACCTCGACTGCTGGTATGATCGGGGTGAGTGGTACCTCGAACGGTCGTTTGCTGTGCAGCAACTAACCAATGAGCTTAACGACCCCAACGCGCGTTATTTCATGGTCTTGCTGGCCGAAAAGCCGGTTGGTTTCATAAAGATTAATATCGATAAGCCTTTACCCAATCAGCCAAACAACAATGGCTTAGAGCTGGAACGTATCTATCTGCTTGACGAAGCTACTGGCCATGGTGTTGGTCGGGCGGCCGTACACTACGTAGAAGACATAACTCGCCAACGGGGCAAACAAACGCTCTGGCTTAAAGCTATGGATACGAGCCCAGCCGTTGGTTTCTATCGACACATGGGCTTTCAGGATCATAGCCGACTCCGCCTTAACTTTCCCCAGATGAAAGAAGAGGTACGTGGTATGATTGTTTTACAGAAACCTCTCTAACGTCTGGACTCTATTTATCCGGGGAAACTCACTTTCCCCATTGAAACCGTTGGAACGCCCTCCCGCTCTCCAAACGAGGTTGTCCCTCCGGCAAGGCTTTCATTCGCCAGCACAGCAAACAACACAGCTTCTTTAGCGTCCCCATCAATACCCAGCTCGCTGGTTGTGCTGAACTGACAGTTCGGTAATTGGTTCCGGATTGCGGCTGTCAGCACGGGATTATGCATGCCCCCTCCACTCATGTATACATGATACGTTGATCCGGCCCGCATCACGCGTTTGACAGCCTCCGCAATAGTGTCAGCACTAAACTGAACAAGCGTTGCCATCAAGTCAGCGGCCGATACGTTAGCAGTCTCACTTTGACGCTGAGCCTGCTCGACAAAAGCTGTATTAAACACCTCCGGTCCGGTCGTTTTCGGAAACGAAGCGTCAAAGAAGGGGTTCGCCTTTAAGGCAAGCAGCAACTGAGGGTTCACCTGACCGCTGGCCGCCAGTTCCCCGTCCTGGTCATACGCTTTATGCAGTAACGTTCGGGCGTACGCATCCAGCAACGTATTACCCGGTCCGGTATCCGTCGTGAATACAGCACTTGCATCCTGATCAGCGGGCAGATACGTAAAGTTGGCGATACCACCCATGTTCAGCAAAATTCGGTTTTCACCGGCTTTCGAAAACATAAAATAGTCGCCATAGACCGCGAGGGGTGCCCCCTCTCCACCCACGGCTATGTGCTTTTGCCGAAAATCGCTGAACGTAATGATCCCTGTCGTTGCAGCTATGTGATCCCCGTCCCCGATCTGTAACGTAGCATTTGGGAACTTATCGCGCCGGTGCTGACTTTTGGGGGCGTGATACACGGTTTGTCCGTGACTGGCAACAACGTCAATATCTGCGGGGTTAACTTGCCAGATCTGCAGACAGTCGAGGATCATTTTCCCGTGCAGCCGCCCGATATATGGGTTTAACAAACAAAGCTGCTCAAATTCGATTTCGGTTTTGGCGAAGATGCTCCGAATGTCAGCTTTTAGGTCGTCATACGGAACAGTCGTAAAATGCTCTAGTGTAACGCGGGTATCGGGCCCGGCTCCGGCGATACGGCATAACGCTACGTCAAGCCCATCGAGCGATGTTCCCGACATAAGGCCAATGATGCGACGTTCGGCTTTCTGAGCAATGGAATATAAATGCTGAATGTGTGAGTTCATGGGGTACGGTTCTACGTGCCGGATAAGACCAGCTTAGCCGGGCAACAATAGCGAAAAACCGTAAACTATAAACGGATGTATAATGGATTTCTGGGGCGACGAGCAATTCTCCTTTTTTGAAAGCATTCTGTTTCTGGCTTTGGGTCAGACGGTTGAGGTAATCGAAACTCAATTTTTGTCGGGGGGTGACATCAATATGGCCGCTCAGGTTTTTTCGTCCGAAGGCGTATTCTTCGTAAAATGGAATCAGGCCGAGCGGCAGGACATGTTCGAAGCCGAAGCAAAAGGGCTGGACTTGTTACGTCATACAGAGGCTTTGTTCATTCCCCAGGTTATCGGCTATGGGCAGCACGCCGATAAATCTTATCTGATCCTGGAGTACATTGATTCCGGCGCTCCGACTAAGAAGTACTGGGATTCGCTCGGACAGGCCATTGCTGAACTTCACTCGCACACGCAGCCTAAATTCGGGCTCAATTTTGGCAATTACATTGGTTCGCTGCCCCAAACGAATACTCCTACACTTAGCGGACCTGACTTTTTCTTTGAACACCGCCTACGGCCTCAGGCGGGTATGGCGCTGTACAAAGGGCTGCTGTCGAAAGACGTATATGACGCCTTGTTCCGGCTACGCGATCGACTGCCGGACTTGCTACCCAACGAGCGGCCTGCCCTGCTCCACGGCGATCTTTGGTCGGGCAATGTGATGGTTACTGAAGAGGGACAACCTTCCTTGATCGACCCGGCTGTTTATTACGGATTCCGGGAAGCCGACCTGGCTTTTACCAAACTTTTCGGTGGATTCGACCAGCGTTTTTACGATGCCTACAACGAAGCATTTCCGCTGGCCGACGGCTTCGACGAACGTATTGCTATCTATAATCTATACCCTTTGCTGGTTCATGTGAATCTGTTTGGCTCAGGCTATGTTAGTGGAATTGAGCGCGTGTTAAAACAGTTTTAGGGAACGTAACAAAGTGTTCCTGCTTAGTCTGATACGTCAACACCGTGCAGCAGCGCAATGCTCCTGCCGACGTTATTTATAGTTTATGGAAATCACCTCATTCGAGCAGTTCGAGCTGAATCGACAACTTCTCAACGCCGTAGCCGATTTAGGGTACGAAGCCCCAACCCCTATTCAGCAGAAGACAATTCCGCTGAGTCTGGGCAATCACGACGTACTGGGAATTGCTCAAACGGGTACCGGTAAAACGGCCGCTTATCTGCTGCCACTGCTCATGAAAATAAAATACGCACAGGGCCATAATCCGCGTGCGTTGATTCTGGCACCTACGCGTGAACTGGTAATGCAGATCAATCAGGCCGTCAGTGAGCTGGCAAAATATACGGACCTGCGGCATCTGGCGCTCTATGGGGGATTAGGCCCCAAAACCCAAATTGAAACCCTTCAGAAAGGAGTTGATCTGCTGGTGGCGACTCCCGGCCGCTTTATGGATCTGTACCGCATGGGCGAAATTGTCACGAAAGACATTCGAACGATGGTGCTCGATGAAGCTGATAAGATGATGGACATGGGCTTTATGCCGCAGATCCGGTCTATTCTGGAAATTATTCCGACTAAACGCCAGAATCTTCTGTTCTCCGCCACGTTTGGCGGGCGAGTGGAACGGTTATCCGCTGAGTTTCTGGAAGCGCCCATCAAAATAGAGGTAACGCCACAGGCTTCAACGGCTGAAATGGTAAGCCAGGTCATCTATGAGGTGCCAAACTTCCGTACCAAGATTAATTTACTGGATTACCTGATTAGTAAAGACACCTTTCAGCGCGTCATCATCTTCGCCCGAACGAAGGGTACCGCTGAAAATGTTTATAAGTTTCTGGCACGGAAAGTAGTCTCCTCGGAAGCCATTCGGGTGATTCACGCGAACAAAGGGCAAAATACCCGCATTAACGCGATGGAAGCCTTCAAAGAAGGCAACATTCAGGTGCTGGTTGCCACGGATGTAGCGGCTCGCGGTATCGATGTGGCCGAGGTAAGTCACGTCATCAATTTTGACGTACCGCTGATCTACGAAGATTACGTTCACCGGATTGGTCGAACGGGTCGGGCCAATCGAACCGGAGAAGCCATTACGTTCGTCACCAAAGCCGAGGAATATCATGTACAGAAGATCGAAAGGATCATACGCATGACGGTGCCCAAAGCTCCTATTCCGCCGGAAGTCGAGATCGTTGAAACGCCTTTTGATGAGCAACAGGCCATGTTACGTGAAATTGATGAGCAGCGCCGGAAGGAAGACCCCACATTTTTGGGCGCGTTTCACGACAAGAAAGAAAAAAATCTCCCCGGTGGCAAAGCCTCGGCAAAAGGCAAGAGCCGGTCAACGAGTACTCGAAAACAAGGCGCTTCAGCGGCTAGCCCTAAGATGAGTAGTTCAGGACGTAACCCGAGTCGATCGGGCGGTGTAAAGGCCGGTAGTTCGAAGCGATCGGGACCTCGCGGGGGGCGTCGATAATTAAAACGGAATGTACTAACTTAGATTCCCTTTCGTTCTACAGAAACATCGACTAGTGTTGTATTGATTATTATGAGCGTGCGGACAAATCTGATGCAGTGGACTTTAGTTGTGTTGCCGTTTCTGTCGGCGGCACAGCCCAGGCAACTTATTACGTCAGCGCGCTCGGGCGATTCTGTCCGCTCCTCAAAGGCCGTTCACAACAATGCAGAAAGTACACTACAAACCAGCGAATCGGCGGCTGATCCTAATGCTATCGACGTAATTGGTGGCTCGATTAACGTACTTCCCCTGTTTGGTGAACGCCCAAAAACGGTCGATCAGATCGATCAGGAAATTCACTTTCTGAACGACTGCGACCGCAATTTCGCCAGTCGCTCGGAAGCAAGTGATTTTTTTGCCGCCCGAGGCTGGGATTACGTTGGAGATGGACAATTAGACACGGCCGCTCATCGGTTTAATCTATCGTGGCTACTCAACGACCGAAACGCCGATGCCTACTGGGGGTTAGGCGTAGTGTCGTACCAAAAAAATCAGCTGCCTACGGCCATTCGAATGCTCAGAAAAGGTGTTGAGATCGCCGACAGCAACGCGACTCTGATCACCGATCTAGCTACCTTAGAAATCAAACATTTTCAGGAGAAGCAAAACATCGACGATCTGGCCCAGGCGGAGACTCACCTGCACCGTGCGGTGGCAATCAACCCATCTGGAGGAGCTTTTCAGAAGTTATCGCTGGTCTACTATTTAAAAGCTGACTACCCCAAAGCCTGGGCGTATTTCCACCAGGCGCGAAACCTTGATTTTTCGATACTGGACTTCGGCTACCTGAACGACTTAATGGCCAAACACCCGGACCCGAAAGGCGTATTTAAATAAACAGGAGCCATTCCGAATTAATTAGACTACCAGCTTTCGTAGACTGGTACTAATTTGTCGACTTCACCAAATTGTAATTGTCAGTCAAATTCCAGTCAATTAACAAATGGTACGGATCAATACCGACCTGATCGGGTCTATCATGGGTTGAAGATTATTTATTCACCGGATTTAATAAGGTGCTTTTGCCAACAGAGCCGCTTATCCGCCTATTTTCCTTCCTCGGCGGGAATGAAGAGGCCAATATCTATCCAATCCCGCATTGGTAGTTTCGTTTCAATGCCGACGTTGTTTACAACCAGTTTGTGCGTCTGTAGCTCCAGTGTCACCTGCCATTTATCTTCTTTTATGAGTGGGAGTTTTTGTCTCCCGTTCCCAAAAGGTGTTGGTCTCAAACAGGTCGTGCAACAGCGGCTGGAGCAAGTCTAGGGTTACCGTCTGTAGCTCCCGGCAAAACAGCCCGAGCGCGTGGGGATAAGCTTTTGCGAGCTGGTTTCCTAACACTGGTGTGCTACTCCGTGGGCGCACCACGGCCGTCACCAGATCAAAGTCCCGCGCATTTGTACTGACGGATAACAGACTACACACATTGTTCATTTATTGAGACATTGCTTGCTGCTCAACTGTGGAGGGCAGTGTCGACTAATCGTCAGAGGTTGGCAGAGAACTAGTGATCATGATCAGTCTAAAGCTGTCTCGCTAAGTCTCCAGGAGCAACACGCCTATTAGGCAAGCTAGCATGCGAACTATTTATCCAGACCCTCTAGCTGTTACTTGGCGATGGTCGACACCCGCTTACTTTGCTAAGTTTGCCTTGTTGAACAACCTCGTCCTTCCTATGTGTCGGTTTATTCTTGAAGTAATCGGGATAGCCCTACTTTATATGCTGCTAGCCATAGGCAGCGCTCCCTTCATGATCATTCTCGGTGCTGCTAAACCTTATCAACAGGTGATAAAGAAGATTCTTTCCTGTCCGTTTGACACTCAGAGATTAGGGGCGTTTTCTCTTCCAGCTACCCTAAGTGTATGGCTGTTGAACGGATTAGTCTGGGGTTCATTCCTTACTTGCCTAGTCCGCTTATGCGTATGGTTGAAGAATGCCCCAAACAGTCCGTAAATCGATGTTTCAATATCTATTTAGCAGACAAAAGGCAGAACCACACTTTATTACAGTACTTCCGTAAGCTTACTACCGCGTGAATAGTTCTAGGCGCTAATAACCATCGTTCGACTTCGTCACTACGCATCATCTGACCTCCAACTGATCAAACCTTGGTTGAACCGCGTTGGTATTGTCTGCTTTTGTCTTATACCAAAATGTGAGATTAAAATAGTCCGGCGTAGGCTTTGGGCATTGCCTCCAGGGGTTTAATACGTATGTCCCGGTAAAATACTTCAGCAGCTTCACTTTGGAGTTGAATCTTACCCCGTCTCATCGGCACATCCTGCCCATCGGGTTTAGTATACCGGGAATCTTTGAGCACCATCACTACGTGGCCATTAACGATATGAAGGCTTCTGCCCTCGAAACAGATCAGTTCCAGTGTCGTCCACTCCCCCGCTGGACTTTCGTAATTGGCTGACCGCATGCAATACGAGTCACTGCCCTTCCTGAACGTACCGAAGGGTTGTTTTTCATCGGCTACCCGGTTCATAACGCCTTCGGACTGGAACGAACGAATATCAATGGCGGAATTGGCCTGACACCAGAAGTCACCCATATGCCCTTCCATTATCTGAAATTCTTGCGAAAGCATCCACGAACGCCAGTATTCAGCACCGGCTTCGCCAATGGAATGATAGAGGATGCCCGAATCGCGCAATTTTTCTTTTCTGGGTTCATATTTCAGAGTCCCCCATTTGACTTGCAGCTTAAGGTGATAATTTTCGTATTCCTGGCGAGTGAACAGGCAACCGTATTTCTCACCGCTTATGCGCAGAACAGGCCCACCTGATTCATTTAGTACGGAAAATACGTGGGTCTCATCTTTATTATAACCAATCGGTTGAATCGGATTGCCCGATGCATCTTTTGGTACACTTCCATTGTAGTTGAGCTTATGTTCGTAGCTGAGGTAATTTTCCCACTGGGTCAAGTCTTTGTCGAGTAGAGCGACCCATTCATCGGGTTTTTGCTGGGGTGAAAGGAAACTTGTCGTTAACAGACTGAGTACTAATAAAACAGAGAATTTTATCTGGATCATATTTTGGTAGAAATCTGTAGAACAGCAAAACTACGGCAGATTAGAGGTTGATAAATTGTAAAAATCTACGTTTTACTGGTAGGTTTATTGATCAGCAAAGAACGGATAAAACGATACGTATTGCCTGCGCACCTACCTAATTAGGTAGGGTGCATGCTACTCCTGAGCCTACCTACTCCAGGTTTATTACGTTAACGGGATGTATTGGTCATCCTAAGCGCTAGTATGATATGTAGCTGATATTAACTGAAGACGATTGGTTTACTCTTTTCTTCCTCGCTGGTAATTAATCACTTTTCCCTTAATGTCGGTATCAGATAAGGAGAGCTTTTCCAGGAAGGCAAACGCTTATTGCGTAATGAGTTTATTCTGGCTTGTATATTGGCGACAATGTGCGTTTCGGACGTAATGGAATCGGCACCCAATACGTGCGATATATTATCGCCTTTAGAACGTAGCAAACCGACGATGTTGTTTCTAAAATCCGGTTTTTCCATCTCTCCTTTCTGAATAGTTTCCTGATAGCGTGCTTTGATCAGTTTCAGATCCAGCGAGTTGAAATCATAGCCCCTCAGTTGAAACATTAACGATCCGTGTTGTGTAGTTGCTTCCCGCAGTACATCGTAGCCCGCCATCGACGTAACGTAGGCATTGCCCGTGCAGTCGATGAGCTGGTTACAGGCGATCTGCGTCATTACGCCCTTTCCGACGGTTTTACGAAACACCCATCCATTTTTCTGGGGAGTAACCTGCATGGGTGTTTCATAAAACCGGAGTTATACGCCTATTTTTCTTCCAGCAATAAGACACGCAACTATATCATTATTAGCTACTACTTCGATTAAGTTGGCACCAAACTAAAAGCGGTGCCGAGAAATCTCAACACCGCTTTCTGAACCGAATTTGAATTGTCTTTACTTATTTAAGAAGTCGAACCCAGGGTAGATTATGTTTAGCTAGTTGCCAGTCTCGTCTTCTTCGACCACTTTTTCTTTGGCCCGCTCGTAGGTCACCTTACCTTTCTCATCCCATTCGGTAATCGTATACGGCTGAAAGTCCTGGTCCCACTGGTCGCTAGCGTATTGGGTTAGCTTCCGGCGCATTCGTCGGCCACTTGGATTGATTGGGTAAAACTCGGTCCAGCGACCAACTTTTACGCCATTGTCGTACTTGCCTTCTTCGGCCAGCAAACCGTTTTCGTGGAAGGCCATGTATGTGCCTTTTATTTTTCCATACTCAATCGGAATGATTTCTTTAACCTTGTGGTGAGCCGAATCGTAATATGTTACCCGCGACTCCGCTGGAAGCCCCCGGTGCCACCGCGTTTTGTCGATGAGCATAAATTTGGTATCGTAGCGCTCCCAACGCCCGTCTTTCATGCCAGCGTAGTAGTACCCTTCCTCTACCAAATCCCCGTTTTGATACCGCTTATAAGGACCGTGCAGGAGCAGGCCAGTTCCTTCGTCACGAACAATTGAACTCGTTACTCGACCTGATTTCTGATAATACCGATATACATCGCGTACATACGGCATCGGCTTAACTGCATCATTGTCACGCAGAATGTAGAATTCCTCGATAATAGTACGGTCGCCACTACCTAACTTGGTATACGCTTTAATCATCGACAGGCCTTCGTATTCCGTTTTAGAAAGCTTATTTTTAGCTTTCTTGTCAGCCTTTATCTTCTTCAACTGTTTTACTTTAAGCCCTAAATCGGGTATAATGCCCGACAGGTACGCATCTTTCTGCTCGTTCAGCGAAGCCATTGTTGGCAGGCCGAGCGTCGTTAAGGACGAAGGAACAGAAGAAAACGGAGAGGCAGGTGCTCCAGATGGGGCCAAAACTGGTTTCGCTGCCGTTGTAAGCGATGCAGGTTCAGTTACTTGACACCAGCCCGTAGCCGTTAGCGAGCCGCTGAGTAATATTACAAGGATTGATGTTTTTGAATACAAGGCAAACATGATGTGGCAAACGATTGGTGCCTGAAGTTTGTTAGTTTTGCAACGCTACAATACGTACTATTATTTTGTCAACCGTCCGCCGGGAGCCCGGTGGCTTGCTCACAATTAACTCTCGTGGAAAAACAGGCCCGCATTTACGTCGCTGGACACCGAGGCATGGTCGGCTCAGCCCTTGTTCGTAAACTTCAAGCCGAAGGATACGCCAATATTATTACCCGCACATCGTCAGAACTAGACCTAAGAAACCAGTCGGCGGTTGCTAACTTCTTTACCCAGGAACAACCAGAATACGTGTTTCTGGCTGCGGCCAAAGTAGGCGGTATTATGGCCAACAACACCTATCGTGCCGAATTTCTGTACGATAACCTGATGATTGAGTCAAACATTATTCATAGCGCTTATCAGACTGGGGTAAAAAAGCTCTTGTTTTTGGGCTCTTCGTGTATTTATCCTAAGATGGCTCCTCAGCCGCTTAAAGAAGAATACCTGCTGAGCGGTTACCTCGAACAGACTAATGAGCCGTATGCCATTGCGAAAATAACCGGAATAAAACTCTGTGAAGCGTACCGGAGCCAGTATGGCAGTAATTTTATCTCAGCCATGCCGACTAATCTGTATGGACCTAACGATAATTACGACCTACAGGGTTCACACGTATTGCCAGCGCTCATCCGAAAATTTCACGAGGCAAAAGTTAATGGACAGCCATCCGTTGAAGTATGGGGTACGGGTTCTCCCCGGCGCGAATTTCTACACGCTGACGACTTAGCCGATGCCTGCTTTTTCCTGATGGAGAACTACAACGACGAATTATTTGTAAACATCGGTACGGGCGAAGATGTTACGATCCGTGAGCTGGCTGAAATGGTGCAGGAAGCCGTTGGGTATGAAGGCGAACTACGTTGGAATACTGATAAACCCGACGGAACGCCCCGTAAATTGATGGACGTATCCCGGCTTCATAATATGGGCTGGCGGCATACTACCGATTTAAAAGAAGGTATACACCAGACGTACCAGGACTTTTTGACCAACGAAGTGCTGTACGTAGAATAAGGAGTAAGGGTAAAAAGCAGTAAGGGGAGGAAAGGAATGCCGTTGATGCTCCTTTCTTCCCCTTACTGCTTTTCTTCCCGCTCTTCTCTTATATCTTCTTCGCGGGGTTGCCGAATACCGTAGCACCCGCTTCTACGTTCTCTACAACAACAGACCCGGCTCCCACCCGGGCGCTTTTGCCAATCGTAACGCCCGCTACAACGGTTGCACCGGTACCAATAAACGCCCCCTCCTCAATTGTTACGTTACTGTTGATCAGACTACCGGTACCTACCTGAACGTAGTCACCTAACTTAGCGCGGCTTTCAATAATTACCCCGGACTGAATAATGCAATGTTGCCCTACTTCAGCAAACGCATTGACAACGGCCCGGGCCGCAATCAGATTCCCGTGTCCTATTGACGCTAATTCGGATACTATAGCGGTATCGTGGATGGCATTGACAGGTTGTGTCTTACGCCGTTCGTTGAGCATCTTCACGAGTCGTTTGCGGACGCGAGCATCGCTAATGGCAACAAAAGCCTCGCACTTCTGACCAATAAGTTTTAGGTAACCATCATCATCGGTATCTCCCAGAACGGACACGTCCCCAAACTCTTTGCCCTGAAGATCTTTATCATCATCCAGCAAACCGTATATAACTACACCGTTACGGCGAAACAGGTCTAACGCTGTCATGCCAAGACTGCCTGCTCCGAAAATAAGCACCGGATTTTCCATCTAGTTTGTTTTTGTTAAGTCAATGTAAACAAGCGTTCCTACAACGCCCTATACTTGTCGATTTGGTAACAGTTCGGTAAATCCTACTTCATATGTAGGGTGTACTTTCGTTCATGAAATCATGTACGCAATTTCGCACCATTGTACTCTCCGATATTCATTTGGGCACAGGCGGATCAAAAGCCCGCGAAGCCACCGAATTCCTGCGAAATTATTCATGTCAGAAGCTGATTCTCAACGGCGACATCATTGACGGATGGCAGTTAAGACAATACGGCACCTGGAAGAAAAAGCACACTGCTTTTTTTAAAACGGTTTTAAAGCAAATCGTTCACTACGATACCAAAGTTGTTTACCTGCGCGGCAACCACGATGATTTTCTGGATCAGGTGATGCCGTTAAAAGTTGGCAGAAACTTTTCCATTCGTAAAGACTACGTTCTGTCTTCGGGCACCAGAACGTTTTACGTTACTCACGGCGACGTATTCGATTCTATTACGTCGCAGCTGAAATGGCTGGCCTATCTGGGCGATATTGGTTATACCTTTTTGTTGTGGATAAACAAGTTTTATAACCAGTACCGCACTTGGCGAGGGCTACCCTACTATTCGCTCTCTCAACAGGTTAAAGCGCGCATAAAACAGGCGGTCAGCTACATCTCGGATTATGAGCAAAAGCTAACCGAACTGGCCCGCGCCCGTAACTGTGATGGCGTCATTTGCGGCCATATTCACCAACCCGCTATTCATGAGTTTGGTGGCATCATCTACATGAACTCCGGCGACTGGGTAGAGTCACTCAGCGCTTTGGTTGAAGACCACGACGGCAACTGGAGTTTGCTCTACTACACGTCCGATTTAGATCAGGACGATGCTGAATCGGAAAAGAAGCAAAAGCAATTCGCAAACTCAGACTCATCCATTCATTAGTCTATTCTACTCATGCGTGTTTTATTCATTATTCAAGGGGAAGGACGTGGGCACTTGACGCAGGCGCTCTCGCTAGCTCAAATACTAGAAACGGCAGGCCATGAGGTTACTGGCGCAATTGTCGGCATAACCGCTGAACGTAACGTACCTCTCTTTTTCACTGAAGCGTTCACGGCCCCGATTATTCCCATTTTTAGTCCGGGATTGGTATACAACGCTGGAACGAATGAGTTGCAGCCTTTTAAAACCACAGTAAAAGCAGTTCGTTGCATGCGCTCTTTCTGGCGTAGCCTTAAGGCAGTTCATAAAGAGATCAAAACGCAGCAGCCTGATGTGGTCGTTAACTTTTATGAAATGCTGGGCGGTCTTACGTATGCATTACTGAGACCATCCGTTCCAATGGTCTGCATAGCACATCAATATCTCGCGTTTCATCCTAACTTCCAGCGCCCAAAAGGCCAGTGGTTTTATGAACAAGCGTTCAAACTTAACACACGACTAACCTGCTTTGGTGCTCGGGAGCTGCTGGGGCTATCGTTTGATAAGCAGGCTGACGAGCCGGACCAACGGTTACGTATCGTTCCGCCTTTGCTTCGGCAGGAGGTTACCGAACTGAAACCTGTTCAGGGCGATTTTTTGCTGGCTTACGTTACGCAGCCCGGTTTGAAAACGGAGCTACTAAAAGCGCATCAACAACACCCAAGCGTACGTATCGACGGATTTCATTCGGGAACAGCCCTCCCCGATCAGATAGCAGATGAGACGCTTACTTACCATGCGATCGATGGTAAGCGATTTCTGGACTATATGGCTCGCTGCAAAGCGGTTGTTACAACGGCCGGTTTTGAATCAGTATGCGAAGCGGCTTATTTAGGTAAACCGGCCCTCATGATTCCACAACCGAACCACTTTGAGCAGGCTTGCAACGCGCTAGATGGTCAACGCGCTGGTGTCGGTGTTGCGGCTGACCGATTCGACCTCGACCGGCTGTTTAGATACCTGCCCACGCATGATGCAGATGTTAGCGAACGATTCCGAGACTGGCATGCACAAGGCTACTTCTTGTTTTTAGCTTCGTTGAACCGGGCGGCCGCTTCTGCCAGCACTCCTTCAGGTAGTTTCTTCCGAACCCGGGTACGGCAACTATTACGCTATTAACTCGTAGTAAAAATCTAATGGATCGGGGTATTGAAAGACATAGTCTGTGGCCTTAAGCAGCTTTTCGGGCGATATCACCTTGTAAGCAACGGGTTGAGCCGGGGTTATAAACGTCGGTAATGAATAGCCGAAGTCAGCACAGCTTTTTCGGTAGATAGCCTCTCGTGTAGGATGCTCCGGCGAGATTGCATTGAAAACGCCGGTAATCTGTTGTTCAATGATAGTCTGGAGAATGTTTATTGCATCATCACGATGTAGGTAATTGACCGGCACATCACCGCTGTCGACCTGTTTACCAGCAACGTACTTACCTGGTATACGATCGTACCCCATCAGTCCGCCACAGCGCAGAATGGTTACTGACCGATCAGCAGCCAGCGCCTGTATGGCCTGCTCGGCCTGAACCAGTGCTGAAGCAGCCGCCTGATCCGGTACTACTACGTCTTCCTCAACCATAATTCGGTTTAACTCAGGATATACCGAAGTTGAACTGACGTAAATTATGTGCTGAATAGCTGACTCGCGAATGGGTTCGATTAGATGCTTAATTTGTTTAGGGTGGAAATCATCACCCATCTTACCAGCCTTAGGCGGTATATTGAGGATTAGTACATCAGCTATCAGCAGGTCCTGCAAATCACCAATTGGCTCCGGGCTTAACTTTAACAGACGCCCTTCAATACCTGACTGGTTAAGCACTGCTAGCTTTTCAGCGGAGGTTGTGCTGCCTTTAACGGTTTTGCCTCCCCTTATGAGCTTTTCTGCGAGTGGCAAACCAAGCCAGCCGCACCCGATAATTGATATTGTTTGACTGCTCATACGCTAAAATCCAAACCCAAAACTTAGCGCACGAACGTCCGGACCTTTACCGGGCGCAAACAAGGGGCTTAAATCATATTTGATAAAAAAGTCAGCTCTTTTGATGCCTATATGAGCCATCAGACCATACCGGTAATTATTCAGCCCAAAATTTTCATGACGACGATCTTTCTTACCATCAGCCTCCTTTATTTTTCGGTAACTATCAAGCCGGTAGTTTACAAAGCCACCTAAGCCAATATGACCAAGCTTGCGCCCTGAGCTATTATAGAACGTAACCCGAGGCACAACAGGAATACCGATCGTACAAACCGTTAGTTTGCTTTTTTGCAGATCCCGGCCAACATCCGTAAAGACGACACCCGTAGGAGTTGTTTCTGCTACGTTGTTTCCCTCGAACATGAAGTTATTCCAGGCTACTTCAATGCCATAATACAGTTTCAACGAAGCGCGTTTACCTTTAATAAGTGTCGGCTTAGCGCCCATAGCCAATGATACGTAACGCGACCCTATGGGACGTAAGTCGTAACTATCTTCCGGATAACCAGGATTAGGCCCTTGTTGAATAAAGCTGTTTAAGCCTATGCTCCCGCCATAGTCAAAATCCCAGCTTTTGTTTCGGTTCTTTTTCCGCTCTTTCTGATAATCCTGATCCTGTCTTTTTGTTGAATCGGCCTTTGCGTCATCACTTCCATTTATAACAACCGTCACACCATCTTTTTTCTTAGTGATAACTAGCACCGTGTCTTTAAGATAGCGTTCACCATCCTGCGAAATAGCCGTTTGCCCACCAGGTACTGAATCGAGTTTCATACCCATTTCGCGTACAATCTTATTCAAGTCGTAGTTTGACAAAGCCTGAATCCCCGCTTTATCAGGTGCATAAATCACCAACCGGGTTCGGTTCGCAAACCGAATGACCAGAGAATCGGCTGGACTACTAGCTATTGCCTGTGATACCGCAGTTATTGCCAGGAAAAGAAGCACGACGGCTTTACGCAAAACATCACTCATTGTTTCGCTGATTTATCTTTATCTAAATTGTGTTTAAGACCGTTGTAAGCACGCCCTAACAAACCGCGTTCCTCATCGCCAGTGTTATTGTCCCGGCGGGCAAAAACCTCTCCCTGTCTAACCCGATTGATCTGCTGCCAAAGTCCGCCTGACTTTGGTTCATTGTCTACCCGCGCAGTGGCGATTGTCGCTGTTTTTTCGGCCATTGTCTCTTTACTAATTTGGCGAGCAGCGACGAGGGTTTCAGGTTCGCCAATCGTAACCACCAACACCCGCTCGCTCGTTACGGCTGGTTTTGCCGTATTCTCCGCAAATTGGTCAACTGGCTTCACAGAGCTATTTGCTGTAGGCGCTGTCATGTCACCCTTCTGCAGCTTATCAGTTGGTACTGACTGGGCTAACGTACCGTTTTCTGCTTGAGCCTGCCCTGTTTTCAATACACCTGTTTTCGGTTGTCCGATTACAACGGTCTCTTCCGTATTTTGCTCAATAGCGCCAAACGACTTATCCGAAACTGCTAGCTGCTCCCGACTAATTTTCTCATCAATACCAGTCGGAGTTGCCGTTTCGGGTTCCGGACGTTGAGTCGGAGCAGTGTCAGACGATTGAAGCGATTGAACTTCGTTAGCTGGCTTTTGTGTGGGCGGTTGATTCGTTGCTACCTGACCGTCAGTACCTGCTCTCCCATTTTTTGTTTGATACAGCCAGCCAACCAGACAGACTAAAACCAAACAGGCAGCAATGGCCATATACCGCTGAACAGATGGATTTTGCCAGAACACGACCCGTGGAACTGAGTCACGTTGATTCATACGAGCCTGCAACCGCTCAAAACTATCTGAGCGTGGCGTTAACGACATTTGCCCTAACTTACGGGTAAACAAATCGTCAATTGGCTGTTTTTCGGGACGTTCTTTCATAGGATGCAGTTAAACGTTCTGATTCCTGTTCTATTTTCTTGAGATTGGCTTGTAATAACGCACGAGCCCGACTCAATTGAGACTTTGATGTTCCTTCTGTAATGCCGAGCGTTTCGGCAATTTCAGCGTGCGAATATCCTTCTATGGCATAAAGGTTAAATACAGTTCGGTAACCGTCCGGTAATTGATTCACGATACGCAACAGTTCATTTTCATTCAAGGCAGTATCCGCCCACTCGTAATCTGGTTCAACCAGTACGTCATCGATTGATACTTCCTGTCTCCACTGCTTATTCTTACGCAGAAACATCAGCGACTCGGTGACCATAATCCGGCGAATCCATCCCTCGAAGCTGCCATCTTCGCGGAATTGACTTACTTTCTCGAATACCCGCATAAACCCATCGAGCATTACCTCCTCGGCATCGTCCCGGTTGGCACAATAACGCGTACAAACAGCTAACATTTTGCCAGCATACCGATCATATACGACCTTGTGAGCACGGTTTTCACCCTGCTTAAGCGCCTTAATTAGCTGCGCTTCAGTCGTAAAAAAGGGTATAATTCGTAGCATGCTACTCGCTTAGGTTCAATAGCAAGATGCAAAATAAGACAGGTAAGGTTGCGTGTATTGCTTAAAATTTTTGACAAAAATAAACTGGCGTAAAAAAAGGGCTTCTAAAGCCCTTTTACGTAATGGATTCCTGCTACGTAATGTAGCCAGATTACTCTCGATACTCGAAAATTTATGGGCGCAATCAATACCATAACTGGAGCGATAACACCCACATATACCCATCCATCCGGATCACCAGCCAGATAGAACAGTAAAAAACCGATGACTAAGGCAACACCACCCGAAATTGCATAACTCACAAACATAGCCCCGTAGAAGTAGCCCGGCTCGACTTCGTAACGCAACTCACAATGGGGGCAGTGTTCGTACATATCGTCAAAGCCCTTGATTGAATAAAACGGCTTTTGAAAAATTTTGCCTTTCCTACACCTAGGACATAGCCCGTTTAACGCGGCTTGCAATTTCGAGACGTCTTCCATGCTCCAGTTTGCTATTCCGATACCACAAATAACCAATCGAAGCAACAATCAGGTACGGAATAATCAGTAAGTATACAATGCCAAAATTAAGCTCGGAGGCAATAACACTACGTCCGTTACTAACCGTACTTTCAACGGTCCCCCGGCACATTGCGCATTGTGCCATTAGATCTGGTGTAACCGTTAACAGTACAACCACTATCAACCAAAACTTCCAGCGTTTCATCGATTTTATAAGTTAATGAACGTAATAAGGTTTAATCATCAAATACACTATTACGCCGGTTATGCTTACATATAGCCAAATTGGGTAAGCCCATTTTACCGTTTTTTTGTGCTTCATAAACTGACCGCTTATGGCAAAGTAAACAGCTCGAAGAACAAACCAAACAACGACGACTGATAGAACAATATGCGAAATAAGCAGAAAGTAGTAAACCGGTCGTACCCAGCCTTGCCCCCCAAACGGAGTCGAATCATTCGTCAGGTGATAGAGTACATAGCTGACCAGAAAAGCAGACCCCAGCGCAAACGCAGTCAACATCGTACGTTTATGCGCCTGTACGTTCTTTTGGCGGATAAAGTACAATCCGACTAACAATAAAACAGACGTTAACGAATTAATTATGCCATTCATATGCGGCAAGTACGTAGTCCAACTTCCTAAATCAACTTTCTGTCGAATGCCTAAAAGAACAGCAACTGCAACCGGAATGGCTATTGACAAAATGTTAATAACACGGTTTGCTTTTTGCTCCTGAACAGGCTGTAGCACTTCCATATACGATTAGTTATTGCTTACTGTAGATATCGAGTAACACTCTGATTTCCAGCACAAGTCGGTCGACGTCTTCTTTATCCGTTCCGTCGTAGAACCCTCTTACAATACCTTCTTTATCTACCAATACCAACTTTTCGCTGTGGATAAAAGTTTCGTCTGGGTCCCCGTCTTTGACACCAGCATCAACGGCTGGCAGGTAGTATCCATGCATAGCCAGATCATAAATGTTAGCTTTCGGGCCCGTTAGAAAATACCATTTGTTTGGAATGGCTTCATATTTCTGAGCATACGCTTTTAATTGAGCTGGCTGGTCATGTTCAGGGTCAACCGAATGTGATAGCAAAATTATGTCGGGGTTATTTCGGAAGATGTTTTGCACACGAGTAAGCTGCGAAGAAAGTTTAGGGCAGATTGATACGCAGCGAGTGAAGAAAAAATCTGCTACGTATATTTTGCCTTTCACTACGGACTGGTCTATAACCTTACCGTCTTGATCAATCAGTTTAAACGGTGGTATATGGTTATAAAGCGTATCTAGAATCTCACGCCCATCCGGTAGCGTTATCTTGCCCATTAAGGGTTCTCCCTTTGTCGAGTCGATCTTTGGGAGATAGCGTGGCAATACGTAATGATTCTGCGAGCCAAACCGCAGGAATAGATACAGCAAAGCCGGGACCAGCAGTGTTACGAGCAGGATCCCGGCTTTTCTAGATGTTGTCATGCTTTACCTAAGTTGGAAAATCGAACCGCCTTCTGTTAAAAGTGCAATTAACAACCAGACGATAAACAGCACTGGAAGAGTTATGGCCCATATTAGGCTTTTTACCTCATGTTTCAAGTGCATAAACTCGCCAACAATATAGAACGCTTTAACAAGCGTCATACCTACGAAAATAGACGTACGCAGGGTTCCAGCATGCATTAAGTACGCGAGGGCGAATTCAAATGCGGTTATTACCGATAGAATAATAAACGTACGCCAGATTACTCCTGTTTGGGCTGGAACGTTTTCGGTTCCAGCGTGATGTTCATTATGATGTGCGTGATCAGCCATAGTTAATTACGTTATCAGACCAGGTAGAAGAAGGTGAATACAAATACCCAAACAAGATCAACAAAGTGCCAGTAAAGACCTACTTTCTCAACCATCTCATAATGACCGCGACGATCATATAATCCCGTTGCAGCCCGGTAGAAAATCAGGATATTCAAGACAACTCCACTAAATACGTGCGTGCCGTGGAAACCCGTAATGAAAAAGAACAAATCTGCAAAAGCCGGAGGACCATATTGGTTTTCGACAAGGTTTGCTCCAAAAATGGTACGTTGAATAGTCTGTCCGCCAACAAGCTCGCTGATAACAGTACCCGTTTCTGTTCCATGAATAAAGTGCGACCACTCCCAAGCCTGGCTGCCTAAGAACGTAAAGCCCCCCAATATAGTCCACAACATATACTTCTCTACGTCCTTGCGATCCATCCGGTGACCAGCTTCTACAGCCAGTACCATTGTTACGCTACTGAAGATGAGAATAAATGTCATGATACCGACGAAAATCAGCGGAGCATCGACACCATGCAAAAACGGCACTGCATTGTAAACTTTTTCCGGAGTTGGCCAGTACAAATTGGAAAACTTGAATACTTCGCCATAGATGGCAGGATCCCAGGCCGGATAACTATATCGAATCAGACCGTACGTTACTAATAACGCTGAGAACGTGAACGTATCTGAAATCAGGAAAAACCACATCATCAACTTGCCATAACTGGCATTCATCGGCTCGACACCACCCATCCAGGTTTTCTTGTCGAACGTTCCAGCTGATTCTGTTGCTACGGTGTTTGTCGTCGCAGTAGCCGCCATGCGTCTAAGAGATTATCAATGAAAATAGACTAAAAAGAAAAACAAATACAGCCAAAGAATGTCTAAAAAATGCCAGTAAGTGGCCGCAATTTCAATTTGATTCAAGCTTTTCGCGTGTATACGAAGTCTAAATGCCGCCACCAACGCAAATATCAATACAACTAAGCCCGATATTAAATGGAAACCATGCAAACCAGTAAAAATGTACATGAACGAACCGGAGGGATTGCCAACGAAAAAAACCTTTTCATCAACTAATTCAACCCATCCCTGAAACTGCATGTATAGAAACGCGATTCCAAGTGCAAAAGTAATAGTTATTGCTGTCTTCAAACCGGCGAAGTTGTCTTTTTTTGCCGACACATACGCCCAGTGCATTGTCAAACTACTTAGCACTAGGACTACAGAGCTATAGCTAAAAACCGCAGGAATATTATATTCCAGCCAGTTACCCTCTGCCCGTCTTACTAAGTAAGCACTAGTCATTGCCGCAAAGAGCATGATTATACTCACAATAAATAACCACAATATAAACTTGCGGGGATTCATTGAGAGTGTCTCTTCCGGCTCTTCAACTATTGAAATGTCATTTACTAAGTCACTCATGATTCGTTATACTTTATCTAACAAGTAAACAATCTGTACGATTGGTAAGTAAAGCAGCGATCCAAACATCATTTGTAATGCGGCTTTATCTGTACAGGTTCTCATTAAGTGAAACGTTTGCGCTAAAAACAAGATTCCGCCAACCATAGCTACAAGTGCAGAATTGATACCGGTTACCCCCAAGAAATAAGGTAGCCAACCAACTGGTATCAAAAACAGTGTATAGACCATGATACGGAATGCGGTCTTTGTGGTTTTACCACTACCAGGCATCATCTGGATGCCTGCCTTTTTGTACTCGTCGAAGGCTAGCCAGCCAATTGCCCAAAAGTGCGGAAACTGCCAAAAGAACTGAATTGCAAACAGAATACCCGGTGCCCAGCCATAATGATCTGTAGCTGCCACCCAACCAATCATTGGTGGAAAAGCACCTGGTAAAGCACCTACAAATACTGCAATCTGACCTTTTCGTTTCAGTGGGGTATAAACAAATCCGTACAGCAAAAGAGATAGAACAGCTAAAGCAGCAGCTCGTACATTAAATACTTCTACGAACAGGTAGCAAGACACACTAAACAAGATGAGTGCAAAAACAGCGGCTTCGTTAACTGTCAAACGACCTGTTGGTAAGGGTCGGGTAGCCGTGCGTTTCATTAATTTATCAGAATCTTTTTCAATAATCTGATTAATAATGTTTGCAGCCCCTGTTATGGCTATAGATGCAATAGTAAGCACGATAATTTTCCACCATTCAATATGATCAGCAGCGAGACAATAGCCAAAAACTCCAGAAAATACGACAGCTAGCGTTAGCTTTAGCTTTACTAATTCTATGTATGCTTTGACCTTAGTATTAATAAGGCTTAAGCTCATTACTTTCTCCATGCTATACATTTAATAAGCCCTGCCTATATTCAGTCAGCTTATGAGTAATCATTGTAGGTCTTAGAAGTAGCCATGCTGTAAACTGCAAGCCGATCAGTAGTATAGCCAACTCCAAGTGAATTGGTTGCGCTACAGCGGGTACAGCAAAGTATGCCATTACTACGCCTGTCAGAACTTCTATTACGATAGTGATTAATACGGCTGTATACAACGTATTAAGTAAACCCTTAACCTTAAGTTTATACAGCTTGTAGGTTACTACTCCCTGAAGCGCCAGCACTATAATCGAAAACGATCTGTGTATGTAAAAGCGCCAATCAAGATTACTAATCCAGCTTTCTCGTTGATTATAACCCAGAATCTTGACTGACTCGTCCAGTGCTTCTCTAACTTGAGTACCAAGTGTTATCTGTACAAATGAAACTACAATTGTTAGCACCAAAAATTTACTTAAAGCCGAACGTTGATCGTTAGCTACTTGTGTTTGTATCAGCCCTTTATAAGAACGAGCAACTACAAATAATAAAGCAAAGACAACGAATATAGCAAGCAACAAATGAAGAGAGATCATGTGTTGCGCTAACTCCGTTGCAACGACGCGAGAACCAAGCCAACCATTTAAACCTATGAGGAAAAAGGCTGCAAGGCTTCCCCAGAATACTAATTTATCCTTTTTAAGGTAAGGAATAGATGCCAGCAATGTGGCTAAAACAAAGAAACCGGATAATACGCCAAGTAAACGATTTACGTATTCAATCCAGGTTTTAGTAGCGTTAAACACTACTTCGCCTTTAAGCTTCGCTCCATATATTTCCTGATAATTTGGAGGCAGTTGAGAAGCTTCAGTTGGAGGAATCCAGCGGCCAAAACACTTTGGCCAATCAGGACAGCCCATTCCGGAGCCTGTTCCTCTGACGATACCGCCTGCCAAAATAAGCAGGTATATAATAAGTACTGTCAGAAGAGCAAGACTCCGGAATCGACGTTCACTGGTATTAGTGAGGTTGTTTGAACTGGTCATTCAAGTTCTGTGCCTCAATCTCTTTCTCAAGCGAAATCAACTCATTCTCATGTGGAAGGTTTGACTCAGGAGTTTGAGAGTATGGCACGTTTTGAGGGATGAAGTCATCCTTAGCGCCTGGCTTGCTATAATCATAAGGCCAACGATACACAGCCGGAATTTCACCCGGCCAGTTGCCATGCCCTGGATTAATTGGAGTTGTCCATTCAAGTGTGTTCGACTTCCAAGGGTTCTGAGGTGCTTTCCGACCTCTGAACAAGCTATAAACAAAGTTCCAGATAAACACCCACTGCGCTGTGAATGTAAATATGGCAGCCAAACTGATGAAGCTATTCATATCATTGAAGATATTCTTCGTGAAGTCATAGCTCGTAAAGGCGTAGTACCGACGTGGAAACCCAGCAATACCAATATAATGCATCGGGAAGAATACTAGGTATATACCGATGAAGGTTAGCCAGAAGTGAACGTACCCAAGCTTCTCGTTCATCATACGCCCAAACATCTTAGGGAACCAGTGATAAACACCAGCTAGCAGACCGAATGCAGACGCAGCGCCCATCACTAAGTGGAAGTGAGCAACTACGAAGTACGTATCGTGCAGCTGAATATCTAATGCCGAGTTACCAAGAATCAGACCGGTAAGCCCCCCCGAAATAAAGAATGATACAAGACCAATCGAGAATAGCATTGCAGGCGTGAAACGAATGTTACCCCGCCATAGTGTAGTGATGTAGTTGAACGCTTTAACCGCTGAAGGAACAGCAATGATCAGCGTCAAGAACATGAAGATTGAACCCAGGAAGGGATTCATACCTGTCACAAACATGTGGTGAGCCCATACGATAAACGCTAAGAACGCAATTCCCATCATTGAGGCAATCATAGCACGGTAACCAAAGATTGGCTTACGAGCGTTTGTTGCAATGATTTCCGAGGTCATGCCAAGAGCAGGAAGCAATACGATGTAAACTTCAGGGTGACCTAAGAACCAGAATAAGTGCTGGAACAAGATAGGGCTACCACCTACGTTTGGCAATGCTTCACCATTTACATAAATCTCTGATAAGTAGAAACTGGTACCAAAGCTGCGGTCAAAAATTAACAATAATGCAGCTGACAGTAACACAGGGAATGAAATCAGACCGAGTACAGCTGTCAGGAAGAAAGCCCAGATCGTTAATGGAAGCTTACTAAATGACATCCCCCGTGTCCGCAGGTTGATTACTGTCGTGATGTAATTGATACCACCCAATAATTGCGATACAATGAATAGGGCCATACTTACCAACCAATACGTCATCCCTGCTTGGGAACCAGGGTGCGCTTGTGGTAATGCACTAAGTGGTGGATAAACTACCCAGCCACCCGCTGCCGGTCCGGTCTCAAAGAACAAAGAAACGAACATGATAATACTAGCCATGAAGAAGAACCAGTATGATAACATGTTCAGAAAACCAGATGCCATATCACGGGCACCTACCTGAAGTGGGATCAGAAAGTTAGAGAATGTTCCACTCAACCCAGCGGTAAGTACAAAGAATACCATGATGGTACCATGCATTGTCACCAGGGCAAGGTAGAAGTCAGGATCTAGTTTTCCTGATTCGTTAATCCAGCTTCCTAGAATAGGACGTAAGAACTCTAACTTCATGTCGGGGAAGCCCAACTGAAGCCGAAACATAACCGACAAACTAATGCCAATAACCGACCAGATAATACCAGAGATCAGGTATTGCTTAGCAATAGTCTTGTGATCTTCCGAAAAAATGTATTTGCGCCAAAAACTTTGCGGCTCATGATGCTCATGCTCAGCGTCATGAGCTATGGTTGCCGTGTTAGCTGCTGCAATCGCCATAGTTTTGGTTTGTTGTAAGTTTATTAATTAGCGGATGGTAGCTTTCGCCACGGACACCCCTCCTTGTTGATTTAACGCTGTTGCACTATCAGCTGGAGCAGCGGTTTCTTCTACTGGAAGATACTTGGCTGCTTTGGCTTTTAAATTGGCAGGAATACGAGCAGCTAATTCAGGTGTTGAAGACAATAAAGGCTTCTGCTCTTTACACCATGCTTGCCAGGACGCTTCATCTTCAACAATTAAACGGATACGCATTGAGAAGTGTCCACGACCACAAACCTCTGTACAGGCAATTTCGTACCCAAAGTCCTGATTCCCCGTTAAGTTGCGCATCTCATCAGTTGTTTTATCAGCAACGAACCAGAAGCGTGTAGGCATACCAGGGACGGCATCCATCTTCACCCGTAAGTGTGGTATAAATACACTGTGTAATACATCACGAGCGCGGATTTTCAACAATACAGGCTTATTTACAGGAATATGTAATTCCGTTGTAGATGTGAAATCATCAAACGAAGCTTCGTCTGTATAATCGATACCTGTATCATTGCTATTATCAATCAACTTGTAATTGTAAGCGCCCAGTTTATTGTTATCTACACCAGGATAACGAACGATCCAGTTGAACTGCTTACCGACAATCTCAAATACCTGAGCATCTGCCGGAGCTTCAGACATAATATCCCGCCATGCACGCCAGCCGGTAAATACCAGCAAAGCCATAACAATGGCTGGAATCACCGTCCAGATCAACTCTAACTTGTGATTTTCTGGATAATACGATGCTTTTCTGCCTTCTTTATACTGATAGCGCCAAGCGAAGATGAACAACAACGCATTGGTGACGAAAAAAGCAGCCACGATGATTGCCATTGATAACCAGAACAAGAAATCTGTCCGACGGCCGTGTGGGGAGGAAGCTTCAGGCAAGAAATAATGAGAAGCATGCAGGTAAGACCAAACCGCTCCAACCACCCCTAAGATAAAGAACACCATAAATAACGCGCCATTGATGCGGTTACTTATCCCTATTCGATCTTCATCACCTACTGTACCACTTGCGTTCTTTATAACAGCGGCCATTCTTGAGACGACTAGAATCGCCAGTCCCAAAAATATTACCGATAACAGAGCGACTATATAAACCATGTTGTAATCGGATTATTAATTAAATGTCGTGGTGCAATGTCTCTTCTAACATTGGATGATTCTTTGCAATCAGATTCGCTTTTGATAATTGAGCCGAAATCGACCACATGAACCCACAGGCAAATATCAGAATCATGCCAAACTCAATCGGACCGAAGCCAGCATGTTCACCAACGGTGCCTGGCATGATATTAACGTAGAAGTCAAAGTAGTGGCCGATGATAATTCCCCAGGCAGCTAGCTTCAGGAATATGTACGTGCGCTTCGCATCTCTTGTCATCAGAACAAGGAATGGAAAGACAAAGTTTAGGAAAATGTTAATGAAAAATGGCGCTTTATAGATACCACCATATCCGCTAAAACGCTCTCTGTAGTAGATGGTTTCTTCGGGTAAGTTGGCGTAATAAATCAGCATGAATTGAGCAAACCATACGTAGGTCCAGAAGATACTGAAGGCGAACATAAATTTGCCTAGGTCGTGCAGATGGCTCTCATTAACAACCTGTAAGTAACCCCGTTCTTTTAACGTAACAACGGTAAGTGTTATAATCGCCAGACCTGTTACGTGCCAGCTCGCTAACGTATACCAACCAAACATCGTACTGAACCAGTGCGTGTCAATAGACATTACAAAGTCCCAGGCCGACGTAGAAGACGTAACAGCGAAAACAACCAAGAAAGCGGTCCCAAACTTTATACTTTTTTCGTAATACTCCGTTCCTCCGTGTAAATCTTCTTGTAAAGAGAAGTTACGCAGCATACGCCATAGTACATACCATAACGTAAAATATAATACTACCCGGATCAAGTAAAACGGAGTATTCAGGAATCCCTGCTTCCCAGCAATAATAGGATCATAATCTACACTTGTCTTATCATATAAGCCAGGATTCGTCCAATGGAACAAATCATGCCCTGCGAGGAAGAACACAGCAAGGACTACGACACCCATATAAGGCAGATATGCAGGCATTGCTTCGGGAATACGTTTGAATGCTGACGACCAGCCTGCCTGAGCCAAATAGTTATAGGAGATAAAGAACATTCCTATAACTGATGCTCCTGTGAAGTAGATGGCATTTAACCAAATGTTCGCCCATAACCGGTTTGTCCATTTATAAGCGTGGTGGCCGCCATCATGCCCTTCACTAGCACCTACACCATGGACAACCTCATGAGTTTCGTGACTGCCAACCCCCGACGCCAACAGAAATGCGCCGATAGCCACCAGCGCAACTCCGGCTCCAATGCCGATAATTAGTCGACGTTTAGATTCCGAAGTAAATTCAAATTGCTCGTCTAAGGACGGAATTGCGTGAGCCGATGCCATTCTTGTTTATTTATCAAATACAGAATTTACCAAATTTCTTGAACCAAGACACCTCACACTACTATATGTGAAGGCTAAGCTTATAAAACGTTACCCTTGTTGCAGCTTGTGAACGTATTGTACGATTTTCCAGCGCTCTTCCGGCGTCATCTGTGAACCATGAGGCCACATACGACCTTTGCCATGTGTGATTACGTGAAAAATATGACCGTCGTTCATCGACTTATAGGCATCGGCAGAATAACTAGGAACCCCCTTGTATTCTTTGCCAACTAACCCATCGCCTTTGCCACCTTCACCATGACAGTGTATGCAGTACCGGCTATACAGCAGTTTGCCTTCTTCTAAAGACTTATCTGTTTGAGGAATTGGGTTGGTCAATACACGTTCAGCCAATCCAATGCTATCCTTAGGAATGTTGTAGATCATCAGATCAGTACTAGCACTATCGCCTGTTCCAAACGTTGTATGATAGTTTGGACGAGCCACCGTACCACGAGCCGGAGCTCGCATGTTTAAACCTTCCGGATTAATCGAGTTCGCTCTTATTTGCTTATAAGGCTCATAAGGAACCGGATCGTACATCTGTGGCGCAAATTCTGTCCCTGTATCATTGTGGTCATCCTGGCATGAGGTCCCCATGACAATAATACCAACGATAGCCAGCAGAGCGACGCCTGTATGTTTAGTTATCATTTTCATCTCGCGCGTTAGAACTGCTTTACGTTTACTTCGGCAGCTCCCGAATTTTTCAAGATTTGTTCAATATCGCCTTCTGCTAACGTATTCTTGCTCATGTCGATAGCCATAGCAAACTTGTTATCAGTTGTGCGCAAGTCAAACATCAACGGCTTCACAGTTGGCCCAAGGCCATTTGAAATTAAAAACGTACCGACCATGCCCAAGGCACTTATTAGTACGGTTAATTCAAAAAAGATTGGCACGTAAATGACCGGCGAGTATGAATCCTTCCCGCCTACAATCATAGGCCAGTCTATGCCTTCAGTATAAGCAGTCAAAAGACCGGCTAGAGTTGTTCCGGTTAAGCCAAATAAGAAAGCGGCAATACCTAAACGAGTGCGGGGATGACCAAGCGCTACATCCAGACCGTGAATTGGAAATGGGCAATATACTTCATGAATCCGAACGCCGGCTCCTTTTACGTCTTTAACGGCTTTCAACACTACGTCGTCATCGTCATAGATGCCAACCAGGAATTTGCCATTACCATTTACATCTGACATATTCAGTAATTATTGGTTGAGGTGTTAGTTTGCAGCCTACAGATGAGAGATCTATAGACTGCAAACCTCTTGTTCTTTATTCAGCGTCTTTGTTAAAGGTCGGGTTAGTAACGCGTTCACCTTTAGCTACGCCCGATACAGAGACTGGTAGTTTTTCTGACGACGACTTGATAATTGCTTTTACTTCAGCCATGTTCACTACTGGTAAAAACTTCGAGAACAGCAGGAACAAGGTAAAGAATAAACCGAACGAGAAAATGTAATCACTGATGTCAAATAAAGTTGGGTGGAACATTGCCCAGCTAGATGGCAAGTAGTCACGATGCAGCGACGTAACGATAATTACAAAGCGCTCAAACCACATACCAATATTCACGACTACAGAAAGCGTAAATGTCCAAACGACGCTCCGGCGAATAGCACGCGACCAGAATAGCTGCGGAGAGATTACGTTACAAGTCATCATGGCCCAGTAAGCCCACCAATATGGACCAGTTGCCCGGTTGATAAACGCGTAACTCTCAAATTCAACACCCGAATACCAAGCGATAAAGAACTCAGTTAGATAAGCTACCCCTACAATAGAGCCTGTAAGCGTAATAACTTTGTTCATCGACTCAATGTGCTCAACTGTAATGTAATCTTCGAGTTTGAAAACGACCCGAATAATCAGCATCAGGTTTTGCACCATGGCAAAGCCAGAGAAGATAGCACCCGCCACGAAGTAAGGAGGGAAAATAGTAGTATGCCAGCCCGGAATAACCGACGTAGCAAAGTCCATACTTACAATAGTGTGTACGGATAGTACCAGCGGAGTAGATAGACCAGCCAGAATCAAGCTTATATACTCATAACGAGCCCAAGTCTTAGCCGAACCGTTCCAGCCTAGTGAGAACGCGCCATAGATGTAACGAGATACTTTGCTACGAGCCCGGTCACGAATAGTAGCCAAGTCAGGTAGTAAACCCATGTACCAGAACACCAGCGATACAGTGAAGTACGTACTGATGGCAAATACGTCCCAAACGAGTGGAGACTTGAAGTTAACCCAAAGCGACCCCCATGTATTTGGCAGCGGCAACGCCCAATATGCTAACCAGGGGCGGCCCATGTGCATCAAGATGAAGCTGGCTGCGCAAATGACGGCGAAAATCGTCATAGCTTCAGCAGCCCGGTTAACCGCTGTCCGCCACTTTTGACGGAACAACAAAAGGATGGCCGAGATGAGGGTACCAGCGTGACCGATACCTACCCACCAAACGAAGTTGGTGATGTCCCACGCCCAGCCGACAGTTTTATTTAAGCCCCACACGCCCAAGCCTTCCCACCAGGTCCAGAACACGCAGGCGGTTCCGTAGAGTAGCACAACCACCGAGATAGTGAAAGCAATCGTCCACTCTCGCGTGGGTCGGCCTTCAACCTGTCTGCTGATATCCTCTGTCACGTCGGCATAGGTCTTGCCACCGGTGACGAGGGGAGTTCTTACGGCTGATGTTACATGCGACATATCCTTACTAAATTTTATTTTCTTTTTGCGATAAACGATTTACGAACTGTGGTACTACGTTGTTTTTTGGTACCGTAACTAAACTGCACAAGCAGCTCTATCGCAAACCATCATTTATGTTATACTTGCGATTCCTGACGTGTTTTCTGCTGTGGTTCTTCGTCTTTGTTCCGAATCTTGGTCAGATACGAAATCTGAGGACGCACATTGATCTCTTCCAACACATGGAATGCCCGACCTTTTATTTCCGTCTCCATAACTTTAGAAACAGTGCTTTCAGGATTGTTTAAGTCGCCAAAAATGATAGCATTTGTTGGGCAGGCCTGTGCGCAGGCAGTTTGAATTTCGTCAGGCATTGGCCGACGACGTTCTTTCTTCGCTGTAAGCTTACCTTCCTGAATCCGCTGAACACAGAATGAGCATTTTTCAATAACCCCCCGTGAACGTACCGTTACGTCTGGGTTCAACACCATTTTACCAAGATCGTTGTTAAAATGATAGTCGAAGTTATCGTTATCGAAATACTTGAACCAGTTGAAACGACGTACTTTATAGGGGCAGTTGTTCGCGCAGTAACGCGTTCCAATGCACCGGTTGTAGGTCATTTGGTTCAGTCCTTCAGTGCTGTGCGTGGTCGCCAATACCGGACACACAGTTTCGCAAGGTGCATTGCTGCAATGCTGGCAAAGCATTGGCTGGAACGTTACTTCCGGATTAGCCGAAGCAACCTCCAGTTCTTTCACATCCTCCGGATCAGCATCACTGCTATAATAACGGTCAATCCGGATCCAGTGCATCTCACGACGCATGATCACTTCATCACGTCCAACAACCTGAATGTTATTTTCTGATTGACAACCGATCACGCAGGCATTACAACCGATACATGAGTTCAGGTCAATGACCATCCCCCACGAGTGGTTAGGCTTACCGTAGCCATGCCAGAGCGTAATGTTGGTGGAAGCAGTTGGGCCCTCAGACGTTTCAACTTTAGGCGTATACCGACCCGCCATTGGGTTCTTCTGATAATCGGCAAGTTTTGCTTCCTGCAAAACCGCGCGACGTCCCATAACGGTCTCGTGTGTTTGCGTCTGTGCAATTTCACGAGTACCGCTTGCCTTTTCAACTTTAGCGTTAACTGCAGCAAAAGATACGTAGCCGTTTACCAACGTAGCGAACGGGAACGCATTTTTACCAACACCATTTGCTGATTTACCTGCTTTCTCACGGCCATAACCAACGGCTACTGAAACCGTATTATCAGCTTGACCCGGTTGAACTAGAACTGGCAATTCTATTGACTTACCGCCAACCGATACAGTAACAAGATCGTTTTGGGCTAAACCTAAATCATTTGCTGTTTTCTGAGAAAGAGCAGCATAGTTGTCCCAGCAAGCTTTGGAAACCGGATCAGGCATTTCCTGTAACCAGGGATTATTTGCCATGGAGCCAACCCCAATACTTACCTTCTCATACAGAGCCAACTCCATACCCGATGTCGGTTTGTACCGTTGGGTAATGCCGCTTGCTGCCTGTGCTACGTTGCCTGTAAATGCGGCACCAGCTCCTGCAGCAGCTTGGCCCTTATTCGGTTCAAACACACCATCGTGCAAACATTTGATCCAGAAAGCATCAAACGAGTTAAACCCAGACGCTAGAGGATAATAAGTAGTCCGCCAGAAGTTCTTCAGGTAGTTCTGATAGTCGTTCGGTTTTCCAGCCCACGTTAGCAAACTCGATTGAAACTGGCGAGTTTTGAAAATATGCGTAATGGCAGGTTGCATCAGGCTGTAAAAGCCTTGCTTTGGCTCAGCATCATTCCAGCATTCCAGGAAGTGAGGAGCAGGCGTAATGTATTTTGCCAGGGAAGCCGTTTCATCGGCACGCTCCGCAAACGAGACAGAAAGAGCAATCTTTGGTAAAGCCTCTGCTAACTCTGCCCCCCGGGGATGATCATAAACAGGGTTTGCAGCAAAAAACAGAACTGCACCTACACGACCTGATTTCGCTTCATCGATAAAGGCATTCATCTGCTGATCATTGCCCTGACGATAGTTGACCGGTGTGTTTATATCGATCGTTGTTCCGTAGCTACCCAGTAAATTGTTCAGCGCGTTTACAACGATCTGAATATTTGGGTCATTTGAACCTGATACAACCAGCGCCCGACCACGCGAACGAGCCAGATCAGTAGCCGCTTTATCAAGATACTGTACATCAACGGAAGCCGAGCCAGCAGGAGCACTACCTAATTTCTGCGCCACTTTGTTGTAAAGCGCCAGTGCAACCAGTCCTTCCTGAGATGGCTTATATGTCCCCCGATAATCTGCATTGGCACCAGTCATCGACATGTTTGTCTCAAACTGATAGTGCCGCGACATCGTTTTTTTACCGCCACCAACAGCACCGATCTTACGACCTGATGCATAAGGCTTAGCGTATTCCAAAGGAGCAACCCACGTACCGAGGAAGTCAGCACCGAGACTAACAACTGTCTGCGCTTTGCTGAAATCATACGAGGGAACTACTGCTTTACCAAACGACGCCTGGTTTGCCTGCGTAATACCAAATACCGAGTTAGCATCGTACATGATGTGACGTGCCGTCGGATATTTCGTAACAAAGTCAGCTATAACTGCTTTAGTAGCCGGGCTAAGAATAGTAGATGTTACAATCCGAATCGCTCCGTTACGTGATGCTACTGTATTTAATTGGTTTACAATTTCGCGGTCAGCGGTAGACCAGTCAATGGCGGTTTCCCCACGACGTGGACCGTTCAACTTGTCTATATCATATAAGGAAAGAACAGAAGCCTGAACACGGGCGGTTGTGCCTCCTTTAGAAACGCTTGACAGCGGGTTACCTTCAATTTTAATTGGTCGACCTTCGCGGGTTTCAACTAAGATGGCAGCGTAGTCACCGCCGTCTATATAAGTTGATGCGTAATAATCAGAAATTGTCGGGAATGTAAACTCCGGCTTATTGAGATACGGGACAGCTTTGCGGACCGGAGTTTCACAGGCAGCAAGTGATACAGCTGCCATACCAAAGCCCATTACTTTTAAAAAATCACGGCGTTGGGTATTCGAACCGCCCAGCAGACCATCTAGGCCATCCGACGATTCGCTCGAATCAGGATTAGCAAACTCACTCTCGGCGTTCTTTACGAACGTCGCGTCATTGCGCAGCTCCTCAACCCCTTTCCAATACCGTTTAGTTGTATTTTCCATGCGTGTTGTATGCGGTATGATACCCTATTGGTTAAGCCGACCTAACGAGGCCTGGTGGATTAATAGTGACACTTTGAACACTCTAAACCGCCGATATTGGCCACTTTAAGCGGCTCTTTGCTCTCTTTCCGATGAAGAGCTACGAGCTTGTCGTAGTAAGCGTTGTCTTTGGTATTAACCTCTGTTTTGCGGTGGCAATCAATACACCAGCCCATAGTTAATGATGAACGGTGTTCCACTACCTCCATCTTCTCAATCTCGCCATGGCACGTCTGGCACTGTACGTTACCGACATTTACGTGCTGAGCGTGGTTGAAATACGCAAAGTCAGGAAGGTTGTGTACCCGTACCCATTCGATGGGCCGGTTTTGCTCAATCGCTGCGTATATTTTCTGAATTTCGGGCGATTCTTTCTTAATCACTCCGTGGCAATTCATACAAATGTTAGCGGCTGGAATCGTAGCTGATTTTCCTTTATTAACACCAGTGTGGCAGTAATTACAATCGATCTTGTATTGACCAGCATGCAACTTGTGGGAATAAGCAATAGGCTGTTTAGGAGCATACCCTTGCTGAATACCGACGCTGTATAAGCCATCAAAAGACTCTTTTACCACTACAAAGAGGAAAAGCCAGATAACTATCGAACGTAGTGTAGAATTCCCAAATGCAGCAGACAAACCCTCTCTGAGCCGTTGTCCAAATGGAGCCGCGGTTTGGGTGCCATCTGTTGCCGTTACTGGGGTTACCGCACGAGACAGGATGGTCACGATAACCAGCAGAACACCTAGTACCAACAGCATCACTACTAAAAGAGCGACTAGTACAAAAGTGAATAATTCAGATGGTCCGGAAATTGACGAACCAGATCCATTCTGATCGCCACCGGCACCTCCACCGCCCCGCGCTTGCTGAGACCCTTCACCACCTACAGTAGCTTGAGCCGGTGCACTTGCCTGTTCAACATAAGCCAGAATTCCATCGATGTCAGCATCCGTTAGGTTCGGGAAGCTTGACATCTGAATTTTGTTGAATTTGTTGAAAACTTGGACAGCGTATGGGTCGCCACTGGCAATAACAGCCGATGAGTTGCGAATCCATTTGTGCAACCATTCTTTACCTGGAGTCCGGGACATGATTCCTTTCAAACCAGGGCCTACTACAACCTCTTCTGTCACAGCATGACACTGTGCACAGTTGTTGGTGAATAAGACTTTTCCTTTTTCGGCATCACCACCGCCGGACGGAGCTGGCGTAGCAGCGGCCGGTCCACCGTTAGCAGCCGCAACCGAGTCCTGCGCCTTCACCTGAGCGCTGTTTACAAACAACGTCAGAGATAGTGCTACGGCCCCGCAAAGCTTGGATAAGCTACTCATTTTATGAACTATATTTATTGAGTTAATCAACATAATTACCACTGACTTTTCACTGGCCCACAAAAGTACGACACGATTGCTGGATAGGCAAAAATTGCTGTTTAGTTATTTTTTACTCTCATTTTTATTTATATCGTTTCTAAGTAAGCACGCAAAAAGCGGTCATAATTGCCCTGACAACGATTTGTTTAGAACTATGTTCAACAAAAAGAGCCAACCTTAAAAGCTGGCTAGCTCTCAAGGTTGGCTCTTAAATTATTTTGAAGAGGTTCCGAGCGGATTCGAACCGCTGTACGAGGTTTTGCAGACCTCTGCCTAGCCACTCGGCCACGGAACCTTACGTTTATTTACCAAATCCTATTAAGAATGAATTTGGGAGTGCAAACCTACGCTTTTATCCGGTAAGAGGAAAGCATAGCCCTAAAAAAAAGTCCTCACTACCCGAAAACAGTGAGGACTTTTCAAAATCAACAAACCTGGTAGCTTAGTTGCGGCCTTCCATTTGCTCTTTCAACGCAGCAAGTGCATCGAGGTCGCCTAAAGTAGCACCACGCTCTGGCTGGCTGGCAGTCGGAGTTGCTTTAGGTGCTTTAGGCGCTTTAGCTTCTTTGGCAGGCTCGTTCTTCTCTTGCCAGGTTTTCGTATGCGAAAGCATAATACGCTTCTCTTCTTTCGAGAACTCAGTTACTTTGAAGTCCAACGTTTCACCGGCTTCAGCAAACGTACCATCTTCTTTAGCTAAGTTTTTCAGCGAAGAGAAACCTTCGATACCGTATGGCAACTCAAGCGTGGCCATCTTATCGTTCTTGCTGAGGATCGTGCAACGGTGCACAGTGCCTACTGCAAATACGCCTTCGAACGTATCCCACGGATTTTCTTCCAGTTGCTTATGGCCAAGAGCAAGGCGACGGTTGTCAACGTCTAACTCCAGAACAACTACTTCAAGCTCTTCACCAACTTTGATGAAGTCCGAAGGATGTTTTACTTTCTTGGTCCACGACAGATCCGATACGTGCACTAATCCATCAATGCCTTCTTCCAGTTCCAGGAAGAGACCAAAGTTGGTCAGGTTACGAACCGTACCTTTGTGTTTAGTACCAATAGCGTACTTTGTACGTAGTTCTGGACGAGTCCAGGGGTCTTCAGCCAGTTGTTTGATACCAAGCGACATCTTCCGGTCGTTCCGGTCGAGCGTCAGCACTTGAGCTTCTACTTCGTCGCCTACTTTCAGGAACTCCTGTGGGTTACGCAAGTGCTGCGACCACGACATCTCAGAAACGTGGATCAGTCCTTCTACACCTGGCATGATTTCAAGGAAAGCACCGTAATCAGCTACATTTACGATTTTACCTTTCACTTTCGAACCAACCTGAACATCTTCCGCCAGTGCATCCCATGGGTGGGCCTGCAGCTGTTTCATACCTAACGAAATCCGCTTTTTGTCTTCGTCGAAGTCAAGTACCACTACGTTGACCTTCTGATCAAGATGCAATACTTCTGACGGATGGTTGATACGGCCCCACGAAATATCCGTGATGTGCAGCAGACCATCGACACCACCTAGATCGATGAATACACCGAAATTGGTCATATTCTTGATCACGCCTTCCAATACCTGACCTTTTTCGAGGTTGTTCAGGATTTGAGCACGTTGTGCTTCGAGGTCTTTCTCGATCAGGACTTTGTGCGAAACGACTACGTTATCGTTTGCATAGTTGATCTTAACAACCTTAACTTCCATTTTCTTGCCAACGAAAATATCGAAGTCGCGAATCGGCTTAACGTCGATTTGCGAACCTGGCAAGAACGCTTCAATGCTGAAAATATCGACAATCAGACCACCTTTCGTCCGGCGCTTCACGAAACCATCAATCACGAGGTCTTCGTCCAGAGCCTTCTGAATTTTCTGCCAAGCCGTAATTACTTTCGCTTTTTTGCGCGAAAGCACAAGCTGACCATTCGGGTCTTCCTGGTTTTCTACGTAAACTTCAATTTCATCACCCATCTTCAGGTCCGGCATATCCCGGAATTCAGAAGCTGGAACCAACCCGTCCGACTTGAACCCAATGTTTAGCAACACCTCACGGTCTGTAATGCCAACCACGGTTCCCATCACCACTTCTTTCTCCTTAACCTCCGACAGGGTGTTGTCGTAGAGTTCCAACATCCGGTTGCGTTCTGCATCCGAATAGCCACTTCCGAATCCTTTGTTGTCTGCCCGGTCCCAATCAAATGCCGGCAGTTCGCGTTGCTGCGTTTTGCTCATAAAAAACGATTTCCTGACCCACTCGGTACATCAGCCCGTGGGTCAATGGCGGGCTGACTTTTGGTTTATAAAGTTGTCCTCAAAAAAGGACTGCAAAGATAGCAATTGCTTTCAGAAAAAAGTTTCGAATCAAACAAAACTGTTTGAAAAAGAGGAGAAAAGAGAAGAGGGGACGAAAAGAAGACCGGGCAGCTTTACAACTATCCGGTCTTCTTTTCGTCCCCTCTTCTCTTTCTATTACTTCTTTACTGAAACGCTTTTTCTTTCTTACTTAAAAAAGGCATCCAGCTCTGCTCCAGCGATCCGGAGAACTCGCGCAAGAAAACCAGAAAAGTAGGTTTGAATGGTTTCTGCCGCAGCTTGAGGTTTGCCTCTTCCGGTGTGTAGTCACCTTTTCTTGAATTGCAGCGCTTACAGGCTGTTGCCAGATTGTCCCAGCTTGTTTTACCTCCTCTTGATTTTGGTAAAACGTGATCGAGGGTAAGGTCCTCGGTTGTTCCGCAGTACTGGCAGCGGTGGCCGTCGCGCTTGAAGATATTCTGCCGGGTCAGCATAACGCCTTTGTAGGGCAGACTTACGTATCGATGAAGCCGAATAACCGACGGCATCGGAAACTCGGCTGAAACGGTTCGGAGCGTGAACTGCTCGGATTCGGCAACGAGTTCGGCTTTGTCTAAATAAACCAGCAAAAATGCTTTGGGAACGGAGCAGATGCTGAGTGCACTGTAATCTTGATTTAAGACTAATACTTTCCTGCCCATATCGCGTTTAGATGCCTCTGTACGGTAGCAAGTTACAGAGTTATCCACATATCGACAAGTAATGTGGAAAATTTAGTAGCGTTCTCGTTGCATATCCCGTTTCACCTCACGCTCCTTGATACTGTCACGCTTATCATAAAGTTTTTTACCTTTTGCCAATGCTATTTCAAGCTTAGCAAAACCCCGGTCGCTGGTGAAGAGCCGAATGGGTACGATTGTCAAACCCTGATCCTTTAACCGCTCGGTAAGGCGTTTAATCTCACGCTTGGTCAACAGCAGTTTACGATCACGTAAAGGCTCGTGATTATAATGAGTCCCCTCTGTGTAGAGAGAAATGTTCATTTGCCGAATAAACAATTCATTTCCTAACAGAAGGCAGTACGCATCCTGTAGATTGACTTTGCCTTGCCGAATGGATTTTATTTCCGTTCCGGTAAGAATAATACCCGCTGTGTACTTGTCTAAAAATGAGTATTCAAACGAAGCCCGGCGGTTACGGATATCAACTTGTTTAGTGATGGAAGCAGAAGCCATAGAAATAGGTCAACAAGGCTACAAATGTAGCTAAGTAAGACCAACAACATTTGAAATCACGTAGTGGTTTACCAGGCTGTTGGAAAGAACAGCTTTGTAGTAGGATGAGGACGCCCGGCGGGCCAGTGTTTTCGTTCAAAGAACGGTATCGAAGTCACAGCCTCAAGACTCGGTACAGCACCAGCCCAACCAGACGATATTGAGCGTATTATCGGGAAAGGCAACTTGAACTAGTTACTTGATCCGAGGCAAATAAAACACGTAATTATATAACTATCAAAGAAATTAACTATTAAAACCTTTTTTTATCCATATCTATACGTATTGCAGGAATACGTATCTCAAATTATCAATAGGTAAATAGTTACATGTAGTAGATTACGGTAAAACAACACGGGGTGCAGAACAAACTCTTGTTCTGCACCCCGTATCGATGAAAAAGACTTTATATCTGCTTACTTCTTAGCTGGCGTCTGCTTAGCCTGATATTCTTTATTCAATCCATCCAGTATCGCTTTCGTTTGATCGGCCGCTGGGTTGGCGAATAAGATACCTCCTCCTTTTGTGTAGCCAAGTACAAACTCATACTTGTTTTGCGCGTTAATCTTTTTCAGATAGTCATAAATCTGATCGTACAACTCTCTGTTTTTAGACTGCTCTTCATTGGCCAGATTTTGAGCGGCCCGCTCCCGATAAGCCAGAATGTCCTGCTGTTCTTTTTGCAGAGAGGCCTCAGTAGCGCGCCCCTGTTCCTGGGTCATTGTTGCAGCCCGCTGCTGAAAGAAGGCTACTTTATTTTGAAGATTACGTCCTTTAGCCGCTAAATCGTTTTCTAATTGAAAGCGCTTGCTTTCGAGGACTTTTTGGGTGTCTTTAAAATACTCGTATTTCGTTAACAGCGAATCAACATTCACGTATACTATTGACTTACCTTTTGCCTCAACAGGAGCGACTGGTGCGGCTTCGGGTTGGCGATCTTTGAAGTGTAAATAGTACAGGACAGCTACGGCAATCGTCAGGATGACGTTCAGAATCAACGAGGCATTCTTCACGGGAAATGAATTAGTTAGTTACAAATTTATCCTACAAATGTAGGAGATTTAAGATTCAGGATGTACGATTTACGAGTTGATTTCCGGTAGCTTGTCGAACAAAGTAGCCAGATACACCAGCCAATCCTCCAACTAAGCCACCCAGAATAGCGGTCACCAATGCAGGGAGTACCGTTGTATTGGTTTGAAACAGCAGTTGGCTGATACGTCCTACGTACGCGCCATCTGTCTGCCATTGGATGATAAGAGCATAGATGAGCCAAACTAGCGCAATTCCGACAAAGCCAGCTAAGAACGACTTAGTGGCCGTGTTGCTACGCCAGAAACAAACCAGGAATGCAACCAGAGCCAGGCTCCACCAGGGCAGAAAAAGCTGGGCCACCAAACTTAAAAGAGCAATTAGAATTAATTGAATCATGGGGTCATTAGTTGATAGTTACCCGCCGTTTGATACGTGGGTGTTTGTCCTGAGCCGATTGCAAATAAAGCAGTTCGTTTAGCTGACCTGTCCGCCACGTATCGATCATATTCATGTAATAAGGGCTGCCCGGATTACCTGACTGACCGCCCGGATAAACACCGTAGGCCTTAAGCTGTGGCCCAACGGCGACTACCATCCGCCATGAGGGGCCGTTACGTTCGCTGGTCGCGTTTACGATGCCATTGCCGCCACCAATCTGCACATTTACTGCGCTCAACGCATCCAGACGGGCTAAATGACTGATTTTTGTAGCTTTATGTTGTCCCCAATGCCAGGTCGGACCAATCGCGCCGTGCTGTTTACTGAGTGTATCAACGGCTGCCTGAAAGCTTTGCGTTGTGATCTGAGTGATGGTTTCCCGAGCGGGCGTTTTGACGTTATCAAACCAAGGCGCGTTGGGTTCTTTCTGAGCGAGCTGGAGCGTCCGGTCGAAGCTGGGATAACGCATCGTAATGGTGTCATTGCTCCCGAACTCATCGCCCCAGAGTGCATCCATAAGCTGACGAGACCATTCGGCAAACACGGTTGGCCCCACCTCCATTACGTCGTTGTTATACTGCCAGGATTTGATAACCGCTAACGCCTTGCGCTGCTCAGCCGTCAATTTCTGTTCCTCCACGTACGGCAGGAAAACCGGCAATACGTTTGCGGCACGCAGGTTATAATTATCATTCTGAAGTTGACGAAGACTATCGGGCGTTACTTGCTGCATAACGCTCAGACGTTGATTAATTCGAGTCCCGCGCTCCGAAGGGGCAAATTGCCAGTTTATATAGTACGGATACGTTAGGTCGGTAGACGATTGATTGGCCGAGCTGACAAAGCCCCGCGCCGGATTTTTTACGTGTGGGTTCTGGTCCATAGGAATCCAGCCATGCCAGTCGTGAGCCGGATCGGTACCATCGAGAAGGTATTTGCCCTGCTCTTTCCACTTAAGCGGAAAACGTCCGTTTGGTGTGATCGCAATGTCTTTCGCTACGTCGGCAAACACAAAATTCTGCGCCGGAGCAGCGTAATAACTCAACGCGTTCCGGTAGTCATCGTAGTTCTTCGCTCGATCGAGTAAATAATACGTCAAAAAATCATTGGATTCCTCGTGGGCGATCCAGCGGGCGGCATACCCAACCGGAACGTTTTTGGCAAACGGCTTCTCTCCTACTGTGTACATAACCGGACCATGATGCGTATACAGCACCGTATCCACTACGTCGGGCTTTCCTTTTACTTTAATCACCTCGATTCTGCGCTTAACGGGTTTCCACTGGCCGCCGTGCCAGTATTCCCGTCGGGAAGCATCTTTGAATTTGATCTGATAAAAGTCGAGCACGTCAGCACCGACGTTTGTAACACCCCAGGCGACTTGCTTATTAAAACCAATGATGACGCCCGGAGCACCCGGCATGGAAGCTCCATATACGTTCAAGGTCGGGGTAACCAACTGAATTTGGTACCAGATCGACGGCAGGTTCAACGCCAGGTGCGGGTCGTTGGCCAGGATGGGATAGCCAGTTGCTGACTTTTGGGCCCCGACAGCCCAGTTATTACTTCCAATCGTTGGGTCATGCTCAGGCCAGCGCATGGCTAGTGGAGCCGAGTTCGGGAGCGCATTTTTAGGGGTCGTTGGCACTGGCACCGGTTTGAAGTCCCACTTTGTGCCCGCTGGAACAATTGGATCTTCCTGAGAAGGATAATCGGGAAACAGATCGTTCGTTACCACGGCTCCGTACTTCTTTAGTACATTGCTCATATTCAAGTCATCGGCTCCTAACGCCAGTACGCCCGACATGTATTTTAAAAAATACGCACACTTGATCGGTTGCCAGGGTTCTGGTGCGTACCCAAGAAGTTTGTATTCCAGAGGGAACTGGGCGGGTTTCAACTGCTTGATGTAGGCGTTGATTCCAGCAGTATACGCTTCAATCGACTCCCGGGAACGCGGATCGGCCAGCATTGCTTTTACGGCCTTTTCGGCGCCGAACCCCATTCCTAATCGTCGATTATACCGATCTAACTCTAAAGCTCGATCACCGACAATTTCAGCGACACGACCAGCCGCAGCATGCGTCTGAAACTCCATTTGCCACAACCGGTCCCAAGCGGTAAGATAACCTTGGGCAAAATATGCATCATGGTCGTTCTGGGCGAATACGTGCGGAATAGCCAGATCATCGAATACGACCGTTACCGGTGCTTTGGTACCGTTTAGCTTAATCGCTTCGTCGGTATTTGAGTTGATTGTTTCCGCATTTTGCCAGAATCCAGCAAAAGGGCTAAGTAGAGGGCCGAAGGCGGGAACGCTTCCCCAGGGGCGATTTAATGCCCAAATAAGCGCTATGGAAATGATTGAAAAAAGAACAGCTTTTATGTATTGCATGAACGGTTAAACTACCAAAGATAATCCAGCCACAAGTTTACTATTGCACCCTACAAATAAAAAGTATTCCTTTCCTAATTAGGTTATTTCTTTTTTATATTTGTCTACAGCGAATGTCAGAAGCCAGGTTAGCTCCCGCCGTTCGAAATGCATTAAGCCTATGTATGCGGAACTGACAGATCTGGAATTAACGCTGCGCCTGGCGCAAAACGATAAAACAGCGTTTGAGACTCTGTTTTATCGGCATTATCGGTATTTGTATACCATAGCCAGCCAATATCTGAAAGATCCCGTATTAGCAAAAGAGGCTTTACAGGATGTTTTCCTGAAGCTATGGAACCAGCGAACTTATCTGGACTCCTCACAACCCATAAAAGTATACCTGGCAACCGTTATGCGTCGCCATGTTCTTAACCGTATTCGTAACGATCGCCAGATCATTCTTCGCCATATTGAACATCAGCACGGCGTAACGCTTATTGATACAAATGCGGACGAACAGCTCGTTTTTGACGACTATAATACAGTTGTTCGGCAGGGTCTGGACAAACTACCAGCCCAACGGCAATTGGTGTTTATTCTTCGCTCGGTCGATGGCCTGACTAACGAAGAAGTGGCTTCTAAATTAGAAATCCCCATCCATACCGCCAAAGCTCATTATCAACAGGCCTGTCTTTTTTTGCGCGACTACCTTCGGCAGCATACTGGTGTTGAAATGCTGTCCTTCTTGGCAATCACGTTCGCTAATCTATTGCAGCCTATCCTCCTCTTCGAATAATTCGGTATACTACATTCTGTACTGCCTTTACCTATGACCGAACAATTACTGCAGCGCTATTTTACGAATCAAGTATCGGCTGACGAAGCCCGGTATGTATTAGATTGGTTTGCCACACACGCTGGTAAAACGTATTTGACGCGTCGGCTTACAACTCAATTGAACGACGTCGATTGGCACGTACCGTCGGCCGGTAACGTACCCGATGCGGATCAGCTATTCAACCGGATTCGCCAGCAAACAGAAGCGCCTAAGCAATTGCCTATTTTCACTCAGAAGCGCAGCTGGTTTGATCAGCCAATACGCTGGGTTACCATGCTGGTTGACGCTACCCGAGTTCACTAATACCTGTTACGTTGCTGCACGACGTGAAGATGCTTTTCAGCAATCCTGATTTAGAGCGCAATCGAATTGCTACCAAGCTCATCACTACGTATCAGCATTGCGAAAAGATAATTGACTAACTACGCTTCAAAACACTACGTATCGTTTTATACCTGACTGATCTAAAGTAAGATGATTGTCAGTTATGGCTCCAGAACAGGAGCCGCGAATTTTGCTTACCTTTCACCCATGCGAGCTTTTTCTATTCTGACCGGATTCCTCTTCCTTGCCCTGGTCAGCTGTACCCATCCCTCCTCCCGATTTGAACGATTACCAGCTAGTCAAACCGGAATTGCCTTTGCGAACGAAATCACCGAGAGCGACACGCTGAACGTAATGGATTTTGAATATCTCTACAACGGTGGGGGCGTCGGCGTCGGGGACTTCAATGGAGACGGCCAAAGCGATTTGTTTTTCGCGGGTAATCAGGTATCGAGCCGGTTATACCTGAATAAGGGAAAGTTCAAATTTGAAGACGTAACGGAATCGGCAAACGTAGCTACGCGCAGTTGGTGCACAGGCGTAGCGGTTGCCGATATTAATCAGGACGGTCGACAGGATATTTACGTCTCCACGATTCACCCCAAGCGTGATAAGTCGGTTCCTAATCTGCTCTTCCTCAATCAGGGAAATGATGCCAATGGTGTTCCGAAATTTAAAGAGGTGGCCTATACCGCTGGACTGGCCGATTCGAGTTATACGACCCAGGCTACATTCTTGGATTACGATCGCGACGGCGATCTGGACGTTTTCCTGTTAACAAATGCCCTGGAGTCCTTCAATCGCAATAACGTAATCGGCCCCAGGAACGACGGCTCCGCTCGAAGTGTGGATAAGCTGTACCGAAACGACGGCCTCTCAGCCGACAACATTCCCCACTACACAGATGTGTCGAAGCAAGCCGGGTTGATTCACGAAGGATGGGGGCTGGGTGTGCTTGTTAATGATATTAACCAGGATGGCTGGTCAGACATTTATGTAGCCAATGATTTCCAATCGAACGATGTCTGGCTGATCAACAATCACGACGGAACGTTCACCAACCGGATAAACGAAGCCCTCAAGCATCAGAGTCACAACAGCATGGGCGTTGATATAGCGGATATCAACAACGACGGCTTGAATGACATGATGGTGGTAGACATGCTGCCCGACGACAATCTGCGCCAGAAAACCATGTTCTCCAACGTGCCCTACGACCGCTTTCAGTTGGGCCGTCGGCTGGGTTATCAACAGCAGTACATCCGCAATGTGCTTCAGCTCAACCGGGGCTTCCGTCCGCAAACGCTACGTTCAGCAAGGAGCGTTACGTCCCCCGACGCGCCAAATGATGTGCCTTTGTTCAGTGATATCGCTTATCTGACCGGAACTGCGGCTACCGACTGGAGCTGGAGCGCTCTTTTTGCTGACCTTGACAACGATGGCCTCCGCGATTTGCTGATTACGAATGGGTACCGCAAAGATATCACCGACCTTGATTTCACCACGTACAATCGCGAGGCTAACGTCTTCGGATCGGATGCAGATCGGCGCGCCGGTTTATTGAAGCGCATTAACGATTTAGAACCTGTTTATAAACCGAATTTTCTGTTTCATAACGACGACAGTCTTCGCTTCTCGAACGTAGCCGACAGTTGGGGGCTGGCAGATCCTTCGTTTACGAACGGAACGGCTTATGCGGACTTCGACAATGATGGTGATCTGGATCTGGTCATGAACAACATCAACGATCCAGCTTTCATTTACCAGAACCACACGATTGATGCCGATACCGAATCGCCCCGGCCCCATTACCTAAATCTGAAGCTCATTGGCAAACAAGGGAACCTGGAAGGCTTAGGCGCGCAAATAGTCCTCTGGACCGGTCAGAACATGCATTATGCCGAATACACCCGGCAGCGTGGTTACCAATCGACGATGGAAGCTGGCGTGCACTTCGGGCTGGGCAGCGCGGCTAAAATTGATTCGCTGAAAATTCGCTGGCCGAGTGGAGTTGGTCAGGTGCTTCGTAACATTCTCGCCGATCAAACGCTAACGTTAAATGAACGTCAGGCGACTGTTCAGCCAAACCTGTTTATGCAGCGCCAGCAACCGGCCAGCACCTTACTCACCGACGTATCATCTTTAGCTGGCTTGGCTTTTCAGCATCAGGAAGATGACTTTGTCGACTATAAAGCGCAGCAAACTTTACTGTTTCATAAGCATTCTCAGATTGGTCCGGGAATGGCAGTGGGCGATGTCGATAACAATGGTTTTGATGATATATATGTCGCGGGTTCGGCAAACAAAGGCGGAACATTCTTTCTACAGCGTCCGAACGGTACGTTCCAGCGGAAAGATCGGCTTGCCAAACGTGCCGAGGAAACGGGCGTGCTTCTGCTCGACGTTGATCAGGACAATGACCTTGATCTATACGCCGTGCATGGAAGTACTGAGTTTGGCAAGAATCCGGCTCTTTATCAGGACAGTCTTTATCTAAACGATGGCAAAGGCAATTTCAAGGTTGCACCGGGCGCATTACCCCGTACCGAAGCCAGTGGCTCGTGCGTGATTGCCGCCGACTTCGACCAGGACGGCGATCTGGATTTGTTTGTAGGCGGCCGGGTTGTACCTCAGCGCTATCCCGAACCGGCCCGAAGTTATTTGCTACGTAACGACAGCCGCCAGGGCCAGGCTCGCTTCACCGACGTTACCGATCAGCTGGCACCCGGTTTAAGCCAGGCAGGTTTGGTCTGTGCTGCGCTCTGGACGGATGTTGACAACGATAATTGGCCCGATCTCATGCTGGCCGGGGAATTTATGCCGATTACGGTTTTCAAAAATCAGAAAGGTCGTCGGCTTTCGCGGCTGGCCATGCCCTCTCTGGCGAATACCGTCGGTTTTTGGAACAGTCTTACCGCCGGAGATTTCGACAACGACGGTGATATGGATTACATCGCCGGTAACCTCGGACACAATAATCGGTTTCAGGCTTCTCCGGATCACCCGGTATCCGTGTACGCGGCCGATTATGATAAAAACGGAACGCTGGACCCCATCCTGAGTTTTTACAATGGTAATAAGGAGTACCCCGTTCATCCGCGTGATGTGTTAACCGATCAGATACCGTCGTTCAAGAAAAATATGACGTCCTATGCTGCCTATGGGAAACTCACGCTGGATGAATTGCTTTCGGAGGATCAACGAAAGGAAGCGATCACAAAACGAGTAACCTATGTATCGTCGGCGTATATTGAGAACCGCACAGGTACGTTTGTCATCCATGAACTTCCGTTAGAAGCGCAGTATTCACCCGTGTTCGGAACAGTGGCTACTGACGTTAACCAGGATGGCAACCTGGATATACTGCTAACCGGAAATGATCACGCTACCGAGGTCTTATCGGGCTGGCAGGACGCTGGCTTAGGCCTGTGTTTGCTGGGCGATGGCAAAGGGAATTTCAAACCCTTACCCCCTGAGCAATCTGGTTTTGTGGTGGATGGCGATGCCAAAGCGTTTACGTCGGTTCTGATGGCCAACGGGCGCATTTGTTACGTAGCAGCGCAGAATAACGGTCCACTCAAAGCCTTTGGAATCACTAACGACCGATTCATTTATAAGCGCATTAGCGGACCCGAATCAGGTGGTGACAAGAAGCGCCAATCCAAGGTCGGATGGGGCGGTGGCTATCTTTCCCAGTCATCGCGGTTTATAGCGGTTACCCCTTAACTACCAAAAGAAATTGTACTTTTGAGCCGACCGTTCGTTCATCTGCATGCGCTTCATTGGGCTTTTTGTCTGCATGATAACCAGTGTTCTTGTCTCGCCAACTCCGCCCCAATTTGATTTACAGGGTCACCGAGGGTGCCGGGGCCTTATGCCCGAAAATACGATTCCGGCGTTTCTGAAAGCGCTGGATCTAGGGGTTATAACGCTCGAACTAGACGTAGTTATCAGTAAAGATCGGCAGGTGGTGGTATCGCACGAACCGTATTTCAACGCTGCATTCAGCCAGAAACCTAATGGTCATCCTGTCAGCAAGAAAGAGCAGAAAAATCTCGTGCTCTACCAAATGGATTATGCCGACATACGCCAATACGATGTAGGCTCGGCCGGAAATCCGGCGTATCCTGAACAGCAAAAGTTAAAGACGTTCAAGCCCTTGCTTAGCGAAGTAATTGAGCAGGCAGAAGCGTATCGAAACGCGAAGAACTTGCCCATCTTCTCGTATAATATTGAAATTAAAAGCGAACCGTCGGAGTATAACAAAAGCCAGCCGGAACCAGCCCTTTTCTGCGACCTTGTGCAGGCCGTTATCGGCAAACGTCTACCACCCGAACGGGTTGTAATTCAAAGCTTCGATTTTGCCATGCTCAGGCATTGGAAGCAACGGACGGAACGTATCGACGGACCGGCAGATAAATATCCTCCTGTCCGGCTTTCTGCTTTAGTAGAAAATCTGCGCAGCCCCGAGAAGAATTTAGAAGAACTTGGCTTTACACCCGATATATACAGTCCACACTACCGCCTGCTTAGTCAGGGTAGGATTCGTAAACTGCATGAACGGGGAGTTAAAGTCATCCCGTGGACAGTAAACGGGCGTGCGGATATGAACCGGCTAAAAAATTGGGGCGTTGACGGCCTTATTACCGACTACCCCGACCGGGCACGTGGTTTGTAAACCAAGCCATACTTTTGTAAGTTTCTATGACTAACCGACGTTGGCAGGCCGGTTACCAATTATGTTGACAAGACTATGACCTTTTTAAACACTACACTTAAATGGCTTCTGCAACGGCGCTTGCCGCGCATTGAAACCATGATGACTCAACCCGGTGTAGTGCAACAAAAGGTGTTTAATCAACTGATTCGGGCGGGCCGCCGTACTGAGTGGGGTTGGAAATATGATTACAAATCCATTCGCAGCGTACAGGATTTTCAGCGTCAGGTTCCTATTTCCAGCTACGAAGACCTGTACCCGTATATCGAACGGGTTATGAAAGGCGAGAGCAAAGTGTTGTGGCCGTCGCCGGTACGCTGGTTTGCTAAATCGTCGGGTACCACCAACGCCCGCAGCAAATTCATTCCCGTTACGCCCGAGTCGCTGGACGAAAGTCATTTTAAGGGCGGCAAGGACATGATGGCCCTGTATATAGCCAACAACCCGGACAGTCGAACGTTTGAGGGCAAAGGTCTATCCATAGGGGGTAGTCTACACCAGAATCCGTTCGGCTCGAACAGTGCTACGGGGGATGTCTCGGCCGTAGTCATGAAAAACTTACCCAGTTGGGCTCAATTTATACGTACTCCATCCATTGAGGTTGCCTTGATGGATGAGTGGGAATCCAAGTTGGACCGGATGGCCGAAATAACTGCCCAGGAGAACGTAACGAGCATCCTGGGAACACCGACCTGGGGGCTAGTGCTCATCGACAAAATTCTGGCAAAAACTGGTAAGACAAATATCCTGGAGGTATGGCCGAATTTTGAGCTGCTGGTACACGGAGCCGTTAATTTCCAACCTTATCGCGATCTGTTTCAGCAACAGGTATTTCCCTCGAAAACGGTTCGATACCAAGAAGTTTACAACGCATCCGAAGGTTTCTTCGCCATTCAGGATGATCTGAATCGCGTTGGTGAAATGCTGCTGATGCTTGACTATGGCATCTTCTACGAGTTTGTGCCTATCCACGAAGCGGATCAGCCTTTCCCGAAAGCGTTGACGATTGAAGAGGTTGAAGTCGATAAGAACTACGCGCTTATTGTCTCAACCAACGGAGGACTCTGGCGGTACCGGGTCGGTGATACGGTACGGTTTACGTCACTTTACCCCCACCGCCTGAAAGTTAGCGGCCGCACGAAACATTATATTAACGCCTTTGGCGAGGAGGTTATAGTGGAGAATGCGGAGGCCGCTATCACACGGGCCTGCGAACTGACGGGCGCCATCATCACCGACTATACAGCGGGTCCTATTTACATGGGCAACGGTACCAACGGCTGCCATGAGTGGGTGATCGAGTTTGCTCAGAACCCCGAGAACCAGCAGCGGTTCAACCAGATCCTCGACGAAACACTCCGCCAGGTCAATTCCGATTACGATGCCAAACGCTATAACGATATGGTGTTAAAGCGTCCCCGTGTGCATGTGGTGCCGCGTGGTACGTTCTACGCCTGGATGAAGCAGCGGGGCAAACTGGGCGGGCAGCACAAAGTACCCCGCCTGGCCAACACGCGCGAGTATCTGGACGATATTCTTGGGCGAGTGCTTGAGCTTTAACTCCGGGATTAGCGATTGGATTCTGACAACCAGTGAAACTGCCGTTCGGCAAGCTGGAAGTGCCGCTTCTGCCGTTTTAGCGCAATCGAAATTGTATCATTTCGGATCAGCCCCCGCAAGAGTAAATGGTTAGTGTCAGGCATGGTATAGTTCAGCGTGAACAGTGAACTCGTATCCGAACTAAACCTTTTAAACGCAATGGTATTTTTGACTGAATCCAGCGCATACGAGAAATACCCCCGACGATAGCGTTGCCGCAGCAGCGTATCCGCCGTCAGAATACTACCCGATGTGTTCTGTTCGAAGATCACGTCTTTCCAGCGGAGGCTATCAGCTACGTTTCCCTGAAAGCGTTCGACCTCAAAATAGCCAGTAGTTAACCTGCCCTTAGCCCCAGAATCTGTATACCTCGTCATGTTGTAGTACATACCCCAGAAAGGAAGAACCAAAAACAGCACGACAAACGCCATTTTTAGACCAGTCTGCGTCATTCGTAACCGCCGGTTTTGTATAGTTATTCGGAGCGCCGGTTGAGTCGGCTTGTTTAGAACAAAAAAGTTTATCAGCCGCTGGGCATCTCCCAACAGCAGGAAGTTACTCATCATAAACAGATGAATCGAAAACAGCTTTACCGGAATGTCGTAGCACAGATTCATCATCATCACATTCAGGAAAACGCCCGCTGCCACAAACGCTCCTAGTGTGCTCGTTCGCCGGAATAGCAGCAAGACGCCCGCCAGCACTTCGATAGCGCCCGAGAAAAACTGGTATGGAGTCGAATACCCGATAAAAAACCAGGAGAAACGCATGGGTAATAAATCCCCTAGCGGAGTAGCCAAAGCACTTAACGACGGAAAGATCATTTGCTGCCCGAACAGTTTGATAATGCCGTAACGTAGTGCAACCATAGCTACGTAATACCGTACCCCGACCAGCAGCCAATAGTATCCAACATCGTAGTTCTTGCGCTTGTCCAGAACCGTCCAGATTACGGATCCAACCACAGCCAGTAGCGTGAACAAACATAACTGCGCGTACCCATAGGACGTATCGCCACTACCGTTGAGCGGCACCAGTACGTCTTTGACATGAAACAGGTATGCATTTCCCAGGTTAACCAGCCAGTTTTCAGCTTGTGAAAACAACTCAGCTACTACGTTTAACAAGGGCAGATCGCCTAGCCAGCTCCAGGGCGACATATACAGCAGCAGGTAGATGCATGAGAACCGAAATAGTACCTTACGCCACCAGGGCCAAGGGTCAGCTAAATGAACTGTTGCACTGCTTTCGGTAGTCAAAGACGAAGTCATAAAGGAAAAAGATTCAGGAAGGACTTCGTCAAATATAAGTAAAACAACTATGCACGTATTAGCTTCTTTTCCTTCAAAAACGAATAGGTCATTACGTCCTTATCGGGATTAAGCACGATTTGTTTTACTACTTCACACACGAACAGTTCATGATCACCAGCGTCGGTGCTGTGCAGAACGCGACATTGCACGTAACCAACGGCTTCGGTTAAATACGAGCATCCCCGATCATCGAGCGCATGGGGTAGGTTCTTAAATTTATCCGTTGTTCGGCCCGATTGCCGCCCAAGTTTCCGGATCAAGCGAGTTTGGTCTGTGCTCAGGAGATTAATGTTCAGGATACCGCTTTCCCGCACCAGTTCAATTGTGTAATCAACTTTATACAGCGCTACGGCGATCACCTTACCACCCATAGCCGTTTGCACGATCCACGTAACGATGTTTGCATTCCTGCGGTCACCAGCTACCGTTGTAACACTTTGTACGTCATAGTCTTTGTAGGACAACAGTCGTTTGGGCATATCGCTAAATCGGTTGGTGATTCATGTACACAGGTATGCTAGAAAGGGTTAGTTTTGTAGCGAACAAAGCGTGAAAAGCATTTGTTGAAATTTAGTAAAGGTCAACCTTACAGCGCCATTACCAGCGGCCGGATACGGCACAGATAACCAGCTACCGACAATGAAATCGTTCGATATACCCGAGTATTACCGGAGCAGCCTGATCACCCCGTTGAAGGAGTTTCGGCGGAAACGCGACAAACTCAAGCGTGATTTTACGCCGACCCTGCTCGACTTTGGTCCGATTCGGTTTCTGATTGCCCGTCACTTCGGCTTTTGCTATGGGGTCGAAAACGCCGTAGAGATTGCCTACAAAGCCATCGCCGAGAATCCGGATAAGCGCATTTTTCTGCTCAGCGAAATGATTCATAACCCCGATGTGAATGCCGACTTGCAGGATCGTGGGGTGCAGTTCATTATGGATACGAGCGGAAAGCAGCTGACGCCCTGGTCGGCGCTGACGGCCGATGATGTTGTTATTATTCCTGCGTTCGGTACAACGCTCGAAACCCAGCAACAGTTAGCCTCCGTTGGGCTCGATGTTGAAAAGTACGACACGACCTGTCCTTTTGTGGAGAAGGTCTGGAATAAGGCCGGGCAGATCGGTAAGAAGGATTATACCGTTATTGTGCATGGTAAACCAAGTCACGAAGAAACGCGGGCTACATTTTCGCACAGTAAAGAAGCCGCCCCAACGGTCGTTGTTAAAGACTTAAACCAGGCTCAGCAACTGGCCAAATACATTACCCGCGAACTACCGGCCGAACAATTCTATCGGGATTTTGCGGGTCAGTTCTCGGAAGGGTTTGACCCAACTCGTCACCTGGAACGTATTGGTGTGGTCAACCAAACGACGATGCTGGCCTCCGACACGCAGGGCATTGCCGACTACCTGAAAAAGGTGATGATGAATACGTATAATCTGACATCCGATCAGGTTGAAGCCCGATTTGCCAACACACGCGATACACTTTGCTACGCTACGAACGACAATCAGGATGCTACGTATGCTTTGCTAACGTACCCCGCTGATTTTGCCATCGTAGCGGGCGGGTACAACTCGTCCAATACGTCGCATATCGTTGAACTCTGCGAGGAAAAGCTTCCTACGTATTTCATTGAATCGGAGCAGAAGATCCTTTCTAAGTCATTAATCCGTCACTACAACGGGCATACCAAGCAAGAGGTTGTTACGGAGAACTTTATCCCTCAACACGACGAAGCCAATCCGGTTACGGTTTTGTTAACCTGTGGCGCTTCGTGCCCGGATGCGGTTGTCGAAGGGATTCTGCTCAAACTGGTTAGCTTCTTCCCCGACGCCAAGTCGGCTGGGGAAGCTTTGCAAACCTATATGAACTGACGTTACGGTACTTTGACTACGACTTCTTTACTTTCGTTGTGGAGTCGATCCAAAGCAGTTATTACGTAAGTATACTTCTTTTTAAGATCGGCCGTCTTGTCGACAAACCGCGTTGTTTCTTCGCCCATGCACCGGGCGATAATGCATCGGGGGTCTTCTAAGCGCATACGTGGGCGTCGGCCTTCAAATCGGTAGATAACGTATTGATTCGCGCCATCGCCATCCTGAGCTTCGGCTGGTTGATGCCAGAACAACTCGATACCTTCGGGCGTCATAGCAGCTTTTACATCGCGGGGCGGTAGAGGTGGAATACTATCCAGCCAGGGCATTGTTGGTACCAACGCTGTATGCCGATAGAAGTTTGTTTGCAAAGAATCCCGAATGCCAAGTGGATTGTCTCTCAAGCTTTTGGCGCTGAAGAACACACTGCCTGCTACGGTTGGCTGCTGGCGGTTATACCGCATCTGATCCGGAAATTCCGTAGCCCTCCACCAGCCCGGATCGCGTTCGGAACCCCGTCCCACCCGATAAGCGCCCTGTCCAATGTAAAGGTGACAGTTTCCAGCGTTACGGGTCCACCACTCCACCAGGGTTTTGTAGGGCACCCGCCCAAATGCAGAGCTGAAATATACCTGTGGAACAATGTAATCGATCAATCCTTCTCGCACCCACTTGCGCGTATCAGCATACTGGTCGTAGTAAGACTGACCGCCGTTTGTTGGAGAGCCGTCGGGATCGCTGCTTTGATTTTTCCAGATGCCAAACGGGCTTACCCCAAATTTCACCCAGGGTTTATTAGCCCGTATGGAGTCCCGAAGTTCAACGATTAGCTTGTTGACATTGTCGCGTCGCCAGTCATTCTTCTTCATGCCATTGTAATTGGCCTGGTACGCTCCGTCGTCATTCAACGTTTGGCCAGCAACTACGTAGGGATAAAAATAATCGTCAAAATGAATGCCGTCTACATCGTATTCGCGAACCACATTCGCCACAATACCGGCAATGTAGGAACGTACTGCGGGTAGGCCTAAGTTAAAGAGTTTACGCCCCCCGTAGCTCAGTATCCACTCCGGCTTGCGGTAGATAATATTCGTGGGGGCCAGGCTGGCGTTTTTACTAAACATGGCCCGGTCCAGGTTGAACCAGGCGTGAAATTCCATACCGCGCTGGTGGGCCTGTTCAATCATAAACTCCAGGGGGTCATAAAACGGCGCAGGAGGCAGGCCTTGCTGCCCCGTTAGCCATTCTGACCAAGGCTCCGAACTTTTCGCATAGAACGCATCAGCCGCTGAACGAACCTGCACAACCACGGCATTTAACCCCATTTGCTGTTGTTGATCAAACATCGCTACGATCTCGCGCTGCTGATCGGCAACGGGCAGGCCTTTTTTAGTTGGCCAGTCGATGTTATCCACTGTGGCAATCCAGACCGCCCGGAATTCACGTTTTGGGGGCGGGGGAGTCAGGTCGACTACCTCCTCAAACTCAACCGTGTCTTCAGGCGCAACAACTACCGCCGTTGTTGGTTTGGAAGTCGTCGTCTTCGGCGCAGGAGGCTTAGCGGCCACCGGCTTTTGCGGAACGGGTCGGGCCGGAAGTGGTTTCTTCGTAGCAACTGGTTTAGACTGGCGACAACTACCCCACACTATAAAACTCAGAAACAGACAAACGTAAACAAGCGAGCGCATGGGCAATAGGTTAATCGTCAAAATTAACGATAGTTCGCGGACCTACGTCGTTTGGGGCGTTTTTTGCTGTTTACTGACGGTACGACAGGCATCGCTACAATATAGGACGTTCTCCCAATCACGCTCCCACTTTTTGCGCCAGCTAAAGGGCCGATTACACACCGGGCAAATTTTTGTAGGCAAATCGGACTTCTTACGCATTTTCATCGGCAAAATATGTTATTAACTTATACAATCTGTTTGACCGTTATGAAGCAACCCGAACCAATCCGCCTGACGAACCTGGATATTGACCGTATTGTTGAAATGGCCTGGGAAGATCGAACTCCCTTCGACGCGATTACGGCCCAGTTTGGCTTGTCAGAGCAGCAGGTGATTACGCTGATGCGTCGCGAGATGAAACCCTCCTCCTGGCGCTTATGGCGGGCCCGCGTGCAGGGCCGATCCACAAAACATCTTGGTCTTTCGCAGACAGATACGCTTCGATTCAAAGCAGATCGGCAACGGGCAATCACGCACAATAAGGTATCCAAACGATAACTCCCCAATTTGGCGACCCAATGATTTCGCTTAATTTTGTGCCGCTAAAGTCTCGAAAAGGCTATACTTCTTCTGTTTTTTGCAAAAAACCAATATAGTTTAAGACGATTTTAACGTATAGATAGTAGCTTTGCGCAGTTCTGCAACAAAGTTTCAAAAAGATCACCTCGTTTATGAACCACAAATTAGATCATATAGATCGCAACGTATTGGAAATTCTTCAGGCCAATGCGAAAATCACTAACGCTCAACTTTCTAAAGAAATTGGTCTTTCTCCGGCTCCAACTCTGGAACGCGTTAAGAAGCTGGAAACATCGGGCATCATTCAAAGCTATCACGCTCAGCTTAACCGCGAAAAGGTAGGTTTGGGCGTAACGACCTTCGTGACAGTAACCCTAGTTAGCCACAAAAAAGATACAACCATGTTGTTTGTGGATAAGGTGAATAAAATACCTGAAATCATTGAGTGCCACCACATTACAGGCTCGGGCGATTTCATGTTAAAAGTTATCTCAAAAAATATCGCGTCCTATCAGGCGTTAATGCTTGACGTAATCAATGAGATTGAAGAAGTAGCCAGTACGCAAACCAGCGTTATCATGTCGACGTTCAAGGAAAGCAAAGTGCTGCCTATCCCTTGATTGGTCAGCACTGAAAAAGGAGGAGAATAATGAGCTTTCATTATTCTCCTCCTTTTTTTAGTATAAATAATTCATTACTCTCTACGTTTCCGACGCTCGTCCCTTCTTGACTTCTTCGCGTCTTCCAGCGCTTTTTTGGCTTCCTTGTATTGATTCGATTTGCGCTCGGCTTTGTCCATTACCTCCTTGAAATACGTCTGCGCTAAATCGTAATTCTTTTCTTCCGTAGCAATCTTGGCCAAACCTAATACCGACGACCAGTAATAGCCAGCGTTCATAGCATTGGTCTGCTTCGCAAAATCAATAGATTGCTGGTAGTACTTCTTGGCTTCGGGTAGGTTCCTGTAGAACAGATGATTGACGTAAGCCAGAATATAGGCTGCGGTTCGTCCGCTCACCCCTTCATAGCCTGACTGGGTACGCGACACCTTTTCCAGAATATCTTTAGAAATACGTTCCGCTTCGTTCAGCCGCCCCTGCACAAAGGCAGAACGGGCGTAATAGCGCTCAAAAAATGGATTGTCAGGGTACTGTTCAGCCATATACTTCGCCATCTCATAGGCTTTGTCATACTGATTCTCCATGCTGTAAATCTGGAGCAGGAAGTACCGTGCCTCAACACGCGTATAAAACGCCGTATTCGCCGTTTTTTCCAACTGCTTTATACCGCTCTGCTTATTCCCTTTCGGGAAGAACACCAGAATCGGCTTTAGTAAAGGGTAATTCTCAGGTATCCACTGAGCGTAGTAATTGTACATACCATCGCCGAACAGCAGCTCTGGACTGAAATCAGCGTTGCCTTTGCACTTTTCAAAATACTTCAGCGCACTTTTACCCGCCAACGTAGCCTTCGCCCATTTTTTCCGCTCGGAGTATAGGCGACCTTTAAAGGCGTAGGCAGCGGCTAGAAAGAAGGAAGGTTCGAGTTTATTTTCGCTCTCTTCGTACAGATTTTCCGCTAACGTAATGGTGGAGTCCATATACATCAGGCACTTTTCATCGTAATCGGTTACGTCGGTATTGGGCACAATTTTCCACCACTCAGCCAGGCCCATCAGGAAATAGGGCATCGGATGCTTCGGGTAGCGTACGCGCAACCACCGAAACTCTTTGTCAGCTTCGTAAAATTTATAATTATACATCTGGTTGATAGCTTCCGCCGATTCGATCTGAACCCCTGGATGCTTCAACAAGCCATCATATTTCTTATCAAACGCCGACGGATCGTACAGTTGGGCCTGCGCAAACGCAGCCAATCCTGTCAGCCATACCGTCAACAATAGCTTTTTCATTCGTTTTTAGTTGCTTACCGCTTATATCAACGTAATCAGTCGACGGTACGTTTGCATTCGCTTATTTTTCGACGAAATTTTGTCGGCTAGCCGACGCCTGCCGTATCTTTGGCGCTTGCCGACGCTGCTATGCTAACAATCAAGGACAAAACGTTCGTCCCCTTCATTGCCGCCGATACCATTCAATTGCGAATACAGGAATTGGCCGGACAAATCAACCAGGAATATGCAGACAAGCAGCCGCTCATTGTGGTGGTCTTAAACGGAGCGTTTCTGTTTGCCGCCGACCTGATGAAGCACCTGACGATTCCGTGCGAGATTACGTTCATACGGGTAGCTTCCTATACCGCTACGGAATCGACGGGGCAGCTTAAACAGATCCTGGGCCTGAGCGAACCGGTAACTAATCGTGACCTGATTGTTATTGAAGATATTGTCGATACCGGCTTAACGATCTCCGACGTTTGTAATCAACTGCTTGGTCACAACCCCGCATCGCTTACAATTGCTACGTTACTATTTAAACCAGCCGCCTTAAAGAATCCCATTGATTTGCACTATGTCGGCTTCGAAATAGAAAACCGTTTCGTCCTTGGCTACGGTCTCGACTACGATGGTCTGGGACGTAATACGCGGGATATTCTGGTGTTAGAAGACAGGAGGTAGAAGCGCGAACGGGGCCGCCCCTTTCTACCGATCCACTTCCCCCATCACAACGTCAATTGACCCGATGATCGCAACCAGATCAGCCAGCATAGCTCCCTTGGAAATTTCGCTGATAACGGATAAGTTGTGGTAGCAGCACGAGCGGCAGCGGCACCGTACGGGAATATCGGCCCGGCCGTCAGTTCGGAAAAAGAACCCTAACTCCCCTTTCGCGCTTTCACCCCGAGCATAAAAATCCATCGCCTTCGGCCGAATCTTCTTTGGCACAACGGCCTGCGGATCATACTCACGGGTGCGTTTATGTTCGCCGGTTAACTTGTCCAGACATTGCTCCACGATACGTAATGACTCCCAGCACTCCAGCACCCGGACATTGTTCCGGTCCCAGCAGTCGCCTACGGTTCCCACTTCCCCTGTGCCAATCGGAACATCGAATTCCAGTTCTGGATACACCGAATACCCATCGACCCGACGCAGGTCATACCGGAGGCCAGAACCCCGCAGCATTGGCCCCGTACAGCCGTAGTTAATTGCTACTGGTAAAGGCAGAACGCCCACGTTGGCCGTACGTTTGATGAAAATTTCGTTTTCAATCACCAACTGCTGCAACTCAACTAACTTAGGCTTTAGATACGTAACGAACTCACGGCAGCGCTCTTCGAAACCCACGGGCAGGTCGTAAAAAAGGCCACCGATCCAGATGTAATTATACAACATCCGGGCTCCACTTACCCATTCGAGTAGACGCTGAATGTGCTCCCGATCGCGCATAAGCCACAGAAAAGGCGTATAGGCGCCGATATCCAGTGCATACGTACCGATGGCAACAAAGTGAGCAGCTATCCGATTAAGTTCGGCGACTAGCACGCGGATGTATTCCGTTCGTTTTGGAATATCGTTCTCGATTCCGAGCATTCGCTCCACGCCCATGACAAAGGCGTGTTCCGAATTCATGGCCGCCAGGTAATCGAGCCGGTCAACAAACGGAATTGTCTGGTTAAACGGCAGCGATTGAGCATGCTTTTCGAAGCAGCGGTGCAGGTAGCCCAGATGCGGCACTACGTCGACAATAATCTCGCCGTCCGTAACAACTTCAAAGCGTAACACACCGTGCGTAGACGGGTGCTGAGGCCCCATATTTAAGATCATCTCCCCTTCCCTGAGCATGTCAGGCCGATACAGGCTCGGCTCTGACGCCCGAAAGTGACCGGGAGCGTATTCGTATTGGATCGATTGCGTAGTCATTTCCTATCTCGCCAATAGCCGTTAGCTATCCGCGCCATTATAAACTCAAAGGTCGACAGTGCTCATCCTAAAATCAACGCGTGTTGAGAATTTATCGGGTAACCAGCTACAAATCATTACTTTTTATTGACAACCTGTTTGCCAAATGTCAGATATTTCGTACCTTTGCGCTCCTTATCGAGAAAACGAACTTTAGCAATGGCAAAGAAAGGCGCCAATAGAATCCAGGTTATTCTGGAATGCACCGAGCAGAAAGACAGCGGTGTACCCGGCATGTCCCGGTACATCACCACGAAAAACCGGAAGAATACGCCGGCCCGTATTGAGCGGAAGAAATACAATCCGTTCCTGAAGAAAGTAACGCTGCACAAAGAAATTAAATAATAGTCGATCAGTTAGTGAGTCGGCCAGTGGGCCAGTATTTAATAACTAATCAACTGACAAACGAATTAACTGACAACTAAGTCATGGCAAAAAAGGTAGTTGCAACCCTGAAAACGAAGGACAACGGCAAATCATTCGCCAAGATTATTAAAGCCGTTAAGTCGCCTAAAACCGGCGCATATACCTTCAAAGAAGAAATGGTTCCGGTTGACGAAGTGCAGGCTGCTCTGAAAAGCTAGTTTTCACGAATCGCTACGGCGAACGAGTACCGCATAGAAACACAGGAAGTCCCACAGCCAGCATGGCCTTGTGGGACTTTTTTTGCTAAAAAAACAGTTAGTTCGTTAGTGAGTCAGGTAGTATCTGAGTAATTATGCATAGGTAACTGCCCGGCAAAACGACTGAACAACTCACTGCCTATCAATTCATATGGCTTTATTCGGCTTATTTTCAAAAGAAAAGAAAGAAACGCTCGACAAAGGACTGGAGAAAACAAAAGACAGTTTTTTTTCTAAGTTAGGTCGGGCGGTCGTCGGTAAATCGACTGTCGACGAAGAAGTGCTCGATGAGCTGGAAAACGTCCTAATTTCATCAGATGTCGGCGTTGAAACGACGGTGAAGATCATCCGCCGAATCGAAGAGCGGGTGGCTCGGGATAAATACATGGGCACTGATGAGTTAGACCGGATTCTGCGCGAAGAGATTGCAGCACTGCTCTCGACTAATAATGCAGCAACAACCACTCGCGACGGTTCCGATGATTTTGCTCTGCCAACCGACAAGAAGCCGTACGTGATCATGGTCGTTGGGGTTAATGGCGTCGGTAAAACGACAACCATCGGCAAGCTGGCCGCTCAGTTCCATAAACGGGGTAAGCAAGTTGTGTTAGGAGCCGGTGATACGTTCCGGGCGGCCGCTGTCGACCAACTTAAGCTTTGGGGCGATCGCGTGGGCGTACCGGTTATTTCACACGGCATGAACACCGACCCATCGGCCGTAGCGTTCGATGCGGTGAAGAAAGCAACCGACATGAACGCTGATGTTGTCATTATCGACACGGCGGGCCGTTTGCATACAAAGGTTAACCTGATGAACGAGCTGACCAAGATCAAGCGCGTTATGCAGAAGGTTACGCCCGACGCACCGCATGAAGTACTTCTGGTACTCGATGGTTCTACGGGTCAGAACGCGTTCATCCAGGCTACCGAGTTTACAAAAGCAACCGAAGTAACGGCTCTGGCCATTACCAAGCTGGACGGAACTGCCAAAGGTGGGGTTGTCATTGGTATCTCCGATCAGTTCAAAATTCCGGTCAAATACATCGGTGTCGGTGAAAAGATTGAAGACTTACAAACGTTCAACAAAATGGAGTTTGTGGATTCATTCTTCAAAAAATAAGCTAAATGTCGTATCAGCTTTCCTTCTCTGATCGGGCATTGAAAAGCCTTAAGAAGATACCTAAATCTGACGCACAGCGAATAGTTGACGCCTTAGAGGAGCTAGCACAGAACCCTGATACTAAATCGAACGTTAAACGGTTAACTAATCATCCGGACGCTATTTTCAGATTACGAGTAGGAGATTATCGCGTTTTGTACGACAAACACGACATAGTGTGCATTATTGCAGTTATCGACGTTGGACATCGAAAAGATATTTACGAATGACGCTTAACGCCCAAATTATTCAATCTGAAGGAAAGCCGAAATTTGCGGTTATTACGTATGAAGAATACCAGGCGCTGGAGAAAAGCCTGGCTTCATTTGATAGCCTTGAAGACTTCTTCGACTACGTTCATGCGTTGAACGTAAAGAATGAGACTACAACCTGGCATTCGTTAGAGGAAGTGAAAAAAGAAATAGGGTTATGACGGGCCTAAACTTCTTGTTTCGTAGTCAATCGCGTTCTTTTTTGAATCAAATAGTACTAATTAGCTTAATCTCACTAGTAGCTCATACCACTTTCGCACAGAAACGTATTTCTCGAAAAACTACAAAAGAAATAATCAATCAAGGAGTCTGCGGAACTGTCGTCGAGAAACGTGGCAACTACATGCCAAGCCCCGACTCACCTCAGCCAGCCCCAAACGGAACGCCCGCCGAGCGGGACGTATTGATTTTTCAGTTGCTGAACTTGGGCCAGATAGACGCGGGCGATAATGGCTTCATCAACTCGGTTCGCGGGGTGAAGCCAATTAAAATCATAAAATCGAAGAAAGACGGTACGTATTGCGTGAGCTTACCCGTTGGGCGCTACTCGATTGTAGTGCGAGAGCCAAAGGGCTTATATGCAAACCTGTTCGACAGCCAGAGCAACGTCAATCCGGTTACCGTTACCCGAAACCGCCTGTCCCGAAACCGACTGGAGATCACCCATCAGGCCGTATTTTAGATTTTGGGGATGCTTCTTTATCTGCTGACAATTCTTTTGGCTACCCATCAATCCTAGTTAGCGCTCACTTACTGACCCGGTTTAACGAACTTTGCGCATAAAACTGCCGTTCTTCCAATCACGGCATTGTCCAATTACTGTTTTGAAAACAAAAGGCTTACGTACCAATAAAATCAACATAGTCACGCTGGGTTGTTCGAAGAATCTGGTCGATTCGGAGGTGCTGTTCACGCAGCTCAGAGGCAACGGAATGAACGTGACCCATGAGTCGAAGAAGGATGATGCAAACATCGTTGTCATTAACACCTGCGGCTTCATCGACAACGCTAAAGAAGAGTCTATCAACACGATTTTGCGTTACGTAGATGCCAAAGACGCGGGCGTCGTCGACAAGGTATACGTAACGGGTTGCCTCTCGCACCGCTATAAAGATGAGTTGGAAGTCGAAATGCCAACGGTTGACGCCTGGTTCGGCACCAACGAACTGCCCCGGCTTCTAAAGACCCTAAAAGCCGATTATAAACACGAATTGGTTGGTGAGCGCCTGCTGACAACACCGGCTCATTTTGGCTACCTTAAAATTGCTGAAGGCTGTGATCGTCCCTGTTCGTTCTGTGCAATCCCGTTAATGCGCGGTGGCCATATTTCTCGATCCATTGACGAATTGGTGACCGAAGCCAAGTCGTTGGCTCGCCGGGGTACCAAGGAGCTTATTCTCATTGCTCAGGATCTGACGTACTACGGTCTAGATCTGTACAAAAAACGGAACCTCGCTGACCTGATCAATCGGTTAGCCGATGTGGAAGGGATTGAGTGGATTCGGCTACAGTACGCATACCCGTCAGGTTTTCCGATGGATGTGCTCGACGTAATGCGTAACCGACCGAATGTCTGCAATTACCTCGATATGCCGTTGCAGACGGGCTCAACCGAGTTACTGAAGCTCATGCGCCGGGGGATTACCCGCGAAAAAACCGAAGCGCTCATCCAAACGATTCGCGATCGAGTGCCTGACATTACGCTGCGGACAACGCTTATCGTGGGGCACCCTGGCGAAACTGAAGCCATGTTCGCCGAAACCTACGACTTTGTCGAACGCATGCGTTTTGACCGGATGGGCGTATTTACGTATTCGCACGAAGAGAACACGCATTCGTTCTCGATGCCCGATGACATTCCGGCTGATATTAAACAGGAACGCGCCGATGAGTTGATGGACCTTCAACAAGGTATTTCACAGGAGTTGAACCAGCGCAAAGTAGGCCGGACGTATAAAGTGCTCTTCGACCGCAAAGAAGGCGGCTACTTCATCGGCCGAACCGAAGCCGATTCGCCCGAAGTTGACAACGAAGTGCTCGTACCGGCCAATCAGTACGTACGGCTGGGCGGGTTTGCCAACGTTCAGATCAACCGCGCCGAAGAATTTGATCTATACGGAGAGGTTGTTCTCTAAGTAATTTAAAACCCGCAAGGCAGGCAATATTGACCGAACCTTGCGGGTTTTCTCATTGTTGAGCCGAATAAATCCTAACCTTCAATGGACTGTCAGTACCTACCGCTTGCATCTACCGGCCAGTTTTCTCAGTTATTCCTTGATTATCTCGACAAGAAAGACAGTCTTAGCCCATTCTATAGCCGTTTTCCTAAGTTAGCCGCTTTTAGAGAGCAGTTACAGGACAAGACCTTTGACGAGTCGAAACGGCGGGTCTTGATAGAAAGCCTGGAACGACAGTATCAGAACATCCCCAATAAGCCCGATTTTTCGGTATTGTTGCAACCCAATACCTTTACGGTAACCACAGGGCACCAGCTCAATATTTTTACCGGGCCGCTGTACATCGTTTATAAACTGATTACAACGATTAATCTGGCCCGGCAACTCAAGGAAGCGTATCCCGAACACACCTTTGTTCCGGTGTACTGGATGGCAACCGAAGACCACGATTTCGCCGAAATCAACCACTTCTCTTTGTTTGGCAGAAATTACGCCTGGCAAACCGAACAACGGGGTGCCGTCGGTCGAATGAACCCGCAGGAGCTGAAAACACTGTTCAATCAGATTCCCGAAAAGCTGACGTTATTTGAAGAAGCGTATCTGAAACAGCAGACGCTGGCGGATGCCGTCCGGTATTACGTTCATGAATTGTTTGGTGCGGAAGGACTTATCTGCCTGGATGCGGACGATGCGGCTTTGAAACGCGTTTTCGCACCCGTTATGCGCGATGAACTAGTCTATCAGCATTCGGGTCAGCTTGTTCAGGAGCAAACCGAGCTGTTAGCCAACATGGGCTACAAAACAGTTATCGCTCCTCGCGATATTAACCTCTTCTACCTCGACGATCAGCTTCGCGAACGAATCGAGCGCCAGGAGGATGGTATGTATAAGGTAGTACATACTAAAATTCGGTTTACTGAAACTGAGCTGCTGACCTTGCTGGAGGAGCACCCTGAACGGTTTAGTCCGAACGTAGTGCTACGTCCCTTATACCAGGAAACGATCCTACCCAATCTGGCGTACGTCGGTGGGCCGTCGGAGGTACCGTACTGGTTACAGTTAAAGAAGGTGTTTGACCATTTTCAAACGCCCTTCCCAATGCTGATGCCGCGTAACTTCGCCATGTACGTACCAGCCGTTTGTGCAAAACGCATTCGCAAACTTGGCTTAACGCCCGAGGAGCTGTTTAAAGACACGCTGACGCTAAAGCACGAATACGTCGATACGCACACCCGGCATAGTTTGAAGTTTGACAAAGAGAACAAAACGGTGAATCAGGCGCTTGACGCGATTCTGCACAAAGCCCAGATGGTCGATCCAACGCTCGAAAAAGCGGTTTTGGCGGAAACGAAGCGGTTTGCCAATGCCGTTGTTCGGCTGGAGAAGAAGTTGCGCCGGGCTGAAGAACGTAATCAGGAAACCGGACTGCGGCAGCTGTTGACCGTCAAAAATGAGCTTTTCCCAAACGGTGGCTTGCAGGAACGTAGCGAAAACTTTCTGACTTTTTACCTGAACGATCGGGCGTTTCTGAAAAAGATGCTGGCTGCGTTCGACCCCTTCGATTACCGGATGCAGCTTTGCTTAGAGTAGGGTGCTATGGCGACCAAAGCTGAACTGAGAACGCAATTTTTGGCTCTACGGCGTTCTTTATCCGCCAATGATGTCGATACGTCCAGTCAGTTAATTACTTCTCTTTTTTTCGATATGATGGCGCTTAACGGAGGATTTAGATCCTCTGCTAAGGCATTTGTTTTACATACTTTTTTGCCCATTAAACGGCAGAACGAGGTGGATACCTGGCCCATCATCCATCAGATCTGGCGAGACTATCCCCATGTTCAGCTTGCCGTGTCCGTGACCAATACTCAGGCCAGCCAGTTGACGCATTACGTACTCACGCCCACAACGAAGCTAGCCGTAAATCGATGGGGTATTCCAGAACCCGTTGGTGAAGACCGACAAGAGATCAGCGCCGACAGTATTGATATGGTAGTCGTTCCGTTGCTGGCCTTTGACAACACGGGCCACCGCGTTGGGTATGGTAGAGGTTACTACGACCGCTTTCTCGCTGAATGTCGCCCGGATTGCCTAAAGGTAGGTTTATCGCTTTTCGAACCCATCGAACAAATTGACGATGTTGAGCCGACCGACATACCAATGAATTATTGTATATCACCCCAGACGCTTTTCAACTTCGGTGTATAAGCTAAATCACTATTAATTAACCGCTTTCTGTTAACTCTTATAAAAATAAGTACATTTTTTTGTTTGACAAGCTACTTGGTCTGCCTACAAGACTACTTTTGCACCGATATCCGCAATATCATTCACTTTAATTTTCCGTTTTTATGACAAAAAGATTTACGCTTGTAGTCGCTACATTATTAGTAAGTAGCCTGGCATCCTTTGCTCAAGTTCGGGTAGGCGTAACAGGAGCCGTTCAGTTCGCCAACCAAACACTTAACTTTGGAGGTCTATCCTTGAAAGGCACCAATAAGATTGGCTTCCAGGCAGGTTTACTGCTCGACGCTCCCCTGAGTGAAAGCTTTTCGATTCGGCCCCAACTGCTGTATTCGGCAAAGGGTACTAAACTGGCCAATCTTAATTTTGGGTTAGGTACGGGTGACCTTACCACGACGTTTAATTACCTGGAAGTTCCTATTCAGTTGATATATAGCATTGAGGCTGGACCGGGTTTTGTTACGTTAGGCGCTGGCCCTTACGTAGCCTATGCATTAAACGGCAAAACAACCGGCGACGCGTTAGGGCAATCAGACAGTCAGTCTATTGAGTTTGGTTCGGGTGAAGACCAGACTAAACGGCTCGACTATGGCCTCCGGTTGTCAGCAGGTTATGAATTATCCTCTGGAATCAGCCTCAGCGGTTACTACGCACCTGGCTTAGGCAATCTGAGTAACACTTCTGGAGGGAAGGCGACTAACACTGCATTTGGTTTTTCACTCGGTTTCCTGTTTGGTGGCAAGTAGTTAACGGTTACCTTACACTACATAAAAGAAGAGCGATCAGGCGTTACGCCTGATCGCTCTTCTTTTATGTCTACTTTTTCATGATATTTAACTAATATGATTTTAGAATTAGTTAACTTGATATACATTTCCAACAAACCCCAACGGTCATGAAAACAGCACTATTCCTCTTGTTCTTCAGCCCGATCTGGCTTTTAGCTCAGCCTTCTGTAGTGCCCAGCCTTATACAGACAGATACGCTTAAGCTCATTGAAAGTGAACTACAACCTGGCTATTACAATCGATATGGTCAGACGGTCCGGTCGCAGTATATGTATGATGGCCTGGATATAAAAGCGAAAAACTTGAAGCCGTATATAATGGCCTCGGGCGACCCTATGGCAATCCGCGAATTTCAGTCGTATCTGAACGGTCGTCACGCGGGAGGCTGGCTGATTGCGGGGGGTATCACGACTGCGATTATAGGCGCTATCATTATGGGCTCGAACGGACCGAACTCCGATGGTAAGTTCATCGTACAGCAACCCATAGTTTGCCCACCGGGATATGCCTGTGGCAGTTCGACAACGGGCGGAGGTATGGTATATGGTGGCCAGATAGCCGGTTATCAGGACGTAATAGATACGAAACGTCAGAATACGTATGCGGGCGGTGGCATTACCCTCATAAGTGGAGCTATACTAGCGGGAATTGGCTGGGGTATGCAGATTCCCGGTCAGCACGTACGCCGGGCAGTTCAGTACTACAATCGCACGCTGAAACAACGGGGCGTATCTTGGCAGGTAAAGCCTTATTCATCGATCAGCAATTCAGGCATCGGCCTGGTGGGGCGATTTTAGATTTTTTCGGTTTCTATCAGCTATCCGTCAACGTTTTACCGTACCTTTGCGCTCAATTTCACAAAAATTAGCGTAAATAAATATGAAAATCGCAGTCGTAGGGGCTACCGGCCTAGTCGGTGGCGAAATCCTGAAGGTATTGGAAGAACGTAACTTCCCCGTGTCCGAACTCATTCCCGTTGCTTCCGAGCGGTCGGTTGGCAAACAGGTTGAGTTTAAGGGTAAGCCATACACGGTCGTTAGCTTCGAGGATGCCATTGCCGCCAAACCGGCCGTTGCGATTTTTTCGGCGGGTGGCAGCACATCACTGGCGCTGGCTCCTAAATTCGCCGAAGCGGGTATTACCGTAGTCGACAATTCGTCGGCCTGGCGTATGGATCCGACCAAAAAACTGGTCGTTCCCGAAATCAACGCCGATACGTTAACTCCCGACGATAAAATCATTGCCAACCCAAACTGCTCGACCATACAGATGGTCGTTGCCCTAAAGCCGCTGCACGATCGCTACAAAGTGAAACGGGTAGTTGTATCGACGTATCAGTCGGTGACAGGTACGGGTAAAGCCGCCGTCGATCAGCTTTTCGCCGAGCGGGAAGGCAAGTCGGATGTGCAAAAAGTATATCCGCACCCGATCGATCTCAACGTATTACCCCACATCGACGTATTCCTCGACAATGGTTACACGAAAGAGGAAATGAAAATGGTCAACGAGACCAAGAAGATCATGGGTGATGACTCGATTCAGGTGACGGCCACAACGGTACGTATCCCGACGATCGGTGGTCACTCCGAAGCAGTGAACATCGAATTTGAAAACGAGTTTGAGGTTGCTGATGTCATCGAGCTGCTGAGCAATGCCGAAGGCGTGATTGTGCAGGATGATCCAGCCAATAAAGTATATCCGATGCCACTGACCGCCCACGGCCGCGACGAAGTATTCGTTGGACGTATCCGTCGGGATGAAAGCCAGCCGAAAACGCTGAACATGTGGATCGTTGCCGACAACCTCCGGAAAGGAGCCGCAACCAACGCCGTTCAGATTGCCGAGTACCTCATGAAGCATGAATTGGTGGCTGCTACGGAGAGCGTAGCCCAGTAACCGATTATCCGAATAAATAACCTGGAGTCCCGTTTGGCTTGCTGCCGAGCGGGACTTTTTCGTTATCTTTCAGAGATGTTGTCTCCTCCAAACGGCGCAACAACTAGCGACATGAACTCCATTATCCAACTCCAGGACGTTTATAAATCATACAACTCAACGCCCGTTCTGAAAGGCATAAACCTGAGCGTCGAAGCCGGTCAGGTTGTGGGCTATATTGGTCCGAACGGGGCCGGGAAGTCCACAACCATTAAGATTTTGATTGGGATGCTGCCCGACTTTTCGGGGGAAGCGAACGTGCTGGGCATGAACGTTAAGAGTCAGTCGATCGAGATCAAACGCCGGATTGGTTACGTTCCCGAAAATGCCGCGCTTTACGATACGTTGACGCCCCTTGAGTACCTGCAATTTATTGGGCAGTTGTACGAACTGGACACCACCCACATCGACCGGAAATCGCTCGAACTGCTCCGGCTGTTTCAGCTTAGCGACCACGCGAGCGCCCGCATGACTACGTTCTCGAAAGGGATGCGGCAAAAAGTGCTGCTCATATCGGGCCTGCTGCATAATCCGGACGTGATATTCCTGGATGAGCCGCTGTCGGGGCTCGACGCTAACGCCGTTGTGCTGGTAAAAGAAATTATCCGGCAGCTGGCCAATAGCGGAAAAACGATCTTTTACAGCTCCCACATCATGGATGTCGTTGAGAAGATTTCGGATCGGATTATTATTATCAATCAGGGGCAAATCATCGCCGACGGTACCTTCGCGGAATTACAGCATCAGCGCCCCGAATCGCTGGAGCAATTATTTGCAGAGCTAACCGGTAGCGATGGTCAGAGCAGCGTAGCCGAAGAGTTTATTCACACGCTGAACAACTAGCCCAATGACCAACGTAATACTTTGGGTGCTCGACCGGCTCCAGCCGCTGATTCGGGCAGCGGGGGCCGATTTCGGTCAGCTACGTGCCATCGTACAGGTGAAGCTCACGATGGACAATCGACGTAGTATGGGAACTTTGGGCAATTTCGGGAAGCAGTCGGCGGAGAGCAACAGCAGTTTCACCCGCATTTTGGCGGTTTATCTATTCGTAGGTGGCCTGATCAGCGCCGGTATGCTGGCGATACCGCCGAAAGACACCTTGTTTTTTCCGCTCACACTTCAGTTCTCCTACGTAATGGCTCTTTGCGCCATGACGCTGATCTCCGATTTTTCGTCCGTTATTCTCGACTCGTCCGATAACCAGATCATCTTGCCCCGACCCGTCAGTAATCGAACCTTGTGGCTGGCTCGGGTCATTCACATTACCAGTTATCTGTTCGCCATTGCCTTGTCGCTGTCGGTCATTGGCGTGCTAATTATCGCGTACCGCTTTGGCGCGCTGGCCGGGTTGTTGTTTCTGCTTATGAGCCTGCTATCAGCGGTGCTGATGGTGTTCCTGACGAATCTGGTATACTTGGCCCTGATGCGGTTCGTCAGCGAAGAGAAACTCCGGGAGGTCATCAACTATTTCCAGATTGGTATGGCGGTGCTGTTTTACGGCGGCTACCAACTGTTACCCCGGTTAATGGACTCCAGCGTACTCGAACAGACATTGGCGCATAAATCCTGGCACTATGTTGTTCCGCCGATGTGGATGGCCGGTGCCCTTGAGCTTGTCATTGGCCCCATGCTGGATTCAACGCATCTGGTGTTTCTGGGCCTGGCGCTGATCATGCCCTTCGCCGGACTGTGGTCCATGAATCGCTTCCTGACGGCCAATTTCAGCCAAAGCTTAAGCAACATCGATCAGGAAAGCCGCTCGGTCTCGGCAGTGGACGTATCGTCGGGAAGTCATCAATCCGGTATGGGCTGGATAGACCGGCTCTCCGCCTGGTTTACCACCAATACGTTGGAACGGGCCTCCTTTGCCTTTACCTGGCGCGTCACCAGCCGCGACCGTAAGTTTAAACTCAAAACGTACCCCCAGTTAGGATTTGGACTCGCCTACGTAGTAGCGATGTCTTTTCAGAACCGAAGCTTGGGCGGTAGTAATTTTTTCTATCTCTTCGCGCTTTATTTCGCTGGCATCTACGTAATGGTGGCTCAATATCAGTTGAGCGTTTCGGACAACTACCGCGCTTCGTGGATTTACGGAAGCGCCCCTATCCGCGAGCCCGGCGACGTCCTTTCCGGCTCCCTGAAAGCCATCATCCTGAAGCTGCTGACGCCCTTCTACGTGATGCTGGCCGGATATATTCTTTACCGATATGGCGTTGATAAGATTGCTGACGTATTGTTAGGGTACAGTAACTCCCTGGTTATGCTGATCGGCGCGGCTTTGCTATCGACCCGACATATGCCGTTTTCCGTGGCCCAGGATGCTCTCAAGCAAAACAATACTGCCCGGGGCCTGATGGTCAGCGTAGTCCTGGGTGTTGTCGGCTTCTCCCATTACGGCCTGACCTACCTCCCCTACGGTGTCTGGGCTGCCATTCCCCTATCTATTGCGCTCTTCTGGCTACTGTTCCGGCTGTACCGACAAACGAGCTGGACGCAGATCGAAATGACGTAACGAAAAAAGCCCAACTGTATCGGGGACAGTTGGGCTTTAAGTACTATGCCAAGTTATAATACAGCCCATACGCCATTTCTTACCTCAGGGTTGCGTACTACGCTAATTATTTACTCGTCTTTGCAGGTAATGAATAACGCTGTACCTGTAAAATGATCATTTTGCGATTGTATTATCAATAAGCTGGACAGTATTGAGAAAACTTCAGTCAGTTCATGGCGATGATTTAGGATAAACCAGAGGAAAATATGGCAAGGAATATTAATCCATAGAAAATGACCGGCACTGTCCTAGGGGTTGATTCGGTTTTGCTAAAGAGTCTATCAAGGCAAGACTTTCAGGAGATTTACTAGCCTGTTCCAATAAAGCTAAACTTACCCCCTCCCAAGTACACATGGGTCCACTAGATATGTCTCCCTCAAAAGCTAATCGAGATTCGGTTTTGTTGTACCAAATAGCGTTTTCCCGTTGCATAGTGGGGGGCGCATTAGGGACGGAATATTTTACTTTATAGTATCTGCCCACAGGTAGCGATATATGGCTTTGAACAATTTTCTTGATGACAGTAGTTTGCGCTTGAAGCCTACTACTATATTGACCTGCATCATCGTACTCACCCTTGATAAGAGAAGAGTCGCATCCGAGCAAAACACCTATGATTATAATATAACCTTGTTTGAGAACTTTCATAATAAAACATGATTAGAATAAGCGTCGATTAAAGAGTTTTTAGACGTATGCTAATCTTTAAATTTATTATCGACTAATACGTAGTACAGCGTTACTATTCACGCCTAGTGTCACTTCAGAATGAATCAAAAAGAAAACGGTCTGTAAGATATCTTACAGACCGTTGGTGCCGAAGGCGAGACTCGAACACGATTAATTCTTATATTATTCTGTTTAATAGAAAATGCTTAAAATACGCCTTTAGTTAATCGCATAGGCACATTTATTAGTTATGTGCAATTAAGTAGGATTAGTACCGATTAATATAAATTAAGCTATTCCGTCCCCCATTCCGTCCCCCGTTTGTATATTCGTGTCCTACCAGTATTTCTAGCAGGTAAATGGCACGTACCGCGAATAGCCCAGTCAGTTATGTTCTCCGCGACCCGAATGGGAAAACTCCTACGCCCATCATTGGGCTGGTCCGCTTTAATAACGAGCGTATTAAAATCGCCACGGGATTTAAAGTCAAACCAGCTCATTGGAATGACGATAAAGGACGTGTCAAGAACGTTGTTGATGCGGTTGATAAGGACGAGATTAATGGTTACCTGGAGCGGCTGGAGAAGGCCGTTGGCAAGATTGTTACGGACTTAAAAGCCAATTTCACTCCGTTAACGAAGGAGATACTAAAGCAGCGAATCGAGGAGTTTCTGAACCCAGTCGTAGAGGTCGAGAAACCTAAAACGCTAATTGATTTCGTTCAATGGTATATTGATACCTGCCCGACACGGTTAGTGCGCGGTTCGAAAGCCCGAGCAGGTCGTTTTATTTCACCTGATACCATACGGCGATATAAAACGACGCTGAACGGCCTTAAAGCCTTCTCTCAGACATACCCGCGCACCTTGGACTTTGACAACATTGATGCTGGGTTTTATAAAGCATTCATAGCTTGGCTTACGGCGCGGGACTACGCAACCAACAACGTCAGCAAATACGTTGAAAACGTTAAGGGCTTTATGAGTGCAGCCGTTGATGAAGGCTTTACTACGAATATGGCTTACCGCAAGTTCACCAACCTGCGAGAGGATGCTGAAAACATCTATCTCACGGAAGCGGAACTACAACGCATTTACGAGCTTGACCTAAGTGGGAACGTTCGGTTAGACCGAGTACGTGATCTGTTCATATTCGCTTCCTGGACTGGTTTACGCTTTTCCGACTTTTCAACCCTGCAACCGGAACATATCAAAACCGATGAGGCCGGAAACCAGTACCTCGATCTGCGCCAGCGCAAAACTGGTGGCCGGGTACAAATCCCCATCGTTCACGAAGCGATTACAGAACTGCTCGCAAAGTATTCGGGCAGTTTACCGGCTGGCATCTCTAATCAGAAGACCAATGATTATCTCAAGGAGTTGTGCCAGTCAGCCGAAATCAACGAGCGCATTTTAAAGCACATTACCAAGGGAGGGAAGGCTGTGGTGAAAACTACGGAAGGCTGGAGTAAGATGTCGTCTGGTGTCGAGAAGTGGACGCTGGTAACAACGCACACAGCTCGGAGGTCATTTGCTACCAATATGTTTAAGCGGGGTATGCCAACGGTGTTAATCATGAAGCTGACCGGCCACAAGAAGGAAAGCGAGTTCTTAAAATATATCAAGATTGATGCGGCCGAAACGCTTGATCTAATGCGCCAATATCTTGGACAGAAGCAGTCAACGTTCAAAATAGCTTAACAAAGTAGAATATTGAGTGGACCAAAAAACAAAAAGATAAAATGGAAAAGAAGAAGGTCCAATTTGACCATCTCAAAACGTTAAATGATGAGATGCGAAATCTCAGCGAAGCATTCAATAACATTACAAGCAATTTACCTTGGACAGAAATTGACCAGCTTGATAACTTAACCAAATGGCATTATGTCATCCCCTTCCCAGACATAGAGCCGTCAGATTTTGAACTTACGCTTCGTAATTGTATGCCGCACTTGGCGAGCAGTGATCAATCGCTTAGAAGTCGAGACGAAAATGTGTGGAAAGATAAAGCCATATCTTGGTTAGGTAACGCTACAGAAGAAATAAGGAGAAAGAAGCGACGAGTACGTAAGATCATTAAAGATAACCTGCCACACCTTAACGCACTGCATAAAACAACTTTAACTACAGACGAGATATATGACAAATGGTTAAATACAATTAAACATCTCACTTGGGGAGAGTTTCATTCGATGGTGATGTCAGAGAGAACAGTAGGTCCTTACATAGCTCAAATATTAAATGAATGGAAAAAGAATCATACCCTAGCCAGCCAGTCCCATAAAGCTCCCTTATATCTAACTTTTGAGGACTTATTTATTCTTCCAGCTAATGTTGATATATGTGTAGACGTTCTACGCAAGTATCGATTAGATGCTCCTTTACTCGGAGAGAAAAATAACTGGATCGGCAGCTTTAAAGACAGAGGTGTAATTGTTGCTTGGATTGACCAGCTAGAAGCAAAGGGTAAGATTCGCAGGATAGACCGGAAGCAATTGGTAGGGTTACTTAACAATTTTTTCAGCGACCTCAATATGGGCAAAGATGCTAGAGTTTTCAATAATATTACCAAGAGAGATGTAAAAGACTACTTTGCGTCTCAACTACCCCAATAAGTAGATTATGCGTATCGTGCATAAATGCACGATACGCACTTGCAAGACCTGTTGTTGAAACAACTTGCCCCCATGTTTAACGCTTAATGACGCGACAACATGGATATGGTATTGATGCCCGCCGATCAACTGCGGACAATGATGATCGAAGCGGCCAGTATTGCCGTAAAGCATAATCTACCTCAAAGTCGGCTAGCCGTGCCGCCAGATGAACTTTTAACTCCTGAAGAGGCTGCTCAATTTCTTAAGATCAGCAAAGTTTCTCTTTGGTCCTGGGAGAAAAGAGGAATTGTTAAAGGTCGACACATCGGCAATCTTAAACGCTACAGTCGGAATGCACTTCTTGCCTTAGGCGCCGAGAAAGGAGGTCAGTCGGCATGACCGCTTTACAAATCCTCAACCGGCTGGCTGATCAGCACAAAGCGGCTAAGTACCCTAACGTTCCGAGTCATGCACGGGTTAAGTCCCATTATTCGGATAAGTCGGCTAACGAGCTAACCACGGCCATTGTTGATTTTATAAATCTTTCAGGTGGCTTTGCCACACGGCTTGCTAGCACAGGTACGTTTCGCGCCGACCTGCAGATGTTCGTTCCTTCCAAGCAACTCTGTGGGCTGCCCGATGTGATGGTCATCATCCAAGGCCACTCCGCTTTCGTCGAAGTTAAATTCGGTCGTGACCGATTGAGCGACGATCAGCGCGAGGCTATAGCCTTATTGAACAAGGCAGGAGCCCGCTGCTTCATTGCGTCGGATTTTCAAGGCTTCTACGACTGGCTTATGGCTCAGTTTGGTTCACTCTTGCTTGTCTAACTTAGGCTAACAAACGGGCCACTACTCGCTACAGCAGTGGCCCAGAAAATCTTAAACCCAATGCAAGATACAGAAAATCTGTCGCTCCACGATCTATTTCGTAGCCTGGCCGACCCTCAGACTGGACGGCCATCTTTACTAGCCATCGAAGCCTTGCCCGATGAGCAGAAGCAATGGGTCGTCCAGGAGTCAATTCGAAAAAAACGACCAGTTTTAGCCGCTTTCGTTACGCTCCCATCCCATGCTGCTTTGCGAGACGCTAATTACTCGGCTGGCTGGACCAATGAATTTTTCCCTCACTGGATTCAACCTCAACATCAATCCCAATTCACTAAGGACGTCAATGTCGGCAGTAACCTTCGGTCAGTAGCTGAGAATAGACCTATCGACAGAGGCCATACTAGCTCCTCGCGGTTTACGGAAGAATTAACCAACCATCTAGGCGAAAAAGCCAAGGAATTAAGCCAGATACCTTCATGGAGTAATGAAGCAAACTCACCGTCAGGACCACTCGGAGACGAAGCATTTTATGCTAGGTATACCTCTTTACTGGAAGACGCTGAAATAAAACGGACCGACCAAGTTGAGGAGCCCTTACCCTGTCTGGAAATTTTAGCTGACAATCACTTCACCACCCTAGGAACCATGGGCAATTTCTCGGTGATCATTGGTAAGCCTAAAAGTCGTAAAACCTTTTTGCTTAGTGCTTTGGTTGCGGCTTTGGTTAAGAATGACGTGGTTATGGATTGTGTTCGGGGCCAACTACCCACCAATAAGCGAGCCATACTCTATTTTGATACCGAGCAGATCAGAGGTCACGTACAACGAGTACTCAACCGCATTGCTAGCCTAACCGGTGATGTATCGCCATCGTCCATCCGCTACTTCGGACTTCGACGTTATGCTACTATCGACCGACTGAACGCCATTCAGGTTGCCATTGAGCAAACGCTAAATTTGGGAGCCATCATTATTGACGGTATTCGGGATACGGTCTTTGACATCAATGATCCCAAAGAAGCAACCCAGCGGGCTACGGATCTTCTCAGATGGACTGAAGAACGGGATGCCCATTTGATTACCGTGATTCACGAAAACAAGGGCAACGCCAGCGCACGTGGGCACTTGGGGAGCGAGTTGGTCAACAAAGCCGAAACCGTTGTTTCGGTTACTCGCGATGAGGCCGATACGAGACAGTCCATCGTCAAGGCTGAATTTTGTCGAGACAAAGAGTTTAACCCGTTTGCTTTCATCATCGACGAGCAAGGTTTACCTCAACGCATGAATGGGATTCCCAACCAGGTAGAGCTAAAACGATCGAGCAAGGTTATAGCAAGTAATTTGACAAGGGAACAGATGGAAAACCTAATTCGGCGGGCGTATGCCAATGAAGAACAGATAGGCTACAGCCAGCTTCGCACCAATCTTATCGAGGCATCTGAATATCTCGGCTTCGCACTAGCCAAGTCAAAAGCGGAAAGTTTAATCCGACGAATGGAAACCGAAAACTATTTGGTGAAGACCAAAACGGCCAAACAACAATACCCAGTTTACCAAATCAACCTTGAAAAGCTTTCCGTTCAAGCCTCCTGACTTAACCGTCCCAACGCCCTATATATATAGGGGCGTTAGGACGGTTAGGACAGTTGAAATTTAAGACGCTTAGGATGATTAAGACACTTAAGACACTCAGGACGCTTAGGATGATTGAGACACTTAAGACGATTAACAATACCCTATGACAGCTTCCAACTTACGCTATCAATTACCCAAGAAGGCTATCAAGTCCGATTGCCCGCAGTGCAGCCCTAAATTCCGAAGAACGTTGAGTCGATACGTCGATATTCGAACCGGTGAAGCTTTGCACGAGGCCTTCGGTCGGTGTGATCGGGAGTCAAATTGTGCATACCATTTTAGCCCGTACCAAAAAGGAGCTTCTGGCTTGAGCTATGCCGATGAATGCTACATCGAAACTAAAGTCAATTATCAGTCTAGTCAGGAATTATCAGTAAATGGATATAAGCGGTCTACGGGTCGAGCATACTCCAGCAGTTTTTCAACCCAAGAACAACGGCCGTCAACCCGTCGTCAGACGCCGTCGACACTCGATACAATTGCGACCATCCCGGAAGCAGTATTCGAACCTTCGATGGGCCACTATGCGCAAAACCAATTTGCCAATTTATTGCGAACGCATCTTGGAAACGACCGCGCCGATCAGCTCTTGCACCGCTTTCACATCGGCACCTCCGCCCGCTGGCCAGGAGCTTGCGTATTCTGGTTGATCGACGAACAAGGGCGCAAGCGAGGGGGTCAAATAAAACTATTCGGTTCGGATTGGCATACCGTTAAATACCAGGACGCAACGGGTCGTACACGAGCCAAAGTAGATTGGGTACACACCGCCTTAAAGCGACGCTATCAGCAACGGCAAACGCCGATTCCTGATTGGTTAAACACTTACGTCCTTCAGAGCGATTACTCACCTTGTCTGTTTGGCGTACATCAGTTAGCCAGCGCCCCCGGTGACCAGCCCATAGCCATTGTTGAAGCTCCTAAAACGGCGGTGTTATGTTCGGGTTACTTTCCCCAGTTCATATGGCTGGCCACGATGGCTCGTTCTTACCTACAACCCAATCGGCTCAATCCGCTTCGAGGTCGTAACATTTTGCTATTTCCTGACTTGTCACAAAATGGGAAAGATTATGCGTTCTGGCAGGAAAAAGCTAAGCTATTCCAGCAAGAGGGCTTCAATGTCCATGTATCTGATTTTCTAGAACGACGAGCCACCGACGAGGACCGGATAAGCGGGTTGGATCTGGCTGACTTTCTGCTCCGCCAGCCAGTTGTCGTCTCAACGCTCACTGATTATTTGGCCCAACCGAGTAGTATCTTACGACCTGATCAGTCGGCACTTGTTCCACTTGCCGTTACACCTTGCGCCGACTATCCCGCTGCATGGGACGTGCCCGATCCCGTACAGGCCACTCCAACCCTCAAAGCGCTCAGCTTTCATCAATGGCAGCAGAGAAACCAATGGTTTAGCCAGCTGGGCCTCACCTCATGAAGCAACAACACGCTGGGATTCCTTCAATATCAATCGTTTACTTCTCAACTTAACGAATCACGATGGCAACTCCTTTAGTAAATACGTACACCGGCTCAACTGCCACGATAGCTTTATTGCAACCTACGGTCAGCTGGGCTCAGGTACGAGCCGACAAAGACCGTTTACTTCATTTTCAGGCACTACTTACCCAGAATGCCGAGCTGAAACAAACCCAGGCTGAGCAGGCGACTGCCGCTACGCAGCAGGCAATAGGCGCTTTACGAGAAGTCGAATTCTTAGACCAGGATAAAAACCGCTGGCAGGATTTCGTGGACGGTATGTTAAGCGAAAACCAAAAGCGGATTGACAAAGAATACGGTAACGACCTGGAACGCTACGGCCGCGAGCGCTACAAACAGGATACGCAGAATCTAATTTTAAAAGCCACTAAAAGCCCGTTGTTCCGTGAGTCGCTGGAACGCCGTTCTAATTACATCAGGCTTGTTGCCGATCAGTCGAAAGGTTTGATCGATCGACCCGTAACGTATCGAATGACGGACGGTATGATCAAAACAGCCTCTGCCACGCATAACTTTTTGGATTTTCAGGTGGGCAAAACAATTGATTTCAAATACAACGGTGGCTATGCGGATCCGCAGAAATAGCGCGACTTCTTCTCCAAAAACTACCATCCAAACGCGACTAGTGCCCCCAACGGTAAGTTTAAAGCCTATCAGGCAGGCGGTGCCGAAATCTTGGAGGCCATGCTCAGTAGAGACGGCATGAATCTGGAAGATGCTATCAATTACCTGACCCGTTTTGGTAACCGCCTGCCCGCTACCTTCTACAAATTTGACGGACGAGACCCATATAAGAAGGAGGTTGGTATCAAACAGCGCGATCAGGCATTAAGCCAGCGGGATAGACAAATCAAAATTGCAGCCCGCAACTCGGACATTGCGGCCCGTAATTCAGACATTAATGCGGCTAAGTTAATACTGACGCAACAGGCCATGCAAGGCTTCAATGCGTATGGTGCCTCGAAACATCGTCACGACCGACGCCAGTGGTACGCCCACGGCCGTACCCGCTACGGTTTACGCTGAAGGCAAACCGCAGGGCAGTCCATGGGCGTTGGTATGCTACGACTTCCAATTGATTCAATCCCAGATTTTAACGCAACTAGGTATCAAGCCGCAGAAAGTGAAAGACGGTGGTCGTTGGGTAACCTGGGGAAACCTACGTCATGGCTGGCAACAATGCCAATGGGCTAGATTTACGTAAAACGGACCTGTCGGGACTGCGCTACCAGGTCGTAGGGGCTGGGCTGGTAACATATACCGTCGAGGGCTGGCCGAAGGCGAGAAAACGGCCTATCAGCGGGCTGGTGAACCTAAGACCCTGTATCAGGAGCTTAAGATTCTGCTGACGAAGCCTTGAAAGCCCAAAAGGTAGATTATTTAATAACGTTTATTACTTTCTGGGTGCATCGGGCGGAGCTGGTAACGTCGACTCGGTTACGGGCGTGGGCGCGTACACCGTGGCTAAGGATAAAGAGGGTAATACAATCGGTTACGACTACACTATTATTAAACCGGTAACCCCCACGGCCGCAACCCGGGCACTGATGGAAAGTACGTCTGTCGGGAAATGGATGGACAGTAAAGCCAGTGGTAGTTCGCTCGGTGATTTTAACAATAAATCCGCTAGCAATGGGATGGACTTCGATTTCTTCGATGGTATAGATAATGAATAATTTACAAGTATGCCGATCCCCCTCTTTAGCTTTGATTGAAGTGCAACATTTTAACCGGCGCAGCCATGGACATCGTAGTAATTTCCAAACAGGAATGGGAAGTGATTGAATCGCAAACGAAAGCTGTAGAGCAGTTAATCCATTTAACTGAGCAGCTACTCAACAATCAAGTAGCGATACAGGCAGGAATTCAATGTTACACGCTCGACGAGGTAGCCGGTTTCTTTCGGTGCTCGATCGATACGGTTCAACGCTGGGCCAAACCAGGTCCCAACGGTGAGCCGCCTAAGCTGGTGCCCCTGCGTATTTCGGGCAAAATATTATATCGGGGTTCTGATCTGCTGGCGCTGACCGAACGGGTTGTTGCCCCCGCCCTAGCCCAGCAAAGCAAAGAAGATATTCTGGCAGCCTCTCTACCCAAACGTCATAGATATCGCAAACTATGATTAATACTACTTACTTAGAAACAAAGAGAGTGTCGATCAGCCTACTAATGGATACTTAAAATCAAGACTTTACCCTTCTATTTAAAGTCGACACTGACGATCAGCCGGTTATACTAATCAAGTGTTTAAAGTAAAGCTCTCCGAACTGCTGGTAAGCACGGCGGGCTGCTATAGACCATTCTACTAGAAAATCGCCAAGCTCCTCGTTTTAAGCCTATTTATTTCATTGTAACTATGTACCTTCTCCACTTGTAGTCTTTTATAACTCATATCTGACTTCCATTCAAAATCTCATATCAAATTGATTCTATTTATTCTATTTCAATATTGTATCGCCTGTTTTGTTATATTAAATTCAATAGAAGAACTTGTTTAACGATATATTATAAGCGCGTTGTGTTATAAACTTAAATAATCGATAAGTACAGGAAGCGATCGAGGATTTATTGAGAGAACCTACAATTACAAGGCTTGTTTTTTTGTAGCCCCTACCTCGCGCTATTGCCCTTGAGATTAACTCACTGACTGCCTGTGCATTACATAATAGGTTATATACAGTGTTATCATTTTGCGCAACATTGTGTCAACATTCTGCGCAACTTCTCACATGGTAAAGAGCAGTATTGAGCAAAGGACAATTAGGCTTAAATCGCGTCTGTCAATCACTAATAAGTCATCACAGCGAGACTATACCCCCGTTGCAGACCAAACTCCCATCTTTTTTGGCTACCCCCGCCATGCCCGTAATTTTCCCAAAAAGGAGTGTCATAGTTAGATCAACTAAATGTTAAACCAACTCGTTTTTAGTAGCCTCAAGCTATACTTTCTTCCAGTAAGTACATGTACCTTCTAGATGTCGGTCCGAGATATACCATATACCTATGCTTAATGCTTATTACGTTAAGTGACTTGTACTTCAGTCAATTGTGGATAATGTTATTTAATCGTAATTTGCTATATATCATTTTTGATATTGTAATTGTGTAGCCAATTAAAACTGACGGCAACAGTATAATACGACAATTAGTAGCATGACACAATCAAATCAATCAAACCCGTACTGACTCGTATCTGAGTCAGTACGGGTTTGATTCCCCATCAGCGAGGTAATGGATTTTCCACCGCAATTGTCTGCCTAATGGGCTTGAATAATCCAGAAGACGTACCATAAATTCAGGAGTATTACGGCCGCGATCAGGACGGCTGGATTAAGCGATTATATGCCTAGTTAGGCGAATGAGGTTACGAATGACTTCCTTTTGAGGGAAACAGTCAGATGACCATCCTTACTTAGTTCACGGTGCCGCTAGCCATCAGGTTATCCACGTATGTATCTACCAAAAAGGCCAACTTCTTCATGATCCTCATCCCAGCAGGGCGGGCTTGTTTACCGAAGAGTCCTTTGAAGTTATCCAGTCACTTAGCCCTTAGTCAAGCTCCGACTCCTAAATAAGTAGAAGTAGAGCAGTTTATTGCATTTAACCGCTTATGGCAGAAAACGAAAAAGAACTATCGATAGAACAAAGCCGACTTGTTTGTCAAGCTTTGGGTCGACTAGCGGCTGATCACAACGTTACCCAAGTGAGTATTCCTGATAAAACAAGATATCAGCAAGGTATTATTTCCCGCCTGTTTAGTGGCCACTACTCTCCCCGACTTGAGATATTCTTTACTGTATTGACAGCCATCAATGAGTTGTCAGGGCAGCCGTTCACGTTAAAAGACATTAATTTGCCTTCGACTAACGCATAACCCGCTGATTAACAGATTTTAGCGTTTAAGTGCTTTCAGATTATTGATTTTGCTCGGTCAAAACGCAGCCGATTTGAAGGCTACAGCCAAAGTCATTTGTACCGCGTACGACTAACGGCACTTATGGCAGCGAATACTGCGGAGCCGCCCGTGCGGCCGAACTTGTTAACAGATCAGCCGTTATCTCAAGCCCCTAACTCGATCTGGGTCAGCGACATAGATTATTTACCGCTGAACAACGGCGAACGGGTTTACCTAGCTACCTGGCTGTATCTATACTCGCGTAAAGTGATGGGTTAGCAAGTAGCCGAAACCATGGCAGATGAGTTGGTTCATACATTTGTTACATCGTGCATTGCAGTCGCGTCAACCTGCTACAGACTTGATTACCCATTCTGACCGAGGTGATCAATATGAGTCTGCCGAGTTAAAGTAGTTAGTGCCCTTGTGTCGTATGAAGCCTAGTATGAGCCGTACCGACGATACCTGCGACAATGCCTTTGCTTAGTCGATGTAGATCGGACCACCGAAGCAGCCATCTATAGGTGGAATGACTAGAGAAGAACCTTTTCGTGTGTGGAAGATGCACACACGAAACTCTTCTACTATGTTGATCTCTTTTTAATAGGGAGATAAAGTACTGCGCAGACAGCCCGGTCATCGCTGGGCTACCAAAGCCCTGAACAATTAGAACAAGAGTGCTTTGCAAATCTGACAAATTTAGTGTGCCGCTAAACCGGACCACCTCAACCTGTTAGCATGCCGCCCCATTTTAGAACTTTATACAATTCGTTGTAACGTATTAATTCGTTCAATACGATTATTACATCATTAGCTTACAAAGCAAATAGAGTCACACATTCGTCAACCATTTTTTTTGTTCTAGCTTGAATGTCTACCACAGTCCATTCGTCTTTCTGAGCTAACTCTTGGTTCAAATATAACCCATTCTTATAGCCGACATAATGGCCCTTATTATCTTTTCGATCACGCTTTTGGCCAAACGACAAATTACCAAGAGTACTGTTGTAACCAGATATTGTAAGATTTCCTAAAGTATGTACATACTGATCCTGTATTTCTTTGGCCAGTTGATTATTTCCATTGGCAATCTCTTCTACCCATTCAACAGGTATGTTCTTGCCCTGGGGAAATATGTGCTCAATCGTCCACACATACTGACCACTTTGGTAACGCTTCCACAAATCGGTGTGTGTTTCGTGCGTTTGGTGCTGTAATTCAATACTGCACAATATAAATCGAGCAGCATCTGTATTTTCATAATATATGTTGCCTTCTAGCTTTGCTTGAAATATTTCGTTAGGTACGTACCAGTCAGGCTTTTTTAGGAATACTCTTACTGTTTCCAATGTAGGCATTTCATCCCCCTGCTGACAGTACTCAATTAGGTCTATGAAAAGCTTATCCAAATCTCGGGTTGGCGGTGTATCTGTAATGTTCCTTCGTGCCATAAATACAACTAAGAGCCGGATAATACTCGTCAGTTCTGAGCTGCTCATACCCGGATGTTCGGCCAACAGATACAAAAGGAAACCAAGTGATGTTACTCCACCAATTCGATCCAAGTCGAGCAAGGCATTTGTTACTGCAGCGATGTTTTCGTCATTCTCAGGCTTAACCAATCGACCGTATAGTTTCGATTTACCATATAGATCATTAAATATCCATTTAACATCGCGGTCTATCAGCTTTCCATAAATGTCAATTAGATTAGAACGAGTTGCCTTAGAAATGCTCTGAACACGAACCTCTTGTTTATATTTGAATGAGTTATAATAATGACGAAGATATCGCTGTTGCGTACGAGGGTCATCAGTAAGGTTATCAAGGAGCTTAGTCCATATTTCAAAGTTCTGCTCGATACTCTTAATTTGCTTCTGATCAAGTACGTCCAAGAATTTATTTTTAATTAGATCGAGCGCCGATAATGGTTCGCCCCGGTTGTTGAGAGTTTCAAATAAGGTAAAAGCGTCTGAGTGACTATTTACAGTGATTTGTACCATAGAGGCACTATTCAGCTTATCAAGAAAATCTAATACTTTGGCGGTAGTAAACAGTAATTGTCCGTCACCATCTCTCTGATTTAAACGTTCCGAAAAATATTCATACGCACGTAAAAGTCGACGTTTACCCGCATTTGCTGGCCTGTAAACTTCTTTATCGAGAATACCAGCATTCATCATTATCCATTGATAATCATCGTAATTACTTCCTTGTCTTGACGGTTCAAGCCGCAATGTTGTATATTCTGGCTGATGAACAAGCTTATGCCGAGTATTAGCCATTTGAACTAGTACACTAATATTGTTCTTATCTGCATTCTTACTCAACCAAGTATAAATTGCCCCATAAAGTAGTGATGTTGTTGTCATACGTTGTTGACCATCCACTAAATCAAGGCATAGGGTTTGATGGACGTCAACGCTTTGATTGATACATATAATGGAACCGAAAAAGTGGCCTTTATCATTCTCTAAGACGTCGTCAAATAGAGCTTCCCAATTCCGCTGTTGCCATACATATTCTCGTTGATATTTGGGAATTGTGTATTTAAGATCTTGGTCCGGATTAAATAGTACAGATAATGGATAATTGTTAGCGGATTGGATCATGAATTCGAATTGATTTTAAGGAGTTCAAACTAAGGTCGAATGCCCCGAATCCGGCCGTCGTAAAGTGAGTTAAACCACACGCGCTTCATGGTTGCGTTGGCTTTATCCTCAGACAGTTTGTTGTATAGCTCCAGCTTCGTATCAATAAAATCAACTAACGCCTGGTCCAATACGTCGTTAAACTTGTCACGAATGTTTTCTTTGGAGTTGCGGTCGTTAAAGATGCTCATCAGCTCTGGATCGGCTTCGATACGCTGACGAATCAGGTCAAAGTCCACCTTGTCATCGTCGGTTAGATCAAGGCCGTATGTGTCGTTGAGCGTTTTGATGATGTTGGATAGTAATTCGTACGCTTCATCCTGACCACCAGAGGCTCCTCCCCGGCTTAATCCGTACATCTCGGCTCCGCCCGCTTCCAACGCTAAAGACAGCGCTCCCTGACTTTGTACCTTGTAGCTATCCAGTTGAATCTCGTTCAACACCTCGCGGGGCATAGTGCTTCCTGGTGTCGGAAGCTTCTGGAGTAGCGCGCTCAGTAATACATACTGTTTCTCCAGCTCTACATCATGGAACGTAATAATTTGACTCATAAACCGGTAGACCCGCACAAATTCAGTGGCGCAGGCCTTAAATGCTGCCTGCTCGTCTTCGTCTAAGTCGTTTGTAAAGCGCTGGGCGCATCGGTTTAGAATGGGTTGCAGCAACTGCATGTTATCACCCTTCCGGAAGAAGACTTCGGCAAACTCGGTTACGTCGTCGGGTTGCACGACTGGCCATTGGCTTAACTCCGTCAATGCATCGTAAAGAGTATTCGGATCGGTTTGCTTGCCCTCAGGCATGAAATTCGCGTCGTAGTACTCTTGAAAATCAGCTTGTATCTGCTCCGGGTCATTGACGAAATCAAGTACCATGGTGTTGGTCTTGCCTTGTGCGGTACGATTTAGGCGGCTCAATGTCTGCACGGTGTTGACCCCGCCTAACTTCTTGTCGACGTACATGGTGTGAAGTAACGGCTCATCAAATCCAGTCTGGTACTTATTAGCTACGATCAGAATGCGGTATTGCGGTAGCTTCAACGCCATCGGGATATCTAGCTGCCCCCCGAGGTTGTTCATATTAGTTTCGGTGAAGTCAGCATCAACGTCTGCATCGTACACCGTACCCGAAAAAGCCACTAATGCGGTATAGGGCAGATTCATATCCCGCATCAACTCATCAAACTTGCGCTTGTATCGTACTGCATGTAAGCGTGAACGGGTGACGAGCATCGCCCGCGCCTTACCGTTGATCTGCTTAACCGTGTGTGCCGCAAAGTGCTCCAGCATGATGCGCGACTTGAGTTCAATGGCATGGTCCGTAAGGTCGACGTAGCTGGTGAGCAATCGGACCGTTTTGGCCGTTTCGTACTCCTTGTCCTCCGCATTAGCGCGACTGGCTAATTTATAAAACCGGCGGAAGGAGGTGTAGTTGTCGAGTACATTTAGGATAAACCCTTCGGCAATGGCTTGTCGCATGGTATATTCATCGAACGGCTCTTTGTTGCCATCCTTTGACGTACCGAACAGTTCGAGTGTCTTATTCTTGGGCGTTGCCGTAAAGGCGAAAAACGATACGTTCGGTTGGTTGCCCCGACTTCTTAGATCAGCCAACACAAGATCATCTATGTCTTCTGGCTGGTTTTCGTTGTCTTCCTTCTCGGCTTCGTTCAGGCTTAGCGACTTGCGTAAATGCCGGGCTGCTTCGCCCGACTGCGAGCTGTGGGCTTCGTCGATAATAACGGCATAACGCCTGTCTTTGAAGCGGGCTACGGTTTCTGAGATAACCGGAAACTTTTGTAACGTAGTAATAACAATTCGCTTCCCAGACTCGATGGCGGCTTTCAGGTCCTGCGACGTCTTTTTCTCATCAATAGCCGCGACGGTACCGGCTACCTGACCGAAATCCTGAACGTTCTTTTGCAATTGCTTATCAAGCACCCGCCGATCAGTAACGACAATGACACTGTCGAACAGCGGCCGTTCGTCAGCCAACGTTTGGTAGAAACCTGAGAGCCGGTGCGCTAACCACGAAATGGTATTCGACTTGCCTGATCCGGCCGAGTGTTTGATAAGGTACTTCTGACCCACGCCTTCCGTACGTACGGCTTCTAGCAGCCGATATACCGCCCGGCGTTGGTGGAAACGCGGGAAGATGAGTTTTTCGGATGTACGTTCGGTTAGCTGATGCTTCTGCTCGTCGTAATACGTCTCGGTGTCGGTCTGGAAGCTGACAAAGTTCTGTACCAGATCAAGCAGCGAGTCGCGCGACCATACGTCGGTCCAGAGGTATTCGGTGGCGAACCCGTTCTCATTCTCGTTATCAATACCCTGGTTGAACGGCAGGAAGAACGTCTTTTCGCCTGCCAGTTTGGTGGTCATGGCTACCTTCTCAGTGCTGACAGCAAAGTGAACCAGGCAACGTTTGTACTCCAGCAGCGGCTCTTTAGGGTCGCGGTCTTCGCGGTATTGTTTGATGGCGTCGATGAGGTACTGACCGGTCAGAGCGTTCTTCAACTCGGCCGTCAGCAGGGGAATACCATTCAAAAACAGCACCATATCCAGTTCCCGCGTGTCTTTCGGATTCTTGGCATAGCGCACTTGCCGCACGACGGCGAAGCGATTGGCCATGTACCAACGTGCATGGTCGGGATTCATACCACTGGCGGGCTTGAACCAGGCCCAAGTCATGGCAACGCCCCGGTCTTTGTAGCCCTTACGTAGCACATGCAGTGTACCGTGGGTTTTGATCTGCCGGGCCAACTCCTGCACAATTCGCTCGTCGGTCTGTGGACCGTATTGATCTTGTAATGCTTTGTACCGCTCTGGCCGACTCTCACGCACGAAGGCCACGGCCTCCTCAGGCAGCAACGCCAACTCGCGGTTGTATAACGTAGGTGATACGGCCCGATACCCACCTGTAGGACTGGTCAGGTAGTCTTCGATATGCTGCTCAAAATGAATTTCCTTAGTTCCCGTTGCCATATCGTTACGCTGAGTACCGGTTTATACGTCCGCCGTTGCTTTTGCTCGCACGTCAATCTTGCCTGTGACAACTTCTGAGATTAGCGACTGGCGGTAGGTTTTGAGGTGGGCGAGTTGGGTTTTAATATCCGTTACAGCTTGACTTATTTTTTCTCCTTTTGTCAAAATAAATTTGACAATGGCACTTTGTTCCTTAAAGGGTGGCACGGGAATGTGTAAGTTTTGAATACGTTCTGCCGAAATACCCGGCTGCGCTGAAGATTGTGAGTACTGGTTTAGATTCATTGCTCTAAGTAGTTCACCTAGCCAAATCGTTTCGTATTCACCTAGATGAGCTACAACTAATGCATGTTCAGAAGCCCAGAATTTGCCCTTTGCATAGTTAATATTGCCACAAAGAGCACCTTGACGACCAATTAAAGCGTAATGCCCTTCGTGTGTATAAGCTGATGTATAACCTCTAAATCCGCCACCCCCATAAACCGGATACTCGCCTTCATCTTCAATAGTCTCAGATGTAATAGTGTCTCCGCTTTTTAGACTGGCGACATACTTTAACTTTTTCACCTCCCAATGCGCTGGAATTTCACCAAGCCACTCAATACCTGAATCCTTCCTGGGAGCGTTGGTATCCAGACCGCGTGTAACGGTCTCGTTGATGATGGCCTGGCGTTTCTTCTGTAATAAGTTAAGCAATTGCTCCTTTTGAGCAACTAACTGATCAATCTGCGCAGTTTTGCGGTCGAGGTAAGCAGCAATAGCACGTTGTTCGGCGAGGGAAGTAAATATGATTGGGAAATTGTTAATCTTTTCTTGCGAAATAGTAGGAGTGGTACTTCCCGTTTGCTCTACGAGAAATGATAATTTGAAGTACTCACAGACTGTTTGATAATACAAGTATTTAGGATCGAGCTGGATTTGCTTGAGTACAATTAGTTGTGGATTAATTGTCATTTCAGGCATTCCTGCCGGTATTATAGCCGTTTTACCTATTGTCGATCCAGTTTTAACAAGAACAATATCATTTGGGAAAATCATGATTTCAGGCGACTCATAGTACTTATCATATGAGATGTAAGTCGAGTTTTCTAGAGTAAAGACGTCATTCTTTATATTACTTGGACTGATAGTCACCACTCCTTCATTCTCTGCTACTATGTCGTCAACAGTATAACCTCTGTAGCCGATGCGTCCAAAAATCGACGCTATATGCTTCAATTTTTTCACCTCCCAATGACTGGGAATAGCGTCAAGCCAGTCAATGCCGGAGGGTTTATATTGTTCGTAGGATTGATTCATGGCGTTCGTTAGTCCTTGTTGGATTCGTTAGTTACGGTTTTGTATGCCTGCTCAGGATGCCGGGGCATATCGGGTATCGTAAAAGCCAGTTTACCAGCTTCGCGAAGTGGTGTAATGTACTGATGCAGTAAATGTTTCTCGCTACGATTCAATAGTCCCATCAATTGCACCAGTGTTAACGGCCGCCAGGCACACAAAGCCAGAATCAAACCTTCCAGCATTTCCCGGTCACCGCTACGTCGGCCATGTTGTTGCAACGCATCCTGTAGCGTCTCGGGTAGCTGGTTCGATAAGGCAATAAGAGCAGGTTCGATAAGACTCGTACCAGGTTTGATAAGACTTGCACCAGGTTCGGTAAGGCTCGTACCAGGTTCGATAAGACTTGCACCAGGTTCGGTAAGCACATTATTAGGTGCACTAAGACTAGCAGCAACAGGCGCTTGGTTCTCCTTACTACACAGTAACTGCAAAAAATCAGACGCTACATAATATGTAGCGCGTCCTTTGCCTTTTAGTTCGAGCAGCTTACTATCGCGCAGTTGGCGCAGTTCCATGCTGGCCCGCGTCAGGTCAACACCGGTTAATTGCCGGTATGTTGAGTTGTCAATAGCACCGGTTTCCCGGACAAAAATCAGGGCTATCTTTTGCCCATTCGTCAATGAGTCGTGCCCCAGTAAGGCCAGCCAATCGAGGTCATCTTCGCTTAAGAAGTGGTGCAGCAGCAACAGGGCCGTAAATTGATTCGCCGTGTGGTTTGATTCGAACGTCGGCTGCGACAACCCAGCATCGGCCAACAACCGGCGCATCGTTCGGATACCGCTACCTTTGGTTTCGGCCAGATTCGTCTCGTGAAATACCGTAGCGATATACGTATTACGGGGCAGAGAACCAGGTTCACCAAGCAGTTCTTCAGCTTTCAAAGAATAGCCTGGATTCCTGATCTCAATGCGGTTACCATAACGAATCACCTGAACCGGCTGCGGCACTCGAAAAGAGCGGTGCATCAGCGCGTTAACAAGTGCCTCACGAAGCGCCCGGCCGGGCAAGCCCGTCGATTTTGCCTGAATCTCACCTTCCGGCAGCAAAAAGCCTTTAGGTAGATCGTCGGCAATGAGCGCATATAACCGTTGAAGAATCAGCAACAGTGATCCGCGCATATCAACGGATTGAAAGCGATTGTCGGGGTCGGCGATCCATTCGTTGCCCGGTACCCGAATGTAATCCACGCGCATCATTGGCATCAGTCGCCGTTGTGCCATTTTACTACCAAACAGCACCAGCCCCGCTACAGTCAGCTTCCATTCACCTGATTGCTTAACGACGCACCCCAGGGCTTGAAGCAGTTCATTATCGGAAAAGGTCAACTCCTCAGCTTGCGCGTTGACCAGGGTCCGCAGACGACGGTAATAGTTGATCGCTTCCTCGTCGACATCCGCCAAAGACGAACCCGATATCAAACTGGCATCGAAGGTATCGGCGTGTTGATAAAACACCGGCAGGTCTTCCTCAGTACAGTGTAAATCAGCCGCTCCGATTCGCCGAAACGCACCACGTGGCAGGCCAAGGTTTTTGAAGAACAATGGCTTCTGCGCTTGGGGCAGTTCCGGCACAAACACTTTCAGCACCGGTACACCGTTGATAGTTTCCGCTGCTATATCCGGCCGAATGGGTTGATTAAAATCCGTAGCACAACGGGTGACTAAATCGTTTTGTAGTTTGTCGATGTTACGGACAGCTATTGGCTCATACGTTGGAAACAGCATTTGCTCTTTCTGCCGGACGCCAAGCAAAATAAAGCCACCGCATAGGCCTGGTTCATTTGCAAAAGCGCACACTGTTTCCATGATAGACTTATCTATCTCCGAACCAGTTTTGGCTTCGATACTTACCGACTCATCTAACTGGTTTAGCTGTTGAAAAAGCTGTTGTGCTGTTAAGGAGGTATCAATCATTCAACTAAGTAATCAGCGCAAAACATGTACACGTAAAGTTGCTTTTCCGTACATGTCTCAATCAATATACATAGAAAATAGGAACGCCTAACCAGGCAACTATCTATGCATGTCAGTCATTCAAAATCTCATCCAACAGGCCAACAATGGATCTTTCCAAATCAACAATTTGCTGCTTAATCACGGCCGACTCAACCGGCTTCTTGTATTGGTAGAAGTACTTAGTAAAGTTAATTTCGTAGCCGATGCGTGTTTTGCTGTAATCAATCCAGGCATCCGGCACGTGCGGGGCAATCTCGCGCTGAAAGTATTCTTCTAAGTCTTCCGAAAGCGGAATGTTCTCGGTATCGCGCTTCTTGCTATCAGGCTTTGGTTTGCCTTTACTGTCCTTCACGATACGTCCATCCTTCCGCTCGGGTTGTTCAACCGTTACCTGGAAATAGCCGAAGAACTCATTGTCGAAAATTTTCACGCTCGGCCCTTCTTCAAAAGCTGTGTAAAGCCGCGTAATCTCGGTAATGTGCGCGTCAGAGATAAGCTTTCGCTTGTTATTAAGGCTCTTCTTCATTGGCACAAACGCATCGGTTGCGTTAATGAGTTGCACCTTACCGCGCCGGTGGGCTTCTTTCTTGTTGGTGATGATCCAGATGTAAGTGAAGATGCCGGTATTATAGAAAATATCGGATGGGAGGGCGATGATCGCATCCAGCCAGTCGTTCGATATAATCCACTTACGGATTTCGCTTTCCCCCGATCCGGCGTCACCCGTGAACAGCGGAGAACCGTTTGTTACAATACCAATGCGGCTCCCCTGTGGGTCCATCTTCGAGACCATGTGTTGAATGAACAGGAACTGTCCATCTGACGTACGAGGCAATCCAGCAGTAAAACGACCAAGCGGGTTTAATGCTTCGTTTTTAATGAAGATTTCGTCTTTCTTCCAGCTAACGCCATAGGGCGGGTTAGCCAGCATATAATTGAACTTCCGGTTATGAAAACGATCTTCGGAGAATGAGTTACCATGCCGGATGTTATCTGGGTTTTCGCCCGTAATCAGCAGGTCAGACTTCGCAATAGCGTATGACTGCTCATTAATCTCCTGCCCAAAGATGTTGATCGTCGCACTTGAATTGATGTTATTTAGGATGTAATTCTTAGAGATTGTCAACATCCCTCCCGTACCACAGGCGAGGTCATAAATGGTACGGATAACGCCCGGCTGCTTCAGCTCTTCGTGCTCAGTACTGAACAGTACACTGGCCATTAGCCGAATCACCTCGCGTGGCGTAAAATGCTCACCCGCCGTTTCGTTAGACTGTTCGTTCGAGATGCGTATCAACTCTTCAAAGACATAGCCCATATCATGATTAGTGACCGCGCTGAGGTGTAGGTCAACCTCACTGATAGCGCTAACCATCTGGTATAGCAAGCCATTCCGCACGAGCCGAGCCACAACTTTATCAATCTGGTAATTATCCAGGATCTCCTGTACGTTCGGACTAAAGCCGTTGATGTATGTCTGGAAGTTGATCTCGACGTTTTGCGGGTCCTGCGTCAGCGTCAGCAGATCATAAGGTGACGTATTATAAAACTTCAATTTGCCAGCCGCCCGTTCGAGAACGGGTCCGAGCTTATCAGGCATCACCTTATCCTTAAAGTTCAGATAAGCCTCACGAACAGCCTGTTTGTGAGGTTCTAATACGCAGTCTAATCGACGTAACACCACAAAAGGAAGCATCACTTCGCCAATCTCATTCTTTTTAAAAGTATTCCACAATACGTCGTTTGTAATGCGGTACAGGAAATCTATGTTTGGTCGTTTGTCAGTCGAAGTCATCATGAAGCAAAGGTACGGCGAGGAAGTGCAGCGTTTCTGCACCTGAAAAACTTTGTTAATTAATTAACCGATTACGGCAATCACCAGCCAAGATGTTTGTGCTCATTAACAATGTATGAGCAGAGTTTGTATTAACCTGATCTTTAGTGTCTCTTAGGATTTCAGCCATCCACCTAACTTCACATTGCCCAACTGGATCACACACGGACGCAAAAGACCAGTAATACTTTAGATCATTATTCTCAAATGAGACGAGTCCATCGGTCTTAAAAGAATTATACCCATGGTGGCTCTCAAAGAAATGATAATTTGTAATAACGGCTCTTTGATGAAATACATCAGGACGGTTATGGGTAATGATTCCTACGGTTACAGTATATGTAAACATATCTGACAAGCGCTCACTTATATTTTTAGCTGTTGTCTCTAATGTAGCAGCGCTATAAGCAACTTTTTCAGCAATGACAATTAGTATATTAAAAGGAACACCTAGTTTTCTAGGCATTATTCCCTTGAAAAGGGAGAGAGCATTATTCATTCCTTGCTCTCGGTCTTTATCAAATAAGTAGTTATCAACCAATACTAATGAATTTATGGGAGCTAACTTGATTGATGACACGATTGCCTCCCAACCAAGTTTAGTATTTGCTATATTATACCGCTCGTTCTTTCGTAGATGCCATTTCGCCTGCTTCGGCGATGGTATAATGTTATTAAGTTCTTCTTTAGAGAAAACTGCTACTCCAAAGTGTTCTCTAGCGTCTGCACAATCTTCAACTGGCAGATCTAAAACAAACCAATCTTTAGCGTTATTATCAAGGTCAAAATCTAAGATATCGTCAAAAAAGGCTCTTAAACAGTCTGTCTTACAATCCACCCGTTTATGTAGAAACTTAAGAAACATATCTGTTTCTAAGCGATCGTTGAACTCATCCTGATGAAGATCTACCATTACATTTGAATATTCGTCAAGAATTTTATACAATTCTGGATAATGCTCTGGAAATAAGAAAATCTCTTCTAATGCAGAGTATGTGATGTAAAAAGTCTGTTCAATCATTTCCGGCCAAGCTCTTTTCGTTTTTGAATACGATACAACTCCATTGCTTTCTCATCGGCTTCATCTAAGAATCCTTTTCCAAACCTACCAGAAAGGCCACCGTCAGATAAAATTTCTAACCTCTTCACGTCTTGTTGATCTAAGTAATAGATGATTGCATCCGACGTATCACATAAGTCTGACGCGACCATAAGTTGTAATCTTCTAATTAAGTATTCGGAATGAGTTTCCAATACGAAGCGCAAACGGAAGTTTTTGGAAGCATCTATAAACATATCGGCCAACTTAGACTGTAATCGAGGGTGCAAATTTGCCTCTGGCTCTTCAACTAACACAATCGGAGAGCGTGGTCGCCTTATGGGTAATGCTTGACTCTGTTCCGCGATGACTGAAGCTATCTTAAGTAGAATTGTAAGTACTTGACCTGCACCAAATCCTAAGTTAACCAAATTTACCCACCGTCCATTCTGTCTAATTGTGACTTTGGTAGCCACCCCTTCCACGAGTTCAACGTTTATCTGTTCACCAATTTCAAACTCTTGTAACCACTTGTTTATGAAGGTTGTATTAGTATCACCTGGCCTTGCTTTTGCTAATGCATAGTGAGTCAATATTTCATTAATTTCGTTATCAGTCTGCTGTTTCGTATACAGTCTTGCTTGGTAAGTCCTGTTTGGACTAAGATGATAAACAAAAACGGCCATTCGGCGGGAGAACTGATCATAGAAACGATACAATGAACGGTCTTCATCCATTCTAGCTCTAAACCGACCTTCTTTGTTTTCATCAAAGTAGCGCATTAATGCACGTCGGATGATACCTGCCAATGATATTGTAGAAAAATCTTCGTCTTCTAAAGACAGCTGAGTGTTATAAACGAGACCTTGCACCTTATCCGATTCATAAGCATAGCGAATACGCTGCTCATTAAGCAAGCGTAGTTTATTTTCTAACTCCTGTTGTCTCTGAATGAAATATGTGAGTTCAGCTTTTGAATCAATCTGTTTTAGCTGCTGGCGTACACTATTCAATTCAGAATTAGCCATTTCCAACTGAATCAATATCTGGTCCAACGCGACATTAGGGCTACTCGTCTGAAGCAATATATCGCTGGATCGTCGAGCAGCCATATATTCAATAAATTGTTGTGATACTCTCAACTCAAAGATATACTCACTATTACGACGCAAAAGAAGATTATCCTTTATAGCATTATTAGTAACAACAAATTCAGACAAACGAGCAAATGTCTCCTCATTTTGCCCTATAAACTTCAAAAAATAACTGTACTCATCAATATCATATCGAAAGTGAACTTCTTTGCTATCACTCTCCCAATGCTTAACGTTATAGAATTTATTGATTTTATGCTTGTGCGCTTGCTTACCGTTTAAATCCAGAATTAACTGGTTGCTATCAGGTTCCATGTAGTCTGATAGCAGAACGAATGACTTCATTAGGGAGGACTTACCCGAATTATTCTTCCCGGTTAAAATTGTAATCGGTGCTAGGTCAAGGGCAGTAGCCTCTTTAAACACTCTAAAATTTGTTAGTTCTATACGGTTCATGTACAAAAGGTATCAGGCTAGAATGCAGCATTTCTGCATACAATATCGTTTTTTTGCCACAAATGGCGAATAAAAATAAGTTAGTTCGGCTTAAGGTACTAGACCAGTGTCTACGCAACCGATACCATGCCTACACACTGGATGACTTAGCCGAAGCTTGCTCAGAAGGTTTATATGAATATGAAGGGGTAAGCAAAGGGATTAGCAGGCGGAGTATACAAGAAGACATCAAAGACATGCGCAGTGGCAAGTTTGGTTACGAAGCCCCCATTGTCTGTGAAAATGGCGTATATCGTTATGAAGATAATACTTTCTCTATCTTCAACAACCCACTGCTGGCTGATGACGTTGAAGCTATTCGTAGTACGCTGAGCATCCTCAGCCAATTCAGTGAGTTTGGCCAAACAGATGCCCTCCGACAGGTGGAAGCAAAGCTACGCAATCTACTTGCTTCGTACGATGAGGACGACCGGCTACTGATTCAGTTTGAAAAAGTCATGTATCCTGCTGCTGAACAATGGTTAAAAACGCTGTATGGTTACGTTAAGCGAAAGACCGGCTTAGCCATAATGTACCAACCGTTTACTTATGATGCACCAGCCATTTTTCGGACTTTCCCACTACTGCTGAAAGAGTATAATGATCGCTGGTTTTTAATCGGCTTCAATCCTGATGCTGAATTTGTTCAGAACTTCGCCCTTGACCGAATTGTCAGCGTTGACGAAGACGAGACTATAGGTGAACCAGAATTGTCATTTGATCCGGCTATATACTTTCGATATCTTATCGGCGTTAGTACCGCTGAGCACGGAATAGAGGAGATTATATTTAAGACCAATCCTACCCTGAAACGATACTTAGAAACAAAGCCACTGCATACCTCCCAGGAGCTTATTGATGAAAATGAGGCCGTATTCAAAATGACACTGGGCATCAATTTTGAATTGAAGGCTAAGTTGATGAGTTATGGGCCAGCTTTAGTCATCCTCAGCCCACCCCATTTGCGTGAGGACCTGGCTGCTCAATACAGAGCAGCGGCAGATCGATATATGAATAACTTGAGCTAGTGAGTATCGATTTACGAGAAAATTTACATCTTATGATAGCAAATGCAGAAACGCTGCACTTGTCACTTCTACTTTTGCCAAAACGATTCAATTACAAATACCTGCTAATAGAGATTTCATCCACATCTTATGACTAAATTTTCTACGCAAACAGCTAAATATAGACTTACGGCTTCTGTTATCGCATCGCATTTCAAACACCGCTGTGATCGGCTGTTTCGTTACAATACCGTTCCAGGAGCACTTCGGGAGCGGCCAGGAATTGGCTGGCGAGTACCCAAAAAAGCGCGTCAGCAAACCCGTCCAGGGGCAGCATTGCTTATGCAGGGTGGTGATATTTTCGAAATTGGTCAGATAAACAGACTCATCGACTTGCATGGAGCCGCTGCAGTCCATCACGCAGGCGTTGATACGGCAACTAACAAAGTCCTCGCAACCTCGTTCGCGGACTTCTTAGCCGCTCTAGACAGCGGTACTACAGCCCGCTTCTTTGCGCAAATTGACCTTGACTTTGAAGAAGGTTTTACAACCGACATTCAACTAACTTTCTTGCAACAGTTTGGGCTGAATCCTGACCAAATTCAACTGACTAAAGCCCTGCCCGATCTAATTGAGATTCTGCCTGCTCAGTCAGAACGCCAACCAACACGGCTTCGCATTTGGGATTTCAAAGCAAGTCGCAAACCCCGCCATGAACACTACATTCAAGTAGCATTCTATTCATTATTGCTAGAGCATGTTTTACGTTACGCGAACCGCCATGACATTGTTGTCGATACTGAAACAGCGATAATTCAGTCGAAACAAAAGCAAGATGAGTTTAAGTTAAAACCGTACCGAACGGCCGTAAGCAATTTTCTGCGCGACACCGTTCCTACTTTACTAGCAACTCCTGCTTCTGATGCTCACTACCATTACTGCGAAAGCTGTATGTTATGTGAGTATGCCGAGACGTGCCGGGCTGAGGCCGACGCGGGCAACGACCTGTCGCGAGTACCCTATATGAGTTCGGTATCAAAGCGTCGGTTAAGACGAGCAGGCATACCTACGCATCGCGAACTGGCGGCCCTGCATATGGATCTGCCCCGGATTACTACGCTTCGATCGGAGAGTCACGACCTATCGTCAAACCTGCACCGGTACGTAAAAGCGGCTCAAACACTCGAAGATGGAGAAATTCGGTCGTTGGAGACGAAAAATCTTCTGATGCCACGCTATGAAGACGTACGGGTAATAATATCGGCCGAGCAAGACGCTGTGTCAGCTACCTGCTTCGCGATAGGAATAAAAACATACGAAGGTTGGGATTCGGAGACGAATAAGGTCTTAGGCAGTGAGGCTGTATTTATATCTGATGGACCAGAACAGGAAAGCGATATGTTACTTGGCTTTCTTCAAACACTCAATAACCTGCTGGCGACTACTGATAGGGAAAACAGATTGATTAATGACCAGCCAATAGATGAAGATCAAGCTGTAATCAATGCTGAAGCTGCTCAGACAAATGCTGAGCAGGCATTAGCTGACTTCAAGGCTATATATCCGCGTTTGTACAAGAAACGGCCTGAGCATGAGCCGTTATTAGAGCAACGTACAGCATTGGAACAGATCGTTGAGGCCAGTAAGATTGAACTGAAAGACGCTAAACGGGAAGCAAGTTCGCAACGCTGGCGACTGTTCAAACGACTTCATATTTACGTTTACGATAGCTTAGACCTATTGGTGCTGAAGGAGTGTTTAGAGCGTCATTTGCTGGCCGATGAACCCGTTGGCTTGTTAGACGAAGTACGACGGCTAATCCGAATCTTTCCACCAGAATCCGTTCTGCCCGACGCGGGTACGTATCGTACTGTGCCAGGGACCGTAGTAAGTCAGGTTCTACGCCAATCACTAACCTTACCTATTGCTTACGGTTTTGACTTGGCTAGTGTTTCCCAATACTTGCAACCAGTCAAGGCCGATGGCGAACCAAGTGGTTATGAATACAGGCCTAAATTTGGCTTCGGTTGGCCATATTCTAATCAAGTAGCCTTCGAGCGGATTCATGATGTTTGGAACGATGGAGTATTCAAACCAGACCCTGCTAAGCCGGAGCGGAATATGGATTCGTCAGCTATTCGGGAAGCCATCGAATCAACGGTCCTCAACAAACTGCGGGCTACTGATTCGGTTGTTCGAGCCATTAAACAACAGCTCGGCAATGACCTCCTCTTAACAAAGGAGCCGTTTTACCTCAACGAAACGTTTGACCCGAGTGGCCCAATCGTTGACGTCGATGCCCAACGTGTGCTGGACGTAATGGAAGTATTTACGGTATTAGAAGAATCATTCTCTGAGCTAAAAACCAAACACGGGCATACACTACCAGTAGCTGAGCGAGTAGCCAAATTTAACTGCATTAATGGTTTGCGGTACATTGGTACTCGAAATGATCTGCTTGAGTTCACATTCGATCCGGAGTGCCGTGATACAAAAATATCAGTTGGTGATTTCAACTTAGTACTCACATCGGAGTCGAACCCTAATGAATTAATTATGGATGTTGACGGGAAGCTATTCCGAGCAGCAGGTTGGCAGGGGGCAAAGAACAAGGTGACTTTAGTAGACATAGATCATCAGGCTACACCGCCCGTATTGCGTATCCAATCCAAACAGGTAGCTCATTGGCAATCCATTTTTGTCGCCAATCCCAATGACACATACGTTCTGGACCCGATGTATGTTGATTACAACTCTGAACGCATACTCACTACAATCCAACATTTAAAGGTAGAGCCAGGCGCAGATCATGTCCGTCAGTTAGTAGCATCTGGAACCATCACTCAATGGTCTCCTTTCATAGCACAACCAGCAGCCGTTGAATCAGAATTAATTCATCATGCCGCCGTTGCCAGAAATCAACTCCTTAACGAGGCTCAATGGCGGGCTGTGTCAGGTGTCATGCAGGAGCCCGTTTCGTTGATATGGGGTCCACCCGGTACTGGTAAGACCTATACAGTCGCTCACATGCTTTTATGTTATACCCTTGCGGCAAAACAGCAAGAGCGTCCGTTGCGTATTTTGGTAACGGCTTTTACTCACCACGCCATTGTTAACGTGCTCACCAAAACCATTGAGCTGGCCGCCAAGTATGGCATCGGCTCTGATGTACTTGATATTTTTAAAGTTGAGGCTAGCGGGGAGAATGTTGCTGATGATGAACTACCAATCGATGCGCTAATTAATGAAAAAGGGATTACTACACAATTACAAGCTCCAACACCCTGCGTACTGATTGGGTCTACCGTATGGGGAGTTTGTAAAGCCATGAAGGATCATAGCATTCCGCAGCATTGGTTCGACGTTATTTTGGTTGATGAAGCCTCACAAATGAAGCTAGCCGAGGCACTGCTGGCGATGGCGGCTCTAAAGCCATCCGGGAGTGTGATTCTGGCCGGTGATGACAAGCAACTGCCACCTATCTTACATGGCACCTATGCTGATGAGCATAAACCGGTCCTTTCATCGATATTCGTTTTCATGAGGCATAGGTTCGAGCAGCAACTTACTCAAGGAGGATTAGCAGGACCCCATCGGGCTTTGTTTCAGTTAGAAGAAAACTTCAGAATGAACGAACCACTGACTGCCTACCCACGTCAGTTAATTTATGGAAATTACGTCTCAACCAAGCCGACAATTCAAATTAGCCTCAATTACTCAAAGGAACCGCAGACAACAGATCCGCTATTAAGCTTACTGATGGACCCGAGTAAACCGGTTTTACTGATTCGATATACGCCTGAGCAGTCCTACACGGCCAAAAATCCTATTGAAGTAGCACTCACTGCTCAAGCTGTTAGCTATTTAGCTGGACGGTTGACAGTAAATGACACAAATGATCTTCACACACCGGAGACTTTCGCTAATAAAGGAGTGGCAGTACTGGCCCCTCATCGGGCGCAAAATGCAGCTATTCGCAACGCACTTGCCGAAGTTGGTTTTGGTACGTTCACTCAGCCAATGCCCTTAGTTGATACGGTTGAGAAACTACAAGGTAAAGAGCGGACTGTCGTTTTTGTGTCATACGGTGTAGCCGATGAGGAATATGCCGAAGCAGAAGCTACGTTTTTGCTATCAGAGAACAGGTTTAACGTGGCAACAACTCGTGCTGAACGCAAATTAGTCGTATTTTGCGCAGACCCAATCATCAACGTTGTCCCGTCTGATCGGCAAACTTTACTGGATGCTACTATGCTGAAAGAATTTAAAAACTATTGCATTGACGGTCAGCAAACACTAAACGTTACGATTCCAGAAGTAGGTAACGTTTCCTTAACCGTTCATTGGAAGAGTTTCTAACACCATGTCCGTAAGCACCACACCCTTATCACGTTATAACGCATCAATCTTATCTCCTCTACGTTACCCCGGCGGCAAAAAACGTTTAGTCGGATATTTAGCCGCTTTACTTCGGTTAAATAATCGACGGCCACGCTTGTTTGTTGAGCCCTTCGCAGGCGGAGCCAGTGTTGGTTTGCAGTTGCTTAATGATGGTTTGGTCGAACGAATTGCCTTGGGTGACAAAGACGAATTAGTATCCGCTTTTTGGAAAACCGTCTTTTTTGATGCAGACTGGCTAATTAAACGCGTTGAAGAAGTGGAGCCTAATCTTCAGCTTTGGGAGTACTATCGGGCTAAGATTCCCACATCGCGACGTGAGCGTGCTTTCGCCTGCCTGTTTCTTAACCGCACTAGCTTTTCAGGAATTTTAAGTGGTACAGCCGGACCAATTGGCGGCCGTGCTCAACAATCAGCATATGCTATCGGCTGCCGCTTTCCTAAGCAACGATTAATTAATCGCATTCGTCAAGCTGAGGCCCTGGCAGCAAAAGTCACGTTCGTTAGATCAGGCTCCTGGCAAACTACCATCAGGGCTGCTAGATCAATTGGTATTTCACCGGCCGATATGTTATACTACTTTGATCCACCTTTCTTTACGAAAGCCGACCGATTGTATCGACACTTCTTTATTGGAAAGCACCACAAGCAATTAGCAAAAGCGATTGCAACCCTTCAAGCGGACTATGTTTTGTCTTACGATGTAGCTGATCCTATTATTAAGCTTTACGCAGACTTAGGTATGACTCCCACTCAGGTGCAACTACTTTATTCGACAAGTTCCCGTGAGAAGCTCATGTCGACTAATGAGCTAATCGTAACAAATCTGATTAATTTGCCTACACATAGTCGCTTGTGGTTCTCCAAAGAAGATAAAGCGATGTCATTAGCCAAAGTATCAACAGCCTCCCTCCATTCTCATAGTCAGGAACCAACTCATACACTGCATTAAGACAATTGCCTTAAGTTGCCGAATATGATTTGTAAACTTGCCTAAAGAGCTAAGTGTACGTCGTCAAATGAAAGTGGACAAAAGGGGTGAAAATGGGAAGAGACAATTCAGTAAATTGTTTCACTTAAATCACCTTGGTTATGTCCAATTCAGCCAAAAAGCCCCCGCCTAACCGTTCCAAAACCGCCCAATCTGCTTCAACTGCATCTGAGCGCAAGCCGGCCTTATCCATTATCAAAGACATCTAACGGCAGACCCGACGCCAGTATACTGCTGAAGAAAAGATTCGTATTGTGCAGGAAGGCTTGCAATGCGAACAGTCAGTAGCCGAGATTTGTCGACGCGAAGGCCTTAATACCAACATTTATTATCGGTGGATCGGACTGCCGAAGCAGTAAAGAATTCCTGGAAGCGGGGAAGAAGCGATGAGCAGGCGATACCACCCGGGAAGCTACCGCTCCCGAAGTACAATAAGTCAGTAATTGTGTCCTCGCCCAAATCAAATAGTAGGGAACTGGCAGCTAGTTTCTTTTAGGCATTGTAACTACACCAGACCTTGAAACACGTTCTCCTTTTAGCACTGTTGCCGGTGGCCACCGTCTTTGGTCAGGGCACTGCTACTCGTCCCCATCACCACAAGCATACTCGTGTACGCCAAGAAGCCGCAACCGTTCTGATATGCGGCAGCCGGTCAGCTTATGCTTACCATAAACATGAGTGTCATGGTCTGGCTCGGTGTCGATCGGGAGTAAGCCGGGTTGCGGTCAGTGAGGCACGAAACATGGGTTATGTACCGTGTAAGATTTGCTATTGAAACACTAGCTCCACGAATCAAATGAAGGCTTGCTTACTGATAATACTTGTACTTTTTAACTCAACCGCTATTGGCCAAACTTCAGTCAAAATGAAGCCATACGGCGGTGTCTATGCAATACCCTGTAAGATTAACGGACTTGCTTTAGAATTTATATTCGATACTGGAGCGTCTGGCGTATCCATTTCTTTAACGGAGGCAAGATTCATGCTCAAAAATGGATACTTGTCAAAAGCAGATTTGTTAGTAGCAGAAAAATACAGTTTAGCAAATGGAGATGACGTTGATGGAACGCAGGTCTTGCTTAGAAATATAGAGATTGGAGGAATAAAACTAACGAACGTTAAGGCAAGTATCTTACATACGTTAAATGCTCCTCTCTTACTTGGCCAAAGTGCCTTACAGAAGCTGGGCAATATCTTTATTGACTATACAACTAATACCCTGATTATTAACCCAAAAGTTACTAGTGAAACGGTCGTTAGCACGGTAGCCAAGGATGAAAATCAGGATGACCTATTTAAAAAAAGCAGTTCAAGTAGTGCCTTCGATATATCAGGTTGGATGTTGGCCAGCCGTCCGAATGTAAATGACGACTCGAATGCCACAGGCAAGATTGTCTTTCGCATAACTGTAGATAGCGACGGCGAGATTGTCCGAGTTCAACAGATGCACTCAACAATCAGCCCGCCCGTTGCAGAGCTGTATCGAAAAGCTGTAGAGCGACTTAGGCTTAGGCCAAAAGGTGGCCAGTTGCCTCCTCCTGAGTCAACAGGTACTATTACGTTTATTATTAAGCAAAAAGAATAAGCATTACTACAAAGTAATCAGCGCGTATCTAAATAGCTGTTATATCCACCTTCGCTTCTAGACTCTGCTGCACACCATTTGGCACATTCGGCAGTAGGTCATACCCCGTCTGCTTCTCCACCTCATCTACACTCACCCGGTAGTTGTCCCAAGGCTGCTCACCCACGGCATTCGTGTTCGGCATCCAAACCGCAATAACCCGTGTCTGAGCGTTGATCCGGTTTACATCGTCCGATCCCACCGGCAACACTACAATCACTTTCCAAAGCGCAGCAGGCACCGCTAGTTTACCACCAGCAATACTGCTTGCTTTGCCGTCGTCTCCCTCGCCACCTTTGCCGGACGTTCCAGCAATGATGTAAAGCTCATTACCTTGACTAACCAGATTACGACAGTACTCCTCCAGCAGTCGCCAGGCTTGTCTATTATGCTGAGGAGCTTGCGGTACAATGTTGGTCAGGATAAACGTTGTCCGGTTTTCTTCGGCTGTGCTGTCTCGGTCGTCAGAGGGGCACAAGTGGCCACGGTCAAAGCCAGTGTTTGTATAATCAGCATGACGAGCTTGGTACCAGCCAGAAGGCAAGGACTGATCCGGAATGAAGTTACCAGCGTAGCGGCTAGCCGATCCTTTCCAGGCGGCTGACAGGTGCCAACTGCACCAGTTTGCTATGCCCGCGGACTGATTGTAGGACAGGATATAGGTTGGCTGTGTGATAAGGTAATTGTTTGGAGTGAACGGTGAGGGCTCAGCTCCGCTAGGATTACTTAGTGCTAGGTTATTATCGCGGCTTGGAACGGTCGACTGCGAAGCGGGTGCATCGCCCTGCTTACACTGGCTGACAGCTACGATCAAACATACCCATAACCAAGTTCGGAAAAGTCGTTTCATACACTTATAAAAGCAATCGGATGTATCCGTCCCCGATTCCGTCCCCGCACTAAAAACTAAAAGCCGCAACCAACTGATTTACAATTGATTGCGGCTGGTACTTGTGCCGAAGGCGAGACTCGAACTCGCATGTCCGTAAAGACACACGCCCCTGAAACGTGCGTGTCTACCAATTTCACCACTTCGGCAGCACTTTGATTCCCGTGTTGGGATTGCAAAGATACGGTGCCCAGTTTGGCTTATGCAAGCATTTTCAGCAAAAAATTAGTCTCTTTATCGGGCAAAGGTGAGTCGTTCGCCCGCACGGTCGGTGCGGAAGCTACCGTTCTGGTAAACCAGCTCGCCCGAAACAATGGTGTGGGTGACCGCATTCCCGAACGTATGACCTTCTATCGGCGACCACCCGCACTGGTACAGGATGTTTTCTTTAGATACATGAGTCGGCGCGTTTGCATCGACCAGGACCAGGTCGGCCCAGTACCCTTCCCGAACGTAACCCCGGCGGTCTATCTGAAAACAGTCGGCGGGGGCGTGACTCATCTTCCGGACAACCGTTTCGATGGAGAGTTTACCCTGCTTCACGAAGTCGAGCATCATCAGCAAGGGGTGCTGCACCAGCGGTAAGCCCGAAGGAGCCTGCCAGTACGATTGCTGCTTTTCATCCCAGGTGTGCGGAGCGTGGTCGGTGGCGATAATGTCTAACCGATCATCGAGCAAAGCAGCCAGCAACGCGTCTTTGTGGTGCGGAGCCTTAATGGCCGGGTTACATTTAATCAGATTGCCAAGCCGGTCGTAGTCGCGGCTGTCGAACCACAGGTGATGCACGCACACTTCGGACGTAATGCGCTTTTCGGTCAGCGGCTTGTCATTGCTGAACAACGGTAACTCATCCGCCGTGGAAATATGCAGAATATGCAGGCGCGTATTGTGCCGGCGAGCCAGCTCTACTGCCATCGACGACGATAGCAGGCAAGCTTCTTCATTCCGGATGATCGGGTGCAGATTGGCACTGGCCTTCTCTCCATATTCCGCCTTGTACCGCTCGGTATTTGCCCGGATGGTCGCTTCATCTTCACAGTGCGTGGCAATAAGCATGGGCGCTTCCCGGAATAGCTCGGCGAGTACGTGTTCATCATCAACCAGCATGTTCCCCGTAGACGAGCCCATAAACACCTTGATGCCGCATACTGTACGTGGGTCGGTACGTAGCACCTCATCAAGATTGTTGTTCGATGCGCCCATGAAAAACGAGTAGTTCGCCAGCGACGTTTGAGCCGCAATGGCGTACTTGTCGGCCAGAAGCGCCTGCGTTAAGGCGTTCGGGACCGTATTAGGCATCTCCATGAACGTAGTGACGCCCCCGGCTACACCCGCCCGCGATTCGGAATGGATAGTAGCTTTATGCGTCAGACCCGGCTCCCGAAAATGCACCTGATCGTCAATAACGCCGGGCAGCAGGTATTGCCCATCCGCGTCGATCACTACGTCCGTGTTCTGGTCAGACAAACCCGTACCGATTTGGGCAATGAAGCCCCCGTCGGTTAATACGTCGGTTTCGACAATACGTCCTTCGTTGACCAGCCGGGCGTTACGTATTAAAAGTCTGCTCATAGCATTCGGGCGGCTTCCTTGGCAAAATAGGTTAGAATGACTTTGGCACCAGCCCGTTTGATGCTCATCAGGGCTTCCATCATGGCGCGTTCGCCGTCCAGCCAGCCCATTTTAGCGGCAGCTTTAATCATGGCGTACTCTCCGCTAACATTATAGGCGGCAATGGGCAGGTCGAAATTGTCGTTCAGCAGTTTGATAATATCCAGATAGGCCAGCGCTGGTTTTACCATCAGAAAGTCGGCTCCTTCGGCGAAGTCGAGTTGCGCTTCGATCAGCGCTTCGCGGCTGTTGGCCGGATTCATCTGGTACGTTTTCTTATCCCCAAATTTTGGAGCCGAATCGAGCGCATCGCGGAACGGTCCATAGAAAGCACTGGCGTATTTAGCCGTGTAAGCCATGATAGCTACGTCGTGAAAACCGCCTTCATCAAGCACCTGCCGAATGTAGCCCACGCGGCCGTCCATCATATCGGAAGGCCCGACGATGTTAGCGCCGGCCTGCGCCTGCGCCAGGGCCATTTTACCGAGCACTTCCAGCGTTGGATCGTTCAGAATCTTACCATCTTCAACAATACCGTCGTGCCCATCGGAGCTGTACGGGTCCATGGCTACGTCGGTCATGATCACAGCTTCCGGGAACCGGTCTTTAATAGCCCGAACGGTTTGCAGGTACAGGCCATCGGGATTATAGCTCTCGGTGGCGTACTTATCTTTTTTCGACTCGGCAATATTTGGAAACAAATCGAATGTGCGAATCCCCAGATCCAGGCATTCCTGCACTTCGTCCAGCAGCAAATCTGTTGACAGCCGATAGATACCGGGCATGGAAGCTACTTCGGAGCGGACATTCTGACCTTCCATGACAAATAGGGGAAGGATAAAATCGCTAGGTAACAGGCGCGTTTCCTGCACCATATCGCGGATGGCGGCCGATTGGCGATTCCGGCGCGGACGGCGAATGAGATTCATCGTAAGACAATTAAGCGTTCTGCAATTGAGTGATGAGTAACGTATACTGAAGTGGTTATTCAGGATAAGAATAGAGCCTTGTTGACATCCCGAGCTTGCAAGGGATGACAAAGTAAAGTCCTAAACAGTCTTATTCTACGTTACCCAGTAATCAAGCTAACGCCCGATACGGATTGTCTGTTCCTAGACGATGAGTTTAAATCCTTCGCCATGCACATTCACCAATTGCACCGTTTCGTCGGGCTTGAGGTATTTACGCAGCTTCGTTACGTATACGTCCATGCTGCGGGCGTTGAAATAGGAGTCGTCCCCCCAGACCATTTTTAAGGCAAAGCTGCGGCTAACGGGTTGATTCAGATTTTGCGCCAGCAGCTTCAGCAATTCCGATTCTTTACTGGTCAGCTTCTGCGACTGAGATTCGCCGGTATCATTCTGGTGAACGAGTAACTGATGGGGATAATCGAAGGCAAACGAGCCAATCTGATACGTAGTGGGCTCAGAGGCATCGTTCGTACGCTGATAACGACGGAGTATGGCCTGAATTCGGAGCAGCAACTCTTCCATGCTGAACGGCTTCGTGATGTAGTCGTCAGCGCCGACTTTGAAGCCCTGAATAGTATCTTCCTGCATGGATTTGGCCGTCAGAAAAATGATGGGCACATCACGACCGGCCATACGTACCTCTTTCGCCAGGGTAAATCCGTCCTTCTTCGGCATCATTACGTCGAAGATGCAAAGGTCATACGGGTTCACCATAAACTGCTGCAACCCCTGATTCCCATCGGTAGCCCGATCGGTGTCGTAACCCTTCATGGTCAGGTATTCCTGCACGAGCTGTCCGAGGTTCGGGTCGTCTTCAACAAGTAAGATTTTAGGCATAATGCGATTGAGTGAATGAGTGAATGAGCGATTGAGTGAATAAAGTTGACGCTATCAAAACATTCACTCAATCGCTCATTCACTCATTCACAATTTTATAAGGTAAGATTATCTCGAACGAACTGCCTTTGCCGGGCTGGCTTTCAACCTGAATCTGTCCGTGGTGCTCGTCAACCATTTTCTTTACGTAGCTCAGCCCTAACCCGAAGCCTTTGACATCGTGCCGATTACCGGTCGGTACGCGGTAAAACTTCTCAAAGATGCGGATGACCTGCTCTTTGGTCATTCCCAAGCCCTGATCCGCAACGGTGATGCTGATGCCGTCGGGCAAACTCCGCGTTTGAATGGTAATGTGCGGATGCTCCGGCGAATACTTGATGGCGTTGTCGAGCAGATTATAGAGGATGTTGGTCAGGTGAATCTCGTCGGCTTCTACCACCTCATTATCGGCCTCAAAATCCAGATCGACCTCCCCTTCGCGCTGTTCAACCTGGATACCAATGTTATTCAAGACCTTTTCGATGACCGTATGAACGTTTACGGGCGATAATTTCAGTTTTATCTCACCCCGATCGAGCAGGGCCATCTGCAACACTTTCTCTACGTGCGAACCCAGCCGCCGGGTCTCGTCACGGATAATGCCCATGTATCGGGTCAGGCGAGCGGGTTCGGGAGATGTAGCCGCCGTAGGTGACCGCAGTTGTTCCTGCGCCATTTCAACCGCCAGCGAGATGGTCGAAATCGGCGTCTTGAACTCGTGCGTCATGTTATTGATGAAGTCGTTCTTGATGTCAGCCAGCTTTTTCTGTCGGAGAATGGTACTGATGGCAATGTAAAAACAAGCCAGAATGACCAGAATCAGCACAACCGAAGCCCCCGACATAAAGCCAAGCCGACTCAGAATAAACTCCTGCTGTGTAGGGAAGTAAACGTACATGTAATTACCGGTCTCAAGCAGATTATTCGGAAATAAGGCGGCTTTGTAGCCTTTGTCCTCAAACTGCCGGAACTCCGACCCCATCGACGTAAACAAAAACTGGGGACGAAGCCGCGTACGAACGCCGTAGGCAAACGGAATGGTAATGCCTCGCTCGACCAGCGCTTGCCGAAGTAACGTATCGAGCGCCACCCGGTTCACCCGGTCTTCGATGGGCCGGTCCGACAACAGCAACCCTTTCAACACGTCTTTGATCAGGTGCGACTGTTCTTCGGCCCGATGCTGGCTAAGCGCGGCCGTGTGGTTGACTGGTGCCGACTCGGCGGGTTTGTCGACCTCGGCCTGCTGCACTTTCTGCTGCTGAACAAACCGACGTAGCTTACTCTTCGCCATGCGCATCGTTGAATCTTTCCGACGCGCCGACTGCGCCACCTGATTGTTGATGTGGTTCAACTCGCTCGTCATCACCCGCTCCACCCACTGATCGAATTCCTGCTGCTGCAGCAGTTGCGTTTGCCAGTCACCAACGGCCATCAACTCTTCCTGCTGCCGGAAAAACTCCTCCACCACCATCATCTGCTCAGGCGATAATGGTTTCACCACCGGATGCAGAACGTCGGATTGAACCACAACCGCTCCAGCTGGAGCGGTACCCGGCACCATCACCTGCCGGGCTGAGGTCAGCGCATCGACTGGCTGGCTTGGTTTGGGCTGAGCGACCGGGGGGCGTTGAACTGGCTTTTGGGTCGATTTGGTTTCCTTTTTGGCAATAGCCATCAATCGGTTCTGCTGTTCGCGCGCCTGCACCCGCTGCTTGGTCAGGTAAACGATTTCCTGGCGCTCGAGCGTCCGGACAACCTCCTGCAAGGCATCTGTCACTTTGTAGGCGAACTGCTCTTTCTGCAATTGCAGCGCACTGCTAATCCAATACAGTTGTAAGCCTACTAAACCCAGCAGGCCAACCGCCATAAGCGCCACAATCCATTGTATACGTTGTTTTGACATTTTTTACCCGCTCATGCAACCTTCACCTATTTTCTCTACTCTATTGTGAAAACGGCTTAGGTCGTCAGTAAAAGTACGAACCACGGCGGCCACTCATTGGTCGTTTAACAAACTTTAACAACCCTGACGCTAACCGTTTTACCAACTTGTCGTTCCTTCGTCTGATAACGTTTTGTACCATGAAAAAAACAGTTTTCGTATGGCACCGGTTCGTTCCGGCTCTGTTACTTACGGGTGCGCTGAGCGGATTAGCCGTCGCGCAAAAGGCCGGATCTGCCTCGCCCAAAGCATCGGGAAAAGAAGTAAACGTTCACATTATTGAACGTAACGGCGATGAAGTTCGCGAAATTGAACGCACGTATCGCGTTGACGGCATGACCGATTCGGAGCGCGACAAACTGGTGACGAAACTGGTCGACTCGTTAAAGGCAACTCGTAAAGATACCCGTAAGCAGCAGATGACCATCATCATTGACGATAACAATGGCGATCGGGTCGTGACACGGGAGCGTCTTAATCCGGGCAAACGGCGGTTGCCTGCCGATGTATACGTTCACCGTGGTCCACTGCCGGGCTGGAACAATCAGAACTGGAGTTATGAATTTCGCCGGGGAACCGATTCATTGGCCGACCGGCTCAACCGGTTTCAGTTTCAAGTGCCCAGAGACTTGGACCGGCAGTTAGCCCGCCCGTTCGAGGACTGGTCCCGCAATTTTAACGCAAAGCCCTCCACGATCCGGGGTCTGGACGCTTACCCGAATAATCCGGATCAAAACCAACTCAACATTCGGTTCACGGCCCCTGCTAAAGGTGATATATCGATTGTTGTCACGAACACCAAAGGCAAAGAAGTGGCCCGGCGCGACATCAAAGACTTCTCGGGTGAGTTTGTTGGCCAGATTGATCTGGGCAAGAAGTCGCAGGGTACTTACTTCATTACCGTAACGCAAAACGAAGACGGAGCGGTAAGACGAGTCGTGGTCGACTAAAATCAACGCATCGTATAGGGGGCAAGTGGCATTCGGTTGTCATTACACTGAAAAATCCACTTGTCCCCACTTAGTACCAATAAATTTTAAGAAATTTTAGTACTATGTATTGCAAGATACCAAACAAAACATATAACTTTGCGTTGTAAGTTTAAAAGCAAGGTCATGAAAACATCCTTAATCATCGGAATTTTAGCGCTGGGACTGAGCGGCCAGGCAATGAGTATGGGACACCCCCACAACGTGTTCGCAGCTCGCAAACAGATGAAAGCCAAAGCGTCGATGGCCATTACCAAAACCAGATCGATGGCTGCGGTATGCTGGCAACCGACGGTTGAGCTTAGTAAAAGTACGCTGAGCAAACGCTTCGTGCAGGCCCTGGTACGGGTGCGCTCAACACAAGCGTACTAAAGTAACTGTTACCTTTGAGTTAAGTGACCCCAACTTTTGGGCTATACGAGCGTATGGTATTCACCTGTTGCTCTCTTCAAATTCTCCTTTTTTGAGTTAGGTACCGTGCTCCGGCTATACTCACTCCTCTAGATTTCTCGTACCTATCTGCTTCCGACTTTTCAGTCAAGTCCCCTTCCGTCTTTTAACGTAGTGTATTACGCTGCATTTCCTGCGTACTACGTGCATTAAGCACTGATTTTGCTTAGTTTCGGTGCCCTCCCGAATACTATTTCTCCCGGCTTTACTGCCTGCTTTCCCTCTTAATACTACGCAGCATAAGATTGCTACGTTAGCTCACGCCCAACTCATTAGCAACCGCTAGTTCAGCTTGTAACAACCCACGGGCAGCCCATTCCCATTATGCCACTAAACTTATAGACTTAATTTATATCTAACAATCAGCTTTTAGTCAGGTTTTTAAGGCGTCAAACGAGCCGATCCATTTCTTTTAAGGAATAGTTAATCAGTTTTTAGCACAAACGAACTTTATTTTTTCGTTAAAAACTTTGACTATTCCAGTACAGATTATGGATTTAAACAGGCAATGGCTACTTTTATGGTTTGTCGAAAACCACCGATAGCTGACTGTACCTTTTTTTACCTATTAAGTACCCATGCGTAGTAATGTAGTAAGGCCATTCCTATTAATTGGCTGCTTATCTGTCAGTTTATTAACTGCGTTTGGCTTAACAGAACCGGGTCGCTCCATCTGGGCGCGTATTTCTCATTCGGCCTCAAAGGCTGCCGCTAAACGTCCTGCTGAGCGCCCCGCACGGGTAGAAGTGCCCACATACGTACCAGGAGCCGCAGCTCGTCCCGTCGAAGTGTTTACCCTGCCCGATAGTGGTCGGCAGTGGGTGGACAGTGTTTTTAATACGTTAACGCCCGAGCAGAAAGTTGGCCAATTTTTTATGGTGGCCACCTTCTCCAATCGCCACGAAAATCACTATCAGTACATCGATCACCTCATTCAAACCAATCACATTGGTGGTCTTATCTTTTTCCAGGGTGGCCCCTATCGGCAGGCGATCCTGACAAACCGGTACCAGGCTGCCTCTAAAATTCCGCTGCTGATCGGCATCGACGGCGAATGGGGATTGGGCATGCGGCTCGACAGTGCAATGGACTTTCCGAAGCAGATGGCGCTCGGTGCCATTCGTGATAATGAGCTGATCTATCGCATGGGAGCCGAAATTGGCCGCCAGTGCCAGCGGTTGGGTATTCACATCAACTTCGCTCCAGTTTCCGATATCAATAGTAACCCCGCCAACCCCGTCATTGGCGTGCGCTCGTTTGGCGAATCGAAAGAGAACGTAGCGCTGAAAGCTTCGGCCTACATGCGCGGTTTGCAGCAGACTCACGTTATTGCCACGGCAAAACACTTTCCGGGTCACGGCGATACCAATGCCGATTCGCATCATACACTGCCTACCGTTAGCCGCTCGCCGGAGCAGATGCGGGAGATCGACCTATATCCATTCCGCAAGCTGATTGCCGACAGTTTGATGGGCATCGTTACCGGTCACCTGCACGTACCGGTTATCGACAACACGCCCGCCCTGGCCGCTACGTTGTCCGAGAAAATTGTAACCGAGTTACTCAAAAAAGAGCTTGGCTTCCGTGGACTGGTCTTTACCGATGCGCTCAACATGGGCGGTATTAGCCGGTCGCAGAAAGCGATGGATGTTAACCTCCGCGCCCTGATGGCCGGTAACGACATTCTGTTGTATCCCGAAAACGTTCGGGAGGCAACCGTTAACATTCTCAATGCCATTCAGCAAGGGGTAATTTCGCAGGAGTTTGTCGATGAAAAAGTCAAGAAGATCCTGCGCGCCAAGTACTGGGCGGGGCTGAACAAGTATAAACCAATAAACCTCAGCGGTCTGGCTGCGGATCTGAATTCGCCCGAAGCTCAGTTACTCAAGCAGGAGTTGTGCGAACAGTCGGTAACGGTAGCCAGCAACGCAAATAACCTGTTACCTTTCAAACGGCTCGATACGTTGCGACTGGCTTCTGTGGCCATCGGGGCTGAGCCGGGCAACGTATTTCAGAAAACGCTGAATCAGTACGCTCCTTTCCAGACGCTGGCCTATCCGGAGAAGCCGGTCTCAGAAGTCGATCTGAACAACATGCTCGCTCAAATTGGTGATGCCAATACGGTGGTGATGAGCTTTCACCGCATGAGCGAATCCGCTTCGCGCAAATACGGCATTACCAAAGCATCTATTGATCTGATCAACCGGCTGAAGCAGCGGGGCACGAAAGTTATCGTTGCGGCTTTCGGATCGCCTTACAGCCTGCCGCAGTTTTCGTCGGCGGATGCTTTAATCTGCGCGTACCAGGAGCTTGACGATATGCAGCGGGTGGTGCCACAAGTCTTATTTGGGGGCCTGGGTGCGCGAGGTATGCTGCCTGTGTCGACTGGTGATTTGAAAATTGGCCTTGGTCTGAATATCTCTCCCGAAGGGCGGCTATCGATAGGTTCACCAGAAAGCGTCGGTATGAAGTCAGCGGTTTTGGCTAAAATCGACGGTATCGTTCAGAGTGCTGTAAAAGACCGCGTCGTACCGGGCTGTCAGGTGCTGGTAGCGCGTAAAGGGAAAGTGGTATACAGCAAAAACTTTGGAGCCTTAACCTATTCGCCGGGAGCGACCAAAGTAACCGACGAAACCCTGTATGACCTGGCTTCACTCACAAAAGTGCTGGCGACCCTGCAGTCGGTCATGGTCTTATACGACAATAAGCAGATTGACCTCAGTCAGAAAGCATCTTCTTACCTCCCCGAACTGCGGGGTACGAACAAACAAAATATTGTTATTCAGGACCTGCTCTGGCACCAGTCAGGCATGGTTTCGTTTTATCCCACCACCTGGGACCGCACCCGGACGTCGGGTGGAGGCTTAAAAGCAGAATACTATAATCCAACGCCGGACAGCCTGCATACGCTTCAGATAGCGCCGACTCTTTGGGCTGTTCCCGCGCTGAAAGATTCGGTCTGGAAATGGGTTGTGCAGTCGCCAATGTCGCGCAAAACCGACGAATCAGGAAAACCAGCGTATGTGTATAGTGACCTGAACTTTCTGATGCTCCAGAAGATTGTGGAGCGTGTCAGCAAAAAGCCTCTGGACAAGTTTGTAACCGAGCACGTTTACAAGCCCCTCGGTCTGCATCAGCTTGGCTTTACTCCGCTTCAACGGCTGGCAAACCCGCAGTGCGCACCAACCGAGCAGGACACGTATTACCGCAACCAACTCCTGGTTGGTACGGTTCATGATCAGATGGCGGCCGTGCAGGGCGGCATTTCAGGCCATGCGGGTTTATTTGGCAACGCCCGGGAGATTGCTACGCTACTGCAAATGAATCTTCAGAAAGGCGAATACGGTGAACAGCGTATCCTTCATCCTATGACGGTGCCTTATTTTACGCAAACGCTGAGCAACCGGAGCCACCGGGCCTTAGGCTGGGACAAGCCGAACCCCGAAAGTCCGAGCAGCGTCTACATGGCACCGCAGGTATCGCCCCGTTCGTTTGGTCACACCGGTTTCACTGGTAACGTCGTTTGGGTTGACCCCGACCAGGAGCTGATCTTTGTGTTTCTCTCGAACCGTATTTACCCAACAGCCGGTAACAATACGATCAATACGACTAAACTTCGTCGACGCATCCACGAGGTTATCTACAGCTCTGTTCAGTAAAGAGATTCAGTGGCCATTCGGCCAGATTATAAATTTCCAGTTACTTATTAACGGATTTGGTGCCACGGCGAAACCGTAGTGGCACCGTTATTGTGGTATCGCTTCACCGCAATCGGTAACTTCCTTAGCTTAAATCGGCAATTATTATATCATACTTACTGTCAAGCTTTTGTGCGGAGAGAAGGCATTAGCCCATGCGTTCGAGATGGCTTGTATATGAAATAATAGCCTGTGTTTTTCACAAATACGTTAACTTTAATCCCCTTAACTGCTCATATTTTTATGAAAGGACGTAATGTTTACGCCTATCTATTTTGCTGGCTGTTTTTTGCGGGAGTATCGCTTACGCAAAGCTTCGGCCAGACGATAACAACGGGTGCCGTTGCGCCTACTTCGGTTTGTCGAGAAGGAACCATCACCGTTACGTTTACCCCGAGTGGCGTCTTTTCTGCCGGAAATGTCTTTTCTGCTCAACTCTCAGACGTAACCGGTGCATTTCCTACAAACCCCACAGTTATTGGAACGACGTCAGCCGGACTTGTCATCAATGCGAAGATACCGGCCAATGTTGATCCTGGCTCCGCCTATCGAATTCGGGTTGTATCAAGTGCTCCGGCCCGCGTCGGCTCAACTGCTTTGTCAGTAGTAACCATTAACGTACCCGCTGCGCCGAACGCTACGCCCCCCCCTCCATATTGCGAAGGTGATGCAGCTACGGCGCTGACGGCTACTCCATCGGCAGGCGGAACGCTGAACTGGTATGGTACCAGTGCAACCGGGGGGACTCGATCAGGTACAGCTACTTTGCCAAGCACCAATATTATTGGGAATACGCTCTATTACGTCAGCCAAACCGTTGGAGGCTGCGAAAGCCCCAGAATACCCATCAGCGTAACAGTTAAAGATAAGCCGAATGCGCCGGTAACGAACCCCGTTACGTTGTGTTTAAATCAGGCAGCTACGGCGCTAACCGCTACGCCAGTCGCTGGCGGAACGCTGAACTGGTATGGCACCAGTGCAACCGGGGGGACACGCGCTTCGGCAGCACCCATTCCGGGTACAACAACGGCAGGCAGCACCACGTATTACGTTAGCCAGACACTCAATGGCTGCGAAGGACCCAGAGCGGGCATCGTTGTTACAATCAGCAGTCCGCCACCGGCACCAACGGCTACTGCCCCCGCCCCCTACTGCGAAGGCGCTCCAGTAGCCGCACTTGCGGCAGTTGGCCAAAACTTAAGATGGTATGGTACCAGTGCAACCGGTGGCACCGCTTCAACTCAGGCTACGATACCGAGCACCAGCCTGGCCGGTACATTTACGTATTACGTTAGCCAAACTGTCAACGGATGTGAGAGCGCCCGTACACCCATTGTCGTTCAGGTGAAAGATGCTCCACCTGCCCCAGCAACGGCCGCTGCGCCCGCCTACTGTCTAAGCCAGCCAGCAACCGCGCTGTCCGCAACGCCCACTACCGGAGCAACGCTGAACTGGTATGGCACTAACGCAACTGGAGGTACCGCTTCGCCAACGCCAAGCGTTCCAATAACCACACAGGTTGGAACCAGTATGTACTACGTTAGTCAGACCCAGGGCGGCTGCGAAGGGCCGCGAGCCCCTATTACCGTTACAGTTAAGGCAACGCCCTCAGTACCGGCCGTTATGAGTCCCACGATAATTTGTCAGAGCCGAACCGCTACTCCCCTCGCTGCCACCCCTTCTACAGGTGGAACCCTGAACTGGTATGGTACCAACCAAACCGGTGGCACCGCTTCGCCAACGGCACCTGTCCCTTCCACATCCGCCACAGGAACTACGGTTTATTACGTTAGTCAGACCGTAAATGGCTGTGAAAGTACACGTACTCCCTTAACCGTTACGGTTAACGCTGTACCAGCAGCCCCGACGACTATCCCGCCCAGCGCCTACTGCGAAGGAGAAACGGCACAACCCTTAACGGCTACCGGACAAAACTTAAAGTGGTACGGAACAAATTCAACAGGAGGTATAGGGTCTACTACACCAACCATCCCCACGACAACGGCTGCCGTTGTCGGTACTACGCTTTACTTCGTAACACAAACCGTCAGTAGCTGCGAAAGTGACCGAGCGTCTATTGCAGTACAAGTAAAAGATAGACCGGGGGCTCCTGGTACATCGGCAATCGAACTGTGTCAGGGCGCACCACCACAGCCATTGAACGCCACTTTAGTCGCTAATGCCACGCCAAACTGGTACGGCACCAGCGCCACGGGAGGAACCGCATCTGTAAACGCGCCACTTCTTAGCACTAGCAATGTTGGTACAGTCACGTATTACATCAGTCAGTCACTGAACGATTGTGAGAGCCCACGTGTTGGGTTGAATGTTCGCATTAAAGCGTTGCCAGGCGCGCCGAGTGTAAGCTCCGTTAGCTTATGTAATAAACAGGATCCCAGCCCTTTAACCGCAGGTGGTCAAAACCTGAAATGGTATACCGGAAACGATGCTCCGCTGGGTAGCGCTCCAAGACCAAATACAGATAACGTAGGTACGCAAACGTTCAAAGTGTCTCAAACCTCGAATGAAAACTGCGAAGGGCCTAAAGCGACGATAACCGTTGTCGTTAATGCCCTGCCCGCTCCGCCGAGTGTGTCGAACCTTACGTATTGTCAAGCTGTACCCGATCAGCCCGCTCAAAACGTATCGCCTTTAACCGCTAATGGAGCGAATCTGAAATGGTATAATCCAGATGGAAATGCATTTCCGAATGCGCCCACTCCTTCTATCAGCCGAACAGGCACCTTTAATTACGACGTTTCTCAAACCGTCAATAACTGCGAGGGGGGTAAGGCAACGATACAGGTGACCGTCAATAGTACAGCCGCGCCGACAGTTGCCAAGTCAGTCGTTTCCTACTGCATCAACGACAAAGCGGCTCCACTGGAAGCGTCTGCCGAATCAGGTGGGCGGCTACGCTGGATTGATCCGTACGAGCGCACCACGGACAACGCGCCGACGCCCTCAACGATAAACACGAATGTTGATCCACAGGGAGACGCTTTTTATGTCTATCAGATTGGAGCAAATGGCTGTTATAGCCCACGCGCAACCATTCGGGTAGTGGTCAACACAACCCCTACGCTATCGTTACAGGCTCCTTCAAACGCTTCGGTTAATTTAGGTCAGAGAACATCATTGCAGTTAAAATTTACCGGCTCTGCACCCTACAGCTATACCATTTCGGACGGTTACTCGGGCCGATCGCTGCGATCCGACACGACCATCATGGTGTTACCCCGCGGCAATACAACGTATCAGGTAATCGCCGTTACAAATGGATGCGGCATTGGCTTGCCAGGTAACCCGGCTACGGCTGGCGTTGTGGTTCGCGTACCAACCGTATCGACTACGGCCTTCAATACGTCGACGCTCTGCGCGGGTACGGCGCTGACGGTTCCATTTATCACAACCGGCGAATTCAATCCGGGGAATAGCTTCAGTATTGAGTTAGCCAGTTTGGCCGACACCACCAAGAAATACGCGGTACCCGCTACCGCCGTCGGCTCTCCGGTAACCGGTACATTGCCGCTGGCATTACCCAGCGGTCAGTATTACGTGCGCGTCAAAGCAGCGAACCCGGAGATAGGCATTACCGGCACCAACAGTCCGACGTTACTGACCGTACGCTCGCTGCCAACAGCAACGCTGACCGGTACGCAGGATATTTACGAGGGATCACCCGCTAACCTGACCATTGCGTTAGGTGGCGACGGCCCCTGGACTGTAATGTATGCCGACAGCGCTCGGAGCTATTCCGCAACAGCAACGACAAGCCCGTACGTAGCGGAAGTTCGACTTGCCCGCACCACAACGTACCGGCTAACAACCGTAACTAACAATTGCGGTACTGGATCGATTTCGGGTACGGCTACGGTTTCGGTGCTGCCCCTGCTGGGTATCGAAAACAACTCGCTCGACCCCCTGGTGAAAGCCTATCCGGTGCCCACGACTTCGGTGCTGACCGTGGAGCTAGACCTTCCGCTGACGCACGATCCGGCAAACTTTGAAGTGACTGATCTGCGCGGTCGAACGGTCCTGCAATCGACATCTCGTAGCCGACGTAACGAACTGGATTTGAGTAGTCAACCGAACGGACTATACATCTTACGAATTCAGGTCGGTGATCGACATACGATTCGAAAATTGGTAAAACAGTAAGCCAACTTCGCAAACAGCCATCCATATACCTGATGGCTGTTTGCGTGTAAAGCTCATACCTTCAGGCCACGTAATTTCGCTGTATTATGTTTTCGGATGATTACTTCATGGAAATAGCGCTCAGTCTGGCCGAAGAGGCCGCTGAGGCTGGTGAAATTCCGGTCGGGGCTGTTGTAGTAAGTCGCAACCGAATCATTGGCAAAGGACGCAACCAAACGGAACAGCTCAACGACGTAACGGCCCATGCCGAAATCCTTGCTATCACCGCTGCGGCTCAGCACTTGGGCGGTAAATACCTCCCCGACTGCACCTTATACGTAACCTTAGAACCTTGTGTCATGTGCGCCGGGGCTTTGTTCTGGTCGCAGATTGGTCGGCTTGTCATCGGGGCTGATGATCCCAAACGAGGCTTTTCCCGCTTCAATCAACCCCTGCTTCATCCGAAAACCCGAATCGAAACTGGCGTGATGGCCGACGAAAGCAAAGCCTTACTTGAGAAGTTTTTTAGGCACTTAAGAACATAATTGAAAATGGGGTTGTTAACAAAACCGAATAATCTTCCATCAAACTCATAGTAAAATGGCTTTTGTATTAGATCCCCTGCCCTACCCCAGCGATTCGCTTGAACCAAACATTGACAAGCAAACCATGGAAATTCACCACGATAAGCACCACAATGCTTACGTGACCAACCTGAACAATGCTATTGCTGGCACTGATTTAGAAAATAAATCCATTGAAGAGCTGTTGACCAATGTGAGTCAGTCACCGGTAGCCGTTCGGAACAACGGCGGAGGTCATTACAACCATACCTTGTTCTGGAATACCATTTCGGGCAGCGGTGGCGGTCAACCAACGGGTGAGTTAGCCGACGCTATCACGCAGAAATTTGGCTCATTTGATGCCTTTAAAGAAGAATTTACCAAAGCGGCTACTACTCGGTTCGGCTCAGGCTGGGCCTGGCTGGTGGTAACTCCAAGCGGGGAACTGGCTGTGACCTCTACCCCGAATCAGGACAATCCGCTGATGGACGTAGCGGATGTGAAAGGTTTCCCGGTTATTGGCCTCGACGTGTGGGAACATGCCTACTACCTGAAGTATCAGAACCGTCGTCCCGATTACATTGCGGCTTACTTCAACGTAGTTGACTGGAATGCTGCCGAAAAGCGGTATCAGCAAGGTAAACAGGCATAAGGTATACTCTGGATAATGTACGCTGAATAATTCGCTAAAAAAGTGATTACTCATTGTACATTATCCATTATTTGTTATTTTTGCAGTCCAAAACGGTGATTGTAGCTCAGTTGGTTAGAGCGTCGGATTGTGGTTCCGAAGGTCGCGGGTTCGAGCCCCGTCTTTCACCCTGGTAAAAAGCCCTGATTCTGTCGGGGCTTTTTCGTTTATATAGGCTAACCTTCTGCTCACACGCGCAGTTACTGATGCATGCCTATCAGTATTCCAATAGCTCCCCGTTATCACCCCACCGTTCTCACGGTATTGACTGTAGCCTATCTGGCTGGCATCATAGGCCTCCAGCTCCCCGTGCTGGCGGATTATTTCCGACCGCTCAGTCCGCTCACCTTAATCAGTTCCCTGGTTGTTCTGCTGCTGTATCATACCGACTGGCGACCTGCTTTCTACGTCTATGCAGCGCTGGCTGTGCTGACGGGCTATTTTATCGAGGTGATCGGCGTCCATACCGGATCAATCTTTGGGCATTACGCGTATGGTTGGGGACTGGGCGCTCGGGTTTGGGAAGTTCCGCCTGTTATTGGCATCAATTGGCTTACACTCTCATACTGCTGCGGATCAGTATGCGACCGGCTTGCCTTGCCAGTATATGGGAAAACGCTGGTAGCAGCCACGTTGATGGTTACACTGGATTTTTTCATTGAACCAGTAGCCGTTGAGCTAGATTTCTGGACCTGGTTTGGCCAGCCCGTTCCTATTCAGAATTACGTTGGCTGGTGGCTGGTCTCCTGCGTCTTGTTTGCAATTTGGTACGCCTTACCATTCCGGAAGGGCAACCGGTTGGCGAAATGGCTGCTCGCCCTTCAGTTCCTGTTCTTCATATCTCATAATTTGTTGATGTTTTTTAAAAAATAATTAAACAAAATATAAGTACTTTTGTTGATTGTAGTAAATTTGTTCAAGCTGAGAGCGATCAGTACGCCTGCGTTCGATATATGTATTCGATTGGTTTTTAGCCAATTCGAAGGCAAGCCAGTTAGTAAATGTGCGTACTAATGTTCGCTGTTGTTCACATCTAGCAATCTTATCTCATGAGTAATTATTCGATAAAAGATTTAGAACAGCTATCCGGCATTAAAGCGCATACGCTACGTATCTGGGAACAGCGCTACAACATCATCACGCCCAAACGTACAGATACAAACATCCGCACGTACGACGATCAGGATCTTAAGCTGGTACTCAACATTTCGTTGCTGAAAGACCACGGTTATAAAATTTCAGAAATATCGAAATTGTCGGTAGAAGAGATGTACCGGGAGGTAATCAAGATATCCGACAGGCAGCTCAATTATCCCGATCAGATTCATGCGCTCACAATTTCGATGATCGATTTGGACGAAGAGCGTTTTGAAAAAATAATCAGTACGAATATCCTGCAATTTGGCTTCGAGAACACGATGATTCACATCATCTATCCGTTTTTAAGCCGGATCGGTACGTTGTGGGTTACTGGCTCAATTGGTCCGGCGCAGGAACACTTTATTTCCAATCTGATCCGTCAGAAAATCATTGTGGCCATTGATGGTCAGGTCAGTAAACAGCGCCCGAACGGCAAGAAGTATATGCTGTTTTTACCAGAGGGCGAGTTGCACGAAATCAGTTTGTTGTTTGCCAACTACATCATTCGCGCCCGATACAACAAAGTAATTTATCTGGGGCAGAGCCTGCCGTTCAATGAACTGGTGTTTGCCTACAACGTGCACAAGCCTGACTATGTGTTTACCGCCATTACGTCCGTACCTTCCAACCACGAAGTACAGCCCTTTGTTGATCGGTTGGTTAAAGCTTTTCCGGATGCGCACCTGTTATTTACGGGCTACCAGATCGTTGGGCAGGATATTAACATGCCGGAAAACGCTACGATTATCAACCAGATTGAAGACCTGATCCAAATTGCAGGCACTTAAGCCACAACGTTTTGCGGATTGCCGTTCAGAAAATCCTGAATATTGTCGGCAACCAGACCCAACAACCGCTTCCGTGCTTCAAAACTCGCCCAGGCGATGTGCGGTGTAACCAGGCTGTTTTTTGCGGTGAGCAACGGATTATCTTCTTTAGGAGGCTCAACTGACAACACATCCAAACCCGCTCCGGCAATTTTTCCTTCATTTAAGGCAGCAGCGACGTCCTGTTCGTTCAACAGCGTTCCCCGACTGGTATTCAGCAGATACGCGGTTGGCTTCATTACGTTCAGCAGGTCACGATTCACAAAGCCAACGGTATCGGGCGTAGCCGGGCAATGCAGCGACACCACATCGCTCTCCGCAAACAGCGTAGTTCGGTCAACAAACGTAACGTCGGGTACTTCTTGCCGGGAAGCGCTTCGGCGATTCACCAGAATACGCATCCCAAACGCTTTCCCAATTTCGGCCACTTTTTGACCGATATCTCCATAGCCGACCAGACCCAGTGTTTTACCGGCCAGTTCAACCAAAGGTGACTTGGCATAGCAAAAGTCGGCGGAACGTACCCAGTCTCCGTTGTGAACGCTTTGGCTGTGCCGACCGACATGATGCGTTAATTCAAGTAATAAAGCGAACGTGAGTTGAGCCACCGAATCGGTGCTGTATCCCTTTACGTTGGTGACGGTAATTCCCTGTTCGCGAGCCGCTGCTACGTCGATTATATCGTAGCCGGTGGCAGTTACGCCAATGTATCGCAATTTGGGTAACTGGCTCAGTACGTCCCGGTTCAGTTTAACTTTATTGACGAGTACGATCTCGGCATCGCTGATCCGCTCCAGCAGTTGATCAGGCGAGGTTCGGTCATAGAACGTAACATTCCCCAGCGATTGAATCGGCTCCCAGTCCAGATCACCTGGATTGAGTGTATAAGCGTCGGTATAAACAATATTGATCACGATCGAATCAGTTTAAATCAGGTTCTTTGCAAACGCTAGTGCACGGCGTTCAGCATACGTGTATGTATCGCGGGAAACCGCAAAGCCAACGTGACCACCCCGTGCGGGCGTTTCCAAAAATACATAAGGATGCTCTTTCGCTAACCAAGCTGGCGAACACTCAACCGTCAGGAGTGGATCGTTTTGGGCGTTCAGCAGCAAAGTCGGCACCGTTATCCCCGGCATAAAATTAACGGCCGACGCCTGGGTGTAAAAATCGTCAGCATCCCGGTAGTTATTCACTGGGGCCGAGAAAAACTCGTCAAAATCACGCCATTGTTTCACAAAGCGCAGTCTGGTCATATCCAGTCGCCCTGGAAATCGATCGGCTTTTTGGGTCAGCTTAATAATCAGCTTTTTCATAAACCGGTTTCTGTAGAATCGATTAGCGGGCTGGTCAAGCATACGGGCACTGGCTCCCAAATCGGTAGGTGCCGAAATCGCAATACCCCGTTTGACAGCGCCCGGCAGATTGGGCCCATGCACACCCAGGTATTTCAACGTAATGTTTCCGCCCATGCTATACCCGACCAACACGATTTCGTCGTACGTACCAGTCCGCAAAGCGTGGTCGATTACCTCGCCTAAATCGCCAATCTCGCCATGATTATACAACCGAAACGCCCGGTTCATCTCGCCACTACAGGAGCGGCAGTTCCAGGCCAGCACATCAAAGCCGTTTGTGGCAAACAGTTTAGCGGTTCCCCGCATATACTGGCGATTGCTGTCACCTTCCAGTCCGTGCGTTAGAATAATCAGTCGGCAGTTACCTCCTTTAATCCAGTCCAGGTCGACAAAATCGTCGTCGGAGAGAGTGAGCCGCTGACGAGTATACGTAACGCCGGTTACGGTACGCGTAAGGCTGGGGAGGATCGTTTGCAGGTGGCCATTGTACTGATAAGCAGGCGGCCCCGGATAAGCTGAGTCTAGTAACGGCATTGTACTAAACAACGCGTATTTTTAGCGTGTTGTTCTCATAGAAAAGCCTCGTTATGCAAGTTGCCAAGTACGTATCGGTTATTGTTGCCAGCACCATCAAATTTGTTGGCGGGCCCTTGTCAGGAGTGGCCCTGGGGCTGAACTGGCTAGAAACAGCGATCTGTACAACGCTGGGAATGATGGTAAGCGTACTGGTTGTTACGTATGCCGGTGCGGCTTTGCAGGCCCTGATGCAGCGTTACCGCCCCCGGCAGCCCAAACGATTCACCAATCGAACCCGCATGGCGGTACGTGTCTGGAAGCGGTCTGGTTTAATGGGCATCGCGCTATTAACGCCGTTGATTCTGACACCCATCGGCGGCACCATACTTGCCGTATCCTTTCGGGCCAAGCGAAGTCAGCTGCTGCTGTATATGCTAATGAGCGGAATTTTCTGGGCCGTTATTCAATCGCTGGCCATCTATCAGATTCCAGGTCTGAAAGGACTCATAAGCCAATAACTGATTACCGGCTTACGGTCTGCGCTACAGGCGTGGCTGGTTTCTTTCTGAAGTCGCCCTGTGAGAAGTATTTCTCGATCAGGCAGTACATCAGAATAAAGAAATAGCGACTACCCATTTCCTTGATCTTCAACTTCGATTCACCATACTTTCGGTTTGTCCAGCTATTGGGTACTACTGCGTAGGTGTATCCACGAACAATTGCCTTGAGTGGCAACTCGACGGTCAGGTTAAAATGGGGAGCCAGAAAAGGCTTTATGCCTTCTATTGTCTCGCGTTTGTAGAGTTTAAACGCGTTTGTTGTATCGTTGTATTTGATGCCCATCACCAGCTTGACGATGAAGTTGGCAATGCGGTTAATGAATTTTTTGAGGGGTGGATAATCGATCACTTTCCCGTCTTTACCCCATCTCGATCCAAACACAGCATCGACATCGGTTTCAACCATCTTGTTGTAGAACTTAACCAGATCTTCTGGATCGTCCGACAAATCAGCCATAAACACCGCTACGCAGTCGCCCGAAAACCGTTCCAGTCCGTACCGCACCGCATAGCCGAACCCATTCGGTCCGGGATTGGTATAATACACCAACGTCGGAATTTCCGTTGCGGCTAACTGTTGCAGTACCTGAAGCGTGCCATCTTTAGAGTTATCGTTGGTAACGCATATCTCGTGCGGAATCCCGTGCTTGGCCAGTGTCTGATACAGCGCACGTAGCGTAGGGGGTAACGATTCTTCCTCGTTGTAGGCGGGTATAACAACGCTTAATTTCATATCCATTCTGGTTTGTCGACCCTGGCAAGTACCATCATCTACCGGGCACGCTACAAATTACAAGCTTGCTGGCTTAATTCCGATGCGGCAGAAGCCGGATACTACTGTATAACTTAGTAACAGGCTTGGGCAGGACGTAGTCACGAATGACAAATTTCGTTTTTTCCCAATCAGGGCGGCCTAGATGTAAATATTTCAGGGCGTAGAATACCCGTCGGAAATAGCGATTTTTGTATTGCTTCGAGTCCAGCAGCATCCGATAGTACCGGGCGATATTCCGGCGGAGTACCCGATCGTATTTATAATCGAGTTCGCGGTTAATATCGCGGTACATCTGAATCCGATTTCGCAAAAACGATTCCTCGTAATAATTATCGGCGTAGCTGGCTCCGCCCCGATTTTTCCGGTACACCGACATTACGTCCGGAATGTACCCGATCTTACCTAGCTTGGCTTTGAGGATAAGCCTTGGGATATCGCCACTCGACGACTCCCGAAACCAGGTTGGATACTCTTTGATTGAATTGCGGTACATGGTGCTGGACGTAGCCATGAACCAGATTTCATCTTCGCCGATCAGGTCGTCGACCGTATAGAACGGCTTCATGTCCGGACCATTGAGCAAATGCGAAGGCGTCCCGTCCTCGTACGTAATCAAGGCATTATGGAACACCGTTGAATAGTCGGGGTGCGCATCCAGCAGATCAGCCTGCTTCTGGAGTTTAAGCGAATCGGTCCAGTAGTCATCCCCATCCATCAGGGCATAATATTCGCCCTGGGCTAGTTTCAGCGTTTCCAGAAAATTTATCCCCCCGTTTTTACCCATGTTACGTGGGTGCAGTACGCCTTTCACCAGGCCAGGGTGCAGGCGCTCGTAGTCCTGGATGATGTCGCGGGTGCCATCGCTCGAAAAATCATCACCAACCAGAATCTCAATCGTGAACGTCGTTTTTTGCGCAAGGGCACTATCGATCGCCTTACGAATAAACTTCTGCTGGTTGTACGTGATAATCAGGACGCTTACTTTAATCATAATACGAAAAATAAACCCGGTCCGAACGCAACCTGGCGGGCGTTAAAGACCGGGCTTTCGTTTCACCGACAAAGATAGGAACGAATACTCCGTTCACCGTCACTCGGTAATGAGTATTTCTTGATTAAACGGCGGCCTCCGACGTAGCGGTTTTAGCCGACTGAATTTGGGTTTTCCAGCCTTGCGGCTCATCTTTATCCGCTGGTTTCCCCCACGGATCGTAGAACGGCAGAATGGCGACCCAGCGGCCGGCGGGGTCGTCCCAGCTAAAGCGATCGGCAAAGCTTGAGGGGCTTACCCAGTGCGGCAAATCGTAACGGAACAAAATCATATCGCCCATATCCTGGAAACCTTCGGTCTCAACGATATGGTCGTTAATGACGTAGCCCGTACCACCGGACGTATAATCTTTCCCATATTGATTGAGGGCAAGAATCGTACCGACTTTCTGCGGATTAAGCGGGTGCCAGTGGCGACCAAAAAAACTACCGCCCATCGGGTAATGCGTAACCTGCGGGTGAAAATACGGCTGCCCTTTCCGAACGCCATATTCTTCGTTGTTGCCCGTCAGACTGTTCCAGAACCGGCGCATCGGATCGAAAACCTGCAACAGCGATTGCTTGGTTGGTTCATCAAGCTCCAGAAGGGCATCGAACGTATGGTCGTGAAACAACTGCGGGGCCTGCTGTATTTTAGCAATATGAAGCCGGTGCTTATGCTGGTTATTATCGAATGTATCGGGGGCCTCTGCCAAAGGGGTTTTAGCCGCCCAGCTACGGGTCGTGTCGATAATGGTACGTAGCGTTTCTTCCGGAATACCCGTTTTGACGATAACAATGTTCGGCTCATTGACGAGCTTCATTACGTCTTCGTAAGGAATCTCGGGAACGATCTGGCCGTCTTTGAACTCAGCGTTGACCTGTATGAGGTATTTCGATAACTCTTTCATTCTGCTTACTGTTTTAGACAAAATAGAGCGGTAGCTATGAATAATACAAACGTAATCTATCGAAGGGCACAATTCTATGATTTTTGTGCAAGAAAGAGCTGATAAATGTCAGCCGCTTCGGTGCCTGTCGTGGGCTACCGCTCGATGGCGTAGCCAAATCCGGACGCACCAAAACCATTCCCGTTGTACAGCATGATGCGCTGACCGTTGTACTCAAAAATATGACAGTAATCCATCATCATCGAATCCCATCCTTCAGCGGAGCGTTCAACACCGGCCAGATCATCGTTTCGCTCCCAGTTTAGGCCATCTTTCGACTCGGCATATCCGATCCGGTAGCTTTTCTGAACGTCGGTGCGGTAATTGGTTGCATTCCGGTATGAAAAATACATTTTATACAGCTCACCGTCCTTGTAAACGGTTGGTCGACCAATGGCATCTGTGAATTCATCATATCCGACGCAGACGTGACCGGTACGTTGCCAGTTAATTCCATCCGTTGACTCCGCGTATTTCACGTTATAGAAGGGTTCGGGATGGCCGTTAATGACTTCGATTTTGGTGCAGGACAGATACCACATCCGCCAGGTATCGCCCTCACGAATAACGCACGGCTGGGCCACCCAAACCTGATCGTAGATCGAACGGTCGAGTAAAGGACCGGTATATTTCCGCTCGAAGGTGAGGCCACCGTCCCGGCTAATGGCCAAGCCAATACCCAGGCGATAACTGGCAGTTTCGCTCTTGTTCCAGCCGGTATAATACAGCCAGATTTCGTCACCGACGGGTACGAACCACGACGGCATAGCCCCCGTTTCGTCGAACATTCCGACGGCTCCTTTCGTCAGACATGGTTTATCATGAACGTAGGTTACCTTCGATAAATCTTGTGGATCAAGCTCTACGAACGAGGTAGCTGATGCGATGTTTTCGTCGCGGGTCGAGAAATAGACACGCAGCTTATTTTCCAACGGAAAGCCAAATGGCACCTGCGCGTGCGTGCGGCTGAATGGCTGCGATCCGTCAGGTTTATAAATCAGTCCTTTTTTTGTCCACATAACTCTTCTTAATCAGTCAATCGTGTTTGGTTCTTTTACCGGTTACTTTTTGGCCAAAGGATGCTCGGTGTTTAGTGGCGAAGGGCGAATACGATCCCGACGTACGTATAAACGGGTATCGTCGACCAGGCCTACGTAGCGGTAATGAGCGGCAATAAATTTGCCAAGCGGTTTTATTATTTCGTGTCCCTGCGTTTTCCGATCGGTCATCCACAGATTCCGGCTACCCACCGCATCGACAAAGACGGGCGGAAACGAACGGACGAAATCGCGTACGTACCGTTTTTGGTAGATTGCCTGCATTGGATGTTTAAACCCACTCCGAATGGTATGGTTCTCCGCTACGCCCTGCGGCATCTGCGTCTGCACGTAATAATCGCAGCGCCAACCCCAAACTACCAGTTTTTCGCCCGGTTGTGCGTAGTTGGCAATCGCTTTCGAAACGGGTGACGGCTGAACGGCCCAACCGTTTTGCCACTCCGACGGGTAACGGTTCAGGGGAATAGCCTGCCGGTGTCTGACCACTACCTGAACGGCGAACAGAATCAGAAAAGCCCCCAGGATACCAGCTCCAACCCAACGCCCGCTGAGCACGGATTGTGGCAACTGACTCCAACCGTAGGCGGCTCCAAACACCAGTGGGCCCGTCAGAAAAAACAGGTAATGAATGTACTCCGATCCCGTTCGGGTAATCGCGAAAATCGTGGCCATCAGCAACGTAACGCAGAACCCGATCCGCTGCCATCCACCAGCTCTGTTACGTTCAGCCTTGCTACGTCCGTTTGCGTGCCGTAAGGCGTACACTGCGCCTACAATCCAAACCAGCAGCGACAATTTAATGAACCAGTCAAACGACTCACCGTTGCGAAAGAATTCGGGCAGGCGCAGTATGCTTTGTAGCTGGTTGGTGTCACTGGCGTAGCGTAGGTTTCCGACCAGGTAGAACGTAACGAAATCGTCATAGACCTTATTGAGCCAGGTCAGGCCGGTAAATATTGCTGGAAACAGCAGGCTACTTCCAATTAAAATAGCGGCCCGGCCAAGTTTTTCGGATGTGTGCAGGCGGGTTGCCCTAAAAACCGTTAACAGCGTAAATAAGCCAATGACGGCGGCCATAGGTGCGGCCTGTAACTTTCCGAATGGAACCATGCCCAGCAACAAGCCGATCAAAGTAATACGCCAGATGCTGAACGGCCGTTCGCTTTTCAGCCGTGCGTATAGGTAGTAACTCGCGCTAAGCAGGGCGAGCGGCACCAGTTCGCTATTGTAATGAAGGAAATCACCGGCCTGGGTTAGCCCAAGGACGAACACCAGGGGCAGCAAGGCCAGTCGGGCAGCCTCTTCGCCGAACCAGAGCGTTGCGGTTCTAAAGAGCAGATACAAGCAGACGGCAATGAGTCCGAAGGCGGTTAAATGTGCCGTGATGTAATCGAAGGGAAGCCCCAGCAGTGAAGGAAGAATCAGAAAGTAGCTGTCCAGCGGGCCGCCCGTGGTACCATCTACAGCTCTGAAATACACCGGATCGTGACGGAGCGTAAGGGCCTGGGTAATGATCTGACTCTCGTCCGGATTGATCTCGTAATTGTATACAATGCTGGGTAACCGCAGCAAAAACAACAAGCCCAGCGCGGAAGCAATGAATAGTCGGCTACTAATCCGTAGTCTACTGCTTACCCACACTACCCCCCAGCACAGACCGTACGTAATTAGCCAATAGATAACCGGATATGTATCAAAACGAGGCATAAAATAGCCCGGACGCGCGAGCGTCCGGGTGCTGACCTATGAATGTATAGCTCGTAAAGTAGCGCTACAGATGCTTATTTTACAACCGCCAACCGAGCAGCCATGCTGTCGTGGATCTGGATCATCGTTTCTTTCAGATCGTAGGTCCAGTTCCAATCCGGGTAGTGTTGTTTGAACTTGGTCAGATCGGAAATATACCAGATATGGTCACCACTCCGGTTTGTTTCGGAGTACTGATAATTCATCTTGTTACCCGAAATTTCTTCGCAAAGCGCAATGGCTTCCAGCATGGAGCAGTTTGCGTACCGGCCACCACCTGCGTTATAGACTTCGCCCGGCCGCGGATTCTGGTAGAAATGCCAGAACATATTCACCAGGTCCCAGCTGTGGATGTTGTCGCGGACCTGCTTGCCTTTATAACCGAAAATGGTGTACTGATTGCCGGTGATCGCGCACTTCATCAGGTATGACAAGAACCCATGCAATTGGGCACCCGAGTGATTAGGGCCGGTTAAGCAGCCCCCCCGGAAAACGCCAGTATTCATGCCAAAATAGCGGCCATATTCCTGCACCATAATATCCGCTGCAACCTTAGATGCGCCGAAGACAGAGTGCTTCGTATGGTCGAGGCTCATGTGCTCATCAATCCCGTTTTCGAAGTAGGGGTGATTTTGATCGATTTCCCAGCGGGTTTCGGTTTCAATCAGCGGCAGGAAATTTGGATTGTCGCCGTATACTTTATTCGTCGACGTAAAGATGAACACCGCTTCGGGGCTATGCAGCCGGGTCATCTCCAGCATGTTCAGCGTACCAACGGCGTTAACGCCGAAATCGGTAAACGGCTCCCGAGCGGCCCAGTCATGGCTTGGCTGAGCGGCTGTATGCAGGACAAGTTTAATATCAGACCCGAACTCCTTAAAAATTGTCTCCAGTTGCGAGACCTCCCGGATATCGGCAGCACGATGCTCATAATTTGAGTACGTTTCGGCCAGCCGGTTGCGGTTCCATTCCGTCGAGCCATCAGCCCCGAAGAAATACTGTCGCATATTGTTATCAATACCAACGACCAAGTCAAATTTATCAGCAAAAAAAGCAACGGCTTCGCTACCAATTAAGCCAGCTGACCCAGTAACCAATGCAATTTTCATAGCGTATTTCAGGCCTAATTAAATTTTATCAACAGAAAAATACTATTAATCAATTCGTTTTACCGACAAAGTAACACAAAAAATTATATTCGTAGGTAGATAAACTTAGTGTTAGGTAATGGCAAAATAAAAGCGACAAGCCAGCGTCGAAACGCTCACTCATCGCTTTCAGGATCTATTAAAATTACTTAAGCTCCTTCGCCGATTGTACCTGCGCCGAACAGTTTTTCACGAATTTTCTGCGTACGGCCTTCCAGTTCTGGATTAGGCGTGTACTTATATTTCGTCTGCACAGCCGCCGAATCTTTGCCGGTTCCGTACACTTCAGCATCACCAGCCCGGTAGTCAGCTCTAAAGTCATTAGCCCGGACGTCTCTCTGGCGAACAGTATTGTATTTTTGATAGTCGCAGGATGCGAGCGACAATACTGCCGCGACCAACAAACCTGCACTGAATACGCGTTTCATAGCCACTTGATTACGAATTGATTCGGCAAAATTAATGAATAGTCACTAGTCGTCAGCCGTAAACGAAGAGTTTTTTTGGTTTATCTCTCCTTCCGGCCTATCCCTCTACCCGGTTAACGCTGGCCTAAGGATTTAATCTCGTCATTTACAAAGTCCATCAGTTCGCGGATGTAGGCCTGCGAAAAGTCGAACGGTACGTCGGCCGCAGCGTAAATTTCCCGGATGGGTGCCTTGTAGCCTAAGCTCAACGCTCGTTTGTAGCCCGCTAACCCAGCTTCCGGGTCACGCCGGTAATTGCGCCATACGCCAATTGCCCCCAGTTGCGCTATACCATACTCGATGTAATAGAACGGCACTTCGTACAGGTGCAGTTGGCGCTGCCAGATATACTCCTTGTAATAGGCAAAGCCGCTCCAATCTGTTACGTTATCGGCAAACTGTTCGTAGATACGTACCCAATTCTCGCGTCGTTCGCTGACGGTGTGAGTCGGGTTCTCGTAGATCCAGTGCTGAAATTTATCAATGGTCGCCACCCACGGTAACGTTTCAATAATTGATTCGAGATGCTGAAGCTTCGCGCGACGTAGTTCTTCAGGATTCTCAAAAAATACGTCCCAATGATCCATAGACAGCAGTTCCATGCTCATGGAAGCCAGTTCAGCAACTTCCATGGGTGGATTCCGGAAGGCTTTCAAAGTCAGGTTGCGCGTCAGAAACGAGTGTACCGCATGGCCACCTTCGTGAACCATCGTAACCAGATCGCGCAGGCTGGACGTAGCGTTCATAAAAATGAACGGCACCCCAATTTCTTCCAGCGGATAGTTATAGCCACCCGGTGCCTTGCCTTTTCGAGATTCCAGATCGAGGTGGCCCATCGCCCGCATGATCCGTAAATCGTCGCCTAACTCCTGGTCGAGCCGATCGAAGCAGGCAATGGTTTTTTCGACCAGTTCCTCGCCCGTAGCGAAAGGCTTGAGGGGCAGACGGCCTTCTACATCGACTTTAGCGTCCCACGGACGTAACGGCTCTACGCCCAACTTCTCTTTACGCTCTTTCGCCAACGTATTCAGGAGGGGCACAACGGCATCGGCAACCGAATCATGAAAGTTAAAACAATCCTGGGGCGTATAATCGAACCGGCCCAACGCGGCAAACGAATAATCCCGGAAGTTGGCAAAGCCTGCATTTACCGCCATCAGATGGCGCAGATCGCGTAACCGGTCGAAGAGCTGGTCGAGAGCCTCATGGTCTTTGTAGCGCCGTTCCCAGATTTTGCGCCAGGCGTCTTCCCGCACGGCCCGATCAGTCGACTGGAGGAGATCGCTGGCTTCCGGCAACGTCATTTCTCGACCGTTAATTACAACGGTCATAGCCCCCGAAATGGCGCCGTATTTCCGTTCTTCGGTCTGGAGTTCGGTTTGTATCGGTATGTTTTCCTCCCGAAATATCTCAATCGCCTTTTTCATGCCCCGCACCATTACGTCGTACCCTTCGTCGGTGAGTTGGCTCAGAAATGGGCTATTCACCGCTTTCAGGTCAAGGTCATTCCCATAGGCGGTCATCGGGGGCTGAATCTCGGAAATAAAGAAATTGAGCTGATTAACCAGTTCTTCGCTGGCCGTGTCGCACGTCATTCGGATGTAGCGCCAGGCAAAATTTTCGGATAGGTACGATTCCAACTCGCTCCGATCCAGTAGCCACTGACGCAGATCTGTTGCGTCCTGTATCGGCCGATTCAGTAAATCATCGTAGAGTGGCTTGACATCGTCCCAACTCGTTAGGGTTAATTCATCACCAATAAAACGTCGGTCCGGACGGGTAGGAAGTGGAAGGGTCTCGTTTGAATGCATACTGGTCTCTTAATAAACTATTGAAAACGTATAGCCGCTATAATAAGCCATTGTAAAAGTTTTTTGTTCGCCTGCTTGCATCTACGAAAAACTTCGTATATGTTTACTACGAAATTATTCGTAGATCAACTATGAAGCCAACCGACTCTGAGTTAGAGATTCTGCATGTGCTCTGGGCTAGTGGTCCCAGCACCGTACGGCAAGTTCACGAAAAGCTAAGCGAAAGCCGCGACATTGGTTATACAACGGCCCTTAAGTTGATGCAGATTATGCACGAAAAGGGGCTAGTAACGCGTGACGCCGAAGCGAAATCACATACGTACTCAGCCGCCGTGAGCGAAGAAGACACCCAACGCAATCTGGTCGATCGCTTTGTTGAAACGGCCTTTCGCGGATCGGCGTCGAAACTGGTTATGCAGGTGTTAGGCCAGCATAAAACATCGCGCGAAGAGTTAGACGAAATCAAAAACCTTTTAAACCAGATCAATTCAGCCAATGAACGCCATTGATTTTCTGACCAGTCCAGTTGCTCATGCGCTAGGCTGGTCGCTGCTACACGCCATCTGGCAGGGCTTCGCGCTCGTTCTGTCTGCCGCGCTGGCTTTATATATCTTACGCAATCGGTCAAGTGCATTTCGGTACCGGATTGGCGTAGTGACGCTGTTTTTGCAGGTACTAACCTCGGTCATTACGTTCATTTGGTACTATAGACCGGTTCCAGCTGCGAATGAATTCGTTTTATCCAAAAGCGCAATTCAACCTGCGGTTTCTGTTCATTGGCAAACGGTAACTCAAACCGTAACCTGGCCGCAGTACGTTCAGCAATTTCTGGAAAATCACCTCGCCGAGTTTGTTCTGGCTTACCTGATCGGTGTTGCCGCCTTCGGGTTGCGCCTAATTGGTGGCTGGGTGTATCTGCAACGGTTGAGCCGCGTATCGGGCCGATCCGTAACGGCCTGGATCGAGCTGAGCGACCGCCTACGGGCTTCGCTTGGTATTCGTATGGCCGTACAAGTGAAAGAGTCGGCGCAAATTACCATTCCTATGGTTATTGGTGTTCTTAAGCCGGTCGTTTTGCTGCCGGTTAGTTTAGCAACGAATCTGTCATTACATGAACTGGAGGCTGTTTTGGCGCATGAACTGGCCCACGTTAAGCGGTTCGACTACGCGGTTAATTTGCTGCAATCGGTGGTTGAGGTATTATACTTTTTTCACCCGGCCCTGTGGTGGCTCTCCGCGCGGGTACGGGAAGAACGGGAACATTGCTGCGATGATTTAGCGGTACAAGCCTGCGGGGGCGATGGTCGGATTTTAGCCCAGGCGTTGGCCCGCGTTGAAGAATTACGACTCGCCCAAGTGTATCAGACCCCTACCCTAGCGATGGCTTTTGTCTCTAAACGGAAGCAGTTGCTGCACCGGGTCCGGCGTATGCTCGGTGTTCCGACGCCCCCTTTTGTATCGAACAGTCGGCTGGCAGGTCTTACACTGGCTACGTTACTGCTGTTAAGTGCATCGGTGTATGCCATTCAGAAGCAGGACCCGCCAAAAGTTAAGGCTACCCAGCCTAAGCCAACCCGTCGCCATTCGGTCGGTAACGGGACGGAATACGGTATGGTCGACAAACGGAAGATCGCGTATATAATCTGGAAAGGGCAAAAATTACCAGCCGCGCGGGTCAATCGTTTGCAGCGCCAGCTCGATCAGGTCATGGCGGGAAAGCTATCGCTGGATACGATTGGGCAGGCCGACCGCGACATTTTGCTGACTATTATCGAAAAGAACGTAGCGTTTGACGCCGGTATGGATGCCTTATCAGAAGGTATGGCCCACATCAACTATAACAACATTATTGCCTCCGTTTCAAATAGCGTTCCCGTCAGCCTCAACGAGACAGTAGAAGAGCTAGCCAAGGTAGACTACAGTACTATTGTCCATGATGCGCTGGCTTCGGCAGAGACGTTGGCTGCTTTATCGCCTTTATCGCCCGCTTCTTCTGACTCGCTGAACCGACTCCGTTCGTTGCGCCAGCATCAGGTAGATAGTTTGAGTCAGCTTATCGAGAAAACCGCTCAGCAGGCCGAAGCGATACGTCTCCAGATGGAGAAACTTCGGTTTCCGGTAGAAGCGTCGGAACGAAACCGGGACGTACTGGAATGGCGGAAAAATAAACTGGCCGAGAAACGAAGCAGTTTGCTCGATAAACACCGTCAGCTTCTGTACACGGACAGCAAGCAGAAGCTTAGTCAGGCCGAAATCGAGAAGCAGTTAGAAGCCCTCGAACCAGAAATCAAGAACCAGGAAGAAGGCATTGAAGAGCTAAACAAGCAAATAGAGGGTATCGAGCAGAAGATCAACGAAACGCAGCAGCCGCTCGAAAAGCTGGAACGCCAGGCGGAAGAGCTGGCGAACCAGATGAATCAGTACGCGACCCAGCTAAGCGCTCAACATGAAGGGTTGGCTGGCCTGAATATCGCCATGCCAGCCGTACCCAGGCTTCCGGCGCGGGCTCGTCGCGCACCCCGACCCGCTTTGGCCCCGGCTGCTATACCGCCGGTGCCACGAGTTGCTCCCGCTCCGGACCATGCTCTACCAGCAGCACCCGCGCTGGCCCCAACGCCACCCACACCACGTCACAGCCCGGCTCCGGCCTTAGCCCCAGCTCCCAAAACGAAAAAGCAGCGTTAAAGCCGACTAGCAAAGAGAAAGGGTCGAATTGCTTCGACCCTTTCTCTTTGCTAGTCAATCTCAATGATTACATCTCGCCCGACAGGATGAGCTACGCAGGTCAAGACGTAACCCGCTTTAAGCTCCGAGTCAGACAGCCCGTCCTCCTCGTCCAGTTTGACCTTGCCCGAAGTGCATCGGCCCATGCAGGCAGTACACATACCCGCCTGACACGAATAAGGCAAGTCAATATCCAGATCTAACGCAGCCTCCAGAATGGTTTGATGCGGAGCCACAGCGAACTTATACTCACTGCCTTCGTAAATAACCGTTACCTCCGGTGATCCCTCATCATCGGCCGTTAGCGGCTCTTCAACGACATCGCCCGCCAGTACGGGAGCCGTGACATAACTTTCTTTGAAAACCCGTTCGGTAGGAACGCCAACCAGGGCCAGCGCCGAACGCGCTTCAGCCATCATACCGTCGGGACCGCACAGATAAAAGCTGGCGTTCTGCCGATCAGCCGCAGGCATTTGGTCCAACAGCTTCGTGAGTGTATGTTGATTCAAACGACCTTCCAGCTCGCTCCACCCGGCATCGGGCTGACTCAATACGTGCGTAACCTGAAAGCGCGACCGCCCGTAGGCCTGTTCCATCGCATCGAGGTGCGCTTTGTAGATGATGGATGTTTGATTCCGGTTGCCGTAAATAAGCCAGACCCGGCTATTGGGTTCGACATGCAGGGCCGACTTCGCCATCGAAAACAAAGGCGTAATACCGCTACCGGCTCCGATTAATACCAGCGTCCGACGGTTCTGCGGATCGAGCTTCGGGGTGAATGTCCCCATCGGATCAAGCGTTTCGACAATGTCTCCGGTTTTGATCCGATCACAGAGGTAATTCGATGCCAGGCCACCCGGCACCCGCTTCACCGAAACCGCCAGTGATACGTCGACATGCGGAGATGACGCCATGGAATAGGAGCGCCGAATTTTCTGACCGTTTATGGTGAGCAGGAATGTTAGAAACTGACCGGGTTGATAACGCACCTCTTCGTTGATAGGATGCCAGAATGTTATCGTTACGGCGTCGGCTGTTTCGCGAACAACCTCTTTTACTTTTAAAAAATACCGATTTGCCATTATACTATTCTCAGGTTGTCAATGGTCGTTTGAAGCCCCGCGTAATCCGTTTAACCAAATCATCTGCTTCAACCTACGGGCATAACGCGCCGACCATAGTGCAAAAGTACGGCAAGTAAGCCGCTTGATTAACAACCGACTGTGTAAAGTCAGTGTTTTTGGTGGAACACAACTAATTGGTCGGCCGGAGCTTTCAGAATACGGCCCATACTTAAACCGGTCTGAGCCAAGGCTATACGTAATGGTTCTGAAAAGTAGTAACCAATCGATCCGACCACATGAACTGGCCACTCACCTGCTTCCGGAAAGCGGCTTACGTACGTAGTGAAAAACTGGACAAAGGCATCCGTCACCAGCCGAGTTATGTACGGATGGGCTAGATGCTCAGACAAAAACGGGGTAAACGACGCAAAATACCGGTTTGGATAGGGTTTCTGATAAGCGTTTTCCAATAACGTCGCCCGATCAAGCGCGTATCGTTCGTTAAACATGTCGCGCAGGTTGGACGGTAATCGTTCCTGAAAAAAGTCCCGAACCAGCGTTTTTCCCAGGTACCCTCCGCTGCCTTCATCGCCGAGCCAGAACCCCAACGACTGAATACCGCGAATGATTTGCTGACCATCGTAACAACAGGCATTGGACCCCGTTCCGAGGATACAGACTATACCCGGCTCATGCCCAGCCGCCCCTCTGGCTGCGCCCAGCATGTCGCTGTTCACGGCTACAGTTTGCAGATTCGGCAGCACCGCTCGCAACGCCCTGGCAACAATGTCATTAGCAGATGGCCCACTACATCCGGCCCCGTAAAAGAAAACCTGCGTTACGTCGTTACCAGTAATAGACGGCAAAAGTTGCGCCCGGAGAGCGGCTTCTATTTGCTGGCTGGTTTGATAGTATGGATTAAAGCCGTCGGTATGGATGGCCCGAGTCGAACCATCAGCGGCAACGATCCGCCAATCCGTTTTTGTTGAGCCGCTATCGGCAATGAGCATAAGGATGTTAGATTATGTTGGTTGTTACAGCAGCCGCCCAACGACCGGAAACCGATCGAAAACCCATTCGGCATGGGGCGCATCGACAAGTTCGGCGGTCAGGTCCTGCCCGGCCCAGTGTTCGTAGTGCTTACCCCGTCGCCAAAGGCGTGATGCTGATACGTCATAGATGATACCGGCGTAGGCGCACCAGATCTCGTCGCGATCCTGACCGTTACGTAAGGCAAGCTGCGAACGACTGTATGGCGTTAGCAAATCAGGGTTGGTAGGCATCCTCTGGCCGTTTAGTCAAACAGATGAATAAATAGGCATCGTTTTTGACGGTGACAACAAAATTAGCGTAACTTTAGCCACTTTAGTTTACACGCATCGATTGACCATGAGAAAGATTCCATTTCTTGCTTTCCTTTCGGTACTAACCCTTTTTAGTTTACTGACAAGCTGCAATGGCGATAAAACCCCACCGGTTTCTGAACGGATTGCCAAAGTATGGACCGCCCGAGCTGTAGATGAGAATAGCCAGACGGTTTACACGCGGGGAGGTACGGCTAATGTTCGTAACTACGCTAATTATAAGCTTGATTTGAGCGCGGCTCCCACGGTTAAGTATACCGCATTTGACGGTAATACATTTACCGGCCAATATTCTGTTCCCTCGGATGATCGCCTTGTACTGACTAACCTAACCCCTGCCCCAACCGGTACGAATGGTACTATCGAATTTACCATCAACAGTATCAGCGATACCGAACTAAAACTGACCGCAAAAGAAATCAGTCAGAAAACCGGCGGCACAACGAACGTCTATACCCTGTCGAATCCGTAAGGGCCGGTAAACCAATTTTATTTCTGAGCCGTTCCGTAACCAAGCGGAACGGCTTTGTTATTTATAAAGTATACCAACTGGTACTGCAGCTTGACCTTATAACTTACTCATGACTGACCTCAACAACCTTGGAGAAATTGGTTTAATCGACCGGATTCGGCAGGCAACCCCCTCGCCTGCACACCCAGAAACCGTGCGTGGTATCGGCGACGATGCAGCCGTATTTGATTGGGGTGATGACTATGGACTGCTGGCTACGGATTTACTCATCGAGGGCATTCATTTTGACCTGACCTACGTTCCTCTTAAACACCTCGGCTACAAAGCCGTTACGTTCGCCGTTTCGGATATTGCGGCCATGAATGGACTTCCGTTGCAGGTAACGATCGGAGTTGGCCTGAGCAGCCGCTTTCCGGTTGAGGCCGTCGACGAACTGTACGAAGGCATACGGGCGGCCTGCGAGTCGTATAAGATTGATCTGGTAGGGGGCGACACCACATCTTCGCGGTCCGGGCTTATTATTTCCGTTTCGGTTTTAGGTAAGGTCCCGAAGGATCTGATTACCTACCGCAACACCGCCCAGGCCAATGATGTCGTCTGCGTAACCGGCGATCTAGGGGCCGCTTATCTGGGACTTCAGTTGCTGGAACGCGAGAAACAGGTGTATCTGGCCGATCCGAACATGCAGCCGAATCTTTCAGAAGAGCGAGCCTATTTAGTCCAGCGGCAGCTACGTCCGGATGCCCGCACGGACATTGTTCATGAACTGCGCGACCTGGGTATTCGACCTACGGCGATGATTGATGTTTCGGATGGGCTGGCCTCGGAACTGCTTCACCTGTGCCGCCAATCGGGCACCGGCGCTGTAATTTTCGACGAAAACCTTCCCATCGACGATCAGACGCACCTGGCCGCTGAGGAGTTTAAAATCAGCCCCATTACGTGTGCCCTGAACGGCGGAGAAGATTATGAATTACTGTTTACCGTTCGGCCGCAGGCGTTTGAGAAGCTGGCCACCAATGCCCGGATCACCGCTATCGGCTACCTGACGGCCGATCCAGCGCAGGTTGTTCTGGCCACGAAGGCGGGGCAGCAGACGCCGATCCGTGCTCAGGGCTGGCAAAATGCAGCGCAGCAGTAATGGCGATGGCATAAGGTTGCTACCGGACGCGTAACAGTTTCAGGTAGTAGCCTTCGTCGCATTGTCCTTCGGCACAGCGGGGCAAAATGACCAGCGTATCCTTTCTGAATGCTATCGTCTGGCGGAACGGGACATTGGCCCGATTGGTACTGATGAACAACGTAACACCCAGCCCATCGAGACTGGTTGAATCGACTCGGAAGTACCGGATTGGGTAATAATAGGTCATTTCGGAGCCGGATGCAGCCAACTTACCGTCTGCGCTGAACGTTAGGGTTTGCGCATTGATGGGCGTATACCGTTTGAGGGCGTAAAAGCTGGTGTCGCGCGGGGTGTTCAAGCTATCGACCCGAACCGTGTAGGTCGAGTCTTTAATGAACCGGCGTTCCAGAAGCTGCCATGTACCGGTAATGCGCGGATCACCCGCTCCGGGCGAAAATTCAGCCTGATCATCTTTGCAGCTGGCGAGTAAACCAGCCGTGAGTACCGATGCTAAAAGGTAAAGGAAAACGTTCTTCACGGGTTATGCCACCAATTCATACAGCCAACGAATATACGGCTTCGTAGATTGTCCTCCTACGTAAGCTTATGGGGCCAGCCTTCTTAAACAGATGGGCTAGCCCCATAAAGGCTACACAAATTGTGTGCCCTGTTCTTTCGCATCGGCCACAAACGCCTTCACTTTCTGCTCGTCTTCTTTGCGGCAGATCATGAGTACGTTGTCATATTCGGCGACAATAAACCCATCGAGCCCGTTGATGGCTACTAACCGATCTTTCGGGGTTTTGATGATGCAGTTTTTAGTGTCGTACAGCAGGACGTGCCCATCAACTACGTTCTGATCGCTATTTTTGGTTGATACTTCATACAGCGATTTCCACGTACCCAAATCCGACCAGCCGAAATCACTCAGTACGACGTAGACATTGTCGGCTTTTTCCATAACCCCATTGTCGATCGAAATACTTTTCGTGAGTGAATACGCTTTCTCAATAAAGGCCTCTTCGCGGTCGGTATAATAGGCGCCCTTACCTTCTTCGAAAATTTCGGCTACTTCGGGCAGATAGGCTTCAAACGCTTTGATAATGGCCTGCACATTCCAGACGAAGATACCGGCGTTCCAGACAAACTCACCACTCTCGACAAACTGCTGCGCCAATTCAAGATGAGGCTTCTCAGTAAAGGTTTTTACCCGCAGTGGAGCCTGACGTAGCGATTGCTGGCTTTTGCCTTTTTTATCCTCTTCGGGAATGTACTGAATATAGCCATAGCCCGTATCGGGGCGGCTCGGCTGAATACCAAGCGTTACCAGAATATCCTGCCCGTTTGTTGCGTCGAGGGCAACCTGGATGGTCCGTTTGAACTCGTCTTCCTTTAAAATGATATGGTCGGCCGGGGCCACAACGACGTTTGCCTCCGGATCACGCTGCGCAATTTTGTAGCAGGCGTAGGCGATGCAGGGCGCCGTGTTACGGGCAATCGGTTCACATAAAACCTGATCGTCGGTGAGCTGAGGTAATTGCTGCTGACAAAGGTCTTTGTAAAGTGCACTGGTAACGATAAAGATATTTTCGGGCGGGCAAACCCCGTCAAACCGATCGGCCGTTTGTTGGAGCAGGGTCCGGCCGGTACCCAATACATCGTGAAACTGCTTGGGGTAACTCGTCCGGCTGAACGGCCAGAATCGCGTTCCAACCCCTCCAGCCATTATAATAACATACGTGTGATTCATTGGCATTAATCAAGTAGAATAGAGAATGCTACAGCAAAGTTGCCATATTCTTACTGATTTAAGCCAGAAAAGTTCAGGAAAGCTATCGAGCTGTAGCCTAATTTTAGCACCTAGTTTACTGACATCCAGCTTTACTTAATAATCGCCCCCAATTGCCCGAAGCAGAGCGACAGCGTACTGCGCTTCCTGGCTGCGAAGCTGCACCAACTGCTGTTCGGTGGTCAGGATGGTTCGCTGGGCGTCGAGCACTTCCAGGTACGTAGCCAGTCCCCGCACATACAGCTCCCGGTTATACTGCTCCGTCCGGCGGGCCAACGCCAATGTCTGCTGCTGGAGATCGATCTGCTGACGTAATAGCGTGAGGTTATCCAGAGCGGTTTCGGCGTCGCGCTGGGCCAGTTGTATGGCCTGCTGATACGTTTGCTGGCTCGTTTGGGCCAGTTGTTTCGACAAGGCAATGTTCTGACGAGCCCGGTGTCCTTCATAAAGCGGCACCGAGGCATTAACGCCTACGATGTACGTAGCACTACTTGGCGTAAACCAGGGCCCGATACGTCCCGACAGGACGCCCCCCGATCCAACCAGCGTTACTCTGGGCTGGGTGCTGGCCTGCTGGAGGGTAACCTGAGCCGCAGCAATCTGATTTTGGCGAATGAACTGAACCAGATCCGGCCGACGCTGGAGCTGCTCAACCGATACGCTGGCATAAGGATACGTTAATCCGGCGGTTGGCAGCGTTCCGGATGGTACGTTGAACTGAGTCGGGTCCTGAGCGCAGAGTTGCGCGAGTCCGTTTACCAGTTCTACGCGGGAGCGTTCAAGCCCTTTCAGAGTAACCTGTAACCCGGCATAATCGGTTTCCGCGCGCTGTACGTCAATCTGATTGATAAGTCCAACCCGAAAGCGTTCGCGAAGAATCGACAGCGTAGTGTCTCTGGCTTGGATATTCCGCCGAAATACGGCCTGCTCAGCGTCGTTACCCCGTATTAGCAGATACGTACGGGCAATGTCAGACGCGAGTGTCAGCCGAAACGACTGAAAATCGGCATCACTGGCCTGCGCCTGTAGGTCGGCCACCGCAATGCTGCTCCGAATGCGTTTGAACAGATCAAGCTCGTAGCTGGCGTCGATCGGCAAAAACTGGAACGTATTCAATTGAAATCGGGGCAGTAAATCGGCCTGGTTCGGCACGGACAAGGGTCGGCGCTCCGACAGGCTCTGCGTGGTTACCAGCACCGAGCTACGTAGCGATGGCGACAGGAACGACTGCGCTACCCGCACGCGGATGCGGGCTTCTTCCAGCCGACTCAGCGCGGCTTTTAGGTTCGGACTGTTAGCAAGCCCAAGCTGAATCAGTGATTCAAGCATGGGATCGCCAAAGCGTCGGAAACCACTAATGGTCAGGGCCGGAGTTGATTCGTTTGGGTTAACGGCTGCGCCTGTTACAGTAGTCGGCGATGAACTCGTTCGGGATGGCTGCGGCTGAACCGTACCTGTTGCCCCAGTCGGAGCAGCTCCCGGCTGAACCGTTACGGCTCCCCCCTGCGCATTCAGTGGGGTCGTCTGCGCCATAGCGCATACGCTAAGAAACAGGAAAAAGGCACTCGATACTATACGGTGTTTCATCGTTGAGCTACGGTTTTCTGGGCATTCACCTGACGGATACGCACTTTCTGCCCATCGCGCAGGCGATCAATCGGATTGGTTACAACGCGCTCCTGACCAGTCAGGCCCGTCGACGCTTCGAGGGTTGTGCCATAGTCGCGGCCAATGGTGATGGGAACGAATTGAATCCGCTCATCCGCTTTGACAACCACAACGCGCGGTCCCTGGGGGGTTATCTGTAAGGCATTGGCCGGTATCAGCACCGGAGCGTTCACAGCAATCATGTTGAATTTAACCTGGCTGTACAGACCAGAAGGTATTTCCTGTTTAGGGTTCGGAATGGCGACTTCGGCGAGTAACGTCCGCGATTCACTCCGCAAGGTACCAGAGGTCCTGACAACTTTGCCAGTAAATAGTCGATTTTTCAACTCAGGCACCACCACGGTAGCCGGTAAGCCAATTTTTACGTATTGAAAATACGTTTGCGGTACGTCGACAAACACACGTAACGTGCCCAGTTCGGAGATGGTGAACAAAGGCTGACCCGAACCGGGCGACACCAGCGCGCCGTTCTCCGCCGTACGACTCGTAATGACGCCACTAAACGGAGCCCGGATCTGCTGTAGGTCTTTTAGGGCAGCCAGTCGACCCAGATTCGCCTTAGCGACAGTTAAGGCGGACTGCCGCGTATCGATATCCTGTCTGGCCACGGCACCCGGCAACTGAACACTTTGCAGCCGGTCGAGATTCGTTTGCGCCAACTGGACATCGGCCTTAGCACGCGCAATGTCCTGATCCAGTTCCGGGGCATCAATCGTAGCCAGTAATTGACCCTGCTTTACCTGAGCGCCGATATCGACGTACCAACGACGCAAAAATCCCTGCGTGCGGGCATAGAGCGGGGTTTGGCGATACGGCTGAATCTGACCGGGCAGCGTTAGACCCGTTGTATCCGATGCGTATTTCAGTGGAACGGCATTCACTATGGGCAGGCGGTTCCGTTCGCGGTCAGCAGCCGCTTTTAGCTCCTGCGTGTTTTTGATGCGCGGCAACACGCCAAAAAATACGAATAGCGCAATCAGCAGCCCAATTGGAATGATCACTCGAAGCGATTTCATAGTAATGCTCTAAAATCAGTTAAGTCAAACGTTGTACCGCCACCACGGCGTCTTTATTGATGGGTCCGTACAGGTGCGGGAATCGCTCGTTGTTCGTTGCCACTTCGTATATTAGTTCGGGGGTTAATGTATCCGCGTCAATGTGAAGCAGCAACAAATCCGGTACACCTTGATAATACCGGCTTAGGACGCCTTCGATCTGTTCGTGCCGGGAGAGGTGGATAAAGCCCTCGGTCTGTAAACTCCCGGCTTCATAATAGGCCTGTTCATTAAACTTTTCCCAGTCGGCATCCGGGACTATGTGATAAATGATGTCCATTATACGACTTCAACAGGTTGATGATCAATCTTCTTTTCGCGGGCCAGGTAGCTGAACACAACTGGTACGAACAACAGAGTCGTAAATGTCGCTAACAGCAATCCGCCGATTACAGCCCGGCCGAGGGGTGCGTTCTGTTCACCGCCTTCGCCCAGCCCTAACGACATAGGCAACATACCGATAATCATGGCAATGGCGGTCATCAGAATGGGGCGCAGGCGCGTTCGACCTGCTTCGAGGGCAGCTTCATACGCGTTGCCACCCACCTCGGGCAGATGATCTTTGGCAAAGCTGACCAGCAGAATGCTGTTTGCCGTAGCTACGCCTACGCTCATAATGGCACCCATCAACGACGGAATACTGAACGTAGTACCCGTCAGGAATAGCATCCACACCATCCCGCATAAAGCACCGGGCAAAGCCGTGATAATAATAAACGGATACCGGAAGGACTGAAAGTTCACGACCATCAGCAGGTACACCAGCAGCGCGGCAAAGGCGATGCCTACCCCCAATCGATTAAAGGCGCTCTCCATGCTGGCGACTTGTCCGCGAATCGAGATTACATTACCCGGCTTCAGCTGATCTTTGTATTCAGCCGTCAGCTTTTCCAGCGCTTTAGCCACCGAGCCCAAATCCGTCCGCTCCACGGAGGCATAAATATCATAGCTCGGCTGCGTATTAACCCGGTTAATGATTACCGGCGCGGTGGTTCGTTTTACGGTCGTTACGTTGCTCAGCAACTGGGGGGTGACCTGACCCGGCACAATGGGGGTACGTAACAGTTTGTCGTATGAATCAAGCTTGTAGGGTGGTGTCTGAACGGCGATCAGGTACGGAAAACCGGTTACCGGATCAGGCCAGAAATTCGGCCGCGTTTGGCCAGTTCCGCTCAGCGAGATGTTCATGTTCGTCGCCACCCGCTGCTCGGTCAGGCCGAACTGGGCAGCCCGTTCCCGGTTAATGTCCAGAAACAGCTCTGGTGCATCGAGTACCTGATGCAGGTGCACATCAACAGCCCCTGGAATCTGCGCCATTTTATCCCGCAGTTCCCGGGCAACGTTGAGGTTGTTGGCCCGGTCGAAACCCGACACCTGTACATCAATAGCCGAGGTCAGGCCGAAGTTGAGAATCTGACTCACAATGTCGGCTGGCAGAAAGAAATACGTAACGTCGGGCATTTCCTCCTGCAACCGCGCCCGAAGCTCCCGAATGTAATCGTCGGTTGGGTGCGACCGTTCTTCGTTCAGCGAAATGAGCAGTTCCGCATCAGCAATACCGGCGGCAGAATTATCGGTGAAAAAGAAGTTATACCGCTCCGAGGTTAACCCGATGTTGCTGATAATCGAGCCGACCTCTTCTTCGGGAATCACCTCGCGGATAATTTCAGCAGTTTGGGCCGCTACTTGTTCGGTAGCTTCCACCCGCGAACCCACGGGTGCCCGCAGGTGCAATTTGATCTGTCCGGCATCGACCCGCGGGAAGAAGTCACGACCAACAAACGGCACTAGTCCAGCCGTAAATACAATAATAACCAGGACCCCCCCCAGCACTACCCGCCGGTGGTTGAGCACCCACTCCAGCGCCCGGACGTATCGAGCCTGAAACCGGTCAAAAACGGCATTAAAACGCGCATACAGCGAAGGCCGCGACGTATGTGAAGTAACCTCGGTGTTATGCTGTCCCTCGCCTTTCAGCATTAAATCGGCCAGCGTCGGCACGAGCGTTCTGGACAGCAGATAAGACGCCAGCATGGCAAACACCACCGCTTCGGCTAAGGGACCGAACAGAAACCGGGCCGGGCCTTCCAGAAACAACACGGACGTAAATACGATACAGATGGTTAATGTCGACACCAAGGTTGGGGTCGCGATCTGCTGAGCCCCTTCCAGAATGGCCCGCCGGAGCGGCATACCCAGCTCTTCGTTGCGGTGGATGTTCTCAATTGTCACTGTGGCATCATCGACCAGAATACCGATGGCCAGGGCCAACCCATCCAGCGTTTGAATGTTGAGGGTTTCTCCCAACAAATACAAAATGGTTAGCGACGCCAGAATCGACAGCGGAATAGATATGGCCACAATCAACGTACTGCGCCAGCTTCCTAGAAACAGCAGAATCATGGCGGCCGTCAGCAAGGCGGCAATCAAACCTTCAACCAATACGCCTTTGATCGAAGCCCGTACAAACACCGACTGATCAAATAACTCCTGAATCCGGAGATTGGAAGGCGCAGCAGCTCTAACTGTAGGTAATATCTGATTACGTATCTTATCGACAATTTCCGTAGTCGACGCATTCCCCGTTTTCACAATGCTCATCAACACACCTTTACTACCGTCCTGCTTTACGATATTGGTTTGCACCGCTGACCCGTCGTGCACATTAGCTACGTCGCGCATGTGCACGGTGGTGCCACCGACCGTTTTGATCGGTACGTCGTTTAACGTAGTAATAACATCGGGTTTGGAGTTCAGCCGGACGTTGTATTCACGCTCGGCCAGGCGCAGGGCTCCGCTCGGTAAGGTCAGGTTCTGGGCGGTAACGGCATTGAGGACTTCCTCGGGCGTAACGTTATAGGCCACCAACTGCTCTGGCTCCAGGTCCACTGTAATCTGGCGGGTTTTTCCGCCAAACGCCTGCGACAGCCGACTACCCGGTACGGTGGAAATCTGCGGACGAACGCGCGTCTGGGCGTAGTCGGTTATCTGAGGTTCGGTCAGGCTATCGGACGATAACCCTAGCTGCAACACGGGTACGTCCGTCGCATTGTAGCGAACAATCAAGGGCGGCTGCGTACCGGGCGGCATCCGGGTCAGAATAGTCTGCGAAATCGCCGTCACCTGTGCAATGGCTTCTTCGATCCGTACACTCGGTTGAAAGAAGATTTTCAAGACGGCGGTGCCGTTATAGGTCTGGGATTCGAGCCGCTGGATGTCGCCAACGTTGTTGATGATCGACGTTTCGGAGAAGTTGGTAATCATTTTCTCCATCTCGTTCGTCGAAAGCCCGGTATAACCCCAGATGACGGAAACGACCGGGATATTAATACGCGGGAAAATATCGGTTGGCATCTGCGATACCGACAACCCGCCCATAATCATAATGAGAAGGGCCATTACAGCAATCGTATATTTCTTCTCAAGCGCTAAGCGAACAATCCACATGATGAGCGTGGTAAGTAGTTAATAGCTACAGATTTACACGTTGACAAATCAGGCTAACGTGTCAAAATTAGAAAGCTATTCAGCGCTGGAACAGGTACGTTTTAGAGATTCACTGGTAGAAAGTGCAGATTACGTAAATAAGTATGTAAAAATTACCAGTTCTTTTTGACTTGTTGAGATTCATGCTGCCAAAGCGAACAGCTGATCGCGGTACGCGCGGGGAGTCACTCCCGTCATGCTTTTAAAGAACTTAGTGAAATTGGATGGGTCCTCGAAATGCAGCAGGTAGCCAACCTCCGCTACGGTCAACTCCGTATTTCGAAGCAGGTTCTGGGCTTCCATCGCCGTTCGTTCGCGGATGTGCTGGAGTGCGGTCTTACCCGTGTATTTCTTAAGAATGTCGCTCAGGTAGTGCGGATGAATCCGTAACCGTTCGGCGGCTTCGTGAACTGTCAGTAAAGTCAGCGTCTGCTGCGCATCTGCCAGGTAGTACGTTTGCAGCAGACTCTGAAAGCGCTCAACCAGCGATACGGGTTGCGAGTATTCGGTAGCCGACAAGGTCTGGCGGTAAACTGTTCGGCCTTTTATGAGCAGGGCCTGGAGTAAATGGTACGTTAGGTCCAGCCGGTCGGCTTTTGACCGGGTCGGGTGCGCAAATTCAGTGGCAATCAGTTCAAACTGCTTATGCAGCTCACTTACCTCTTCCGGCCGGATATGAATGAGGGGCTGCGCGCCTTTCCGATAAAACGGGTACTCACGCATCGGATCCGAAAGAACCGAACGCTTGGTCACGTACTCCGCCGTAAACATGAGAATAAACCCTTTCCATTGATCTTGTTTATGCAGCGCCCGCACTGTCCAGGGCCGCAGGAAATACAACGTTCCCGGACGAACCTGGTACGGTACGCCATCCAGATCAATCGTGCCGCAGCCTTCAGTAACTAAAGCCGCTACGTACATACTGCTTCGAAAGGGCGGTATCAGCTCACCGGGGCCACCGAACTGCTCAAAGGCGAAAATGGCAAAGCAACGGTTTGTGGCATCAATAGACTTCACCGCCTTCAGAAAGTCGGGCAGGTTATCGTAGTAGGGAATTGCTTGATTTTCCACGGTGACAAGACGTAAAGGGCGACTATTCGGCGTAACAACGGGTAAGTTAGGAAAGGTTTCGATACGTCTTTCAAGGCCTCTTCGCGCTATTATCGGTCCCTGTGCCTAAGTCTTAGCTGACCTTTGCCGTAAATCGTCGTAATTTTGTATCCATACTCAAATCGAGCGGACAGTCGCTGCTGCCCGCTCAAAAAACAAGTCAGCTATGCCAAAGGCACAAATGAACACCGATAAGGGCACAATGCTCATCGAATTTTTCGACAAAGACGCGCCAAAAGCGGTTGAGAACTTTATTTCACTCGCCAAAAAAGGCTTTTACAACGGGATCAGCTTTCACCGCGTGATTCCGAATTTCATGATCCAGGGTGGTGACCCGACCGGAACCGGTGCGGGTGGCCCAGGCTATACCATTGATTGCGAATTGACCGGCGATAATCAGTACCACGACCGGGGTGTGTTGTCGATGGCGCACCGCGGCCGTAACACGGGCGGGTCTCAGTTCTTTATCTGCCACAACCGCCAGAATACGCAGCACCTCGACCGCAACCACACGGTTTTCGGAAAAGTCGTTGAAGGTTTGGACGTGATCGATCAAATCCGCCAGGGCGATAAGATCAACAGCATCACAGTACTGGAAGACGAAGCGTAATACCAGCTTCACCTTAACGTAACGCGTCAACGAGGGGATCTATGCACAATCCAGGATTGTGCATAGATCCCCTCGTCAAGTTTATGCCATCTACGAATAAGCTGGCGTCTTGCGCGCTATGAAACCACTAATTGCCAGCAATACAGCAACAATGGCTCCGGCACCGGCAATCACCTGTATCTGGCTATACCCCTGGTGTTCGACCGCAATGGCTACGTAAGCCCAGGCAAATGCAAGAATATAAGCAACGCTGCGGTACCGATTAAACACGAAAGCAGCCACCATCAGCCCAACAACCAGAACGGCCATCGCCCAGGTTGGTTCACTTAATCCCATCAGGCTAAAGTTGGTCGCTTTCAGATAAACCGATGCGTTCAGAATAGTGGCCACGGTTACCCAACCGAAGTAAATGGAGAACGGAATACGTGCCAGCCAGGTCTCGGTTGCCGTAGTTGGCGACTCGGGTAACGTAGCGTCCAAATCCGGCGCAACGACGGGCACATGGCGCTGAGCCAGCAACCGCTGCTCAATAATAACCAGTGTAAACAACATCAGCAGGATCACGAGCAGGGCTAAGCCGATCTGTTCGTTATTGAAAATCGGGCTCCAGATTGCGTTACAAACCGCATTTGCGACCACCCACCACCCGACAGCCCGAAAACGCGGATTTGTTCGTTGCGAAGGCAGGGCCTGGTACACGGCGAAGGCTAGCAATCCCAGAAAAATAATTCCCCAGATAGAAAAGGCATAACCGGCTGGCGTAACCAACGTATGGTATTTGTCGGATATATCGCCGTTCGTTCGGCCACCAAACGCACCTGCGTTCGACAGGTAGTTCATTACTATCAGTGATACAACGCCGAAAACGACGAAGAACTGGCGCAATTTGTCATTGTTCATATATACAAAAAGGCTTGGTGTCTCTTCAACAACCAAGCCCATTCGTATAGTGTTTTCGCGCGATCAGTCCGTTAGCAAATTACTGACTGCCAGCTGCACTCTTATAGCTCAAGAATCTTAAATTCGGTACGTCGGTTCCGCTGGTGCTCTTCCTCCGTCTTCGCGTTTTTAACAATCAACTGCGTTTCGCCGTATCCTTTAGCCACAAGTCGGCTGGCATCAACGCCCTTCGAGGCAATGTACTCGACGGCTGATTTAGCCCGGTTTTGTGATAGACGCATGTTATACGCATCCGGAGCCCGAACGTCGGTATGGGAGCTTAGCTCTATTTTCAACGTCGGATTGTCTTTCAGAATAGTGACCAGTTTGTCCAGCTCTTCGGCCGCATCCGGACGAATGTTAAACTTATCGAGATCATAGTAGATGTTCTCCAGCACGAACGTCTTGTTGAGGGTTGCTCTATCCAGCAAAATGGCCACATTGAACGTAGTATCCGTTTGGGATTTCGTCAGGAAAATCTGTGGAATGCTTTTACCCTGCATCGTGAATGGTTCCCGACGCGTCAGGTAACCTTTCCGCTCGGCCAGAATTGTATAGTCTTTACCTTCCTGTAAGGGGTATTTGCCGAATGTACCCGGCTGGCCCGTCGTTACCTCGGCAATCGGCTGACCGCTTGCATCGTCAATGATCCGCACTCTGGCCGAATCAAGCGGAGCCACAGGCGTTTCGTTGGCCGAAACCGTTCCGGCTAAGAAATACCGGACTGTCTTGGGTGCATCTTTTGGCGTATTCTGCGCAATCGTTGTTGTATCGCTGGCGGGGCCTTCCTGGAAGAAGTAAATGTCATCGTCGCCTTTACCACCCGGACGGTTCGAGGCCAGATAGCCTTCGTTAGGCTTCGTATAGATCAGCCCAAAATCGTCGGCCGGGGAGTTGATCGGTTGACCCATGTTCGCTACCCGCGTAACGCCACCTGAGCGCGTCGCCACAAATACGTCCAGCTTACCCAGACCCGGATGCCCATCGGAAGCGAAGTAAAGCTTAGCATCAGGTGCTACGTAGGGAAACATCTCGTCGCCGGGTGTATTGATATCACGACCCATATTCACTGGACGGCTAAAGCGGCCCGACGCATCGATACTCGTCCGATACAAGTCAATGCCCCCCGCTCCACCAGCGCGGTTCGAGGCAAAGTACAAGGTTTTGCCATCACCCGAGAAGGCCGGAGACCCGTCCCAGGCCGTTGAATCGCTGATCGGCAACCGCAGTGGCTGGCTCCATACATTTCCTTCGCCCAGTCGGCTGAGATACAAATCGACATCCAGACCACCTTTGCGCTTCCCGTTGTTGCCGCGGGCAAACACCATCATCTTCCCGTCCTTCGAGAAAGCCGGTGTTCCTTCGTTCACATCTCCCTGAAAAACGTTGGTACTAAACGGCTCAGGCGGTCCGGCGCTACCGGTTTCGTCCGGAGTCTGGTTCAGCTTGGTCTTGTATAAACCGAGCATCGGTAAGCCGTTATTCTTATAAACCTGTTCTTTGCGCGAGGCCGTAAAGACAAGCTCCTCCCCTTTTATCACCGGCGCAAATTCGGTTCCGGGCGAGTTCAGGTTGCTCATGTTTTTCAACGTAATGAGCGCCTTATTCTTCGCAATGACGTCGATTGCTTTCAGCGTTTCAATCTCGCGACGAGCTTTGTCCAGCACGGTCTTAGGCGTCGTTTTGGGCGCACTGGCTACGTACTGCTGAAGCTGGTCGAGCGCCCCGGCATAGTTTCCCTGCGATTTTAGGGCGTAGGCATAATTAAAATGCGCATCAACTTCTTTCGTATCAGCCTCAATGGCTTTTTGATAATAGGGGGCCGCTTCAGCGAACCGATTCGATAAGCGGTAGGATTCAGCAACGTAATAGTTTAAACGGGCGGGGTCGATGTCGCCCTTGGTAGCTTTCTGAAACTGGCCAAGGGCCATATTGTACTCCCCGGCGTCGAAGTGACGAACTCCTTTTTTGTACGCCTGCATGGCCGAGTTACAGCCCGAGAGTCCAAGGGCTACACTCAATACCACCAGCAGCGCAGACGACGTATTGATTTTCATAGATAGTAATGAGCAGAAACCGACATGACCGCCAAGATATGAAGTTTTTTGGCGGGTCTAATTTTTAACGAATACAATTCGTTTTTATTGAGGATTGTTTAAACGTAAAGTGGACGGTTAGCTAAGCCGACCGTCCACTTTATAAATTCACAAATGGCTGCTACGCCTGCTGTTCCATACCCGCTTCCTCGGCCACTTCCGTTGCATAGGCATCGGTTGGCACACAGGCACAAACGAGGTTACGATCGCCGTAAGCAGAGTCAATCCGACTGACACTCGGCCAGAATTTACGGGCACGAACGTAAGGCAGCGGATAGACTGCCTTCTCACGGCTGTACGGCCGATCCCAGGCGTCGGACAAGGCTATATTGGCGGTGTGAGGAGCGTGCTTCAATACGTTATTAGCCCGATCAGCTTCGCCGTTCTCAATCTCACGAATTTCGTTCCGAATCGCAATCAGGGCGTCGCAGAAACGGTCAAGCTCAGCTTTCGATTCTGACTCGGTTGGCTCGATCATCATCGTTCCGGCTACGGGGAATGAAACGGTCGGCGCGTGGAAACCATAGTCCATCAACCGCTTGGCAAGGTCTTCAACCTCAATGCCAACCGATTGCTTGAACGGGCGGCAGTCAATAATCATTTCGTGCGCGCAACGACCGTTCGTACCGGTGTACAACGTATCATAATGCCCTTCCAGCCGCGCTTTGATGTAGTTCGCATTCAGAATTGCCCGCTTCGTTGCGTTCGTCAAGCCTTCGCCCCCCATCATGGCTATGTATGCGTAGGAGATGGTCAGGATGCTGGCCGAACCGTACGGAGCCGCCGAAATAGCATGAATAGCCTGCTCACCGCCCGTTGACACGAGTGCGTGCCCCGGCAGAAACGGAACCAACTGCGGAGCGACGCCGATAGGTCCCATACCTGGGCCACCGCCACCGTGCGGGATACAGAACGTTTTGTGCAAATTCAGGTGACACACATCAGCCCCAATGTTAGCGGGAGAAGTCAGTCCAACCTGTGCGTTCATGTTCGCGCCATCCATGTAAACTTGTCCGCCGTGCTGGTGGATGATGTCACAAATTTCTTTAATGCTTTCTTCGAACACACCGTGCGTTGATGGATACGTTACCATCAGGCATGACAAGTCGTTGCTGTACTGCTCGGCTTTAGCTTTCAAATCTGCTACGTCGATGTTACCCCGTTCATCGCACTTTACGATAACCACCTTCATACCGGCCATAACAGCACTGGCGGGGTTTGTTCCGTGTGCCGACTGCGGAATCAGCGAAACATTCCGGTGATGATCACCGCGGCTTTCATGATATGCCCGGATAACCATTAAGCCCGCGTATTCACCCTGTGCGCCGGAGTTCGGCTGAAGCGACATAGCCGCGAAGCCCGTAATTTCACAAAGCCAGTTGTTGAGGTCAGTAAATAACTGCTGATAACCACCCGTCTGGTCTTTCGGTGCAAAGGGATGAATTTTACCAAACTCCGGCCACGTTACCGGAATCATCTCGGCCGTAGCGTTTAGTTTCATCGTACAGCTACCCAGCGGAATCATTGAATGAACCAGCGACAAGTCTTTCTCTTCCAATGATTTGAGGTAGCGCAGCATTTCATGTTCCGTATGGTGCGTATTGAACACCGGATGCGTCATGTACTCAGACTGACGAACGAGCCGCTCAGGCCACGTAATTTCCAGTTCTTCAATGATCGTATCGAGATCCGTCTTTACGTTAAAAACGGTCAGCAGTTCCGATACGTCGTGGAGCGATTTAGCTTCGTCGAACGAAACGCCAACATGTTCGCCATCGGGCAGGTACCGCAGGTTAACCTGAGCGGCCTTAGCCGACTTTTTTAGGGATTCGGTATCGTTAACCTTAACTGTTACAGTATCGAAGTAATTTTCAGTGCTAACCTCGTAGCCACACCGACGTAACGCCGTAGTAAATACTTTGGTCAGACCATGCACTTGTTCGCCGATAGTACGAAGCCGCTGGGGGCCATGATACACCGCGTAGCTGCTCGCCATAACCGCCAGCAGTACTTGCGCCGTACAAATATTCGATGTCGCTTTCTCACGTCGAATGTGCTGCTCACGCGTTTGGAGCGCCATGCGTAGAGCTGGTTTGCCTTCCGAATCAACCGATACCCCAATGATACGTCCCGGAATTTGGCGTTTGAAGGCATCGCGGGTAGCAAAGTAAGCTGCGTGCGGACCACCAAAGCCCATGGGTACACCAAACCGCTGTGCTGATCCAACCACTACGTCAGCGCCCATTTCACCTGGAGAGGTTAACAGGGTCAACGCTAACAGGTCAGCGGCCACCGCTACGGTAATGTTTAGTTCGTGCGCAGCAGCGATAAGGTCGGTATAGTCAAATACTTCACCGTCCGAAGCCGGGTATTGCAGCAACATGCCGAAAACCGCCCCGCTGGTCAGATCAACCGTACGGTGATCACCGATCAGTAACGTAATGCCGATGGGTGTAGCCCGCGTTTGCAGCAGATCAATCGTTTGCGGGTGACACCGTTCAGACACAAAAAACGTATTCGCCGATTTCTTCGCGGCCGGGCGCATAGCGTACAACATGTGCATCGCTTCGGCTCCAGCAGTCGCTTCATCCAGCAGGGACGCATTGGCCAGATCCATACCTGTCAGGTCAGACACCACAGTCTGGAAATTCAGGAGTGCTTCTAGCCGTCCCTGTGCAATCTCGGCCTGATAAGGCGTATAAGCCGTATACCAGGCTGGATTTTCTAGAATATTCCGGAGAATTACATTCGGGGTAATGGTATCGTAATAACCAGTTCCGATGTACGATTTAACGACTTTGTTCTGCTCGGCTAGCTTTTTGAAGTCAGTTAGAAACTGCATCTCTGACTTAGGAGCCGGTAAGTTTAGCGGATGATCGAGCCGGATCGCTTCCGGCACAGTCTGATCAATCAGTTCGTCAACGCTGGTAACGCCTATAGTTTGAAGCATCTCGGCCTGAGCCGCTTCTGTCTGACCGTGATGACGGTCTTCAAATAAGTCTGTTGGGTGAAGATTGAGTTTCATGCCGGGATTAACCCACGTTTCGTTTTTTTTAGAAACTCAAATTTACGGCAGAAGGTGCGATATTGAGTAAAAGTTACGAGTATTATGGCCTGATAATTGTCCAATCTACAGTGATGGTTAACTCTATTACTCCACTTGTATCCGTAATCATGCCTGTTTACAATGGGGAGCGGTATTTGGCGGAAGCAGTTGAGAGTATATTGACACAGACATACACTCATCTAGAACTTATCATACTCAACAATGGCTCTACGGATAGAACAGCTGCAATTCTGAATGAGTATGCCCAACGCGATAAACGAGTCAAAATTATTTTTTTTCCTGAGCCATTGGGTCACGCTGGAGAAGCTGCTTCTAACGTAGCTTGTCGCCATGCTACAGGTAAGTATATTGCCAAACTAGATGCAGACGATGTAGCCATGCCTGATAGGATCGCGAAACAGGTGAATTTCTTGGAACTTAATCCGTCTGTGTTTTTAGTTGGGAGCTATTTGGGGCTTATCGACACTAATGGTCAGAGTAAAGGCGTCAGGACGTATCCTTTGTCAAACGAAGCAATCTACCGTGAATTTTATTTGCGTTTTCCAGTGGCCAATCCAGCTATCATGTATCGCAATGGCCTTATTAAAGGCGACTTTTATATATTAAGACATAAGTTATTCACAGATGATTATTATAGCCTGTTTATCCACATTCATAATGGTTTAGTCTTTGCCAATCTGCCGGAGCCTCTTACTCGCTACCGGATTCATGACAGCAACACTGTCTTTACTAATTTACGGAAAAAGTGGGCTATCAATATGGAAGTTAAGCAGATTTTCGTTCGTGACTTTGCCTATACGCCCTCTATTTTTCATAAGCTAATGATATGGTCTATTTCCACTGCAATTAGATATGTTCCAGAATCGACCCTAATCTACTTTATGAATAGAATGCGCAAAATTTTAAAAGCTTAATCATTTATGATTGGACGTATCATTAAAATTGGTTTACAAATCGTTTGGGGAGGTATAAAGGCAACACCTGACTACATAAACGACTATTTTACGCTCAAAAATCAGTTAAATGGCCATTCTGATTTTCCAATCCGAAGTTATTACCCCGCTATTTTTGACCGCTATGCAGAAAGCGGTGAATTAGTAAAGCACTATTTCCTTCAAGATTTATATGTAGCCCAGCGCATTTTTAAAAACAATCCGATTAAGCATGTAGATATTGGTTCTCGTATTGACGGTTTCGTTGGTCATGTTGCTTCATACAGACCTATCGAAATTATTGATATTAGACCTTTGTCCCGATTAATTCCTAATGTTAGCTTTCGTCAGGCGGATTTGATGAATCTACCAGCGGATCTTGTTCATTCAACTGACTCTATTTCTGCCCTACACGCTATTGAGCATTTTGGCCTCGGTCGTTATGGAGATCCAATCGATGCTAATGGCCATATCAAAGCCTTAGATAACATTCGACAAATCATTAAACCGGGTGGCACATTTTACTTTTCGTCTCCGATTGGTCCTCAAGGAATCGTATATAATGCTCATCGAGTATTCTCAATTAACTACTTAGTTAATTTGTTTACTCCAGACTATGCCATAAAACGTTTCTCATATATTGATGACAATGAGCAATTTATAGAAAATGCAGATTGGTGCTCAGAGGCAGCTCAAGCTAACTTTGGCTGTAACTATGGATGCGGTATTTTTGAAATGGTTAGGCGATCTGATTAAAAGCATGCAGAAGTCTTCTAGATAATAACAGCTTTTAAATGTGAATAAAAGGTTGATTCACATTCTTAAGACCGGTTTACGAGAATACAAGCCAGCCGTTTGGTATGGAGAAGCAAACAATTCAGACGTTGGCATTTAAACTATCCACTCGGATTCGAAGTATAAGCACTTATGGTTATCTCTGTACTTGCGGGAGGGTTAGGTAATCAATTATTTCAATACGCCTTAGGTTTTAAAGTGTCCCAACAGCTACAAACCGAGCTACGATTGGAGCACCGCCTTCTAGAAAGTCAGATTGTAGCCAGACTCCGAAACTATACGCCTAGGCAATACGAATTAGACATTTTTGGCATACCACCTATAAAAGCTTCCGTGTACGACACACTCCGATGCCTAAGCCGCACCTTACTACCTGGCCGACAAGCTGTTTTACTACATGAGTCTGCTCGATCAACCCAAATGTATTTTGACGAGCAAACAAAGGACGCTTTGTGCTTCGGCTACTGGCAATCTGAAGAGTATTTTAAGCCAGAAGCAGATGCCTTACGAAAACAATTAATTTTCAAGAAACCGCTCACCAACCAGACTGTAGCTGTTGCCGAAAGCATCATGAGGGGCAACAATGCCACATTTGTACACATACGTCGGGGGGATTACGTAACCAACCTTAAGGCGAATCAACACCACGGCGTTTGTGATAAGACGTATTACCAGCGCTCAGTCGAACACGTCCGCCAACGGGTATCAGGGCCTCAATTCTTTGTGTTCTCGGATGACCTCGATTGGGTCAAACAGGAGTTAGGAGATTTATTTCCCGCAGCGACGTTCGTTAATCACAATAAGGGGGCTGATAGCTGGCAGGATATGTATCTGATGAGCTTATGTCGCCATGCCATTGTAGCAAACAGCTCCTTTAGCTGGTGGGGTGCCTGGCTCAATCCAGTAACCGATCGTGTCGTTACCGCCCCTCGGCAGTGGTTTGCAAATCAGTCTCCTTCCAACGAGCGGATTGCGCCTTCCTTTTGGACTCGTTTGTAGGATTAAATATTTTATCTCGCAGATCACAGGAATTTTACTTCGCTCTCCCTTCAGTGCTTACTAGTTTGGCGTGGGCTTTTGTGGTTCTTAATCGCGTTTTGTCGTATAATTTGTGTGAGAATGACGTCGTGTTGCAGAAGCCGGCGATACAACACGGCAATCAAGAGCAAGAAACCGGTGAAAAGCAAATAGAATACCAAGTCAACACCACGGCCAACTCCTAATCGATTCGCTAGGTAATATGGCAACTCGGGGACAGCGACAAACAGAATACCCGTTAATACAATAGCGACAAAAAATAACCGATAAAGCAGGCGATTTCTAAAAAGCCTCAATGAAGCTACGGCTACAACCAGCAACAATACAGACAGCAGCAGCTGAATTGGTGTGAAAGTGATATGAAGGTCCGTAAACATTAGCGGAAGTATTTATTAATAAACACATCAATTAAAATATCGATCGCCCCCTGCCAACGCTGCCCTTTCACCTGCGAGTATTCGGTGTATACTATGTGGGTCGGGTATTCAATATATCGTAATTGTTGCCGTCTGATCTGCATTAATATTTCGGTAGCGTGAGCCATCCTATTTTCTTTTAACTGGATAACCCGCAACGCCTGTCGGTTCATAACCCGAAAGCCGTTATGAGCGTCAGACAGCCATAGCCCCGTGAGCAACCCGTTGATAATTCGCGCAATACGTAACAACAAGCGCCGTAAACGTGGTATAGCTAGCAAATCCTCTTGACGCATGAATCGAGAGCCTAATACAACGTCGACTTTCTGAGTTTCTAAAATAGTAATGAACCGGTCAATGTCAGCTGCATTATGTTGTCCATCGGCGTCGAAATGCACTACAACGTCAGCCCCTTGCTGAAGGGCAAAATCCATTCCAGTTTGTAGAGCGGCCCCCTGGCCAAGATTGATGTCGTGACGCAGATAATAAATAGGTAGATCACGTACGGCTCCGGCAGTGTCATCAGTAGAGGCATCATCAATGAGTACAATAGAATATTGCTCCCCTAACGACCGGATTGTCTGGCGAATGACTTTACCTTCATTGAAAGAAGGAATCAGAATGAAAACTTTATTAGTCATTAGTCCGATAAATTTCGATGCTACCCAATTTTGCAACTTGCTTCATGCATCGGATTTCAACCGGCTGAGGAGTACGATCAAACATGACATATCGTACGTTCAGCTTCCTGAGTTTCGGAGAACAAGGGTCGAGTGCTACCTGGTAACCATCCTCAAATCCGTTTTGTATAATAACAGTATCAGGATGAACAGGATCTATGTATGTATTATATACCGTATGAGCATACCGGTTGTAGGCCGAATCGCGTTTAGCCGTTGGGTCTAATACACGCATGGTCTTAAAATCGGGTTGATTCTTTACACCACTTAATTGATTAACCCCCGTTGCTGTCACCAGATACGTAATGTACTGGTTACCAAGCACTACCCACCGAGCCTCAGGTTCTTGTAAGTGTAATTCCCGTACTTTCTGGTACAGTACATTTTCTGTGATAGGAGCCATGCCTTTACCAACCGGATTGATCTTTAAGTTGGGCAGTGTAAAAAGCGCTATTGCGCCAGCAACAGCCACTTCTTTATACTGAAAGTTAACAATCGGCAACAGCATAAAATTTAACCCCATGAAAAAAAGTGTAGGCAGAAACAGCTGGTGAGATTTATAGAAGCCTTGTGCATCTTCTAGATTTAACCAGGCTGCATAGACCATAAACCCAACAACGCCCACACTAAGGGAAGCTGCCACGGTTCCACTAACCTTGATCTTTTTAGAATGTATATAGCCTAGATACAGAACTGCCAGCACTACGTTACCAATACCAAAAGGAATTTGAGTACGGCGCGTTGGACTAACGTCGAGTAAGGTTGCTTTTGCCAGGAAAGCCGGAAAGCCAACTTCAATCCAAACCAGCAAAATCAAAACATAGCCTAGGGTAATAGCTAATAGCGGATCAACTTTTCGGGTACTGACAAAATAGATTAGTGTGCAAACAGCAATGACGGGCGTGAACGTAATAAAATGTGATAATTCACATATATTAAGCCAGCTTTTCGGGAACAGTTGATCATTGAGCAGCCAGCCTGAATAATACTCCGAGAACCAGTTTGCAATAAACCCAGTACCACCTGTTTCACTACGTTTACCGGGATAAACGGTATTAGACATGACGTCGATCGTTGATTTTGCATCCAGGTAATAAGCATAAAAAATAGCACCCATTGCTAAAAAAGCCACCGCAAAAACGCCCAGCTTCAACCACAATTTATTTAACAGAAGCTGTTTGTTAAAGTGCTGCCAAGTATACCCAGTCAACAGAAACAAGAGCAGATAACCCAAGGGTACCTGATAAGGCGGGTACAGCGTTAAAGCAAACATAGCAAAGCACCAGAAAAACAGGACACCCGCAATGAGGATGCTTTTAGTTTTAGTAGAAAAAAACATGTAAGCCGAAGCGACTAACATGCCAAACCCGGAGTAAATACTTGTCAGGAAGAAGAACGACCACCACGCTAGACCCGGCGAAAAAACTAACCAGAAGGCCCCCAGCACAGAAAGCCAGAACTGATTGCGAGTTAGAAGCATAAAAGCCAGCATAACGGAAACTAGTCCAAAACACAGAATGAAGTTCCAGCGCCAGGCAAAGCCGTGTTCAACATCAAATAGATAAAATCCCCAATAGTCAGGTCTGAAAAAGGAGACAAAGTGCTTTATTGGAAAATAACCAACTAAGGCCACTTTTTCGCCACCAATCGCCGGGTTCTCAAGTGGAAAGCCTTGGTGCGCTTGTGATAACATAAATGGGGTAAGGACCCCCCATTCATCAATCCGTATAGGCCTCGGTTTACCTGATATTATACCACGTTTGGCGTCTGAACCATCAGGCATAACGGTATTCCACATACCTATTGACGAGTAATTGATCTTGAGCAACGTCAGCACCACAAACAATCCTACACAAATACCAATAAACCACTTGACTCGTCTATCAAAGTGAATTAATTCGAATAATTCTTTGGTCTCAGATTTATCGTTTTGTTCAAGCTTAGCTGCCAATAAGGTCGAAGCGGAAGCTGATTGCTTTTTTTCTATACTGGATGTTATAACTGTAGGCTCGCCTTTCTTTTTCTTTGACATGATTGAGGCTATGGGTAAACTATTTATGGGTCAGTATTTGCTCGATGATCTACTCAATCAAACTTACTAATACCGTGCCAGTCTGGCAAGGCAAGGTGGTTTCATTTCTAAATTTAGTTAATTTGCCCGTATGAATAAGGTGTTTGCCCGACAGGCCCTGCCGATTCTATTGGCGATTGGACTGTTATGGTACGTACTGAAAGACGTACCTCTAACTCAACTCGCAGGGCAGTTTCGTCGGGCAAATTACCGCTGGCTATTCATTGTCGCGGGTCTTACATGCCTATACTTTATCGTTCGGCCCATTCGCTGGCGGCTTACTCTTCAAGCGCTTGGCTATCGCCCGTCTCTTTTTCGTACGACCGTTGCCCTGCTGGCTGGCACGATGGCTAGTATGATCGTGCCAGGCGCTGGTGAGTTAACGCGTTGCGGTACGTTACAGCGTACCGATGGCGTTCCATTAGCCCAAAGCCTTGGTTCGGTTGTAGCCGAACGCGTCATTGATGTAATAATGTTAATTGTTCTGGTTGGCTTAACTTTTTTATTTGAGTTTAAACGCGTTGGTCAGTACATCACAAACCTTCTCACTCCGGTTGCGAGCAGGTTTATACCTGAAGGCAAGTCAGGTGCGCTGCTTATAAGCGGCTTACTTCTGTTGGCAATCAGTATTGGCCTTGTATCCTGGCTACTAAAAACTAAAGCGTTTCAAGAACACCGATGGGTTATACGTGCAGTAGCCATTGGACGTAATATTGGGAAAGGTTTTTTAAGCATTCGTCAGCTCAATCAACCGAAGTTGTTTATAGCGCTAACGATAAGTAGCTATGTCTTATCGTTTAGTATTACCTACGCGTTGTTCTTTGCATCGGCTCAAACGGTTTTTTTACCGCCAACAGCCGCGTTGACCGTTCTGACAGTTAGCTCCCTGGGCGGTTTGGCCGTACCGACACAAGGTGGCTTAGGTACGTATCATTTCTTAGTCAGCCGGGTATTGATCCTGTATGGAATGAAAGAAACGGATAGCGTTATTGTAGCTACATTTATGCACGCTATTGGCTTTGGTATAAACCTACTATTGAGCAGCGTCAGTTTTTTGATTATCCCCTTTTTGCTTAAACACCGGGCTGCGCAACTCGATAAGCAAACAGCCTAAACTACCCTACTAAATAGCTTGTGCTATTCGTTATTTGATTAGGGCTTAATATTACTTCCAAAGAAAATAGACAAACTAAAAACAGTTTAATAATCTGATTCATTACCTAAATGAGATTTTCAAAACTAGTGGGCATAGCAGGTTTAGTTAGCCTGCCTTTAGTAAGCCATGCACAACAGAAGTTTGCCGAAACCATTACGGCCACTGATCTTGAAAAACACCTTCGCATTTTGGCTGCCGATGACATGCAGGGCCGCGAAACCGGGACACCCGGTCAGCGTAAAGCGGCAGAGTACATCTCGGCGCAGTTTGCTGCCAATGGCCTAAAACCGATCGTTAAAACCGCCGATGGCAAAACAGGCTATCAGCAGCCCTTTACACTTTACAGGAAAACATGGGGCGATTTTTACGTTACCGCAGGTGGTAAACGCTTTTCCTATCTGAAAGATTTTACGACCAACGGCCTGCTAAACGTACCAACGGAGACCGCCTACGAAACGGTGTTCGTTGGCTATGGTATCGGTGACGCGAATTATGACGATTACGCCAATCTGGACGTAAAAGGCAAAGCGGTCGTTATGCTGGAGGGTGAACCTACAGCCCTCAGCAGCTCGGGAGCAAATTCAAAGTGGAGCGGCCCGAACGGCTGGCGGGCCAAGTCTACACTGGCGAAAGAAAAAGGAGCCGCCCAGATTTTTATTGTTTCGCCTGAATCCGAAGAAAATTTTAAGCGCTTACTCTCCGAACGGAGTGCGTTACAAGGCCGGTTTAACCGACTTGGGTTAAAATCAGGGAATGAAAACGTTGGGTCGGTTGGCATTTTCCTGATCAACAATGAAACCGCTGCGGCTTTATTGAACACGCAGGCCGCTACGTTGAAACAGACCGCAGATCAACTTGCCCAGGCCGCCAAACCAACGCCATCGTCACTAACGGGTAAGGTCAGCGTAAAAGCCGAACGTACTGAAGATCAGGTGCAGTCCTCCAACGTTCTGGCCTACATTGAAGGCACCGACAAAAAAGATGAGGTGATGATTATATCGGCTCATTACGATCACATCGGTGTCAATCCGGATGGTCAAGTCAATAACGGTGCTAATGACGATGGCTCTGGTACAGTCTCGGTGCTGGAGATCGCCCAGGCGTTTTCCAGAGCGAAAGCCGCAGGTCAGGGTCCGCGCCGGTCTATCTTGTTTCTGACCGTAACCGGCGAAGAAAAAGGCTTGCTAGGCTCAGAATATTACGCCGACATAAACCCGGTTTTACCACTGGCGAATACGGTCTGTGACCTTAACATCGATATGGTAGGTCGCGTAGACGATTTGCATCAGGGAAAGTCAGATAACTATATCTACGTAATCGGCTCTGACAAACTTTCTTCGGAACTGCATAAGATTAGCGAGGATGTGAACCAAAAACACATCAAAATGGAGCTGGATTATAAGTACAACGATCCGCAAGATCCACAGCGAATCTATTACCGGTCGGACCATTACAACTTTGCGAAGCACCGCATTCCCATCATCTTCTATTTCAACGGACTGCACGCCGATTACCATAAACCGACCGACGATGTCGAGAAGATTGATTTCAAGTTAGCTGAACGTAGCGCCCGGCTGGTATTTTACACCGCCTGGGAGGTCGCCAACCGCGAACAGCGACTAGTGGTGGACAGCAACAAGCAATAAGAAATGTGTACAGAAAGAGGCCGGACATTACGTAATGTCCGGCCTCTTTCTGTGTATAAGCTCATCGTTGATGAAGCTTACATTGCGGATTAGTTTCCTCCGCCAACTTTACCGGCTTTTGGCGCAACGCCCGGCTGAGTGATCTCAAAATTTTCCTTCTGCTTTGCGTCGGCGACAAGTTTACGAACATCGGCTAACAGCTTTTTAGCCTCGTAGACAACCCCATCCTTCACCGTATACGTTACGCCACCTACCCGTTCAACCTGGTTTTTCTCATTCAGGTGAATAGCGCCCGTCCCGTACAGCACTTTCAGATTCGCCAGCGGATTCTGATCAACAATGACAAAATCGGCCAGTTTGCCCACCTCAACCGAGCCGATCTGATCCGACATTCCGAGGGCTTCAGCCCCTTTTAGCGTTGCCGCCCGAATTACCTCTAGCGGATGAAAACCAGCTTCGCGCAGCAGCTCCAGCTCACGAATGTACGCGAAGCCATAAAGCTGATAGATAAAACCTGAATCTGACCCGGCTGTAACGCGCCCTCCCCGATTCTTGTATTCATTGATGAAGGCCATCCAAAGCTGATAGTTCTTTTTCCAGGCTACCTCCTGCTCAGTACCCCAGTTGTGCCAATAGGATCCGTGCGAAATTCGGCTGGGGCCGTAGAATCGCCAGAGGCTGGGCAGGGTGTAATCGTCATGCCACTCGGCCCGTCTGGCCAGCATCAGCTCCCGGTTCGCTTCGTAGATATTAAAGGTTGGATCGAGCGTAAAATCCAGTGCGATCAACTCGTCCATCACCTTATTCCAACGATCGGTACCCGGTTTAGCCGCCTGCTGCCAGAGATTGCCCGCTTCCTCGAATCGGTTCTGCTCATTATTGTAATTATAGTTTGCCGGATAGTTTTGAATGGTTTTATCCTCGAACAAGGCTTCGGGCAAACCATACCAGTGCTCCATGGTGGTCAAACCCGCTTTAGCCGTAGCCAGCGCATTCATTCGGGCCACCTCAAGCTGGGCATGATGGCAAGCCGACCGCAGACCTGCCTTTTTATTCTCGTCTAAAGCCGCCCGAAATACGGTGGGTTCGGCCCCGAAAAACTTAATGCCGTCGGCTCCTTTCTTGGCATTCTGCTGAACCCAGGCCCGCGCTTGCTCTGGCGTATTGATCGGCTCTTTTGCGCCTTGACCGAACACCGTATACGCTTTGATTCGCGGAGCTGTAATTTCATTCCGTTCGCTTTTGGCCCGGTGTTCCAGCACCCAATCCAATCCGTTCCCACACGACGGATCACGAATGGTGGTGATGCCGTGACCGAGCCAAAGTTTGAATACATACTCAGCGTTCGCGCCCTGCGCCTGGCCGCCAATATGGCCATGCATGTCGACAAAGCCGGGCATCAGATACATCCCTTCACAGTTGAGTTCTTTATCGCCAGCGGCAGCCTTTGGGCGGCTTTGCGGATCGATAGCCACACCGGGATAGCCAACCTGCCGAATCTGGGCAATGCGGTTTTTCTCGACTACAATATCGACGGGACCGATTGGTGGTGCCCCGGTGCTGTTAATCAACGTAACACCCCGAATGATCAGCTGCCCAAACGGCCCTTCGCCTTCATGGCGCAGGGGCGCTTTCTCAACCTGAGCGGTTGCCAGGCTACAGCACGTAATCAGGAAGAACCAAATAAAAGGTAATCGTAAATGCATCGTAAGAAGATCTGGGTGCTAAATAGTTGTAAGATAAATGAAACTGCCTGACTTTTGTCCGGTTGAATTTGCAAGCGCTCTATGTTTATCCAAAAAAATTTCCTGCTCATCGTGTTGGCTCTCGCTACGGTGTTTGCGTTCGCTCTGAAAGCAACCGTCTTTCAGAACAACTCATCCGCAGCGTCGACTACGCAGGCGCCCGCCCCGGCCAAGTTCGCCAAGTACTGGTTCACGGGAAAAGCGGAAGTAAATACGTATACGCTTGCACAATCTGAGTCTGGTACCTTACATTCCGGCGAAGCTATACTAATCTTTGCCACCGAAGATTTCCGAACCGATAAGCAGGTAAAAGCTCAAACACCAGAAGGCCGCGACCGATCAATACCCGTTATGAAGGCCAACATTTCTAAAAAATTCACCGCTGGCCTCTCCGATTACTCGCTCTTCACCTCTGTGTTTACGCCCATCAGTATTGGTCAATCGGCATTATATTCAAATACGTTGAAAGTTAGTACGTCGGGACAGGATTGGGATGGCCACAGCTACATACAGCTTAATTACCGTAATAATGGCTACCAGGTAAGCAGTAAGTCGTATGCTGAGAACGAAGCGGAAGAAGCGTACACGCTGGAAAAGGCAACGCTGGAAGACGAACTCTGGAACCGCATTCGACTCAACCCCGACAAATTACCCACGGGCGAAATTCAATTAATTCCGGGTACTATAACGGCCCGGTTACGTCACAAACCGCTTCATCCATTGGTGGCGAACGCTAAAGTAGGCCCCTACCAGGGGATCTTGTATCCGGGTAAAAAACTTAGGGCCTACACCATCTCGTACCCTTCCGACGACCGTACACTGATGATTGTCTTTGACGATCAATTTCCACACAAGATTGTGGGCTGGGAAGAAACCTATCGGAGCAAAGACAACCTTCTGACCTCGCGCGCGGTTTTAAAGAAAACGCTTATAACCGACGATTGGAATCACAACGCGCCTACGGACAGTATGTTACGGGCGAAAGTAGTGAAGTAAACGTATGCAACTATTCCATCTAATATCGAAAAATCCAGCAACGTATCGTTCAGCGAACCACGTTCATTCGCTAAGGGCGGTGTGCGTCTTCGGCATGCTGCTGTGCAGTATTCTTCTGCAATCCTGCTCATCTGATAAGGACAAGTCCGCAGCAGCCGACGAACCAACCTACACACTAATCTTCCTGGATAAGACACGTAGCGTGAATGTCAACAAAGCGTTCGTTGCGCAGAAATATCAGCAGGCTATTACGGATATTATTGAGCAGAATATCCGGCAGAAAGGCGATAAGCTGGACGTCTATTTCATCCACGAAAACACCTCGAAAGCGCGGGCGTTGAACGTAACAACACGTACTGAACTGGAGGACGTCAGCGCAGCCAGCCCAACCGACCGCGAAGCCGCCGAAACAGAATTCAATCTGATGTTAAGTCGGGAGAAAGCGCAGATTCGGCAACGGGTACTGCAGCAATTAGTGGCCCAGAATACGGGGGCATCGAATCAGGAGACGGATATATGGGCCAGTCTGCCCGTCATTGCCAAGGCGAACGAATCTGGGGCTACGGTAAAAGTATATTACCTAAGCGACATGATCGAGAGTGTTAAAGGAACCGACCGCCGGGATTTTCAGGTAAAGCCACCGAAAGATAACCCCCAGGCTGATGAATGGGCGAAGGCCGACGCCGAACAACTTAAGCGGTATACCATTGGGAGCCCTGAGATTACTCTCGTTTTACCGTTTGAGCCAAACGCATCGGTAAAAGAGAATAACCCGGCTGTAACCCAATACTGGCAGACCCTATTTTCGGAACTTGGCGCGGGCACTATCGACGAACAATAATGCCGCGCGTAAACATCAGAGGTTAGTAACCGGAACCGATTTTTTGGTCAGGTAATACTCAGCCTCCTGCAAAGCTCTCTTGATGTGTCTATTGAGGTAGATACGTTGCTTGTCCACGAAAAAAGCAACCTCCCCATCGTGGTCAACCGTAAAGAACACGCCATTGGCGAAATAACCCGTGCCTGCGTTATGATAGCAATTAAACTGGCTTATGGAACCGGTATTCAGGGCATTTTTCTCAGCAGTAAGTTGCTCGTTCAAGCCGTGTACCAGCGACGTAATGTCCTGAATTTTACCGTTTACGCCAACCTCTTTTGTGAAGTCGATCCGTTGCCCAGCCGCTTCTGACTGCATTAAAACATCATCCAATAAAGGAATAATTTCGACAAAGGCTCGTTCGCAGGCACCGTCATCGACACGATTTTCGTCAAATACGTCCGACTCCAGTAACTGATGCAGGCGATTTAGACGCGACTTGCGCTGTTCATTCGGGGGCGTAGTCATAAACCGGCGCTCCGTTTAGCAGACGACCTCAGAAAAATAGGCTGTAGTTGGTTCTCGTCCTGTATGGGCTGGTGAATCACAGCCGGATATAAACGCTCCTGTTCGGTAACCATAGGCCGAAACATAGGAACGAAATACGTACCGATGTCTGTCGCCCGAAACAGTACGTCGAGCTTGTTAAAAAAACGTTTGATTTTTTTCATCGGCATAAGGTAGTCAATTAATTACGTAGTCTCTGTACTTTGTATATAAAAGACCAACATTACCGATAAAGTTTAAACAAAGGCAAAATAAATCACTAAAAATCAGAAAGTTAATTCTCTTCTATATACCTGTCTACTACCGTGCCGCTCAACTCCCCTGACTCGCCACCTCAGTAGTCGTAGCGATTTGGTAACTATACCCTTCTTTGAAGCCCGAGAAGTCGTTTTTCAGACAGTATGAAGTCAAGGCCAGTCCATCGCCTTCGCGCCGAACTGATAGGTAGTGAAACAGAGGTTTGTAGGTGGTAGCCAGATCAGGCAACCGACTGGGCGACATGTTCAGCGGCTGCCGTAATCCCCCTCCTCCGCCAATCACCAGAAACTCTTTATTCTCGAATCGGTAGCGCTCAAACGCGTGTGAGTGACCGGTAATGAACAGTTGCGCTTTGGCCGATCTGATATAAGGCGGCACAAACCGCTGCTGTACCAGCTTCGATGAACCCACTAATTTACTATTCGAATAGGGAGCATGGTGGCAGGTTACAATCACAACCGCAATAGCGGGGTCAGCATCAAGATCAGCCAGTGTTTGCTCATACCAGGTTTGCTGCTTCACCAGATTAGCCGCCGAAAGCGTATGGAAATTTGAATTCAGCATCACCACCGCCACATCGCCCGTTTTCTGTAAATAACCCGTTGGGCTGTGATCTGGGAACCGCTTTTGAAAGTTGCGGGCACCCTTACGGGGCCTGCCCATTACGTCGTGGTTACCCATTATGGCGTACACCGCCGTACCTACTTCGGTACAGTTTGCCAGAAACTGGTCGATTATTCGCCATTTATTGTTCCGATAGCCCAGCGAAACGATGTCGCCAAGCCAATACAGCACCGGAGGCTTTAACCGGATAATCTCGGAAAAAATAGCCATCGTTGCTTTGGTGTTCTGATGCGCCCGTAGCACCAAACGCTCAACCCACATGGGGGCCTGCGTATCGCTTAGGAACAGGATATCTGTTTTTTTGTCGTCTTCCATCATACTCTAACACACTTACCATGAAAATGCCCGCCATACCAATTGCAGTTGTAATGAAAAGTTGGCGTCGTCAGTAGCCGTAGCATTGAGCCATTTTACTTCAGTAGCCAACCGAAACTGGCGGCTGATGGGCTGTGTGTAAGCCGCAGCCGCCATCCAGCCAACGCTTAACCGATTCGATGTCACACGTCCTTCATAATTTAACTCCGACTGAATCAGGTAAGCCCCTGGTCCGCCCGTTACCGACAGTCGCCGGGCAAGGCTACGTTCCGTACCACTTAACCAGGCTAACGGCATCGAGAATACAAGTAACACCGGTATTGCCGACACCGATACGCCTGCTGGCTGGTTAGCCGATGCACCCTGGTACGAATACATAGGCGTCCAGCCCGTTTCCAGGCCAATCCGTAGCCGATGATCAGGGTACCACATCGCCCGAAACGTAAGCGGAGTGCCAAAGCGTTTAAAAATCACCCGATCGAGCGTAGAGGGAACACCCAGTTGCGCTCCATAATAGGCAACGCCACATCCACCTATCAGTACAAGATTATACGGGTCCCGTTTTGGTTTGGTCGTTAATGAATCGGTTACGGTGGCCGTTTGCCCTTTTGCACCCGCGCCAGTTCCGATCAACAGGATCAAGTAGCCGAGTATGCGTAAATAGCTTGCCATAGAGTTATTGACCGACATAATGATAATACGCAACAACCGGTGAATAATTTGACAATATTCCGTTGAAACGGCCCTGATTAATAAACTCCTCGATGAACTTTGGTTCGTCGAGTGTCCAGACAAATACCGTACGGCCATCTTCCTGCATAGCTTCAACTTCGCTCGTCTGTGGACCAAGCGTCCAGCGAGGGGCCCAGATACGAGCGCCCAGCGACCGGGTGATAGAGGTATCCAACTCACATAGAATAGGCGTATCTTCTTTATTAACCAGTGCTCGGTACGAGTCAACCGCTTCCTGGCTCGGCAATCCAATTACAATCTGCACGTTACGTCCGGCAGCCAACGCCCACTGCCGGTATTTTTTTTGAATGGCCTGCACTTTATCCATTGGTCCAATGTACTTGGTATCGAGCCATACAAATTCGAGTGGCGTACTGTTGACAACTGTTTCTAATGCTTCTTCCAACGTGGGTATCTTTTCTCCGTTGATGAGCCGGACAAACGTTTGCAGTTGCTGATATGTGTATGACTCAACAGATCCCTCCAACCCATTTTTCTGAATAAGCCGCAGATTGAGTGTGTTGTCATGATACAGGATCGGAACGCCGTCTTTGGTATAACGTACATCAAGTTCAATACCCGTTGCACCCAGCCTGGAGGCTAACTTGATAATTTCCAGCGAGTTCTCAGAGGCAGGCAGCAAATCGGATGTGCGCCCGCCCGACCGGTGCGCCATAATCGAAAATGGCTTTGGATTTAACGGGCGCTGGTAAGTCAATGTAAGCTTTTGAGAAGGACTAGCGGTCTGCTCACCAAATGCGCCATCTAGCACAAGTGTATCGTTATCAGCCAAGCTATCTGCAAAAGCTATAAATTGTCCATTCCGTTTGGTTCGGAGAGTAAAGCGAGCCTGACCGGTTTCTGTATTTACGAGTTTCCGCCAATAACCGCTGATTACCAAACTATCCTCTGATCGCTGTCCTTCGAGGTTAAAGAACGTAGCGTCTACACCCGAGAAAATGGATACGTAATGCGTAGTATCGGTTCCATTCAGCAAGTACGTCCATTTCAGAGCCACCTGGCTACCGAAGCGGGTCGATCCATCCGAAACAGCGTACACTCCTTCCATCCTGGTACGAATAGGCGTGGTGAAGTTTCCCGCCCCGGACTTATCCAGGAACGCATACGGCACTGGAGCTTCGTATTCTTTCCGGCATCCTCCTACCAGTAGCCACAGGCAACATATAACCAGATAATACGTCTGTTTCACAGAATAAATGCGAAAAAAAGTTGGGGATAAAACAAGTCCCGATCAAACGTATCGTAGAGTGACCAGAACTGCCAGTTGAAATTTGAGTAGGCCGCTCGCAACCCGAGTGTTACGTGTCGTTTATCGTAAAACGGCTGTTCAAGTATAAACGAGAAAGCAACGCCATTAAAGCTTACCCGTTTATCTTCCACAGCTAACGTACCTACACTCGACCGGTAGTACATATCAATGATTGCTTCCGACCGAACAGTCAACTGTAAATCTTTGGTTAGTCGGTAGCCTACAGATGCATTAGGAAAGCTTTGCACACCATACGCCTGGCTATTAAAAACGTCTTTGATTTTCAATGCCCCAAACCAACCTGATACATCGTAACCCGCCGACGCAAATAACTTGGTCGTAATAGGCGTAGCCCAGCGAGCACCAACTGTTACGTTGCTCTGTAAAATCTGGGTTTGCACCCGCCCCGCTATAAACAGATGCTTCGATAGGCCCCGTTGAAGATTAAAGTCAATGGCCGGTACGCTTACCCGAACTTCCTCGGTTAGTTCAGGTGGTGTCGTGGTGAAGATTAACCCTATTGATTTACGCCACTCACCCGGTTGAGGAGCCTGCGGAAAGTAGATACCCGGTTGCTCAGGTACGGGTGCCTCAGCCTCGGTTTGAGCAAAAGCGCTGGAGGCTGCTATTGCCAAACAGGAGATGAACAGGTAAGCCCGATTGGATATAAGTTGAAAGATGATCACCTAACGTTGAATGGTGGTAGTTAGATGATGTAAACCGGATTGGTACGGGTTATGTTGGGTCTAGCGAAATAAACAAAAAAAGCCACTGGTAACCAGTGGCTTTACTTTAGTAGCGGGAGCTGGACTCGAACCAGCGACCTTTGGGTTATGAGCCCAACGAGCTACCAACTGCTCCATCCCGCGATGTTTGGACTGCAAAAGTACGGCGACTTTCTAAATAAACAACTACCTTTGTCAAAAAAAGTTTTACTCCCTGCCGGAAACGTTTTTTTTCAGCAGGGAGTTGTTTTCTAAAGCCACTGAAAATCAATTAGTGGGATCACCTACACATGAACACAAAATCTGTAGAAAATTTTCCGGCCGATCATAAGGCCGGCTTCGTCAGCATCGTTGGTAAACCGAATGTCGGTAAGTCAACGCTGATGAACCAACTGGTTGGCGAACGATTATCAATCATCACTTCCAAAGCGCAGACCACTCGCCACCGCATTATGGGTATTCTGAACGGAACCCATAATGGTCAGGAATTCCAACTCGTTTACTCCGATACGCCCGGCATCATAAAGCCCCAGTACAAGCTCCACGAATCCATGATGAGCTTTGTACGTGGCTCACTGGAAGATGCCGATGTGGTGCTATTTGTTACGGACATTTTTGAGCAGCACGACGAAAACGACGTTATTCAGCGGCTTCAAAAATCGGAAGTGCCCATTCTGTTGCTGATTAATAAGATTGATCAGGCCACGCAGGAGCAGGTGGAAGAAAAAATTGCGTACTGGCAGGAGCATTTCAACGCGCAGGAAATCATTCCTATTTCTGCCTTGAACGGCTTCAACATCGATCGCGTATTTGAGGGCATTATCAACCGTCTACCTCAGCACCCGCCTTACTTCCCGAAAGATGAATTGACGGATAAGCCGGAGCGTTTTTTTGCGTCGGAAATCATCCGGGAAAAGATATTTCTCAATTACAAGAAGGAAGTTCCTTACAGCAGTGAAGTTGTAGTAATGGGCTTTAAGGAGAAAGAAGACATCATTGTGATCCAGGCCGAAATCCTGGTAGAACGCGCTACCCAGCGCGCAATTCTGCTGGGCGAAGGCGGTAAGATGATCAAGAAAACGGGCATCATGGCCCGTGAAGAACTGGAACGCTTCTTCGGCAAAAAAGTATTTTTAGAGCAATTCGTTAAAGTTGAACCCGACTGGCGCCAGAAAGAGCGTATGCTCAAGCGCTTAGGGTACGATGAATAAAAAGAGGAAGGAGGAAAGGGAAGAGGGGGAATAGGATTAGAATATACCCCACCCAACCAGTTGCCCCTTCTTCCCTTTCCTTCCGCTCCTCCTTTCTCCTTTTTAAAATCATGGCAAATATTGTTGCAATAGTTGGCCGCCCAAATGTGGGCAAGTCCACGCTGTTTAACCGGTTAACGGAACAGCGGCAGGCCATTATGGATAATCAGAGTGGTGTTACCCGCGACCGGCACTACGGTACGGCCGAATGGAACGACAAATATTTCACCGTTATCGACACCGGTGGCTACGTGGTTGGCTCAGAAGATGTGTTTGAAGAGTCGATTCGGGAGCAGGTAGAAATCGCGATCCAGGAGTCGACCGTTCTGCTGTTTGTTGTTGATACACAAACCGGTATAACCGGCTTAGACGAGGATTTTGCGGACGTATTACGTCGGACCAAGAAGCCGGTTTACGTAGTGGCGAATAAAGCCGAAACTTCGGAACGAACCCATAGTGCTGTCGAATTTTATGGGCTGGGCTTAGGTGACCCGTATCCAATTTCGTCGATGACCGGCAGCGGTACCGGAGACTTGCTGGATGAAGTGGTTAAGCACTTCCAGATACAGGGGGTAGAAGACCCTGACGCGGGTATTCCCCGCATCGCAATTATAGGCCGACCTAATGTTGGGAAATCATCGTTCCTGAACGTATTAACGGGGCAGGAACGTAGCATCGTAACCGACATTGCCGGTACCACCCGCGACGCGATCAACACCCGCTACAGAGCGTATGGGAAAGATTTTATTCTAACGGATACGGCCGGTATTCGACGCAAAGCCCGAATTCAGGACAATATTGAGTTTTACTCCACGCTACGGTCGATTAAGGCTATGGAAGAGTCTGATGTGTGCATCGTTATGCTCGATGCTACGCGTGGTTTGGAAGCTCAGGATCTGAACATTATTGGTCAGGCGGTTAAGGCGAAAAAAGGCGTAGTCATCATGGTTAACAAATGGGACGCCGTTGAAAAGGACCACCGTACCGCTGATGTGCTGCGGAAAGCCATGATCGAGCGGATGATGCCGATTGACTATCTGCCCATCGTCTTCGCGTCGGTTCACGAAAAGCAGCGCATTTTTCAGGTTATGGAAAAGGCAATGGAGGTTTACGAAAACAAGAGTAAGAAAGTAGCCACCTCAAAACTGAACGAAGCGTTACAACCTGAAATCGAAAATTATCCTCCACCTTCTATGAAAGGTAAGATGATCAAGATCAAGTACATGCTTCAATTGCCCACTCCTGCGCCAACATTTGTGTTTTTCTGTAATCTGCCGCAGTACGTTCAGGAGTCTTATCAGCGCTTTCTGGAAAATAAAATTCGGGCCCATTTTGACTTTACGGGTGTTCCGCTAACCTTATTTTTCCGCCAGAAATAAATGTTCCGTTCAGTCAGTGCTGATCTAGATCAGCACTGACTGAATAAACTCGTTCATGTTGCCGCAATCTACTCGTACCCGATACTGGCTTGGTGCCTTTCTGGTGTTTTTAGCGGCTTTCTGCTTTGCTACGAAAGGTATTCTGATTAAGCTGGCGTATCAGTACGAAATCGATACGATTTCGCTGCTCACGTTACGCATGCTTTTTGCCCTGCCGTTTTACATCGGTATCGCGCTAAACCTTGCCCGTAAGTTTCCCCCTGTTCAGCTTACTATCCGGCAATGGTTGACCTTAGCAGCGCTGGGCATTACGGGTTATTATTTTGCCAGCTTCTTTAACTTCCTGGGTTTGGTTTACATTACGGCCAGCCTGGAACGGATTCTGCTGTTTACGTATCCTACCTTCGTGCTGCTCATGAATGCCTTTGGTTTCGGGCGACGCGTTACGCGGTTGCAGCTGCTGGCGCTTGGCCTGACTTATGCTGGTATATTCATCGCTTTCATCGGCAATATTGAAACCTCGTCTCAACGAGACATTGTCCTGGGTGCCTTTTGGGTTATCCTAAGTGGTTTGGTATATGCGGTTTATCTGGTCGGCAGCGATCGCATGATCGCTCACGTCGGTTCCCAGCGCTATACCTGTTACGCCATGATGGCGGCTACAATACCGACGGTTATTCATTGCCTGATCCAGAATGGCTTGCAAATCGGCAACTATCCGATGCCCGTCTATGCGCTGGGATTGGGCATGGGTATTTTTGTAACGGTGATTCCTACGTTCATGATTACCGAAGGCATCAAACGGGTTGGCTCCGGTAATGCGTCCATCATCGGCAGCGTGGGGCCAATATTTACAATCGTGTTATCGAGTACGATCCTTCATGAGCGCATCAGTACAGAACAGATTGTGGGGACTTTGCTGGTGCTTACCGGCGTATTTCTGATCGGATGGCGCGGCAACCGGTCAGGTAATTCAGCGGCTCGATAGCTGACTGACTCTTCGCGGTTATTGATATCAATTATGAGTAAATCTTACTAATATATTTATTATAAACCAAATCTATTAACAAGTTTACATGCCCTGATAGGATACAAATTTACCTTTAAATAAGAAAGCTCACTTTCAGCATGTTAGTCCATAAACTATGAGACTTTTTAACTTATCTTGCCTAAGTATCACACCTGACAATCACATTTTCGTATGGCTACTGATAAGGTTATGGACGACGATAAACGTATTGACAAAGCGGCTTATGTACTTAAAGCCGTAGCCCACCCGTTACGTATCAAAATCATTCAAATGCTGAATGACAATAAAGAACTGAACGTATCAACGATTTATAAAAATCTGAATGCGGAACAGTCACTAATCTCTCACCATCTGATTAACATGCGTGACAAGGGCATATTGGATATTAGACGTAGTGGCAAAAATATTTACTATTATCTTGTCGACTCGGCCGTGTCCGAGATAATTGACTGTATCTATAAGAGCAAGATTCTTAACTAAGAACATAAAACCCGTTACCTGTCAACGGCCAACAAAAAAGCCCTCTACGTAGAGGGCTTTTTTATTAACCGAATAACTCTCCGGTTTTATAATGTGGCACAATGCCTAAGTGCATATATGCTTTTTCGGTCGCTTCGCGACCACGCGAGGTACGTTTTAAAAAGCCCTCCTGAATAAGAAATGGCTCGTATACCTCCTCGATCGTTTCGGCTTCTTCACCACAGGCGGTGGCAATCGTGGTCAGCCCTACCGGCCCGCCCTTGAACTTGTCGATGATGGTCAGCAGAATCCGGTTATCCATGTCATCTAACCCATTCTGATCCACATCGAGTGCACTCAGGGCAATTTCGGCAATGTCGACGTTGATGTACCCATTTCCTTTCACCTGCGCAAAGTCACGGGTTCGACGCAGCAGGTTATTGGCGATACGTGGTGTACCCCGGCTCCGACGGGCAATCTCGTAAGCGCCCGACTCGTCGATAGGCGTACCGAGAATGGCAGCTGACCGTTGTACGATGCTCGTCAGAAGCTGGGCATCGTAATACTCCAACCGGCAGCTAATACCAAACCGCGCCCGCAGCGGAGACGTCAGCATACCGGCCCGCGTCGTGGCGCCAATCAACGTAAACGGATTAAGCTTAATTTGTACCGTCCGGGCATTCGGTCCAGAATCGAGCATGATGTCGATCTTGTAATCCTCCATAGCTGAGTACAGATACTCTTCCACAATGGGGTTGAGCCGGTGAATCTCATCGATGAACAAGACGTCGTTCGGTTGCAGATTCGTCAGCAGCCCGGCCAGATCGCTCGGCTTGTCCAACACCGGCCCAGAGGTCATCTTGATGTTGGCGTTGAGTTCATTCGCTATAATGTGCGACAGCGTTGTTTTGCCCAGGCCGGGAGGTCCATGAAGCAGTACGTGGTCGAGCGCTTCGCCCCGTTGCATAGCTGCCCGCACGAATACTTCGAGGTTCTCGAGCACTTTTGCCTGGCCCGTAAAGTCTTCGAACGACAGCGGCCGGAGCGCCCGTTCGATCTCTTTATCGGTAGTGGTCATTCCGTCGTTCGTTCCCTTCAGAAAGTCGTTTCGCATGGTATTGATTTTGTGCAATCCTACCCGAATAAAGCCTGTTTTTCAGACAAATCCGGGCAGATCGTTTCCATCAAATTTACAAAAAAAACAGGAGAAAACCGCTACCTAATTAGCATTACCGTACCCCGTTTTGTGACCTGACCACGCTCTGGAAACGACTCACTTTTGTAGGTTACGACGTACGGATACGTCATGGCTGGGTACGTACTTCCTTTGTAGGTTCCGTCCCATTTCTGCTCGGGATTTGTGCTCACAAATATCACTTCGCCCCATCGGTTGTAAATCCTGAACTCGTAATCCGTAATGTAGGCAGTAAACACCTGGAGCAGATCATTCTGGCCATCGTTGTTCGGCGTAAACGCATCCGGTACGTTGACGCGCGGCTCACATAGATTAATGACTCGTGCAGTAGCCGTAGCTGTACATCCCTGCGGATCAGTAGCCTGCACAACAAAGTCGCCGGTCTGATTTACCGTCACGATTGCATTAGTTTCGTTCAGCGAAGGCCAGAAGAAGCTTAGGTTACTGCCCCCACTCGCCACCAGTTGCGCCTTACCCGCATCGCCTACGCATAGATACGCGTCTTTGGTGAGATTGAACGTAGGAGCGCTTGGCTGTTTCAGCGTAAATGACGTATCGGTCTCACAGAAATAGGCGGAATCGGTAACGGTTACCGAGTACGAACCGGGTGGGATAGCCAACTGTCTATTAGCGGTACCCGAAAGCGGTCCTGAGGCATCCGCCCAGACGTACGCGTATCGGCCAGCAGCGCTGGGTGTTACTTCTATGGCCCCATCCGCGGATGTGCAGGACTTAGGATCGGTTAGCGCAGCACGCAGATTCAGCTTTGGCAGTTCATTTACCTGAATGGTATCGGCATTCTCGCAGACGCCACCGTCTGGCTCGTTGAATCGGGCGGTAACGCTGTACGATCCACCTTTCGATACCGAGATGTCGCGCGTGGTTTCGCCGTTACTCCACTGAAACTCTTTCCAGGTGAGTTGGGGAACGGTCAGCTTAACCGACGCCCGGTAACACACAACCGTATCAGGCCCAAGATCCAGCGCTGGTACCGGCTTGATAAGCACCTGAATCGTATCGCTCTTAAAGCACCCGCCATTGGCGGCTATACCAATAACCTGGTAGTAACCGATTCGGGTAATCGTGACGGTCTTTTGCCTACTGACTACCCTCCCATTCACAATCCATGCATAGATTTTGGCGTCAACTTTCAAATCAAGCGTAATGCCCTTCTTATTACAAATGGATGTATCAGCGCCGAATTTTACATCGGGTGGCGTTTCAACGATGGTGATCGTGTCCTTGATAATAGTGTCTTTACAGATTCCCCCATTGCTGGTTCGGGTCACGATCCGCAGGCTGACTGTATAGTCCCTCGGCTGCTTATACGTATGCTGTATGGGATTTAGCGCCGTTGTTGAGGTAGGTGCGCTACCGTCACCAAAATCCCAAGTGTAAGTTTCTTTTAGCTTCGGACAGTTCGGACTAGCCTGGAACGTAGTGGGCTGGTTAGCGCACGTATCGGCGTAGGTAAAGCCCGGCCCGCTTGAGTTATCGTTAAAGTTCGCAACCAGGTTCGGCAACCCTAACTGGCTGGTTTTACCCCCAAGCGACTGTCCGTTTGGATTAAACTGCAGGCTGTCCAATATACCGCCGGCATTCGGATTTTCGATCGTAGCCAACGAATTGCTTCCTTTTACGGCCACATAGATTCGGCCGTCGGGGCCGATCTGGACTGACCCATACTGCCGAGTTGTACTGCTATCCACCACCGTTCGGGAGGCCGTGAGCAAGGAGTCTTTCTGACTTAAATTGTATTTTAGAATATAAGACGATCCCTTCAGGCTACCATCCGCGTTGGTATCAGCCAGCATCGTTACGTACAGATTATTACCATCGGGCGAAAACTCAACCCCGTACGCCTTGGGGGGCGCAGGTCCTAAGTCAAGCGTTCGATTAAACGTCATTATCCCGGTTGAATCATTGAAAGTGTATAAATCAACTGAGTTCTTCGGTGGACCTGGAATAACAACCGCCATGGGTCGATTTCCTTTGTTACCGCCCGTCGTATCAGCTGGCCCAATTTTAATGTAACCTTCCGCCTGCTGGAGCGAGTCAATAGTTTGTCCACCACTGTACGTAGTGGTTGTAGGTGTTTCGGCGCGGGTCAGGTGCCGGATTTCAAATGTGTTCGTACCGTATACCCGGGAGATAACCCAATACGTAGAATCGCGATCATTACGCACTGACGCTGACTGTTCAGTACCTTGCCCAGGTTGGCTGACAGGAATGTTTTTCTCAACAATAGCGCCTTTACCGCCGTTCTGTCGCATATCAACAATGCTATACGTCAGCTGTTTCTGCCCACGAATCTCAGACGTAGTATACACGTAGTACAGGTATTCGCAACCCCGACACGTTGGCTTTGGAACAATTAAGGCGGACTGTGTCGATTTCTGGTTACCCCCTAACGGAATAGGCGTTGCGGTTGCCGCCGAGTCGCGCGGGTCAAGCGATTTCAACGGTTTTCCATCTTTATCGTAAATGATAATCCCGTCGGTATAGAACAGCAGAATTCCTTTGCTATTGGCAATGGATGATGATCCTTCAATGGTGTTCAATTTAGCGTCGTCAATGGGTTTAGGCGTACCACCTCCGCTAAAATCCAGCCCCGCATTAGCTCCGAAATACCACTTTACCCCCTGCGACTCTTTCTTTTCACCACACACATCGACGTTGATACGATCTTGATAGGAGCAGCCATTCGGCCCGATAGCCTCCACGGAATAACACCCTGAACTGTCGACTTCAATACTTTGTGTCGTCTGTCCTTTAGGGTACCACAAAAAGGTTACCCCCTGCGGAGCGGAACCGCCCTGGTATGGATCAAGCGTGATCTTTTCGCCTTTACAGATGGTTGTATCGGTTCGCCAGTTAGCAAATGGCGACGGTGGCGTACCAATCGTAATTTTACGTTCCGAAACTAGAGACGTTCCATTAACTGTACGTGTTAATCGAACTGTATACGTGCCAGGCTGCTGATAAACATGTCGAGCTACCGAATCGTTTTGTTTGGTAACGATGCTGTTATCACCAAAATCCCAAACTCGCGTCGTTACGCCCGCCTGTATACTGTCTGTAAGGACGAGTGAATCGGCTTTACACTCCTGATCCGGTACGCAAGCTTTACCCCTAATCCTGATTCCCTGTGATGATACCTGTGCCTGAGCGGTGGAAAGCCCAATCAAGGCAATCAGCACGGTCCAGAGCGCAAGTAAACGTGTATAATTAATAAAAGTTAGCATGTATAAACGCTGAATAAGCCCTCCACTCAAATTCGTCCCTCGGCATAACAACAACGGGGGCATTACGTTAGTATAAACGAAGCTGTTCTGCTAAAATTTTATTACCCGACAGTCTCCAAAGCACTCGCATTCCGTCTAAATTTAGAGAGTATTACGTTGTATATACTTCGTTTCACTTCGCAACGTTGCAACAATGAATTTGGCCCAGTCTTTGCCACGATTAAGTCATTATGATTAAGAAATATATACTGACGATTTTGACGCTAGCCATTAGCCGCGCGGCCTTTGCGCAAGACCCTCAGTTTACTCAGTTTTATGCAGCTCCGTTGTACCTGAACCCCGCGTTTGTCGGGTCGGCGCTGGCCCCGCGTATCACGGCGAACTATCGGAACCAGTGGCCAGCCATTACCAACTACGTAACGACCATGATCGGCCTCGATCATTACTTCGACCGGGTCAATAGTGGCGTTGGCCTTTTGATTCAAAATGACAACCAGGGTCAGGGTAGGATTCAGTCAACAGAGATAGGGTTGCAATACTCTTATCAATTTCAGGTTGGCGAAGAATCGTTTGTACGGTTAGGCTTGCAGGGCTCTTATGTAAACCGAAATGTGAATTACTTTGGCCTGACTACGGGTGATCAATTTACCGACCGGGGTTTCATTACGGGCAGTGTTACGTCTGACCCAACGTTGCTGGCGGGTTCACCAAAAAATAAATACCTGGACTTTTCGACTGGTGGCCTGTTCTACTCCGACTGGTTCTGGATTGGCGCATCAGCGCACCACATCAACCGGCCTAATCAGGGTTTTTTCGTTGGCAACAACGAACGGTTACCGGTTAAAGGTAGCATTCAGGCTGGTTTACGGATTCCGCTCATGGGCTTTACGGGTCTGGCCGATGAAACGGATCGGGAAATCAGTTTCTCGCCGGTGGTTCTTTACAAGTTTCAGGGCAAGTACGACCAGTTGGATTTAGGTGCTTATCTGACGTACGCACCGTTGACCGTTGGTGCTTACTACCGGGGTATTCCGTTTAAGAAGTACGATCAGACCATCAACAACCACGATGCCATTGCCTTGTTGGCTGGCTACCGAGTGGATAAGTTTTCGATCGGCTATAGCTACGATTTCACGGTATCGACACTCGGTAACAGTGGAGGGTCGCACGAGTTATCGTTATCCTATATTTTCGAAAAACCCGAAGGTCGTCGGGCCGGAGTGCGCAGACGGGATAAGAAACTGCCCTGCCCTAAGTTTTAAGCCTGTTTAACGGACTGGTTCAACCAATTACTGAACAGCGCCCAGATCTCGTACGACCAGCTGGACTGTATAGCGGCTTTTTTGCTCCAGCAGCAGTTTCTTGTTCACCAGCACCCGGTCGATTGTTCCCTGGTCGTAGTAGCGAATAGTAATCAGCTCCAGGCCGTCGTTGTAAGTGACCCGAAAGCCCTGTTTCAACTCCTCCAGCAAAGCCGGAATACGGTCTGAATTGTTGTCCACTACCACCGAGAAGCTGATGGCGGTGTTCTGCATCAGGTTAATTTTGACGCCCAGTTGAGCAAATCGGCCAAAGATTCGACTCAGGTTATCTTCGGCTATAAACGAAAAATCATTCGGGTGCAGCGAAATCAAGACTTGGTTGATCTTGAAAATGAATGAGGGAATAGACAAATGCTGCTGAAAATCGCCGATCACCGTACCGGGCTTCTGCGGATCGATGAATGATCGAACGTAAAGCGGTATCCCTTTATTCTGTAGCGGCTTGATTGTCTTCGGATGAATGACCGTTGCCCCGTAATACGCCAGTTCAATCGCGTCCTGATACGTAATCCGATCCAGCAGCACCGTTTCGTCAAACCACTTCGGATCAGCGTTCAGTACGCCCGGCACATCTTTCCAGATCGTAACGCTTTCGGCATCTAAGCAATACGCAAAAATAGCCGCTGTATAGTCGGAGCCTTCACGGCCAAGCGTTGTGGTACGGCCGTCAATAGTCTGACCGATAAAGCCCTGCGTGATCGTGATCACATTCGGGTCGATTTTATTCTTACTACGTTGCTCGGTTACAGTCCAGTCTACGCGTCCTTCGCGAAATGTCGCATCCGTTCGGATTAGCTGCCGCGCATCGACCCATTGAATAGGTAAGCCAAGGTGCTGTAAGTAAGCCGCTACAATTTGGGTAGAAAGGAGCTCGCCTACTGAAACGATCTGGTCGTACCATTCATCGTAAGCGCCTACTGACGGCTGACGCAGAAAATCGGCTAGCTGAGCGAAGGTTTGGTGAACAGCCGAGAAATCGCCCGCCAGCTCGCCCAGCATCTCTTCATGGTAAGCACGTATCGTTTGCAACTGGCTTTCCAGCAAGTCCTTCTGCTGATCAGCGTAAGCCCTGGCTAAAACTTCCAGCGCATTGGTTGTCTTTCCCATGGCCGATATGACCACAATCACCTGCTGCCCTTGCTGTTGAATAATGTTCGCCAGGTTACGCACACCAGCCACATCTTTAACCGATGCTCCTCCAAACTTGTAAACTTTCATTGGGTACTCAAAAAATTGTCATTCTGATCAGAGAAGACCTTCACCGCTGATTAGCTAAGGTGAAAGCGTATTCTCTGATCAGAATGACAAGAAAAAACGAATCAATTAAACAGCGACTGCGCTGCGGGTAAAGAGAAGCTCACGAACGGCATCGGCAATACCCTGCGGATCGAAACCGCACTCGTGGTGTAATTCAATTTGTTCGCCGTGTTCTATAACAGCATCGGGAATACCCAGCCGCTTGACGCGAGCCATGTAGCCATGGTTAGCCATAAACTCAAGCACAGCGCTTCCAAAGCCCCCCATGACGCAACCATCTTCAACGGTTAGCACCCGATCGAAACGGCTAAAAATCTGATGCAGCATTTCTTCGTCGAGCGGTTTTACGTAACGCATATCGAAATGAGCCGGGCGAATACCTTCTTTGGCTAACAATCGGGATGCTTCGACGGCGTAGTTGCCAATATGTCCAATCGTCAGAATCGCTACGTCTTCACCATCGGCGATCATCCGTCCTTTGCCAATCACCTGCTTTTCGAGCGGAGTGCGCCAATTCGGCAGCACACCTTCTCCCCGCGGGTAGCGAATGGTAAACGCCTGTTTGCCTTGCTGCACCTCGTCTGACTGCGCTGTGAACATCATGTTCCGAAGTTCCTGCTCATCCATTGGAGCCGCGACAATCATATTCGGGATGCAACGCATATAAGCCAGATCATACGCGCCGTGGTGCGTAGGTCCGTCGGCTCCGGCAAAACCAGCCCGATCCAGACAGAAAATCACGGGGAGTTCCTGAATGCAAACGTCATGAATCACCTGATCGTAGGCCCGCTGCATGAAGGTTGAATAGATATTACAGAACACGACCTCACCCTGCGTAGCCATACCAGCCGAGAACGTAACGGCATGCTGCTCGGCAATACCAACGTCAAAAGCCCGCGTTGGCATGGCTTTCATCATGATATTCATGGATGAGCCCGATGGCATAGCGGGCGTAACGCCTACGACACGCGGGTTTTGCTCAGCCAGCTCAACCAATGTGTGTCCGAATACATCCTGGTATTTCGGCGGCTGGGGCGTATCGTATACCTTCTTTTTGATGACCCCGGTTACCTTATCGAATAGACCCGGAGCGTGCCACTTGGTTTGATCTTTTTCGGCTGGTCCATACCCTTTTCCTTTAACGGTCAGAATGTGCAGCAGCTTAGGACCTGGTATGTGCTTAAGATCGTCCAGAACGCTTACCAGATGATCAATATCGTGCCCATCAATGGGACCGAAGTAGCGGAGATGCAGCGACTCGAACAGGTTGCTTTGCTCCAGCAACGACGATTTGATGCCCGACTGCACCTGCGATACTAACTCCTGAGCCGTTTTGCCGAGCTTATCCATCTTGCCCAGCAGATTCCAGACCTCATCCTTTACTTTGTTGTAGGTTTGTGAGGTAGTGATATCCGTCAGGTATTCCCGGAGCGCACCGACGTTCGGATCGATGCTCATGCAATTATCGTTCAGGACGATCAGCAGATTGGAGTCGGTGGCCCCGGCATGGTTCATGCCCTCAAAGGCTTCACCGGCCGTCATAGCACCATCGCCAATCACAGCAATATGGTGCCGCTCTGTATTGCCCTGTAACTGCGAGGCTACAGCCATACCCAAAGCGGCCGAGATAGACGTAGACGAGTGACCAACACCAAATGCATCGTACTCGCTTTCCTTACGTTTTGGAAAGCCTGACAGCCCTTTATAGAACCGCTGAGTGTGAAATTGGTCTCTTCGCCCCGTTAAAATTTTGTGCCCGTACGCCTGGTGACCTACATCCCACACAAGCTGGTCGTCGGGCGTATTGAATACGTAGTGTAAAGCCACCGTTAGCTCAACCACACCGAGGCTGGCCCCAAAATGACCGCCGTATACCGATACATCGTCAATAATAAACTGACGAAGTTCATCGGCAACCTGGGGCAATCGAGATTTGTCGAGTTTACGAAGATCGTCGGGAGTGTTGATGGTAGCCAAAAGACTGCCGGGAGTAATCAGCATGTTCGTAGCAGAAAAGCGTCCGTATTACAACAGACGTATAAAGTACAATGTTTACTTCGGTATTTTTCCCGTTGCTTTATACAGCGAATGTACTTGATTTTTCGTATATTATTAAAAAGTTAAGCCCCGACTGTCGTGAAAATCATTTCGGACAGTCAAGGCTTAACTTTTTAGGTACTTGAAAAAATAGCGCTGTCAGACAAGCCTAATTACGTTGGCTGGCCCGAAATAGTTTTTGCTTTTCTTCGCGGGTTAGACTTTCGTAGCCTGAGCGGGATATTTTGTCTAGAATTGTATCGACTTCGTCCTGATCGGGCGTTGAAATCGCCGATGAAGTACTTCCTGCCGTAGCATACGTACTAGCCTGCGTGCTGGCACTACTCCGTTGCCGATACGACACTTTTACGGCTGGCTTGGGCTTAAGCAGGCTGCTCCACCCATCCACAATCCAGTAAATTGGTCGCCCCAGATCGGTGCCACTTTGCAAAAGCTTAACATAGCAGAAGCCCATGATTGCGCCCCCCAAGTGAGCCAGATTACCACCGGCATTGGCACCCGCTGATTGGGCAATAGACAGAATGACAAAGAAGAAGACGATATATTTGATTCGTACGGGACCAAAGAACAACAGATGGAACGTATAGTTGGGCAGCAACGTAGCGGCTCCCACGGCTACTGAAAACGCAGCGGCCGACGCCCCGAGCATCTGTGCTAATTGAACGCGACTTTCGAAGTAAGGGACCAAATTATACATAGCCAGGAACAGCAACCCGCCGGCTAACCCACCCATAATGTACAGTCCGATCAAACGACGACTACCCAGATATTCATCGATCAACCGGCCAAACCAGTATAGGAAAAGCATGTTATAAAGAATGTGGAATATCTCTTGGTGGGAAAAGAAATAAGTAACGAGCGTCCACGGCCGATGCAAAAAATCAGTGATCGATCCGGGAATCGTTAACTGTTTTAAGATTAAACCATAAACAGCATCTTTCTCGGCCATTTGCAGACTAACCCTAGCCAACAACAGCACTAGAAAGACAACGGTATTGATCAATATAAGCTGAACCAACGTATTGTTGGGCTTATTGAATTCGCTTCGAAAATCATCTAACAACCCGCTCATCACTAATAAAACGTTTTTCGTTGTGAACCCCAGTATTTAACCAGTATATATGCAAACAGCATGCCGCCTATATGAGCAAAGTGAGCTACGTTGTCAGCCTGCGACTGATAGATACCTGAATAAACTTCCATGGCCCCGTAAAAGATAACGAGGTATTTTGCCTTAACCGGTATAGGTGGAAACAATAAAAATAACTGAGTGTTTGGAAACAATAATCCGAACCCCATTATAACTCCAAATATAGCACCAGATGCGCCAACCATCGGTTGGTTTACCTGCTCGGTGTAGATTCCGTTTACGATACGGACCGTGTACTCCTGAATTTTGGCATCTCCCGGAAACTGCTGGTACTGCTCAATTACCGTATTCAGCCTGTCGTACAGAGACGATGCGTGCGTATCAACAAAATTTAAGAAACCGTCGGGTGTCGGGTTCATTCGATACTCACGAACAGCTTCATATACGCCACTAACCTCGAAATAGTTTATGCCCGAAAACAACAGGGCAGCGCCCAGCCCGGTAAAGAAATAAAAGAACGTAAACCGGCGCGGCCCCCAAAATCGCTCCAGCATTGGCCCGAACACCAGTAACCCGATCATATTGCTGAATATGTGGCCAAAACCACCATGCAGAAACATGTGCGTCAATAATTGGATCGGATTAAATCGTTCTGACAAAAATGAGTGCAACCCAAATTGTTGAATAATAGTCTCATTCGTAAAAAAAAATACCAGTACGTTTAGTAACAGTAACGTGCGAACAACCGGAGTAAGATCAAACATTCGTAGAGGACAATTTACCCCGAATAACTTAATTTTTAGCGAAAAAGTCCCGCAATCTTATCCAACGTCAATACAACCGTTATGGGCTCGCCGGTTGGTGTATAGCTTGGATTGTCCGACGCAAACAGCTGATCCACCAGCGCTTTACACTCCGTTGAGCTCAAACGCACGGCATGGCGACCAGCCGAACGACGGGACAAAGAACGAGCCAGTAATTCAATCCGATCCAGTTTCAGCCGCCCGGTGTCGGCTCGTAGCTGAGCCAGCAAATTAGCAAATAGTTCTTCTTCGTTTTCGCCCGTTGTTAACGCGGGCACGCCCCGAATCACAAAGGTATTCTGCCCTAATTCGTCGAATTCGAAGCCTAGACTGGCTAAGTCATCCCGCAATTCAAGAGCGAGTTGAAAATCAACCGGCGTTAAAACAACCGTTTTCGGAAACAAAAGCTGCTGCGACGAACCGCTACGTTTAGTCAGGGCCGAATGGAACTGGTCGTACAGTATTCGCTCGTAGGCACGTCGCTGATCGATCAGCATCATGCCCGATTTAACCGGAGCCAGCAAATACCGATTCTGCAATTGAACGATTGTTCCTTCGCCAACTTGTGGGGTTTCGTGCTCCTGCGTTTCAACAACTTGCAACTGATTGGCGCGGCTTCCCAACGTAACAGGCTCCATTTCAGAAGTGGATTGATCGGCCGCCGGAGCCGGTACTGGTTTAGAACTCCCTAACCAGTCGTCTTCTGTTGGCTTATCCTCTCGCGTCGGACTACTGCCTGGGCTGACTCCTTCAAATAAAGCTTGCCAGTTATTCACTGACGGCTTCTTAGGCATATCAAAGCTAGTACCAGCCGCTTTGTCCAGCGAACTTGTTCGAGACGAACTCCGCTCATTTGTGGGCTTCGCTACCGGGTCAGGGCTGCGTTCAGGTTGGCTGCCAGTAGCCCACGAAGCGGTGATCGGTCGGGCCGCATCGGGCTTATCCATTCCCGCGGGCTTGGCAGCGCCGGCTCCCCGGCCACCTGACAGGAAGTTGACATCTGAATCAAAATCGAGTGAGGGAGCCAGATTATAAACGCCAACCGCTTTCCGAACGGCTGCCATCATAATCGCATAGACTGAGCGTTCGTCGTCGAACTTTATTTCTGTTTTCGTCGGGTGAATATTGATATCAATGTGCGACGGGTCAATATCAATGAACAAGACATAGAACGGATGACTTCCTTCCGGCAAGGTTCCTTCATACGCTCCAATTACTGCATGATGCAGATAATTGTGCTTTATGTACCGGTTGTTTACAAAGAAGAACTGCTCATTACGTGCTTTTTTAGCCGACTCAGGCTTTCCTATGTACCCGTGCACAGTAACGTAGGGCGTCTGCTCTTCGCAAAAGTTTAGCTGCTCGCGGTAGCTCTTGCCAAACATATCAATGATCCGGCGACTTAGTTTGCCAGCCGGCAGATTGTAAATCTCCTGATCGTTGTGGAACAGTGAAAAGCTTACTTCGGGATTAGCCAGAGCCACGCGTTGAAACTCATCGAGGATGTGCCGCATCTCAACCGAGTTTGACTTTAAGAAATTTCGGCGAGCTGGTACGTTAAAAAACAGGTTTTTTATAAGAAGATTAGTCCCTGGCAGGCATGAAATGGCCTCCTGCGCTTTCACATCGGAGCCCTCAATACGTATGAGTGTACCCAGTTCATCTTCGGCCCGCCGAGTTCGCATTTCGACCTGCGCTACGGCCGCAATAGAAGCCAGGGCCTCACCCCGGAACCCCATAGTGCGAATCCGGAACAAGTCATCTGACGACCGTATTTTAGACGTAGCGTGCCGTTCAAAACTCATCCGGGCGTCGGTTTCAGTCATACCTGCCCCGTCGTCCACGATCTGGATCAAGTTTCGGCCAGCCTCCCGAATTATTACCTGTATCGATTTAGCTTTTGCATCCACTGAGTTTTCAAGCAGTTCTTTCACGACCGAAGCAGGTCGCTGAACTACCTCACCAGCAGCAATCTGGTTGGCTATCGAGTCCGGTAAGAGCTGTATTACATTTAACATAACGAATTATAGCAGCCTTACGTGGCGTTTTGTCATACTCTACAATATACAAAGAAAACAGGTGGCTAGTGCCTATAATTTAGATAAAATATAAACCGACCAAGGCATTAGTAACCAGACGAAACCGAAAATGCCGCAAGCACAAAACAGGGTAGTTTCATACTTGCGGCATTGATAGCCATTAGCTAGGAGTCGTTAGACTTTGATTTCTACGTCAACACCGCTTGGCAATTCAAGCTTCATCAACGCGTCAACCGTTTTCGCACTGCTGCTATAGATATCAACCAGACGCTTGTAGGTGCAAAGTTGAAACTGCTCCCGCGCTTTCTTGTTGACGTGGGGCGACCGCAGTACGGTGTAAATTTCTTTGTCAGTTGGCAGCGGGATCGGACCGCTTACAACCGCACCTGTTGATTTGACCGCTTTTACGATCTTTTCTGCCGACTTGTCAACCAGCATGTGGTCGAACGACTTCAGCTTAATGCGAATTTTTTGGCTCATTGTGTTTTGGTTCGTTATTTAGAAACAGGACCGTCGAAAGAACCATTTACTCCGACCGTCCTAGAATTGGCCTGCAAAGGTACGAAATAGTGCTGGCTTTTAAGCCTTTACTTTTACTTTTTTCTCTGTAATTGTGTTAAATGTAAAGGCTCACTGATCTCATATATTTGAGCAAACGTTGAACCTGATAGCGACGAACGACGCGCCCCGACGTAACGCTTCTGGTAGGTGCTAAGGCTGCGTCAGACATGGTAATCAAAAAGGGCACCCAACGTTGGGTGCCCTTTTAATCTATAACGTGCGTTGAAATTACGCTTTCACCGTTCCTTTTTCTTTAGCGACTACAGCTTCCGAAATGTTCTGTGGCACAACTTCGTAGTGCGAGAACGTCAGGTTAGCTGTAGCACGACCCGATGACATGGTCCGAAGGTCAGTTACGTAACCGAACAACTCTGACAGAGGAACGTCAGCTTTGATCACTTGCGAACCCGCTTTCGTATCCATACCCTTCATCACACCCCGGCGACGGTTTAAGTCACCCGTGATCGGACCGGTATATTCTTCTGGTGTTAATACTTCGACAGCCATGATTGGTTCGAGCAGTTTCGGACCAGCCTGACGGGCAGCCTCACGGAAGCCCAGACGAGCGGCCATTTCGAACGATAGCGAGTCGGAGTCAACGTCGTGGTACGAGCCGTGGAACAACCGAACTTTCATGCTTTCGAGCGGGAAACCAGCTAACGGACCGTTTTTCAGCGATTCGTCAAAACCTTTTTGTACAGCAGGAATAAATTCGCGAGGAATTACACCACCGACAATACCGTTTACAAACTCAAGGCCAGGCTGAACAACACCCGTTTCGTCTTCACCGCGTGGTCCAAGTTCAAACACGATGTCGGCAAACTTACCGCGACCACCCGTTTGTTTCTTGTATACTTCACGGTGTTCAACATTCTTGGTTAGCTTCTCTTTGTAAGCAACCTGTGGCGCACCCTGGTTTACTTCTACCTTAAATTCACGACGCATCCGGTCGATGATGATTTCGAGGTGAAGCTCACCCATACCACGAATAATGGTCTGGCCGGTTTCTTCGTTCGACTCAACTTTGAGGGTTGGGTCTTCTTCGATCAGCTTACCAATTGCTTTCGAGAAGTTATCCTGATCGGCCGTTTTCTTCGGCTCGATCGCGTAACCGATAACGGGATCGGGGAACACCATCGACTCAAGAACGATTGGGTTCTTCTCATCCGACAACGTATCACCGGTTTTGATGTCTTTAAAACCAACTACAGCACCGATGTCACCTGCTTCCAGACGCTCAATCTGGTTCTGCTTGTTAGCGTGCATCTGGAAAATCCGCGAAATCCGCTCTTTATTACCCGAACGGTTGTTCAGGATGTAAGAACCTGATTCCAGCACACCTGAGTACGAACGTACGAAGCAAAGACGACCTACGTAAGGATCAGTCGCGATTTTGAACGCCAGGGCCGAGAATGGCTCAGCCGACGAAGGCTTCCGCGAGATCTCTTCGCCTGTATTTGGGTTCGTGCCTTTAATGCTCTCTTTGTCCAACGGCGATGGCAACAGAGCCATCACGTAGTCGAGCATGGTTTGTACACCTTTGTTCTTAAACGACGAACCGCAAAGCATCGGCACGATTTTCATACTGATGGTCGCCTTACGAAGAGCCGCCAGGATTTCATCTTCCGAGATCGACTCAGGATCTTCGAAATACTTCTCCATCAGCGAATCGTCGAATTCGGCAACGGCTTCGAGAAGTTTCTCGCGCCATTCGGTAGCTTCCTCGAGCATATCATCCGGAATAGGAACAACCTCGAAGGTCATGCCTTTGTCAGATTCATTCCAAACGATACCCCGGAAGTTAACCAGGTCAACTACACCTTTAAAGTTATCTTCTTCACCAATCGGCAATTGAAGTGGAACAGCATAGCTGCCCAGCATTTCTTTCACCTGCTTGCACACATTCAGGAAGTCAGCACCCGAACGGTCCATTTTATTCACGAAGCCCAAACGAGCTACGTTGTAATTGTTAGCCAGACGCCAGTTGGTTTCTGACTGAGGTTCTACACCATCAACGGCGCTGAACAGGAACACCAGGCCATCAAGAACGCGCAGCGAGCGGTTTACTTCAACGGTGAAGTCAACGTGGCCCGGTGTGTCGATGATGTTGATGTGGTACTTTTTGTCCCGGTAGGTCCAATCGACAGTTGTAGCGGCCGAGGTAATGGTGATACCCCGTTCCTGCTCCTGCTCCATCCAGTCCATTGTGGCGGCACCGTCGTGAACCTCACCGATCTTGTGGCTTACCCCGGCGTAATAGAGAATACGTTCGGTAGTAGTTGTCTTACCCGCATCAATGTGGGCAGCGATACCGATGTTTCTCGTGAAATTTAAATCGCGAGCCATTAGCTTGTTATACTGAGAGTTATTTAATTCTAAAACAGCAGGAAGGGGCCGATGAGTTCGCCAAACGGCACCTTTTCAAATCAGGTCGCAAAATTACTGAAAGCCAATAAGAAAACAAATACAAATGCGAAAAATAGGCCGGACGCGTGTTCAGTCCCTTTCTATCTTTTGTCCAATATTACCAGGCCTTAAACGGGATTCGTCGGCTATTGCAAAACCAGGCGTGACTTTACTACGTATTGGATACCTGAAAGGCGATTATCTATTAGAGTAGGTCTATATATTTTAAGAAATTTCAGGTGCGTAGCGAACCTATTTTTCTTTGTTTTTGTCAACTTTGCATTCTGATTCCAGCCTGGAATCTTTACCGTAACTTACATCATGCAAAATCCTTACCTGTCCCTGCTCCGCACGGCTTGGCGGTATGCACGGCAGGAAAAACGACAATACGTATTCGTTTACGTTTTGTTTGTGCTGGCCAACATCGTGGCAGCCTTACACCCCTTGTTATTTGGTTGGTTTGTTGAGTCCATTCAGCGCAAAGACACCGCAGTTCTGGACGTTGTCTATTGGTACGCCGGTGGATTTATAGGGCTAAAAGTGCTGGAATGGGCGTTCCACGGCCCGGCGCGTGTACTTGAGCGACGACTCGCGTTTAACCTAAGTCGAAACTTTCTGGAAGAGTTATACCACCAGACCCTGCATTTACCCGTTAGCTGGCACAAGGATCACCACAGCGGCTCGACCATTAACCGTATCCGAAAAGCGTATGACGCGTTAAAATCGTTTTTTCAGAACGGATTCATGTACCTGCACGCGCTTTCGAAGTTTTTGTTTTCGTTCGGAGCGATGTTGTATTTCTCGCCCATCTTCGGGCTGATCGGGGTTGCTTTGGGGGCATTGACCATATACGTTATTCTTCGCTTCGATCGGCCGTTTATCAAGGCGCTCGACGAAACGAATGAACGCGAACACCTGGCTTCCTCAACGCTATTCGACAGCCTGTCAAATATTGTTACGGTAATTACGCTCCGGCTTGAGAAGCGTATCGAAGAAAGCTTTGCGGGTAAAATCAGCGCTATTTTTCAGCCGTTTATGCGTCAGGTAAAAATAAACGAGTGGAAATGGTTCGTTGCCAGTATGCTCGTTGCCCTGATCTACGTTGTGATTGCGACGGGTTACGTATATCAGCATTACGTGCCTGGCCAGGTTTTCTACATCGGTGGTCTGGTGACCTTGCTCGGCTTTGTGAACCAATTCACTAGTGTGTTCAACGACGTAGCGTATCAATACACGCAAATCGTACAGTATAATACTGATGTTCAGACGGCACGCGGAATCAGCCGGGCTTACGAACAGCATACACAAGTCAGCGAACAGCCGACGCTACCCGGAAACTGGCAGCGCATTACGTTATCATCCCTAAATTTCTCGCATACCCGCGTGGGGAGCACCTAACGTAACGTACCGGCGTTGCGCGATGTGCGTATTCAATTGAATCGCGGGAAACGTATTGCGTTTATTGGGGAAAGCGGCTCGGGCAAAAGTACGTTGCTGACCCTGCTCCGGGGCTTGTATGCGACCGAGCCAGGTTTGTCTGTACAGATAGATGATAGTAACTATACCGATCTGAATGTGCTGGCGAACTCAGTCACGCTGTTTCCGCAGGAACCCGAGATTTTTGAAAACACAATCGGTTATAACATCACACTGGGCCTGCCATTCGATGATGCGGAAGTAATGGACGTTTGTCAGACCGCTCATTTTGCCGACATTGTCAAGCATCTTCCGCAGGGTCTGGAGACGAATATTCAGGAGAAAGGCCTGAATTTATCAGGTGGCCAGCGGCAGCGACTGGCTCTGGCGAGAGGAGTACTGGCGGCACGTACCAGCGACATTATCTTACTGGATGAACCGACCAGCAGCGTAGACCCGAAGACGGAATTTGAGATTTACCACAAAATGCTCCGTCAGTTTTCTAACAAGGCCGTTGTCTCTACCTTGCACCGACTGCACCTGCTGCCGATGTTCGATTATATTTATATTCTCCGCGATGGACGAATTGTAGATGAAGGCAGCTTTGTCAATCTCCGCCAACGTAGCGTTTTGTTTCAGGAGATGTGGGCGCATCAGAAAGAAGCCCTACAAACCGAAGAACGCGTGGAAGCGTAATTTAGCCCCTGCTCTAAAACAAAATAGCCCCGCCAGTACGTCTAGCGGGGCTATTTTGCATATAGTGGTTTCCTTACTCGACCGGAGCCTCGACAATGGTTACGATTTTCCAGAGGCCCCGAATATCCTGAAGCGGTACCGTTACGTTGCCACCGTTCGGATTATCGGAGTGAAGCGTCAGGTATTTGCGGGTCAAGAGCTCGTTGTCGCGGATGCGTTTCACCACGAAGTAATCCCGATACATTACCGCGTACACTCCGCCTGACTGGTATTCCCAGTCGCTTTCGCTGACCGGTACAGCCAGCACTTTTGCGCCGTGCGCTAACTGAGGGCTCATACTGTTTCCGGAAATTTCCAGGACAACCGCCCGCTTATGTCCTTTCATCACGGGCTTCCGGATTCGGAACATTTCCATATCAGTATTATTAATACCATCCGCGTAGCTCTCCACGAAGCTAGCGTAAAAACGTACCGGCACAAACGGAACTTCGAGTGTGTCCTCGTCGGAAGTCATCAACGTAGCGTTCGCTTCCGGTGAGTTCAAAACGGGCATGATACCCCGAATCAGGTAATCGGCGCTGATCTGAGGATAGCAAGCCAGCAAGCTCATGATCGTATCGTACGAAGGCTTAGCGCGTCCATTCAAAATGTTATAAAATTTCGACGGATTCTCGCCTAATTCTTTGGCTATCTGGTAAATCGTTATGCCCAATGCATCGAATATATGCTTCAGTCGATCCTGTATGCTCATGGCTTCATTAATTTTTTCTGAACATTTCTCCATTGAGTGAGTATGGATAGGTAGTAAATATAATATAAGTAAAATATATTGCACTTGTATTAGCCCAAAACTACAATAATTACTGATCATTCGCGCGAATATCGACGGCTTTTTATCTAATAATCCGATGAACCGAAATCGACTTGGAAACCATACTCAGCCAACTATCCTGTTTGTCGACATGAATAGCTTTTTTGCTTCTTGTGAACAACAGGATAATTACTGGCTGCGCGGCCGTCCCGTTGGCGTCTGCGTGTATACAGGTCGGCAGGGATGCGTTATATCGCCTTCTGTAGAGGCTAAGCGACGGGGCGTTAAAACAGGCATGCGCCTGGACGAAGCGATGAGCCTGTGTCCTGAACTAGTTCCTGTTGAAACCCATCCGTCCCGTTACCGGGAGTATCACGTCAAAATCATTAACGAACTCCGCACATTTGCCGATGATGTTGTTCCAAAAAGCATCGATGAAGCCGTCATTGATTTGACCAACTATCAACAAGCTTACCCCGATATGCGGCAGGTTGCGCTGGCCATAAAAGCTGCCATTCGGAACAAAGTTGGCGATTGGCTACGCTGTTCAATCGGGATTGCCCCAAACGTGTTTCTAGCGAAAGTGGCATCGGATATTCAGAAGCCCGATGGGTTGACGATTATAACGCCGGAGACGATTGACGACGTATTACGTTCACTACGGCTTACCGATCTACCCGGCATTGGCCATCGCATGCTGGCCCGGCTTGAAGCGGGCGGTATCTACACGCCGTTGGATCTGCGGTATGCGTCTCCCGAGCACTTGCGGGCCGTTTGCAAGAGTATTATTGGCTGGCACTGGCACCTGCGCTTGAACTTTGGCGGAGAGGTTGACCTCGAAGCGAATGACGAATATAAAAGTATGTCGGCCATGCGTACAATCTCCGCGGAACAACGGAACACACCCGACCGATTAGACGAATTGCTTCAATCGCTTTGCCTGACTCTCGAACGGCGTATGGTGCAAAAAGAGGTGTTTTGTCAGGATTTATCATTCTCGTGCCGATACCATACGGGTAAAACATATAATTATGAAGTACGCTTCCCGGAACCCAAACAGGATGGCCCTGAACTCTACCAGATCATCCGTCAGCGACTCGACAAATTTCAGGAAACACACCAGTGCGAACCGGTTCTGAATGAGCACTTACGGAGCATGTGCGTTGCCGTTTTCCGATTCATTCCCGCCGAAGTGGTACCCCTTAGCTTATTCGAGAACTCGTTACGTAAAGACAAATTCCGGCAAACGCTTTACGACGTAAAAGCTAAGTTCGGCGCCGACAAGCTGATGCGCGCCACCGAGCTACGCGACAACCCTGCTTACCGCGACGTAATTGGGTTTGGCAACATCAAAGACTTATAAGTTTGTCTGCTCCTTTGGACAAAAGAACGTCGTGCGTCCGCCAACAACAGTCCGTTCAATGCGGGTGGCGCAGCGCGGACAAAACTTATGGGCTTCTACATCATCGTACGGCGAATCGTCCCACTCGCGAACGTGGATCAGAAAGCTGTTCGGAAAGTCGCGGTACATTGCTTCGTAGCGGATGGCCGTTTCCAGAACCAGTCGGATCGCTTCGTGCAATTGAACCAACTGACTGTCCGTTAAGGTATCCGCCCGCTGCTCTGGGTGGATGAACGCCTGAAACAGCACTTCGTCAACAATCCAGTTCCCCAAGCCTGCCACTACACTCTGATCGAGCAAAACAGGTTTGATCAGGGCTTTTTTCCGCCGAATGCGCTCCGATAACTCCATGAGTGAAATATCCAGAGCGTCTTCGCCGATTTTCTTACGCTGAAGGAACGTATCGATATCGTCGACCAACCCCACCCGTTCGAACTTACGCGGACACAGAAAACCCAGGTTAAACCCACTGCCGAATTCAAACACAATCCGCGCAAAGCGAGGCCGGTCGAGGGAAGCATGATAGTATTCAAGGTCGCCGGTCATGCCAAAATGCATGTGCACCGTTACGTTGGGATCATCGGTTTGTACAAAAAGATTCTTGCCTACCCGCCGGGTTTGAGTAAACGACCGCCCCGTTAGCCTGGTCACCAGTGTTGGATAATCGGTGGTCAGCAGTTTCTTATCTTCAACCTCAATATGAGTGATCGGCTGATACAGCGACGACGTCTCCAGATACTGTCGCCGAATTTCAACTTCAGGTAATTCAGGCATTATTTATCTAATTTTTTATTGACAAAATACCGTACATCAATCTTTCATCTGAAACCGTCCAAAACCGTATTTACGGCCTTTAATTGCGTAATTACCGTCTTCGCTTTTATCTATTAAGTGGTACCTAAACCGATTGTGCAGTCGCTATCTTGCAGCAGTTCAGACCATTGGCGGAAAACTTTTTTTGAAGGCAATCAGTTGTTGACAACAATACCCTGGTATAAGTCAACGTTTCGTCTTTATGTTTCATCCGTAAACGAACCATTCTGTAGCAAAACTTTACTTTTCTAAGCCATTACTACACGGAAAATGCAGCAACCTCTACACAACCGCAAGTGCGGCCTTTTTATGAATGTGCATGTTCAACTGTTAAACTGAAGATTGCTATGGAGAACAATCCCCAAAAACCCAGAACGAATGGTGCCCTATTAGCAGCCCTGATTATTATGACAGGTCTGGCTGGGGTGTCAAGCTATTTGTATTTCGACCAGAAGAAAGTATCGGAGAACCAGGAAGTAACGATTTCGGAACGCGTTGAAGAATTATCGACAACCCGCGTCAAACTGGATTCGATTTCATCGGCTCTTGATGCGAAGATTGCTGAAGTACAAAAACTGGGTGGTGATATTACCGAACTTGAAAAAGTACGGGCTCAACTGGAACAGGATAAAGCGGCATTACGTCGTGGAAACCGCATTTCGGCTGTTTCGCTCGCCAAATACGAAGGCAAAATCAAGCAGTATGAAGCGTTCCTGGTCGAAAAAGATTCGCTGATTTCTAACCTACAGCGCGAAAATGTTACGTTGGCAACGAACGTTAAAGTCCTCGATGAAGAAAACACGGGGCTGAAGACCGAGCGTCAGAAGCTTACCGATTCGGTCACAACCGTTATCGCTCAAAACCAGGAGTTGAGTACCAAAGTGACCCGAGCGGCCGCCCTGAAGGCACAAAACGTGAAGGTATTTGCGGTTAACGCGAAAGGTAAAGTAAAAGAGGACGACGCCTACAAAGCGAAACGGTTAGACAAGATTAAACTGGTTTATACGCTGCTCGACAATCCGCTGACCAAGGAGGAGCCGAAAGACGTGTATGTTCGGGTGCTTGATCCAACCGGTGCAGTCGTGTCAGACATGGCCAATGGCTCTGGAACGTTTACGGTTGATGGTAACGAGACGATCTATACCACCAAACAGACCATTAATTACACCAACAACGGTCAGAACGTAGAACTGCTCTATACACGGGGCATTCCGTATAAGCCCGGCAAATACACCGTAGAACTGTACGCCGAAGGTTTCCGGATCGGAGCTGGCGAGTTTGCAGTCCGGTAGTTGACTGCCATTCCAGATACCAAAAGCGCGGCACCCAACGGTGTCGCGCTTTTTTATGTAGTTTATGTCTGATCAGTTACTGTTTCACTCCGGCAAAGTTGAACAAGGTATCAGGTTCTTTAACGATTGATAACCGAAGCAATTGGCCCTGTTTTTCCATACCGCTGTTTGTGAAAATCCGCTCGGTCTGTAACGTACCGATGCTTGCGTCCGCCGTCTTTAGCAGGATAGCGTCGGCCTGACGGCTTAAGCCAATCTGCGGGATCTTCGTACGATCATTTGCGGAGGCCGACCGGGTATAAACCAGTGTTACGGTACTGTCTGATTCAGGGGTCAACTCAACGCATGGCAACTGCCCAGCAGGCATAGCCACCCGCGATGGATCCAGAAATACATTCGTCTTGTAAGTACCCGCCACATGGCCAACCAACGACGCGTTTGGCTGTATATCGTGATCCTGCTGACAGGACATTAGGCAAGCGGCTAAGGCGCAGACAAGTAACTGTGTTTTCATGGGCGGATGTGTTTACTGAAGAGACCCATCTGAGCCAGCAAGCGTTGCCGTCTCAGGTGTTTTTTTTCCAAAATGGTTAGCTGATACGTCTTCGGTAGATCCGTCTTCGGCTTCTGTTTCGGCTTTACGTACCCAGACCCGCATGTCGTTGAGCGTCATCGACCCAAATTGTGTGGTGAACGCTACGTCAGCGGCATCACGGCCGTAGGCGACCGTAATTCGATTACCCCGTGGTTCTTTCTGAGTAGCATCGAAGGTATACCACCGATCGTCTACGAAAGCTTCAAACCAGGCATGAAGGTCCATCGGATCGAGTTCGTATAAGTAGCCGACAACCATACGGGCTGGAATGTTCAAAGCCCGGCAGAGCGCCATGCCCAGGTGCGTAAAGTCACGGCAGACCCCCACACGGTTGGCAGCGGTATCTACCGCCGAGGTGCTGGCATCGCTGGTCCCGTACTGATACGTTACGTGTTCGTGAATCCATTTCCGGATCGCTTCAACCTGATCATAGCCCGGTTCGGCACCCTCGGTAATCTGAGTGGCCAGATCGCCCAGTTGATCAGATTGACAGTATCGGCTCGGTAGTGTATAGTGCAATACGCTATCGGGCAATTCTTCGACCGGGGTATAAGGCGCTCCGGGCGTTACGTCGATGACATCGGCGGTTTGGACAGTAGCCGCGAAATGAATGGAAAACGGCCCCTCAGGAGCAACCAGACGCTGGCATAGATTACCGTAGATATCGGTGAACTCCGTTACGTTAACGGAAGGTGTAATCTGGTATTCTTCGCGAACAATCCATTGCCCCGCGCCCGATCGGGGACGTAACATGAGCACTAAAGGAGTTGGGCCGTGCGCTTCAAACTGAAGTTCGCAACCAGCGTTGAGTAACATGCCGTATCTGATGAATGGTTTGTTAAGTAATGCGTAGCTGTTCGGTTTTGTTCAAAGTAAAGCGGCTTTGATTAACTTCCAATCTAAACCGTCTAAGGGCACCGACACAGAGTTTGTCAGTATGACTACTCCTGTCTTGTTGGTGGGATTAAACCCTACAAAGCTTCGAAAGCCGCCGGTTCCTCCGTTGTGCCACAGCCAGCCGGTTCGATTAACAATATGCCAGCCTAAGCCTATTGTCTGAACGGGGTTCTCATCACTAAATGTTTGCTGGTGGGTTAGCTCAAAATCCTGAACGAGTGCAGACGAGGCTTTGCCCATATTAGCCTGCAGGTAACGTAACAGATCAGCCGTCGTTGACCGAATGGCACCTGCACCAGTCAGCGCCTGAAATGTCCACTTCGGTGTTATCAGTCCACTTTCATCATAGCCAGCCGCCATATTCGTGCTATCGCCCGTATTCATCGTAATTTTTGTCTGCTGCAATCCGAGCGGTTCACTAACTACCTGCTTTAGTAGCTGCTCATACGACTGACCAGCCTGACGTGCCAAAATAGTACCTAATAGACCAGTTGCCAGGTTCGAGTATTCATAGGTTGTGCCGGGACTATGCTGGAATTTAGGCTTCTTTAAGTAAGAGAACAAAAGCGGCTCGTCATAAACAGCATACGGGTTCTGGATTGTAAATCCTATCCCAGTATTCCAGTTACTGGCCATTCTCGGCAGACCTGACGTATGATTAGCCAGCATTTTTAACGTCACCACAACGCCTTTATAGGTCAAGACCGGAATCGAGTCGGGTAAGTACTTACTAACCGGGTCGTCGAGGTTCACCAGGCCGCGTCGAACAGCATCAGCTAATAAGGTAGCGGTAAAGGTCTTACTGATCGATCCAATTTCAAATACAGTTGCTTTGTCTGGAACACGTCCTGTTCCTTTTACCGTTTCCCCATACCCATAGGTAAACAAGCTGTCGTTACGTAGAATGCCTACGCTGATACCCACAGTCTGCGCATTGGTGGTGTAATCACGTAAGGCGGCATCAACTTGTCGGTCAAGGGGTGTACGGAGCGGATTGTTCGTTATTACCTTCGCCGACCGGGTTACGGCGGTTTCGCGCAAGGGTTGAAGTGCAAACAGGGCTATTTTCTTCTGAGGGTCCAGATTCAGCAGAAAGTCCATAGTTGCCTTCTCAAAAAAGGCTTTGAAGTGAAACGTGCTGCCGATTAGCAAGGGCTTCTCCGACGATTTCCACTTGCCTAAACCGGCAGCCGCCCCCGTAATGAATGCGTGAAACTGGCTTTCTGAAACTTGCTGCTGAAACAAGCCATTGGTCATTGCATACAGTTTTTCGGGCTGGTCAGCGTTATATGCGTTTCGCACCAGCACCTCAGTCGAATCCAGTGACTGATCCAGGGAAGACTGCTGCGCTGTGGCAGCAGATGAGCTTAAACAGCTAAGGACGATAAGCAAACGTAACATCGGCAGGTAGAACTATTCCAGCGGCTTAAACAGAAACGTTTCAATCTTGCCGTCCTTATTCTGACTGACGTAGAAATCGAGAGCTGCCAGCGCGAACGTAGCTTTATAACGGGCAATTCCATCTTTCACTCCTCTGGATTCGAGCGATACCCATTTACCGAGCTGGTTCGTTAGCTGCGCCATAACCGCCTTCGTCTTCTCCAACGAAATTTGCTGTTTGAAGCCCGGCCCCATGAGGGCATACAGCGAATCGGGTTGATTAGCATTCATGAACAGCTGCGAGAGCTTAGCAAGTGAATCGAGCTTAACGGCTTCGGCAGACTGAGTTTGAGCCGAAGCAGAAATAAACAGCAGAGTGAGAACTACCCCGAATGCAATACGTATCATCAGTAAAGGGCTTTAGTTTTAGTCAAAGGTATGCGGTTTACTACGGTTTATAGCGGCCGCTCATAAGAGGAATTTGAGTTTTACCTCAATGGCAATGTTGCTGGATAAACGGTTTAGAACATAATTTAAGTAAGAAGAGAATCTACCTATGTATATGAAAGTTTACTAAATCAGATTGTTATATAATATTCTGTCATGTTGTATATTTACAATATAAAGTAACTACCGCTTGTACGAACTAATGAATACTAATCCTGAATTGATTGCTGGCATTTACAACTACTGCGACACCTGGTGTGAGCGTTGCCTGTTCACCAGCCGTTGCCGCAGTTTTCAAATCCAATCGGAGACGGGCCTGGCGAAGCCGTTGGAGAGCGGACCCGATCTGGTACAGCAACTAACCGAAGCCCTGGCCTTAACCAAGCAGTATATCGACAACTTAACGCAGAAGTCAGCCCAGGAAAGTCCAGCATCTCCAGCCGAACATCAGGTGCAGGCTTTGGAGGAAAAAGCCATCGAACGTACTGACTCCGTAGGGCAGTCAATCCGTCACCATACCGCTGTTTTGTTAGCTAATGAGTACATGCGGTTGAGTGGTTTATGGGCTAAAGAAGAAAAGAACTTACTGGAGCAGGCTGGTCAGCGGCAGCTTCACGACGTTGAGCTTGGTTTGCGGACACAGGAAGAAGCGATGCCAACGCTGCATGCCCTCAAGGATGCCTGGGATATGCTACGCTGGTATCGAACCTTAATTCCGGTTAAAACGCAATCTGCCCTACGTGCCCTGGCCGAACCAAGCAATAACGCCCTCTTACAGAATTATCATTTAGGCAAAGCGAAACTGGTGCTGGTCAGCATTGATCGGTCGCTGATGGCCTGGGAAACCATGATTCTGCATTATCCTGAAAAAACGGACGACGTGCTCGATATGCTGTCGCTGCTGAGCCGGTTACGCCGGGAGTTGGAAGGAATCTTTCCGGACGCCCGGACCTTCAAACGCCCAGGGCTGGATTAAACCACCTTGCGCTCATAACAAAGCCTGAAATTACGTCGATCGCTGGCGTAATTTCAGGCTTTGTTGATAGTATGTGCCCTATTTTTTCACAATAACGAACTCCACGCGCCGGTTCTGCTGACGGCCTTCATCCGTGTCGTTGGTAGAGATGGGCTTTGTTTCGCCGAAACCTTTACTGGCAACGCGATCAGGCTCAATACCCTTGCTAATAAAGTATTCCCGAACAGCGTCGGCCCGATCCTGCGACAATTTTGCGTTAATCTCATTCGAGCCAGTATTATCGGTATGACCACGTACCTCGATAACCATCTTGGGCGCTTCGTTCAACGTGGTTACCAGCCGATCAAGCTCGGGTCCTGACTCGGGCCGAAGCTCCGACTTTCCAGTATCGAAGAAGATGTTGTTCAAGCGCACGGTGACGCCTTCTTTGATCGGTACCAGCTTTAACTCTTTGCCTTTTATTTCCTGGAATCCCTTCGTCTGCGTCAGATCGACGTTATCCCCTTCGGCAATAAAATCTTTAGCGATGGCGCGCATGGTGTATTTCTGGCCATACGGCAGTACGATCTTATACTCGCCCGTTACCGGATCAGACGTAGCCTCACCCGCTTCGGCTCCATCGGGCAGGGTTTGGTAAATAATCCGGGCTTCTATGGGTTTGCCCGTTGTTTGGTCGATTACCTTACCACTCACGAGCGCCACCGGATCAGGACGAGTACTGGGAGCCGCTGCTACGTCGCTGCCACCACCAACTTTGCCCGGCTGATTCGTAGGCCGATCGTCGGTGAGCTTTACCCGCACAATATCGCCTTTACCCAGCGTATTCTTGAACGTAGTCAAATACGCGTAATCACTCGATGCAGCCAGGGTATAATACGCGTCGTAGCCATCAGTATTTACCGATGGGCCGAGGTTAACGGGCTTCGACCAATGTTTCCAGGTCTTGTCAACACGTTTGCTAACGTAGATGTCGTTGCTACCTAAGCCACCCTCGCGGTCACTTGAAAAGTAGAGCGTGGCACCATCGGGTGCTAAAAACGGCGTTGTTTCCGTGAATTTGGTGTTTACTTCAGGACCCAGCTCCATCGGCTTCGACCAAGATCCGTCTTTTTGACGGAAACTGACGTAAATGTCGTCCTCCTTACTGTTTTTCTTCTCGCTGAACGCCATGAGCAGCACCTTACCGTCAGCCGACAGGAAGCCGCAGTCAAACTGCCCTTTGCTCATGTTCACATAACCGGGAATGTTTAACTTCTGCGGGGGTGCCCACCCGTTTGCGGTACGTTTACTCATCGAAAACCCGCGCGTTTCGTAATTTCCGTTCGTATACTGACCTTTAATGAGCATCGTGTTGCCATCCGGCGTAATGCTGTAGGCGCAGTTGTACTCGTCTTTGTTCAGCGGAAAACCCATCCGACGCGCCGGTCCCCACTTACCGCTGGCCGCATCGAGTTCAGAAAACCAAATGTCCTGACTGCCCTTAGCCCCGTGCGTGTTATTAGGATGGCTGATCCGAGCAAAGTATAACGTTCGGCCATCGGGTGCGATCATCGGATTGATTTCGTTATACTCCGAATTGACCTGATTGCCCAGGTTTTCGACCTTGGGACCAGCCGCTACGGTTGAGTCTTTTGGGGCCTGGCCAAACGTATACAGCGATACAAGTGTAAAAAATAAGCTGGCGGTAAGGGTACCGTTAGCAGTCATAGTATTGCGGAAAAAGTAATAGTGGGGATACTATGTGAATTAGAACGACCAATGAAACAAGTTTTGTATACTACCAGAGTACCCGAACTTGAATCTCGGTCTTATAGAATTACCCGCAATTTGGCAAAACTTAGTAACAACACTTTCTCCCCAGCTTTTTCGAACAGAATCGTCGCTTTACGTTCGGTACCATTCACATCCACGCTTTTAACTGTACCAAACCCGAATTTAGCGTGCTCAACGCGCTGCCCGGCTGCCAGATCGGCTGTACTGGTTGGCGCAAAATCAGCAGACGGCGTATGCGTTACGGTTGGTTGAGGAGCCTGGCGCTGCGCCGTTTTCTGCGCTAACGATCGTACAAAGGCCATTGAACCGGTCGACGTACTTTCACTACGATCCCGCTCGGGTCTGTCGAAATCGAGTCGGCTCGGGGCCGAACGTAGCTTCGACATTTTCATATAGCGCTGATCGATCTCCATCAGGAATCGGCTTGGCTCACACATTTTCAGGCGGCCGTAATGATAGCGCGTTTCGGCGTAGGATACCGTCAGCCGTTTTTCGGCGCGGGTAATGGCAACGTAGAACAGCCGACGTTCCTCTTCCAGATCGTTCCGGCTTTCCAGCATCATCTGGCTTGGGAACAGGTCTTCCTCTAATCCAACGATATGAACGTTCTTAAATTCCAACCCTTTTGCAGCGTGGATGGTCATCAACGTCACTTTGTCGTTATCGCCATCGTCTTCTTTTTCGTCAGCGGTGGTTAGCAGCGAAACAGATTGCAGGAACGCGCTTAAGCTTTTATCGTCGTTATCTGGATTGTCGACAAACTCTTTGATGGCGTTCAGTAATTCCTGTACGTTCTCATAGCGGGCCAGCCCTTCAACCGTTTTATCGTCGTACAGTTCTTTTAGCAGACCCGACGCTTTAGCGATATGAGAGGCTACTTCAAAGGCATCTTTCTGGTCGAGCAGCAGCTTGAAGCTCTTGATCAGATCGGCAAACCCTTCAATAGCGATAGCCGATCGTCCGGCTACGTGCTTGGTAATCTCCGAGACAATCTCCCAGATTGAATCTTCTTTCTCGGCGGCAATAACGCTGATTTTAGCAACGGTTGTGTCACCTATCCCGCGTTTAGGCAGGTTAATGATCCGTTTGAACGCTTCTTCGTCCTGTTGGTTTACCGTAAAACGCAGGTAAGCAATCAAATCCTTGATCTCTTTTCGCTGATAGAAGGACAGCCCACCGATGATGCGGTATTTGATGCTCATCTTACGTAGCGCTTCCTCAAAAGCCCGCGACTGAGCATTGGTACGGTACAAAATGGCGAAGTCGTTGTTGGTCAGCGACTCGTTCATTTTGGTCTCGAAAATAGCCGATGCAACCAGGCGCCCTTCTTCGTTATCCGAAGATGCTTTGATAACATCAATCAGCGGACCGTCTTCATTATCGGTAAAGACACTCTTTTCGAGTTGATTCTTGTTCCGGGCAATAATCGAGTTAGCGGCCTGTACAATTGTCTTAGTCGAACGGTAGTTCTGCTCCAGCTTAACGATTTTGACATTCTCCTTGCCGTAGTCGCGCTGAAAGTTCAGGATATTCTCGATGTTGGCCCCGCGGAACGCATAGATACTTTGTGCATCGTCGCCCACTACGCAGATATTCTGGTGAACAGCGGCCAACTTCCTGGTGATCAGGTACTGCGATACGTTCGTATCTTGAAACTCATCGACCATTACGTGCTGAAACTTGTGCTGGTATTTATGCAGAATGTCCAGGTGGTCGCGGAACAATACGTTGGTATTGAACAACAGATCGTCAAAGTCCATGGCATTGGCCGCAAAGCAACGCGTGGCGTACTGCTTGTAAATCCGGCCGATGTGTGGCATCCGGGCCGCTTCGTCGTCGGCCTGAATTACGGAGTTATTGATATAATCATCTGGACCAATAAGCCGGTTCTTCGCACCGGAAATGCGCCCGAAAACATTGTTGGCCCGATACACTTTATCGTCCAGACCCATCTCTTTGATGATGCTCCGGAGCAGCGACTTCGAGTCGTCGGTGTCGTAGATAGAAAAATTGCTGGTATAGCCAATCGCCTTGGCTTCAATACGCAGGATTTTGGCGAATACCGAGTGAAACGTACCCATCCAGATGTTGCGGGCTTCGGTGCCGACAACTTTCTCGATTCGGTGCCGCATTTCACCAGCGGCTTTGTTGGTAAACGTAAGCGAAAGAATACGGAACGGATCAACGCCGTTTTCAATTAGGTAGGCGATGCGATACGTTAAGACGCGCGTTTTGCCAGAACCCGCACCCGCTATAATCATCAGCGGTCCATCGCCGTGCATAACGGCCTCCCGCTGTGGGTCATTCAAACTCGATAAGTAATCAATCATCAACGTTGCTTCTATCCCTCTATAACAACCAAAACTACGAAAAAATTTGGTTAGGCTAGGCCGAAAGACGAGGATAAACCAACGCTGGTCAGGTAGAATATATTTACAAAAAAGCGCCCAATTCAACGCCCATTACTTCCGAAAAAGACGATGTAGTAGCGACTCCTCCATCGCCTTTCCGATAGCGTAACCACTCCCGTGTTTTATAATTGTAAATAAAGCCTTCTAATATACCGTAGTCATCGTCTTCGATCAGACGTATCACTTTGCGCACATCACTGTTGAAGCTTCGATTGCCCGAAACCTCTATGATAACACGGGTCTGCTCCGCTCCTTTATCGAACAATAACACATCAGGTACGGGGTAGCCGGGGCCATCTCCTAGTGGCGTCTCTGGCAACGGTATAAGTGGTATCAGGCCTTTGTGGTAGTACAGTACACCCAGCTCAACAGTCAGTTTACTAATCACTAACTGATGTTCGAAAGGGGAATTCGTGCCATCTTCGTGCACCGTAAATGGAGCGTTATAATCAGATTTATACATGATTTAAAATTGATATATTACATTTAAATATAAGCGACAAACCACTGAGAACGAATTTCTTTGTAAGACCGATACATGATCGATGGTACTATTTTAAATTTTTTTACTTGTCAGTGCAACCTTTACAGTTTACCCCCTGTCTTTTCCCTGATTGCAACCTAAACCACCTGGACCGCTGAACCTGTTGGAACCGAATCGAACCGTCGGACCGCCGTACCCAGACCGCCATGCTGAACTGGTCAAACGCTGCCAACAGGGTGAGCGACGGGCGCAGTATGAGCTGTATCAACAGTACGTAAAGGCGATGTACAATGTATGTCTGCGCATTCTGAACCATGAGGCTGAAGCTGAAGACGTATTGCAGGAAGCGTTTATGGACGCGTTTAACCACATTAACTCCTTCCGTGGACAAAGCACGTTTGGAGCCTGGTTAAAGCAAATTGTGGTGAACCGATCCATCAATCATCTTCGAAGCCGTCGGTTAGAATTAGTCGACATAGATGCCCACCGCTTTGGCGAAGACGACGGGCCCGACTACGCCGATCCTGAGCCTTACGACGAAGACGGCGTTCAGCTGGAGGTCGAGCGCGTCAAACAGGCAATGCAACAGTTACCAGAGGGATACCGGATTGTTTTGTCGTTATACTTGTTTGAAGGGTATGATCATGAAGAAATTGGTAATGTTTTGAATATAAGCGAAACGACATCACGAACGCAGTATCTGAGGGGAAAGAAACGATTGCTGGAGTTACTGAAATAAACAACAAGACCAATGAAGAAAGATAATTTAGAACGCTTCGTCCGCGACAACCGCGAAGCTTTTGACGACAAAGAGCCACCGGGCAACTTGTGGCGAAATATAGAGGCCGAGCTTACGAAACAGCAATCCGGTTCAGCGGGGCTGGACAAGGCATCGCCATTTCAGCAGGTTCACCGAAATCACCAGCAATTGGGCCGACGCCAGATTGGCTGGCCGAGCCTCGACTGGCGGGTGGCCGCTTCTGTAGCCGTCTTGCTGCTGGCAGGGAGCTTCTTTTACATGAATTACCAGTACGGGGTAACTCAACAACCGACTATTGTGGCCGCTAGCCCAATCTACGCCAAAGAAGTGGTGCAATACACCCGCCTGATCGATACGAAACGGGCCGAATTAAAGCAGATGACCGAAGACAACCCGCAGTTGTATAAGGAGTTCGCGACGGACTTAAACCGGCTGGAGCGATCGTATCAATCGCTGAAAGCCGACTTACCGAAGAACCCGAATCAGGAAATGCTGATTCAGGCGATGATCCAGAACTTACAGATTCAGATTGACCTGCTCAATGAACAGTTGCGCGTTATCCAGCGCATTAAACGACAAACCAATGAAAATCCTGTGTAGTCTAGTTTTGTGCCTACTGCCTATGCTTGCGTGGGCCGGGGAACCGACGGAAGTCGGTATGCTTGAGCGAAAGAAAACGATTATCAAAATGTTCGACGTAGACGCTAATGATAATCTGTCGGTTGATAATCAGTTTGGCCAGGTTTCGGTAGGCCTGTGGGATAAGAATGAGATACGTGTTCAGATTACGATTACGGCCAACTCTGACTCCGACGAACGTGTACAGCGGTATCTTGATGCTGTATCCATTGAAGAAAAACGGGTGAACAATCAAATCATTCTTCGCACCCATTTCAGCCAGAATTCAGTAACGAACTGGAGCGTAAATAATTGGAAGAATGACGGTGAACGTAACTTCGTCAAGATAAACTACGACATCATGATGCCCAAGCAGAATGCGCTGTCGGTACGTAACAAATTTGGTAATACCAGCATCCCGGCGTTTCACGCTCCGCTGACTGTGTACAATCGGTACGGGAATTTCAATGCCGAAGAACTTACGAATCGTCAGAACGACATCGACGTCGCTTACGGCAAAGCCTATATCCGGAACCTCGATCAGGGGAAACTGGACATTGCTTACGCCACCCTCGACTTAACGAAAGCTAATGTGCTGACATTAAGCAATAAGTTTGGGAAGATGAACATCGGCGACGTAGGAAAGCTGAACGCAGACATCAATTATTCGGGGGCTAAAATCGGAACATTACGCGAATCCGCACGGGTAAACCTTGATTTTTCGGGCGGATTCCGCATCGAACAGTTCACCAAGACCACTGACGCGATCGATATTGTTGCATCCTATTCGTCCGTAGCGTTACCAGTTGCTGAAACATCCGACTGCGATTTCAACGTAACGGTTAGCTATGGCGGCTTTAATTACCCAAATACAAACGCCATTCGGTTCACTTCGCAGCCAGATCGCGAAGGAGAGCGTTATGGGCCACGCACGAAAAAGCAGTACTCCGGAAAGATTGGCTCGGGGAATGGACCTAAAATTCGGGTCGTATCGTCGTTTGGCAGCGTGAACTTTAAGTAAAGTGATTAATGAGTCGACAAACAAAAGGCGATCGAAATTTCGATCGCCTTTTGTTTATGCTGTAAGCAGTTCGATAATAGCCTGATGCTGCGGGTACTGCCTCAACAGCTCATTACGGTCAGCCATCTCGAAATCAGCGAAGTCAAAGCCAGGCGCGACCGTACAGCCAACTAACGAGAACCCAGCGCTTCGCGCTGTTCCAGACCCGGCCGGTTTGGCACCAAACCAACAACCCGCCGGAACAACGGCCTGAAACACTTCGCCCTGTGCCAGATCGGGACCAAGCTTAATTACTGACAACTCCCCTTCTAAATCAATAACGTAGACATGAAGCGGGCTACCGGCGTAAAAATGCCAGATTTCGTCGGCCTGTATTCGGTGCAGCGTGGATACGTGATGGCTCTCCAGCAGAAAATAAATCGCCGTCCCGAACGAGCGGCTGCCCGTGAACCGGCCAGGTAAGGCGTCTTGTGCGATAACTTCACTGGAACGATACGTTTCGGCAAAGTACCCTCCTTCCGGATGAGGCTGCATGCCGAGCGCCTGAACGTATTGAGTTGCTGTCACGAATGATGTATTACGTATCGTTGATTATACGTTGGCTTTTATTACGTTAGTGAACTCCCGCGACTTAAGCGAGGCTCCACCAATCAAGCCACCATCGACATCGGGTTGCGAGAACAGTTCAACGGCATTCTTCTCGTTAGCGCTACCCCCGTATAAAATCGTGGTGTCCTGCGCTACGGTATCGCCGTACTGGCTGGCAATGTGCTGACGTAGTTCAAAGTGCATGTCCTGCGCCTGACCCGACGTAGCGGTTAGCCCCGTTCCAATGGCCCAGATTGGCTCATAAGCAATGACAACGTTCGCAAACTGTTCAGCCGACAAATGAAACAGGCTCTCCGTAAGCTGGTCTTTTACGAAACCAACGTAATTGCCATTCTCCCGCAGATCGCGTGATTCACCGCAGCAGAAGATTGGCTTCAGACCCGTTTCCAGTACGATATTAACTTTCTCCGCCAGTTGCGAATTGGTTTCGCCGAAATACTGCCGACGTTCGCTATGCCCCAGTATGACGTAATCAACGCCGATCGACTGGAGCATGGGAGCCGAAATTTCGCCAGTATAGGCACCGGATGCTTTTTCATGGCAGTTCTGAGCCCCGAGCGAAACCTTACCACCGGATGTTACGTACTGACGCGACATCGTCAGGTACAAGGCGGGTGGACAAAGCACGACCTCGACATCTCCCGTAACTTCATCTTTTACCATGTTGACAACCTCCGAAAGCAGCGCCTGTGCTTCTTCAAAGGTCTTGTTCATTTTCCAGTTACCAGCAACAATTTTCTTACGCATGACAGATTAATAAAGTGGTCATAATCAGATTCTCAATCAAACAAGCGAACTCCTTGTTTATCAATTGCGGGCGAAATTAGAGCTTTTCGGCGGAAGCACCTGATCGTGTTTCCGCTAATTTTTCCGCTACGCTGGTACCCATAAACGACCACTCAAAAAGACTATAAACCGAAGAAGGTTTTTTTGTGTTATTTTTATAAAATATTACGTACTTTCAATGTAATAATACTTTACATGAAAACGCTGGTTTTGGCTCTTGGGCTATTATGTACTTGTCTGGTAACGCGGGGTGATAACCACCGGCGTACGCCAGACCGGGAACGTTATGGCTTTTTTCTGGCTGGTAACCGGTCGTGGACACGCATTCCCTTCCAGCTCCACTCAAATTTGATTATTGTTCCCGTTCGGGTGAATGATTCCGATACCCTTCAGTTCATTCTGGATACGGGCGTCAGCAACACGATTATCACTGATCCTAAAGCTTTCAAAAAAAGCCCCGTTACGTTAGGGCGTAAAGTTAAATTGGCCGGGGCTGGTGAAGGCGGTAGCTTAACGGCTTCGGTATCGGTCGATAATTACCTGAGCACGGGTGGCCTGCGGGCCGCTCACCATAACCTAGTTATTCTGGACGAAGACATTCTAAAGCTATCTGAGTACGTCGGTACGCCTGTACACGGTATATTCGGATACGACATCTTCGCGAATTTCGTCGTCAATATTGACTTTCAGCGTCGGGAGATTCTGCTGATGCACCCTAAAAAATACCACTATCGCAAGCGAAAAGGGGATCGGTACCCGATCACGATTCAGGACACGAAAGCCTATACCGACGCTTTGTCTGTTTTTGACGGCGAGAAAACGCTTCCCCTTCGGGTGGTCCTCGATACGGGTGCCGGTCATGCACTATTGCTGGACCGGTCGCGGAGTACGGCCGCCATGCCATTACCTGAAAAAAGCATCCGGGCGCAGCTCGGGCGTGGGCTGAACGGCATTATTCACGGCAGCATGGGGCGCATCCAGAAGATTCGCTTTGGTAAGTACGAGTTGGACAACATCCTGGCCTCTTTTCCGGATAGCATGGCGTTTGGGATGAAACTCGTCGACATGCCCGAGCGGCAAGGCAACGTAGGCTGTGAGCTGTTACGTCGGTTTCACGTTACGTTCAATTATCCGGAAAAGTACGTAGTGCTGAAACCCGTTAAACGGTTGATGCGCGAAAGCTTCGAACACGACATGAGCGGACTCGAACTGCGGGCGAAAGGTGAACGGTTCCGAAACTATTACGTCGACAAAATTATCGAGAACTCCCCCGCGGATCTGGCGGGTTTGCAGGAAGGCGATGAAGTGTTGTTTGTAAACAATAGCTCTACCAGCGACCTCACCATCAGCGACATTTACAAAATTCTGCAAAAAGGAGAGGGCCGCGAGGTTACGTTACTCGTCCGACGAAGCGGTCAGGTGATTGTCACTACGTTCGTGCTCAAGCGATTGATTTAGGGCGATTGGCCAGTAGACTGACCGGCAGTAATCTGTTTATTCCAGTTTGTCCAGCTTAAACCGAAAGGTTGTTCCTTTCTCGAGTTTGCTCATGACGGTTATTTTCGTCCGGTGCGCATTCAGAATATGCTTCACAATGGCCAGTCCGAGGCCCGTACCACCCCGATCTTTAGAGCGGCTCTTCTCGACCCGGTAAAAGCGCTCGAAGATCCGGCTCAAGTGCTCGGGCGGAATACCGGGGCCATCGTCGCGGACGGAAACCAGCACATGCTTTTTGTCTTCTTCAAGACTAACCACGACCCGACCGTTCTCATTTCCGTATTTAATCCCGTTCTCCACCAGATTGGTCATAACCTGCGCGATTCGCTGCGGATCGGCCTTAACCCAAAATGGACCGGGCCGATCGACACGCATTTTCAAAGATGTGTCTTTAACGTGGGCTATTTTTTCGAGCTGGTCGAATATCTCCTGCGTTACGTGAATCAGATCAACTCGCTCAAAGCTCATCTTCACCTCACCTGTTTCAAGCTGAGACAAAGCCACCAGATCCTTCACCAGCGCATCCAGCCCATCGAGGCTTTTGGCCGCTTTCGAGAGAAACTTGTCGCGGACCTGCTCATCGTCAACAGCACCGTCGATAAGCGTGTGAATAAACCCTTGTGCGGCAAAAATGGGGGTTTTCAGTTCGTGCGATACATCGGCCAGGAATTCCCGCCGAAACTGCTCCAGCCGCTTTAGCTCATCAATTTCCTTCTGCTTTTTGGCGACGTACACGAAGATTTCGTCATTCAGCTTTTTGAACGGATTGTTGTTTTTGATGATCGATTTGCGGGAGATATTAAAATCGCGAATCTTGAGCTTGTGAATGGTTTTATACATTTTGTTAACCTCCCGAAACACGAGCAGTTCAATGGCGTATAAAACCAGAAAAAAGGAGATGACAAACGACGAGATTCCTACTACGAACAACATGTTGTTCGTAACCCCGTCAACAAACGTCAGGAAAGCAAGCGTCAGCGCCGAAATCAGGCAAGCCAGCAACAGCGCAATAATACGGGGACTAAGGGACATAAAACAAAGATAGAAAAGCGAATGAGTGAAAGTGTCACCAATTGGCTAGCTTTCACTCATTCGCTCCGCTTCGGCGGTATGATTCACGCACTATTCTGGCTGGTCCGTGAACATATATCCTACGCCTTTAAGCGTGCGAATGTGGGTATCGCCGATTTTTTCGCGGAGCTTACGGATGTGCACGTCTACGGTACGTTCGAGTACGTAAATGTCGGCACCCCATATCTTCTGGAGCAGCTCTTCGCGGCTAAATACTTTGTTGGGGTACTGGGCGAGGAAAAATAAGAGTTCGAATTCTTTTTTCGGAAGAATGACCGACTTATCGCCCTGCGTAACGGAGTAGTTTTTGCGGTTGATAACGAGGTCATCCACGGTAATCTGTTCACCGGGGTCGGATTTCTGAGCCTCGCGTCGGAATAACGCATTAATGCGGCTCATCAGCGCCCTCGGCTTAATGGGCTTGGTAATATAATCGTCAGCACCAACGTCGAACGCAGCCACTTCAGAATATTCCTCCGAGCGGGCGGTTAGGTAAAGGATATACGTCTGACGTAATTCGGGAATGTCGCGTAGCTGCCGACCGGCTTCGATGCCGTCCAGATGCGGCATCATGATATCCAATACGACCAGTTCGGGCAGATACGTCCGGGCCACGTCAATGGCTTTACGGCCATCGGTTGCGGTTCGAACATCATACCCTTCTTTTGTCAGGTTGTATTCGAGCATTTCGACAATGTCGGCGTCGTCGTCTACGACTAAAATGCGGTGCAAAGGTTGAGCAGCTTTAGCAGCACTCATACGAAGCGGAGTTGGTGAGAACATTCTGCTTTTTTCGGCAGGTTGCCCGAAGTTACGTGGCTTATCCAGAACGTTACGCTTACATACTGCATACTTAACAAAAATTTAACAGCGCATAACGCCAACCTGAACGTTTACCAAGCCCTGATAACGAACAATTTATGGACCAAATTTATTGGACTCATTAGCACGGTCGGCCTGACCCGATACTGGCTGGTATTTTGCTAAACCTGTTGAGAAAATAACGATAAAGGCATTAACGGTGTTTATCCGACATTATGGACACTCGCTCACCGGAGATTCAACTCCCCCCCTACGCTAAACTAGTTTGTATTCTGCTTTCATTAGTCATTATCATCTATGGTTTACACGCCCTCCAGGGGTTGTTGATTCCGCTGGTATTTGCCATTTTGTTTGCGGTGCTGCTGTTTCCACTAGCCCGGCGGCTTGAGAACTGGCGTCTGCCCCGTGTCCTGGCAATTATTATATGCCTGATTCTGACACTGACCGTCATTGTTGGTATTCTGTACGCCGTTTCTATGCAGATCAGCAGTTTTTCGGAAGTGCTGCCTCAACTCATCGAACGGGGTAACAATTACTTAAATCAAATTCAGACGTATGCCGATGAGCACCTAAATATTGACCGAAAGAGACAGGTAACCGAAGTTCGAAAATACCTGAACCAAGCCATTTCGGAAGGCGGAGCAATTCTTACCTCAACCTTATTGGCCACTACCAGTACGCTGACGGACGTATTTCTGGTGTTGCTGTTTATCTTCTTTTTTCTGCTATACCGCGACTTTTTCCGGTCGTTTTTCTATAAATCATTTGCGAACACCCGCCGATCGAAAATAGATGCGGTCCTGCAGGGCATCTACATGGTGGTCAAAGATTATATGGCGGGTTTGTTTGTGGTGATTCTGATCATCGGTACGTTGATGACGGTAGGACTGCTTATTTTAGGCATTGACTACGCCGTATTCTTTGGCTTCTTCGGAGCCTGCCTGGTGCTTATCCCTTATTTTGGTATTTCGCTTGGCTCACTCTTACCGGCTGCTTACGCCCTTGTAACCGACGACAATCCCTTAAAAGCGCTGGGCGTCATTGGCGTATTTCTGTTCGTACAGACGCTGGAAGGCAACTTCATTACGCCTTACATTATAGGCTCTAAAGTCAGCATCAATCCCCTTGCTGCCATTATTGTTCTGATTTTGTGGGAGAACGTATGGGGGTTACCCGGTCTGGTTCTAGCCTTACCGATGACAGCCATATTAAAGGTAATCTTCGACTCGGTCGAGTCCATGAAACCTTATGGCTTTTTATTGGGAGAAGCAGAAAAACCACGCCCTCCCATTAAAAACCTACAGGAACTCGCCGAGCAACTACCCCGACGCGCCAAAAAGATTGGCGACGTTGACGAGAAAGGCTGATCTTAAAGAGGAAATAAGTGAAAGATAGGCTGTACTAATGCCAGTTAATGATCACTCTTTCACCGAACCGGCGGCCCGGTCATTCACTCTTTCACCCTTTAAAAGTTCAGCGGGTCGAGGTTTTTGAAATGGCCGTTCATGCGGATTCGCTGCTTCGTGCGCTCCATGTCCGATACCACAGGCAATACGTTGTTGAGGTGCTGAATCAGGAAGAGTTGCCGTTCTGCTTCAGTTTCGAGCGTCAGGAGTTCGTATTCCTGCTCCATAGACAAGCCAACTTTGTGAGCGACACGGTAAGAAAAGTCTTTCACGCTCGGTTCGTAGTCGGTTTCAATCTGCAACAGCTTGTATAAGCGTTCCAGCCGCTCGGTCAGGGCCGCTACGTGCGCGCTGTAGCTATCGCCGGGTTCAACCAGCTCAACTTCACCACCGGCATATAGCTTGCCCGAAACTGGATTTTCGAAGTTTACCAGCCGAAAAACAGTAATCCCTTTCGTTTTTATGTCCATCCGGCCATCCTCGTAGCGTTTATGCAGAGTTGTTACGTGCATTTCGGTACCGTATCCAGGCAGCTTGTTGTTGATAAATGCTGGAATTCCGAACGTGCGCTCTTCTTCCAGACATTCGGTGATGAGTTGTCGGTAACGCGGCTCGAATATATGCAGGTTCAGATCCTCGCCAGGATAGACTATCAGGTTTAGCGGAAATAGGGGTAGCGTCTTTTCCATACGGCCAAAAAGGTACGGCTTTTTAGTGGAACATTGCCTTCGACTCCACGAAACGCACGTGTCTGGCCCGCGCTTCGGCATAAATCGGATCAGCCAGATGACCCAGGCCCGTTACGTCGGACGTGCAATCCGTAACAACAACGACCTTTGGAACGAGTTGGGGCGCAAAGTCCAGAATCTGCTTTAAACTGTTGGCTACACAGTGCGATTTTGCTTCGCCCATCAGGTACACGGCATCAAATCGCTCCAGATCCGCAATCAACGGCTCATTCAATTGAGTCTCGGGTACGTTTGGATCAGGCACCTGCGCCCTGAAAATACCAAAGTGCTCCGATAGCGGGTGCAGGCCTTTCGGAACCGCTACGTAATCAAGCTCGCGCTGCCGTGACCAGTCTTTGAGTGCCGCCAGCAACGTATCGTGCAGAGCCGCCCCCCGCGAGCCGATTAGACAGTGCTCTGGCCAGATAAAGTGCTGAAACTGTCCATCGGCTTCCAGATCCCGAACGTACTGCCGTGCTTTTTCGACCGCAAAGCGGGGTAGCCAACGACCCTGATTTACCTCTTCGGCTGTGATCTGCGTAAAGGGAGCCGGGTGTTCCCCATTGGCGTCCTGCCAGAACAAGGGGTGAGCAATGTCCAGCATATGGTGCGTATCGAGCGTCACTACAATGTGGTCAATATGATCGGTATGCTGACGGATGAGGTTGGCCATGCGATCGACGTCTTGGTCAGCACCGGGCACAAACAGGGCACCATCGGGGTGGCAAAAATCATATTGAGTATCAATAATCAGAAACGCGTTTTTCACGGGCTGTTCGTTTTAACGAAGTTGACAGCTTTTAACTGTCCATTGTAGAAACAAATGTAAGGCACAAGGGCTTTCTGTTGTCCAGCCACAGTACTATACAGATGGAATCGCGACAGGCAATAAATGTTCTTTGGTTTAAACGGGACCTGCGTCTTCGGGACCATGCGCCTTTGCAAGCCGCCATTCAGGCCGGTATGCCATTATTGTTCGTGTATTGCTTTGAACCGTCGGTTATAGCCGATCCAAACTACGACCTGCGCCACTGGCGGTTTGTAACGGAATGTCTGGCCGATCTGAATCAACAGTTATCTACGTTCAAAGAACAAACAAGAGAGACTTCGCCAGCCCCTTTGATTCATGAGTGGCTTCCGTTCGATTTTGACGATGAACCTACACAGTCTGCCTCAAATGGGCAACCAACGGTTTGGGTATTTCACCGGGAAGTCACGGACGTATTCAAGGCCTTACAAGAGCATTTTTCTATTGATACTATTTTCTCGTATGAAGAAACGGGCTTACGCGTTACGTATGGTCGTGATAAAGCAGTAGCTGATTTCTGCCAGGAAAATCACATCAGGTGGCAGGAGTTTCAGTCAAATGGGGTTATCCGTCGGTTGAAGAACCGCGACACCTGGGCTGATGAGTGGCAGCGTACCATGCGGGCTCCACAGCAGCACCCTGACTTAACGCGCTGGCATCCCGCATCGCTCGATACTGACTGGTATGAGCAGTCTCGAGGTACCGACTTACCCCCCGAGTGGTCTAAACCGCATTCTTTGTTTCAGCCGGGCGGAGAACACAATGCCTATCGGTACATGCACAGTTTCTTGAGCGAGCGCATTGCTCTTTACGCTAAGTCAATCTCTAAGCCCCTGGAAAGCAGACGCGGGTGCAGCCGCCTATCGCCATATATAGCCTGGGGGTGTCTGAGCATTCGTCAGGTGTATCAGGCACAGATGCAGGCAGCCAAACATCCACCCGCACCTGGTCTTGGTCGGCAGTTCAGCGCGTTTGCGTCGCGACTGCGCTGGCACTGTCATTTCATTCAGAAGTTCGAGAATGAAGACCGCATGGAATTCGAGAACGTAAACCGCGCCTTCAATGAGCTACAGAAGAATAATGACGAAACCAAATACGTAGCCTGGCGCGATGGCAATACCGGCTATCCGATGGTGGATGCCTGCATGCGCTGCCTAACGGCTACGGGCTACATCAATTTTCGAATGCGGGCCATGCTCATGTCTTTTCTGAGTCACCATCTGCTTCAGCATTGGAAAGAGGGAGCCTTACACATGGCTCGTATTTACATCGACTTTGAACCGGGTATTCATTACGCCCAGATTCAGATGCAATCCGGCATGACCGGGACAAATACGGTACGTATCTACAACCCCGTCAAGCAATCGCAGGACCACGACCCGGAAGGTATTTTCATTAAACAGTGGGTGCCGGAATTAACCAATTGCCCAACCGCTTATATTCATGAACCCTGGACAATGCCGCCGTTGGAGCAGGACATGTACAATTTCCATGTCGGCCTCGATTACCCCGCTCCCATCATCGACATCGCAGTGACAGGGCGAGTGGCTCGCGTTAAGCTGCACCAGCCTCGCAAAACAGAAACTGGCAAGAAAGAGCAGGAACGCATTTTAAAGCAACACGCCATTCCACACAGTGTATCTAGCACTAAGAAGCGGCTAAAGATTGTCATCTCTAACGAGGAACTGACTACGAAAGAAAGCGAGTCCAAAGTTGAAATAGCGTTACCAGCCAAACCCAATTAACGCATTTACCTGGAAGGTTACACTTCGTTTAGGTCGTGAAACCGGTGCATAAACAGCCGATAGGTCTTGTGCGTAACGTAACTCTGGCCCTGCGTTCACATCAAAATAACCGAACCGGCCCAATCGTCTTTGGATACCGTAAGCCACCAGGATGCGAGGCATCTCTATATCAAACGTATTCTCGGTACGACGAATACGTAGCTCCTGTTGATTTGTCCGGTCGTAAAACCGACTGTTTACATATTCTCGTGTGGGTAAGGATACTTGAGCAGTAACATAATTACCTGAGAAATTATTTGCTGATTTGCCTTTACGAATACGGTTCGCCATACCATGATAATACCGTGTTCCGGCCTTCCAGTTGATATAAAAATTACTGGTTTTTATGGCGGAATAACGGGTTGAAGGATCTGATGTTGGAGTTTGGAAATAATCGTAAGTGATGAAACGTAATGAACCGTCTGCGCCTGCAAACACGGAGAAAGAAGGTGTGATCTTTCGTTCAATGGCTACTTCAGCGGTGAACCCAACTCTAAATTTCTGATTGGTGAACTGTAAATTTTGGTCTGAAGCAGGCCATATCCCTACTTTGATTAAGGTCTTCTCTTCTACATCAGCCCGAGTAATGTACCGGATAAAGCGTTTAATTTCAGAGGACGAGATTTTCTCATCTTCTGTTTTATACTCCGTCTTGACAGAGTCTGTTTGGGCTTGAGCATTAGCCAGGCCAAGGCATAGCCAGCTGAGTAGCACGTAAAATTGAACTGATTTCATGTGAGTAAGGAAAGTTAAGGTCTAACGAAAAGCCCATCCCAGGGTCGCCTGGAATGAATGGAAACCGCCATAAGGTGTCGTTGAAATCTGAACCAGATCACGCTGGTAGCGTATATCCACTGCAAGTTTGCTTGTGAGGGCATAACTGGCACCCAGCATCAATCCGCTATTGGTATGCGGCTTAAGCACGCTAGTTGGCTGACCTTCAATTTCTGTATGCCCATTCAAAAAGAACGCCAGATACGGCCCACCATACAAATACCACCGATATGCCACCTCATGACGAAATAGTAAGGGAGTCTCCAAGTAGTTGAGGTTTCCCGACCCAGGCAGATAGCGCGTATTCCCTATCTTGACTTCTTCACTGCGGAAGCCCCGCTGGGCATAATTCAACTCGCCCCGAATATCCCAGGTTAGCGATAGGGGCATTTCAGCCCATAAACCTCCAACAAAACGGGTTCGGTAACGGCCACCCGGTCCACCGCCATTCTGCCCCACTACATGTACACCTGCTCGAACCCCTACCTGTAAATTTTCCCAAGGAATGGGCTTCATACCAAGCGAGTCAGCAGATAGGTTAAACCGGTACGTTCCGCGCATGCCTAATATAGTTATCGGTTTAGACTCACCCATGAAATACCCTGTGGCGTTGACACCCACGGCTAACCGAGACGATAGCCTGAAATCGTAACCTATGCCTGCCATAGGAATAACACGGCGTGTATCGGTATATCGCATAACGGCTTCGGTATAACCTGGAGCCGTTTCAAAGCTACTATCGATCCGAATCTCCCGGCTTCGAAAAGCAGATAAACCCACCTGTACTTTTACTTGATGGCGCCGACTCAGAACTGGCAAAGCGACGATCGATAAATCGATCGTTCGTTGATTGCGTAGGTAGAAGTCAACTAAGCGACTACGATCCGCAATTTTATATGGATCTTTTCCAGCATTCAGTGGATCGGTGTTCGCTGATCCGCCCCAACCTACTCCCAGAGCAATGCCCAGCCTAGGACTTATATAGCCTGTTAATTGCTGCCGTACTGTCCAGCCATTATTATAAGGTGCTGGAAGACGAAGTGTGTACATCCCTGTTTCGGCTTCAAACCGTCGGAATTCCTGGCTCTGAGCCTGTGAAGCAATCGAACAGGCGGCAACAAGTATGGCCGTATAGAAGCGTTTATTTTTCATGGTGTGAGGTGCTTAAAAACGATACCCAAACTGTAAACCTGCTTGTCCAAACGATCTGTAAGCTGAATTATCCGCGAGCCGGAACCATACACCAACTGGCAGTCTATCCGTAATGGCGAAGGTGTAATCAAGCATGACTTGCCAACCTGCTCCTGATTTTTGCATGTAGCTTCTCGGGCTAACGTTAACGGTAGTACCACTTGATCCGTTAACTCGTCCACTAGTAGCTCGAAAGCCGCTGAAAGCGATGAAGTTTACACCAGGTGATACGCTAATGGTGTGATATCGGCTGTACAAAGCAACTGCACGTAGTGAAGCTGATCCCATCAATACAGTTTCGGCACCAGGCAACCGTTGGTCAGTCTCTGCAAACGAACGCATCATGCTAACCCCTGTCGTTATACCAAATCGTCGGTTGAGATAACGTGTATACCGGTTTTCATACACAAAAGCACTACCAATGTCTTCGGCAAGCATGCCGCCTGCCAATTGCACTTCATTGCGATAGAAGGGGATATCACGCCGTAGACGCTCATAGGCCCGATTGCTTCTGCGAGGGGCCAGCAGGTATCTCTTTATAGGGAACAGTCTGTAGCCAAGATTCAATGTTGCATAGCTGTAGTCTTGTCGGAAAGGACTCGTTACACCATTAAATCGAATTCCATTTATGTTTGGGGATAAATTTTGAGAGAACACCAGATCAGCGGTGAACCCACCAATATCAACTCCCACTCCTAACTGGCCTTCGAGGTTGTACGGCTTATACGACTGAATGGCAGCCTGACTAACCTGGTTAAACAGCAACTCCTGCTCGTATTGGTTTTTAAAAGACGGGTTTTGCTCAGTAGCAATCTGTTCTTTTAAAGCCGTTGTAGTCCGCTCATAGTAATCTGTAGGCAAGGCTTCATTCGATACGCCCACAACACCGCCGTGCAATCGTAGCCAAGGCAAGGGTTTATAGCCACCAATCAAGCGAAGGTCATATCGACGTCTGTCAATAAAAAGGCTACTACCCCGGCCTGGTGTACTGACGTAAATACCACCCAAGTAATATTTACCACGGGAAGCCTCTATCTGACCATACCAGCGAGGACGATCATAACGAGCGAATACACCCAGCCCTCCGCCACTGGCATCGCCCATTGAAGAGCTATACACATTAACAGTATTGATACTGGCTTCGGCCTGCGTTCGGTGAGCGTTTAACCCCATATAGACTTTCGGCCCGAATGACCAATCCTGAGCCCAGCTATTGCTACTTACCCATACGGTAAGCACTGCAAATAGGCTAATCTTGCGAAGGTACTTTCTCATAAGTTCATTGCGTTTATCGGCCAACCAGTGGTTTTTCGCCTTGAATGATTACGGTGCTGTAGCTGTTTTGAATGGCTATTTCGGGCTTGCGGCCACCAGGCGGCTCGTAGGAGAAGGTTTGTTTACCGCCGTATTTTCCTAATAAGCTGGCGACCGACTCTGGCACCCGAATGTCCGCGAAAGACGTAATAACATCGAAGCTGAAGTCAGAGAGTCGCTTGGTGGCTACTACTATTTCCGTCCGTGCGGCTTCGACTTTCAGAGAGCCCAGGGAGGGTATAGGTAGCAGTGTTAGTTTACCATACCGGCTTTGCAGGTTAACCTTACCACTCAACTCACGGAGCGTGATATCTGCTTTCTCGGCTTTACAGGACAGCGTAGCACTTAGATTGCGTCCTTCGATGTCGCCATAATCGGAGGTGATGGATAGCTTACCGCTGATGTCATCAAGGGTAAGCTTACCAAACTCAAGCTTAATCGTCACATCCCCGGTCAGATCACTCAGATTTATATCACCGAAAGAATTGCTTAGACTAATAAGCGCTTTATTAGGCACGCTGACTTCATACACCGCTTTAAGCTGGCTCTGGAGTTTTCCAGCCCGCTGCGGAATCACGAATCGGTTTGATAGCTCAACCTCCGCTCCACCCGACTGGAGCGTGTATTGGTGGTATGCCAGTTCCCGTTCTGCAACCGCCCGATCCGTGTGCCTGGCCACGAGTCGTAACGTAACGGCGATAGTAGACCGGTTCGAACCTTTGAGAGCTACGTCTGCCTTCTGGGCACTCAGCCGTATGCGTTGCCCGTCGGTATACGACAATTCCTTTTCGACGACCTTTGTGATAACCTGTACGGGCGTTTGCGATCGCCCCAGTATGGGCAACCAAAGAAGAATACTTATCAGTATATATTTCATGAGCGTAGGAGCGTAATGAGTTCTTTGGTTATTTCAACTCGTTGATTTTCGATCTTAACCTGCGCGCGGATTAAAGCCGGGTCGTCGCCAAACGTTTCGCGTTCCTGCTCAATACGTTGTTGTTCAGCTGTTAGCTCAGTGAGCTGATTGCGGAGTTCATGAACTTCAGGCCGTTGACAAACCAGTTGCTGTTCCACGCATTGACGGGCAATAAACTCCTCGGCACGCTTGTCAGACAGCGATGGTAGCGCCGACAAGGTAGGTTCCGGCACATTCGCTTCAACAGCGTACTCCAGACGAACCTGCTCGGTAGAGGAAACCTGGATCATTACCCCGATCCCTACCAGCACTATCATAGCCGCAGCAGCCACGCTAGCCCACAATGGCCGAATGCCTATAAACAGCGGCCGATCAAGGTCATTATTTCCTGTGCGTTCTAGGTCTACCTGGACCGAAGACGCTTCGGCAAGACGATCTTCAATCCGCTCCCACAAGTCTCTTTTTGGCTCATGTTGAGGTAGTTCATCAAGCGCTAACTTCAAGTGTTTATCGGTGTCCAGATCAGCCTCGATCCGGTTCCATAAGTCGGGGTGAGGGTCGTATTCTGGTAGTTGAGAAAATAGATCGTTCATGAGAGTCGTTGTCTGAGGAGTTTTTTGGCGTAGCTAACCTGCGACTTCGATGTTCCTTCCGAAATGCCAAGCATCTCCGCCACTTCTTTGTGCATGTATCCTTCTACTTCTACCAGCAAAAAGATAGTCCGTGCACCGTCGGGTAAGGTGCGGATAGCCGCATCTAACTCAATACCAGTAATCGTGTCTCGTAGAGGTACCGGTTGGTCATGCAGTATTTCGTCAAGAGTAGAAAATCGCCCTTCGAGCCGTTGTTTACGAACGGCCTGACGCACAACGATCGTCTTGATCCAGGCACCCAGCGTTGAACGAAATGCGAACTGATCGAGATTACGAAACACTTCTACGAAAGCCTCCTGTAATGCGTCGTTGGCGTTGTCGTAATCATTGAGAATGCGAAACGCCGTAGAGAACATAGCTCGTTTATAACGCTCGTACAACAGTCGCTGCGACTGCCGCCGAAACATCGGTTGATCGTTCTGCTGGCAGCGCTCGACCAGGTCGCGTTCAGATATGTCGGGTGGTGTTGCCAAGCGGAACATGCGGTTTATTGATGCTTCGGACTAAAGGGTAGTTAGCACGGAGAAAGGTTGGAAAGACGCTCAAATTATTTTAAGAATCATTTATTCCCTGGCAGGCGATTTAAATCGCCTGCCAGGGAATAACCTTTTTCGTTACTTTGAGGTATGAACTACATTGAATTGCAACTGCGCCTGTCGCCCGATTACACTGACATTCTTACCGCCGAACTGGCCGAGCTTGGGTATGAATCCTTCGTGGAAACCGACGAAGGCCTGAACGCTTATATTGTCGACGCCGATTTCAATCAGGACAGTCTCAACGAATTAGTCGCTAAATACGCGGATCAAACTGCAATAGCCTACGAAGTCAGTTCGTTAGAGAAACGAAACTGGAATGCTGAGTGGGAGCGCGAATATGAGCCGATTGAAGTGGCGAACCAGGTCCGGGTCCGGGCGTCCTTTCATCCATTGGACGCCCGGTTTCGTTATGACATCGTCATCAACCCGAAGATGTCGTTTGGTACGGGCCACCACGAGACAACGGCCATGATGCTCGAACAGCAGCTTAGTCTCGACGTGCAGGATAAAACCGTTTTAGACGTCGGCAGCGGGACGGGTATTCTGGCCATTCTGGCCGTTAAAATGGGAGCCCAATTAGCGCTGGCGTTTGATATTGAAGAATGGGCCGTGGAAAATGCCCGTGAGAATGCAGACCTAAACGGCTGTCCCGAGGTTGACGTTTTCCAGGGTACGATTGCCGACGTTGACCCGAGCAGCCGGTTCGACGTAATACTGGCGAACATAAATCGGAACGTATTGCTTGCGGAGATACCGACGTACGTTACGCTGTTGAACGCCAACGGCTATCTGTTAGTAAGCGGTTTTTACGAGCAGGACGCGGCTGATATTCAACGAAAAGCGGTTGAAGCCGGTCTTACTCCGGTACGAACCTTGATGAGGAATGACTGGACATCGATTCTGTTTACGAACTCAACTGAGTAGCCATTGACCGCCTTGTCCCGTCTGCCTAATCGATTAACAACAAAGAACATGCAACGAGTATACATATCCTATTGGCCGCTGTATAATTGGCTGACGCGAAGGTGGAGGTTAAGAATGTCGCTTATGGCCTTGACAACGGCATTGATGGTGTCAGCTTCATTTGGTCAAGCCGTTAAACTTTCTGACAAGCCGGATCAGTTTATCAGCGACATACAGAAACTGATGGTAACCGGTGGACCTGCGGCCGTGCGAGCGGGTACCAATCTTCAGTCGTTATGGTCCGAAAATCGCCTGTCGGCTCCGCAGCAGGAGCGCGTGATGGCCTTGAGCCGCAAGATGAACCAGAAACGGCTTCAGGCGGCTACGCATTTTGCGCCGTTCTATGAGTCCTTGTTTCATGCGATCAGTACACAGCAGTCGACCGACATCGACGGATTGCTGACGGTAGCCGAAAAGCTTTTTGAAACATCCGACACCAAAACTTACGCCCGTACGCTGGAAACACTCCGGCGATTTCTGGAACGACGCGAGTTTTATGCTAGCAATTACAACAAGCTCTATGCGCACGGCGGCTCGTTCCAGTTTCGTTACGTTGATGGAGCCAATACACAATCTGTCGGCTCTCCGGCCTCACAAACCCTTTCTACCGCCGACTCGCTAGCCGCCGTTAAAGCCGCGAATGAACGTTCGCGCTTCGATGGATGGGATGATCCTGCTCCCGGCGACTCGGGCAAGGCACGTCCACTCGGGGTTCAGTTTGTTCCGCAGCGTCGTCCTATCCCATCGGTGGCGGGCGCAGTCATTACGGTAAAGGACGTTTCGTTGGCGATGGTCGCCAATGGCGATTCAGCCGTGCTGTCGAACACGAGTGGCGATCTGATGATCAAAGATGGCGTGTTCGTAGGGAAAGGCGGTAAGTTTACCTGGGAGCTGGCGGGCCGACCCGATATTTTCGTAACCCTGAGTGAATATGCGTTCACGACGATGACTCCGCGCCTGTCTGCCGACGACGTAACGTTGACCTACGAAGGGTCAGGAGCGCCGTCGAAACCCATCAAGGGCGTATTTGAGTACGTTAGCAAAAAGAAAAGTGGCCCAACCTCCTATCCGCGTTTTATGTCCTGGCAGAACGACGTAAAGATGCCGGGCTTAGGCGCAGATGTTGAGTATCAGGGTGGCCTGGCGCTCTCTGGCGTGCAGATGGTGGGCTCATCGGCCAGTGGACAACCGGCGCTCTTACTGGTGAAGCAAAATGGTAAACCTGTTTTTAAAGCATCCAGCCGCCGGTTCGACTTCCGCGATTCAACCATTTCGGCACCATCGGCCTCGTTCGTAGGATATGTCGATACCGATTCGATCACGCACCCGGCCGTTCAGTTCCGATTCGACAAAGCGCAACGGGTGGCTTGGCTCAACCGCTTCGACCGCACGGAATATGCCCGGGTTCCGTATGCCGACTCTTATCACAAGTTTTATATTCTGCCCGAAGTAATGCGGTGGGATCTGCCCCGTCGGAAGGTTGATTTTTACCAGGTTGGTGCGAAACGCGAAGTGCCCGTGCGCTTTGAATCCTTTGATTACTTTCACCCCCAGCGTTACGCGGATCTGACGGTCGATTACGGCTTCCATCCGCTGCAGATCGTCGCTAATTACATCACCACGAAAAAGCAGCAGACGTTTACTGAAGACGACATTACGCAATCGGTAAAGGTGAATGCATCGGCGTTACGTGGTTCACTGAACCGGATGGTCCTGGAAGGCTACCTCGACCGCGACCCGAAAACGGGAATGATGCGGCTCAGTCGTAAAGGCGCGCTGTATGTCCTGGCTTACGCGCAAAAACGCGACTACGACAACTTTCAGGTGCAGTCGATATTTGGCTCTAACGACAGCACCAAAAACGCTACCATTAACCTCGACGACAAAATTCTGACCATTCGCGGTGTTGATCAGTTTGTTCTTTCTGATTCGCTAAAGGTGTTTGGTATTCCATCCGATAAAACGTTACGTGTAGGGAAGGGACGCGCCTTTACGCTGAACGGTCAGCTTAAAGCGGGCACGTTACGGTACGCTGGCCGCGACCTGAAGTTCGACTACGACAAGTTCGCCATGAGTCTGAACCGAATCGACTCGATTACGTTCTCGTCGCAAAAGCTGGCGGCTCAGGGTAAAGAAGGCGAAGTAGGGGGCGACATCAAATATGAGAATCCCGGAACGGTTTTCTTAGGTAGCGCCGACAACAAATCGGGACGTATTGCCGGTAAAAAAACGACGCAACGGCTGGTCATGCCGCAGGGTATGACGGTTTACTTCAACCAGCCTGTGCGAGGTGATAAGACGTACAATCAGAAGGTATATTTCAAGATTCCGGCGATTGACAACGACAGCTTAGGCAAGGGTGACATTTCCTTCATGGGTACGTTCTATTCCGATGGCATCTTTCCGCCTTTCAAGGCTGAGTTGAAAACCATGCCCGACAACACACTGGGCTTTGTGCATAAGGCTCCGCCCACGGGCTATCCTGTTTACGGCAGTAAATCAAACGTAAAATTTACGGGTGATCTGGTCATGGACAAAAACGGGCTGCGGGCCGAAGGTGTTCTGAACCACCTGACGGCAAGTCTCAACACGCAGGGGATGCTGTTTATGACCGATTCGCTGGTGGCCTCGGGCGAAAAAGGTGAAATCAAGGAAGGTCTGGTTGGTAAAGCCTATTTCCCGCAGGTACAACTCAACAATTTCAGCATGAAGTGGTGGCCCAAAGCCGACAGCATGGTCATCACCACCCTAAAAAACAATTTCAATTTTTATAACGCCACGACGAACCTCGAAGGCGGTTTAGTGATGCGTTCGTCGGGGCTGTTCGGCAACGGTACGTTACGTCGGAAGGATTCCGAAGCAATCTCGAAAAGCATCAAGTTCAATAAAGAAGGGTTTGTTGCCGACAACGCTCAGTTCAAGATCGTTTCGGATAAAGAAGCAGGAAAGCCTATTCTGGTCGGTAACGATATTGACGTCGACTTCAACCAGACAAAAGGCATCGTTGGTCTGGCGATTAACAAAACTCAGAGCATTGACGACACGCTTGGCTCAACGATGGAGTTCCCGTTTGCGGCTTACAAAACCAGCATCAACCGGGCCCAGTGGAACGTAAACGCCAAAACGATCGCCATGAAAGGTGATGTCAAGACGTCTACCTTCACCGCCACAGCGGAGGAGCAGGAAGGTCTTACGTTCAACGGTTCGGCCGCCATTTACGACGTAGAGAAAATGGCCCTTAACATTAGTGGAGTCCCTTACGTTACGTCCGCCGATGCGCGAATTTATCCGGATAAAGGCGTCGTGACCATCAAACGTAATGGTGAAATGCTCGCGCTTAAGAATGCCCGGCTGGAGCTGGATACCATCAGCCTCTTTCACAAACTCAAGAACGGCAACATTCAGGTTGTGTCGAGAACACGCTTTGCGGGCGACGCTACGTACCTGTTCCCGACCGCGAAAGGTGATACGGCCAGCATCAAGATGGGTAGCTTTGAACTAAAAGAAGCGCCAGCCTCCGCCCCTGCAACCCTGACGGCTGACACGAAGAAACCGGCTCGCAGCAAACGGAATGCTGCTCAGAAAGCAGCAACAACGTACTTCACGGTAGCGCGGGCCGAAGTCGATGAAGATGACAACCTCCAGTTAGCCCCCAAAATGCAGTACAAAGGCGGTATTGTAATGCAGGCTCCCGACAAAGACCTGGCCTTGGATGGATTCATCCGACCCGCGTTGAAAAAACGGCGCGATCTGGTAAGTGGCTGGATCCCCTTCAAAGAGAAAGTGGCGGAACGGCTGAAAGTGAAAGTGGATAAGAACTTAAAGAACGAAGGTGGCCAGCCACTCGTAGCCGGTATTCACTTCCGCCTGGGTAATGCAGGTTTGTATCCAACGTTCCTGTCGCCCAAAGAAGACCCCAAAGACGATGATCTGTTCATGGCAACGGGCGTGATGCGCTACGACGAAAAAGGCAAGGTGTATCGCATCACCTCGGGTGCCAATGAGCCTGTAGCAGCCGAAGCCGACAGCGCTGCTCAGGCCGACAGCGGAGCCATTGAAGTAGAAAACGCGTTTACGTTCAACGATGCACGTGGCTTGATGACCTATAAAGGCCAGTTCAATCTGCTGAATGCCGCACCGAATCAGTTCCTGTTGGCCGCCGGATCCGCTCGAATCAATATTGATAGCAGCTTGTACCGGATGAATACGTTGCTGGCGTTCACGTTCCCCACGCCGGAGGCTATCAATACGTCAATCGCTAGCAAACTGATCACCACCAACCAGGATGAAAAGAATGACGAAGCGGCCGACGACGATCTGAACCGGCTGTCCGACAAGCTATTGCCGTTGATCGGGCAGCAGGCCGTCGACGCCTATCGGGTTAAGGCCCAGAATCAGCACGTACCGCTCAATCAAGCCTCACCAAAGTTGAACGCTATGCTCGTGCTGGCCAACGCCAATCTGCGCTGGTCTGACAAGTTCAACGCTTTCTACAGCATTGGCCGGCTTGGCGTTTCCAACATCATGTCTGCCGATATCAACGCGCAAATGGATGGATTTGTCGAAATCCGGAAGTCAGCGAATGGCGATGAAGCGAGCATCTATCTGGAAGCATCACCCGATGTATGGGTGTTTTACGATTACAAACCGGGTAATGGGCCGGGCGCACTAGGTGAGTTAGCCATCATTACGTCGGAGCAGGACATCAACGACCGCTTGCTGGCCGGGTCCAAGAACAGTGGTAAAGCAACGGTGCAGGTTGTAGCCGCTACGGCCGATGAGAAAGAGCAGTTTGTGGATCGGTATCTGGATCAGTATAAGACAAGACCGAAGTCAGCTCCGCGGCCAAAGGCTCAACCAAAACCAACCGTGGCGACTACTACGGAACCTAAAACGGACCCGAACGACGAAACGGTTGAGCCAGTTGACAGTCCGGAAGAGCCAGCCGCAGCTACGGTTACTGACGCAGCTAAACCGGATGCGAAGGCCAAAGGAGGCAAGAAGACAAAGGCAGGTGCAGTGCCTGCCGCAGCTAAACCAGCCGCACCGAAAGTAGCTAAAGAAACGCCAAAACCCGTTGAAAAGAAGAAAGACAAGGAAGAGGAACGCGAGGGTTTCTAAGCCTTTGGTTAGTTTTCGATACGTTTACTAGAAGTACACACAAGGGTCTTCGCAACTAAGCGAAGACCCTCTTATTTTTACCAGACTAATCTCAGAAACCACCATTCTTCCGTGAAAGCCCTATGGCATGACTTGCGCGACCATCTTCGCACCGACTTCCGGCCTGATCTTTACGCAGCTGTCACCTTATGGATAATCCTGCTTCTATCCGTCAATTATTATCTTGACTTAGAGGATTCATACATCGATATCTTTCAGGGTGACCCACGTTGGCCACTACTTTATTTTCTGCTGTATGCCACGGTCTATTATGTAAGTGTCTGGCTCTGGACGCACTTTCATAATCGACCTGACATCTGGCGAAACCGCGAGTTTTGGCTACGTAGTGGGGTCGCGCTGATTTGTTACTCAATCTATGCCGGATTCTATGCGCACAATGAATTGAGTCGTCAGTTGTTCGACGGGCAGATTTATGTATTTGCTTACTACTGCCTGCACAATCTGCAATCAATCTTGACCATTGTATTACCCCTGTATGTCTTCTATAAGTTGGTCGACAAATATCCAAGTAACTTCTACGGCATGGCTCCAAAGCGAAAAGGACTGGTTTTATACGTAGTGTTGCTGGGACTCATGATTCCGCTTATCACAATCGCGTCATTCCAACCTGATTTTCTAGCCTCTTACCCTACGTACCATGATACGAACGCCAACGAATTCTTCGGCGTACCCGAATGGGTAACGGCGCTGGTGTATGAAATCTGTTACGGTTGGGATTTTGTGCCGACCGAATTACTGTTTCGGGGATTTCTGGTTATTGGTATGAGCCGCGTACTAGGACGGGGAGCTGTGCTGCCCATGATTGTTTGGTACTGTGCGATTCACTTCGGCCGACCGCTTGGCGAAGCTGTTTCTTCGCTGTTTGGCGGGTACTTACTGGGCGTGCTAGCCCTCAGTACTCGTAGCATCTGGGGTGGCTTGTTAATTCATATCGGCATCGCCTGGGGCATGGAAATTGCGGCTTTTCTACAAAAAGCTGGCCATTAATCGCTTATATACTCTCAAGCCAAGCCAGAGCCCTAACAGCATAGTTAGTATACAGCCGTTATCTAATTTATACATTGGCTACATTGGCGCGCTGTACTCGCAACAATTGCCCTCTAACCAGTTCAGTCTGATCCTTTAGACAAGAATCTATTCGGTAAGCAAGAGCAACAAAATCAGGGTCAACTATACAAATAACTATTCCATCGTAATCGGGTTGCTGGGCATGTAACTTGATAAAATCCTTGCGGTTCAGCGTGAGCAGACACCTATCCAACGATGTTGTTAGCTGCAATAAACTATCGTCCGGAATAGCTAAACCCGCCTGTCCTGTGTCCAATAGCGTTTCTACATCATGGCCGAGCCGACGTAGTACATCCACAGCAGGCATTGGAAAATTCTCATCGGAAAACAGCAGCGCCATTAATCAGCTTCGTTTTCGGCAATAGCCTGATTAATCTCCTCTGGGATGGCATGTACATAAGCCCAGGCATTAGCCAAGTCGGCTGCTCGGAGCGATGGATAAGCGCGGAGTAGGTTTGCTTCAGTCGTGCCTAAGCGACGGGCCTGTTCCAGGAGCCAAACCGGAATCCGGGTACGAACGATACAGGCTACACTAACAGCCACGCCAGCAGTACGCTCAATGCCCGGAAACGTATCGCCCAGCTCCTGAACAATCCACTGTAAAACTTGCGCCTTTTCGGCTCGCGACAAGCGGCTCAATAATTTCTCTGTTTCCAAAATAGCCGTGCTCATACGTTAAAGATACAAGTTTACCCCAATGACACCAACTCCTTCAACTCCTCATCGTTGAGGTCGCCCAGCCAGGTTTCACCGGTCTTGACGCTGAGGTCGGCCAGTTCTTTTTTGCTACGTATCATCGCATCGATTTTCTCTTCCAGCGTTCCCTGGTTCATCAGGCGGTACACCAGTACATTCTTCGTCTGACCAATCCGGAACGCGCGATCAGTGGCTTGTGCTTCAACAGCGGGATTCCACCAGAGGTCGTAGTGAATGACGTGATTTGCCTGCGTCAGGTTCAGGCCCGTGCCACCGGCTTTCAACGACAGAATGAAGGTATGATCAGACCGGTTTTTCTGGAACTGCTCAACCATCCGGTCGCGGTCGGGACGAGACGTGCCGCCGTGCAGGAATAAGGGCTCCTGGCCAAACTGCTGCTGAATGAACTGTTGCAGCAAGACACCCATTTCGTGGTACTGCGTGAAGATCAGAACTTTCTCGTGGTTCGCATAGATGGTTTCCAGCAGGTTTAGCAGCAAAGTAGCCTTGCCCGACAGCGCGGGGTTTGCGTTGCCTTCCTTCAGGTACTGATGGGGGTGATTGCCAATCTGCTTCAGCGCAGTCATTAGTTTCAAGACCAACCCACGCCGGGCAATGCCATCTTTGTCTTCAATAGCCCGAATACTTTCCTGCACTACACTTTCATACAATGCGGTTTGTTCAGGTGTCAGCGAACAGAACTGGTTATTCTCAATTTTGTCGGGCAGATCACTGATGATCGTTTTATCAGTCTTGACGCGTCGGAGCAGGAACGGGCTGGTTACGCGCCGGAACTGGTCGAGCCGCTGGCGGTCGCGCTCCTGCTGAATGGGCTTACCGAACTCTTCGTTGAACTTGATCAATCCGCCCAGGTAACCCTTGTTCACGAAGTCCATGATGCTCCAGAACTCTGACAGCCGGTTCTCCACGGGCGTACCGCTAAGCGCAATCCGAATAGGTGATTTTAGGGCTTTGACGGCCTTGGTCTGCTCGGTATCGGCATTTTTAATATTCTGCGCTTCGTCGATAATGACCGTGGCCCAGGTGGTTTTCTTCAACTTTTCCAGATCGGAACGTACTACGCCATACGTAGTGAGCAACAGGTCGTAACTATCGGCTTTTTTTCCCTTAGCCGAATCCACATCCGGTAGTTTTCGGCCAGGTCCGTGGTAAATATGAGGACGTAGATCGGGCGCAAACTTGGCGATTTCCTTTTGCCAGTTCGTCAGCAGCGTGGTCGGCAGCACCACCAAACCTTTCTGTTTCTCGAAGCGGCCCTCCTGTTTAAACTTGAGCAGTAAGGCAATCACCTGCAACGTTTTACCAAGGCCCATATCATCTGCCAGCAGGCTCCCCATGCCGAGCGCGGTGTTTTTAACCAGCCAGTCGTAACCCCGGTGCTGATACGGCCGCAGGCTAGCGTTTAAGGCGTCGGGAAGGGGATGGACGTCGGCATCCGTAAACTGCTGGATCACTTCGCGCACATCTTCCGACAAGCCCAGCCGTCCGCCTTTGTATTCCTCCGACAGAGCCGCCCGTAGCATCTCAGCACCAGTGAGCTCCGGCGGGGTTTCCAGTTGCTTGTATAATTTGGTTAGTTCATTAGGGTCTACTAGTACGTACTGATCTTTAATCTTGACCAGGCCCGTTGAGTTATTGACCAGCTTCTGAAATTCCTTCACGCTCACCATTTCCTCACCCAGCGCTACCTGCCAGTCGAAGGTCAGCATATCGTCCAGTCGCATAAAGGCGTTATTCGCCGTAACCTTGGCCTTGGTACGCAGTCGCCCACCCGCTGAAGGACGCACCCAATGCCGGAGCGATTTGGGCAGCAGCAGCGAAATACCCAGCAACTGCATCTGCGGCAACGTATCGAGCAGCACCTTAACAAAATCGTCGGGTTTATAAACCAGATACTCCGGTCGGGAAGCCCCATCACTTTTAGTGAGCTGCGCCAGATCAGGAAAGTGCCGTGACAAGACCAGTAAATCCTGCAATACGGCCATGCGGATGCTGGCGTGCTGGCGTTCGGTCAATATCTCACGTAACGGAATCGGCGGGGCTACCGAAGACGCAGGAGTCGATTTCTTGGCCGTTCGAGTAGTTTTTTTCGGAACCTCCGCAGCGGGAGCAGAAGTTGAGGTAGGCTGGGCTTCGTTATCGCGGATGAGCAGACTAACCCGAAACTCGTCGCCTAACTCACTGTCTTCAACGGCAAGAATCGGCACAAAGCGTTTGTGCGTCAGAAAGAAGTCGTTGAGCCAGAGTTGCATGGCCAGCGGCATCTCCCGCTTTCCATAGCCCTCAAATCGAACCGTTTCAACGCCGAAGAAAAGTCGATCGGCATCTTCGAGCGGCCAGCGTTCCCAAAGTTCAACTGTGGTCTTATGGATAGTGGGCCGCATCAGTAGCGAACACAGCATAAGCGCCTGCTCCCGCCCCGGAAACGCCAGCCATTCCTTCTGCCAGCGCAGGGTCAACAGCAATGGGGGGAGTTGAGCGGCCAGCAGATCGGTTTGCTGACGTACCGCTTCGTTAAGCGTAGCGGGTAGCCAACGTACCCGATACTGATCTTCTTTTGCCCCCACCAATAACAATTGAGGGACTACGGCTCCCCGACGTAACAAAGCGGCAGAAAACTGATGCGCCAGGTACAGCCCACGTACCGAATCGCTCATTTCGGCAAAATCCGACTCGGTCAACGTATCAAGCCACTCCACCAATTCGGGAAGGTCATAGTCTGGAAAAGGCCGTTGTTCGCCATGCTCCGTGAACACGCCGACCTTTTTGATTTCCATCAGTTCGTCTAACTGCAGCTCTATACTGTCGCTCAGATCGGGATGCTGAATGTCATCAGTCGACTTGGCCTGACGTCCGTTCACGTGAACCATCCGCTTCACCGTTTTTTCGTCGACGGGCTTGCCGAACAGGCCGTAGGCCCTAATCAGTGATTTTAAGAAGTCGCTCTTGGTAAACGTTGTTTCAGGCTGAAGCAGATTAAGGAGTTGCTCGGCCAAAGGGGGGATGGTAGCGAAATCGAGCTGGGCACGAGCCGCTTCATCGGGTATCCAATCTTCATCATCGGGCAGGTCTTCCGTGCCGAGATCCTGTAGGGGCAACACCGTTTCCATACCGCCACTCAAGAGGTCGGCTTGCTGGCTTTTCAGCTCCTCCAGAATGTCTAGCCCTTTGAGCAGGAACACCAGAAACGGATTGCGGTCAATTTCGTTGGCAATTACGTACACAACGGCCGCTAAATGTTTGCAGGGGATGGCGTAATCGGGACAAGAGCAACCCATGCCGAGGTCTTCAAACGACCGGGGAAACAGCCGGATCCCACGCTCCTGCGCGAACTCGACCAACTCTTCCGGCAACTGACGATTCAGCAGCCGGGCCAGTACCGCCGGGTTCTCGCTGATTTCGGTCAGAAGCCAGTTACGTTCCTGTTCTGTAAACGAAGGTACCGTTAGCTTGACTTTATATGGTCGAGGCTTGGTACCCTTAACCGACGCGCTGATTTGGTTGTTATCTATTTTTAAAGCTTGTACAGCGCCTTTGTTAGCGTAGGTTTTTCCACGCGGCAGGCGGTTATCTTCATCAATATTGGTTAATGCCTGAAGCCACTGCTGTCCCCACCACGTTTTGCCATAGCTAATGCGTTCTGCCATGAATACTCCGGTTAAGTTTTTTCAAAAGTAATGTGTTCTAAACGCTTTATCAGTAATTGAGCCAGGAGCCCTATTGTTTAAAACGTTCAGCTTCCCGATATCGGTAAGGAGAAGCATGAGTAGGTTGTTCTTTTTTATATACTTTTATAAATACTCCTCTTTCTAACCATGTCTACTGTCAGCCTTACTTTAGACGCGCCCGCCGATACACCACTTGGCCGGGGCATCAAGCATATTGGTATTGGTAAATATGGTAGTAAACCATTACCGCCCGCCTTACTGGCCGAATGCCGGGATGCTTTACTCGATCCCGCTACGCATCCGCTTCAACGAGGGGCTTTCCTGGGCGCCTTGATTGCCAAAGGGCCTACGCCGGAGGAGAAAACGCTCGAAGAGGTTATCGGAAAAGGCGCATTCGGTCACGCTACGTTCTTTATCAATAAAGTTTGCCCCGATTTGCCAGTTCGCCTGCACCCTATTGCTACGAAACTGGTACGTGGACATAATTTACAGATTAGCGAAGCGCACCAGCTTGGGGATTACCTGTTCGGGCAGGGCGACTGCGAAACCTTCCGGGGGCTGGCGGCCAGCATCATGCGGGTTCGCCACGAAACGAACGAAGAGTATCATGGCCTTATGCGAGCCGCCGAAGCTACCTTTTCGCCCGGCTTTGGCCCCATCAGCTGCGCCGACCGTCCGTTGGTTCAGATCGCTGAGCCATTCGATGGTGTCGAGAACAGCTACCTCATCACCCCACTACTGGCGCAATTCTTTCAGAAACGAGGCTACGGGGCGGTGTCGGTCGTTGGGCGGTCGGGCGGACCAAAGTTTACCTTAAACGCGTTGGACTTATACATGCACCTGGGGTGTCAGTTCCTGCAAAGCAACCACGAACTGGATACACCGCTGGAAAATTACGGCTGGGTACTTGATCAGAAAGCGCTCTCTCCCCCACTGAACCAATGGGTAGATCGTCGGCGAATTTTGTTGAAACGCCCGTTCCTGGCCACGCTGGAAAAAGTATTGAATCCCTGCCATGCCCGTATTCTCGTTACGTCGGTGTTCCACATTACGTATCAGATGAAGATGGCCGAGCTGGCGATGCTGGCTGGATTCGACGCCGTAATCGTTCTCAAACGGGGTTTGGAAGGAAGCCTAACTCCGTCAACGAGCCGGGCCACCGGTATTCTCTGTGCCGTTCGCACGCCCAGAGGGCATCTGTTCCATCAGCACTTTGAAGGAGATATGCCCGCCTTTGCTTCGTTCCGCACCGAGAGCGAAGTCCATTACGAACATCCGTCAGCGACCGAAAATGCCCGTCTTGTGCGTCAGTATATGACTCAGGGTTATACAGCTGACCCTGATTTCGATAACCGCGTCGGCTTTGCCAATGCCTTGTATGGACGGGGCCTGGAATGGATCGAAGACCAACTTCAGTAAACCGCTCGTGTTCCAAATCATCCACTCATCCAAATCCGCCGTTTTTCGGGCAAATTCACGGTCTTTAGGCTAACAAGTAAACAACAAGTACTGCTATACAGAGTTATTCTAGCACAAGACCTGATACGTTTTGCGGCAGACAGCTAAAGGAGAGAGCGCAGCGATGATTCGTTGCGCTCGTTTTTGTTTATGAACGCCGGTTCCGGCGTACCTTTGTAAAGTAGATTGTACTTAAAGATACATCAGCAGGTTTGAGGATCCACGACTGAGTGCGGTCCGATAGGTAATAGCCATGACAGACGTAGTAATTATCGGCGGGGGCATTGTTGGCTTAGCCACTGCTTTGCAGCTCAAACAGCAACGGCCGCAGCTTAACATCATTCTTATTGAGAAAGAGCCTGCTGTTGCTCGCCACCAGACTGGCCATAACAGTGGAGTGATCCACTCTGGTTTGTACTATAAACCCGGTAGCCTCAAAGCCACCAACTGCATTCGGGGCTATCGCATGCTGCTCGATTTCTGCGATGCGGAAGGCATTCCGTATGATCTGTGCGGTAAAATTGTGGTAGCCACCAAGCAGGAGGAGCTTCCGCAGCTAGATACACTCTACGAACGGGGACACCAGAACGGGCTTACCGGCCTGAAAAAACTGTCGCTGGCGGAGATGCGCGAGATCGAACCGTACGTAAACGGCGTTGCCGGGATGTTTGTACCGCAGACTGGCATCATCGACTACAAGCAGGTTTCCGAAAAATACGCCGAGAAGTTTCAGTTACTGGGTGGCGAAATTCGACTGGCGGAACGGGTTGAGCAGGTAACGCCCGGCACCAGCCTGAGCATTGTCGTCACGAACAAAGGACGCTATGAGACTAAACTGGTTGTTAACTGCGCAGGGCTGTATTCGGACAAGATCGCTCAGCTTACCCAGCGCGAGACAGTCGATGTTCGTATCGTCCCCTTCCGGGGTGAGTATTTTAAGATTCGGCCCGAAAAACAGTATTTGGTTAAGAATTTGATCTACCCCGTTCCTGACCCAAACTTCCCTTTTTTGGGCGTTCACTTTACCCGTATGATTCACGGCGGGGTCGAAGCCGGTCCTAACGCAGTACTTGCCTTTCAACGCGAGGGCTACACAAAGTCCGATGTTAACCTGAAAGAGTTGTTCGAGACGTTATCCTGGCCCGGATTTCAGAAAGTAGCGGCTAAATACTGGCAGACGGGCTTGGGTGAAATGTATCGTTCGTTCTCAAAATCTGCCTTTACCAAAGCGCTGCAGGAATTGATTCCTGATGTGCAGGAGGCTGACCTCGAAGACGGCGGTGCGGGAGTCCGGGCGCAAGCCTGCGATCGGACCGGCGGACTGCTGGATGACTTTGCCATTCTCGAAACGGATAAGGCAATCAACGTAGTGAACGCTCCTTCGCCAGCCGCCACATCGTCTTTGTCTATCGGGCAGACGGTATCCGAGAAGGTGCTGGCGCGGTTCTAGCAAACAATATACGGTTGGTGGTGTTCTTTCAAGGACAAATTCGATCATTAAATTGTAAACCCATGAACGTAACTAAGCCTATTGAAGCCCTGGATACTCCCTCCGATTTAGAAGAAAAAGGACGGGAGAAGGTAACCGAAGCCTTAAACGCTCTGGTTGCCGATGCGTTTGCTTTATACATCAAAACAAAAAACTATCACTGGCACGTATCCGGTCGGCATTTTCGGGATTACCATTTATTACTCGATGAGCAGGCAGCTCAGATTTTTGCCACCATTGATCCGTTGGCAGAACGCGTCCGTAAAATTGGCGGAACTACCATTCGGTCAGTAGCGCATGTCGCTCAGTTGCAGCGCGTGAAGGATAACGACGAGGATTTTGTTGAACCAAAAGCTATGCTTCTCGATCTGGTGGCCGAAAACAAGCGAATGGCTAAAAACATGCGCAATGCGCACCAGATCGCCGATGACGCTCAGGACGTAGCAACGGCCAGCCTTCTGGAAAACTTCATTGACGAAACCGAGCAGCGTACTTGGTTCCTGTTCGAAACCACACGGGATCTGAACTAGCCGCCATCTTCGGCAAAGCTCATCCGGTTTATTCAAAAGCCGTCTTCTTTCCCGAAGATGGCTTTTTATATATTGCTCTTATGAAAGTTCGCCCTTCTGCTCTTATCTGGCGCCAGCACGCCAACCAAACCGAGATTTTATTGATGCGTTACGTATATGGCGGTCAGGATGTATTTGCCTTACCCGGCGGGAATCCGGACCGCGGGGAAACGTTACCCGAAACCGTAAGTCGAGAAATCCAGGAAGAACTTGGCGTTCAGGTAGACGTTGGCGAAATGATCTTGGCGGGGGAAATGCTGCTAACCGAACGTAATGACGATGTTCTGCACGTGGTGTTCGCCACACGTAACGTGCAGGGTGAACCGGTGCTCAATCCGGCTGAGACAACCGCGCTCGAACTCGTGTGGAAACCTGCTTCTGAACTGGACCAGCTAAATATGTACCCAAACATCGGAGCCCGGATTCAGCCGTGGTTTACGAGCGCTACGTATCTAGGCTACGTTGGTCGGATTGCCCAACAATACTTTGGTTAAGCTTCGGCAGAAACCGCAGGTTGTGGGCTGGTTCGGCTTAAAAGACTGCCGGCAATCATGGCAAGGGTGCTGGCGAGCAGCCCATACATCATCGGCGAGTATTCGGTATTAGCCCAGATGCAGCCCAACCACACGACTAAACCTATCCCCATTGACCATAGGCAACCCAGTAGATTCGACCGCTTCCAGTAAATACCCGCCGTCAGCGGAACGAACAGCGACACCAGGCTAAAGGCTGACGATTCACCGACGAGGTCAAAAATGTTCATGTCGCGGGCGGTACTCATCCAGACGCAGATAACCGTAATGACGACGACCGCCCAGCGAATGGTACGTAGCAGTTCCTTGTCGCTCAGGTTGGGTCGAAAAAATTTAACGATATTCTCGCCAAACACGGTCGCCGGGGCCAGAATCGCCCCGCTCGACACGCTGAGAATAGCTGACGTAACGGCCCCAAAAAACAAGACCTGAAGTGGCAAACTCCCATGCCGCATTACCATGTTCGGAATTATGAGCTGGTTGTCTTTCGGCAAATCCGGATGAAGTAATTTCGCACTTAGGGCAATGAACAACGGCAGCATCGCTACGGTAAGGTAAAGCCCCGAGGCCAGGTACGAAGCCCGCACGGACGTATTCTCGGTTTTAGCCGCCATTACCCGCTGAAAAATATCCTGCTGCGGAATAGAGCCCAAGCCTATGGTGAACCAGGCAGCTATGTATTCGACCCAGTCTTTAAATGTCGGGTTCGGGAAAAAGCGAAAAAAACCCGTTGGCGTTCGTCGCTGGATGGTTTCCCAACCGCCCACCTGATTCCAGAGCAGCACCGCCAGCACCGCCAGCGCCAGCACGATAATCAGATTGTGAAAGAAATCGGTGACTGAAATAGACCACATGCCGCCCAATAAGGTGTAAGCCATGACGACGGTGGCGCTGAATAGAATACAGTACTCTCGCGGAATATCCGTCACGACGCTCAAGACAATGCCGATTGCCACTAACTGAGCCGCAATCCAGCTAAAGTACGAGGGAATGATCATCACGGCCGACAGCAACTCCGCCGAGCGTCCAAACCGGATTCGAAAGTAGTCGCAGAACGTAGTGATATTAAGCCGGTACAATGGTCTGGCAAAAAAGGCGCCTACCAGAAACAGGCACAGCGCCGAGCCAAAAGGCTCTTCAATAACCGCCGGAATACCCCCCTCGATGAACATGGCAGGCGCGCCCATGATTGTTTCTGAGCCGAACCAGGTAGCGAAAGTTACCGATGCCGCCAGTACCAGCGGCAACCGTCGGCCAGCCAGGACGAAATCCTGTGACGTGGTTACCCGGCGGGCCGCCCAGGCTCCGACCGCTACGTTCGATAGTAAATAGAGGGCAATGAAGAAAAGAAGCATTATGACCGGGAAGGGATGGCGACGGTCAAACCTATAATTATCTAACAAGCCAGCGTAGTTAACGACTACGCTGGCTTGTTACGTTCGGCTTACAAACGGATGGTTGCCGGTAAGTATTTAGCGATCAAATCTTCATAATACGGCTTCAATTCGCTCACAACGGGCGGTTTCGGGCTTTTCGAATACAAATCGTATGGGTTGAATTTACGTACCCAGTTGAACATTTCCCGATCGTGATCGTCCATCAGGTGATCGTAGGCCTCTTCCCGGTGCTGCGAATAGAACGAGTGGTACCGGATCATGTACAGAGCAGGCTCCGGCAGGTAGTTTTTCGTAATGTGGTAGAGGTACTCGTCATGCCCCCAGGACATGTGTACGTTACGTAGTCCGCAGTTTGGCTCGTACACGCCGTATTTCGTGTTGTACCGCTCATCGTGCGCATCAGGATTGTTGACAAAGTATTCCGGGTAAACAATCTTATCCGAGTGTTTACAGCCTACCGGGAACGTATCGCCCACTACGGCCCACTGCGGCTCGCCAAACAAACACAGCACTTTGCCCATATCGTGCAAAAAGCCGGTCAGCACGAACCAATCCGGATGTCCGTCGGCCCGAATGGCTTCGGCGGTTTGCAGCAGGTGCTGAAGCTGGTCGAGATCAGTATCCGGATCAGAATCGTCAACGAGCGTATTCAGGAATTCCATTGCGCCCCAAACCGGCAGCTCTTTCTTGTCGAACGTAAGAAACTCTTTTTCTTTGTTCAGCACGAAATCGTACGTCTGGTACGTATGGTTGAGCCGGTAGAATTCGCGCACGGTGTCGCGCTCCGGATTGTCGTAATTCCGGTACTCCTCTTTTGCCTTATGCTCAGGCTCCGGATAACGGATTAAGAGGTCATCTTCCCATTGTTCGAGGCTAGCGAGTGGGTTTTGCTGGGTTTCGTTGAAAACAGTCATGACACGAGCGTTCCTTTTAAAGCGTAAACGTAGCTAAAATTTTAACAGCCAACGGATTGAAGGCAGAATTTGTTTTTAAACGTAACAGAATCTGGCGAAATCCTGAACAGCAGGCTCACCAAAAAATTGAATATAATACGGCTAATATGCCAAAAATTACGGCTGATCCCGTAACGAACGAAGGGGACACTCTAAACATCCGGGTATCGATGATGAGTCCTTTCACTTTGATGGAATCGGTCAGCGATACGACCACCATGAGTGCAACGTCAATGCAAAATACCCACGTAGTGCGGTGCAAAAACGGAATTGAATCAGCCGAACCACCGAACATACTGACAACATCGGGCCAAAATTTTAGTAACGTCGATAGTGGAATGGTCAGAATAGCCACCGTTAAAGCGGCCCGGTTGGTGGCCCGCTTCCAGAAGAAACCCAGCAAAAAAATGGCGAATACACCAGGGGTGATAAAATTGGTATACTCCTGAATGTACTGATACACCTGATCGAACGATTGAAGCATCGGAGCCAGCACAATCGCAATGGCAAATGAAACCAGAACGGCCCAGCGACCAACGTTGACCAATTTCTGCTCCGACGCATTTTTATTTACGTACTTCTTATAAATGTCGAGCGTAAAAATGGTAGAGATCGAATTGCACTTGCCCGCCAGCGATGCCACAACGGCCGCGGTTAAGGCAGCAAAGGCTAAGCCCTTCATACCTTTCGGCAGTAGGTTCATCAGTACCGGATACGCGTGGTCGGGCTTCACCATACCCGATGCATCCGTCATCGCTTCACGGAACGGCCCGCTTTGGTACAGCACAAAAGCAGCAATACCCGGGATCACGACAATCAACGGAATCATTAACTTCAGAAAAGCGGCAAATAAGATTCCACTGCGGGCTGTCTTTAGATCAGCACCCAAAGCGCGCTGTACAATATACTGATTGCACCCCCAGTACGACAAATTATTGATCCACATGCCACCCAGTACCAGCGACATACCAGGTAGGGCATCGTAATGAGGATGTCCTTTCTCTAAAAACATGTGGAAGTGGCTGTCAGCCTGATTTCGTAGAGCCACCATGCCATTCCAGACACCGGCGGTACCCGTTTGCTCAGCAACTAACTGCAGCGCCAAATACGTAACGACCAGGCCACCGATCACCAGAACAATCACCTGAATTACGTCGGTATAGCCAATCACTTTCATTCCGCCCAACGTAATGAAAATGGCAAAAACGGCTAACCCAATGGTGCAGGTCGTAAATGAAATACCCGCCAGCGACTGAATGGCAATGGCTCCGAGATAAAGAATGGAGGTCAGGTTTACCAGCACGTACACAACCAGCCAGAATACCGCTAAAATGGTACTGACAGTATCGCTATAGCGTTGCGCCAGAAACTGCGGCATCGTATAAATGTGGTTCCTGAGATAGATCGGAATGAAAAACACCGCTACAATAACGAGCGTAGCCGCGGCAATCCATTCGTAGGAAGAAATAGCCAGCCCCATGGCAAAGCCGGAACCAGCCATACCGATAAAATGCTCGGCCGAAATATTCGATGCAATCAGTGAGGCACCGATGGCCCACCAGGTCAGCGACCCCTCGGCCAGGAAGAATTCCGTCGTGTTAACCTGCCCCGACCGCCTTCGCTGATACACCCAATACCCATAGCCTACAACGATGATTAGATACAATAAAAAAACAACATAGTCTGCGGTGTCAAGGTGGTTCATGCGAAGGTTTAGTAACAGTAGTGTACGGTAGCCAAAGTAAAGCAACCGTTTTTTTTACCAATCCCCTGCAAACTGACTTGCTTCGGTCATAAAAAAGCCCGCCATCCGTGTCGATACAGATGGCGGGCTTTTTTGTCTGTTACGTGTATTACAACGTAGAGAAGTCGAACGTTTCCAGAAAAGCCGTTGTGAATTGTCCCGATTTAAACTTAGGATCATCCATCAGCTTAATGTGGAAGGGAATGGTTGTCTTAATTCCTTCAATCACGAACTCCTGCAAGGCCCGCTTCATCCGCGTGATCACCTCTTCGCGCGACTGACCCGACACAATCAGCTTGGCAATCATGGAATCGTAGTTCGGTGGAATAGTGTAGCCCGCGTATACGTGGCTGTCTATCCGAACGCCGTGTCCACCGGGCAGATGCAATACCGTAATCTTCCCGGGCGACGGCCGGAACCCATTGGCGGGGTCTTCGGCGTTAATCCGGCACTCCATCGCATATAACTTCGGCGTGTAGTTACGTCCCGATATTTCGGCTCCGGCGGCAACTTTGATTTGTTCTTTAATCAGGTCGAAGTCGGTCACTTCTTCGGTAATCGGGTGCTCAACCTGAATCCGGGTGTTCATCTCCATAAAGTAGAATTTCCCGTGCTTGTCGACCAAGAACTCAATCGTACCCGCGCCTTCGTAACCAATCGCCTGCGCTCCTTTAATGGCCGCTTCACCCATCTGTTCGCGCAGTTCCGGGGATACGATTGGAGACGGCGTTTCCTCTACCAGTTTCTGGTGCCGACGCTGAATGGAGCAGTCCCGTTCCGACAAATGACACACGCGCCCATATTGATCACCAACGATCTGGATTTCGATATGGCGCGGCTCTTCAACAAACTTCTCCAGATACAAGCCGTCGTTGCCGAAGGCAGCACCAGCTTCGGTTCGGGCATCGTTCCAGGCTTTCTCGAACTCACTTTCCGAGCGGATAATGCGCATCCCACGACCTCCTCCCCCGGCGGTCGCTTTAACGATGACCGGATAGCCCATTTCGGCAGAAAGCTTTTTGCCTTGCTCAACTGATTCCAGCAAGCCATCCGATCCAGGAATGACCGGTACGCCCGCGGCCCGCATGGTTGCTTTGGCCGTGGCTTTATCACCCATGCCATTAATTTGCTCAGCCGTGGCCCCGATGAACTTGATGCCGTAATCCGCGCAAATCTGAGAAAACTCGGCGTTCTCGGACAAGAATCCGTATCCTGGGTGAATAGCGTCAGCCCCTGTCACTTCAGCGGCCGAGATAATGCTTGGAATACTTAAGTATGACTGTTTGCTGACCGGAGGCCCTATACAGACGGCTTCATCAGCAAAACGCACGTGCAGACTATCCCGATCGGCGGTTGAGTAAACAGCTACCGTTTTAATGCCCATCTCCCGACACGTTCGGATGATACGTAACGCAATCTCACCCCGGTTGGCAATAAGGATTTTCTTAAACATAGCACTTGAATGAGCGATTGAGTGAATGAGCGATTGAGTGAATAGTTGGTTTAGTAACTATTCACTCAATCGCTCATTCACTCAATCACAAATTAGATAGGTTCTACTAAAAACAGCGGCTGGTCGTACTCTACAGGCGTAGCATTCTCGACGAGCACTTTAACGATACGTCCCGACACTTCGGACTCAATCTCGTTAAACAACTTCATAGCTTCAATGATGCAGACCACTTTACCTTCGGTCACGCTGTCCCCTACTTCCACGAACGATGGTGTATCGGGGTTAGACGACCGGTAGAACGTACCGATCATCGGCGACTTGATGGTAATATAGTTCGACGTATCGGCTTTAGGTGCCGAAGGGGCCGGAGTCGTTGCTGCGGGTTGAGCCGGCGCTGCCTGAGCGGGTGCTGAAGCAATTGGCGCAGGAGCAGCAGCTACCGGAACTGGAGCAGCAGGTGCGCCCGAACCGTACCGCTTGACGCTGATCTTGAGATCGTTGGTCTCGATGTTTACCTCATCTAGACCCGACTGCGAGATGAAGTCAATGAGTTGTTGTATGTCTTTCGTATCCATGGATTGGGAGCGAGCCACGAGAAGAATTGAACCGCGATGAATTCATACTTCTCACTTCTCAGTTTATTTCACTCGTTCAACGTACTCACGTGTGCGGGTATCTACCCGAATTTTTTCGCCCGAGTCAATGAAGAGCGGCACCATGATCTTAGCACCCGATTCTACTTCAACCCGTTTTTTTGGACTGTTGGCTGTATCGCCTTTGATGCCTGGCTCAGCATACGTCACCTCCAGTTCAACGAAGGGCGGCAACTCGCACGACAGGGGAACTTCACTTTCGGCATTGATCAGAATTTCAACCTCCTGCCCCTCTTTCATCAGGTCAGCACCGTCAACGAGCTTTTCATCGATGTTAATTTGATCAAACGACTCCTGGTCCATAAAGTTATAACCAGCCTCGTCTTTATAAAGATATTGGAATTTTCGACGCTCAACCCGAACCGGATAAATCGTTACGCCGGAGTTGAACGTATTGTCGATTACCCGGCCGGTGGTCAGGCTTTTCAATTTCGTGCGCACGAAAGCGGCACCTTTGCCGGGTTTAACGTGCTGAAAATCTGTGATCTGAAAAAGGTCGTTGTTGAAGTTGATGACTAGTCCGTTTCGGATGTCTGCTGTCGTTGCCATGCGTTATGGTAAATTGTTTGTCATTGCTTGTCATCTATAGTCATTGCTTGTTTTGATCGCTTTTACAAGAGGACCATCAAGGACAGCTAATAACTATGAATGACTACGTATTAATACGCCCACTTAACATAGGCAGCTCCCCAGGTGAACCCGCCACCAAAAGCCGCCAGCACTAAGTTATCGCCTTTTTTCAACTGCGGCTCGTAATCAAACAAGCACAGAGGAATTGTAGCCGCGGTTGTATTTCCGTATTTATGAATATTCATCATCACTTTATCAGAATTGATACCCATACGGTTTGCGGTAGCGTCGATGATCCGTTTATTGGCCTGGTGCGGCACCAGCCAGGCAACATCCGCGCCGGAGAGGTGATTCCGCTCCATGATCTCAGCCGATACGTCGGCCATATTTTTTACGGCAAACTTAAACACCGAGGGACCATCCTGATACACGTAGTGCCACCGTTTTTCAACGGTTTCGTGCGTAGGTGGGTAACGGCTTCCTCCTGCTTTTTGAAACAAGTGATTCTGGCCCACTCCGTCCGAGCGAATAATCGAATCCAGTATTCCTACTCCTTCTGTATTTGGTTCGAGCAGTACCGCACCGGCCCCATCGCCAAACAGCACACAGGTTGTTCGGTCGGTATAGTCGACAATAGCCGACATTTTATCAGCCCCAACAACAATAACTTTCTTGTACTTTCCTGTTTCAATAAATTGGGACCCGACGGTTAAAGCATACAAGAACCCCGAGCAGGCAGCCTGGATGTCGAAACTGCCTACATTCCGGATGCCAACCATATCGCAGATCAGGTTAGCCGTACACGGGAATACGTAGTCCGGGGTTGTGGTTGCGCAGATGAGGAGATCAATCTCTTCGGGCTTGGTGTTTGTTTTATCAAGTAAGCCAGCCACCGCTTTAGCGCCCATGTGCGACGACCCCATCCCCTCACCTTTTAGAATGTGCCGTTCCTTTATGCCCGTTCGGGTGGTTATCCATTCGTCGTTCGTATCGACCATGCGCTCTAACTCAGCATTAGTCAGCACGTAGTCAGGCACGTAGCCATGAATTCCAGTAATGGCAGCTTTACTCATAAATCGGTGGTGTAGGTGCTTAACAGCACACTGTCAGTTAAACACGGGAACCCTCGCTTAAGCCAGGGCCTGTGCAATCTTGATATAAGCATCCGACTCAACTTGTCGAATCGCCAGATTAATCATGTTTTTTATCGCAATCGGCGACGATATACCGTGGGCGATGATTACGTTACCATTGACACCTAGTATCGGACTACCGCCCACCGACTCGTAATTCGTTTTATCCAAGAACTCGTCGGTTATACCCCGCTCGGTAGCTACGGCATAGAACGATTCTCCTAGTTTAAACATGGTGTTCCCCGTAAAACCGTCCGTAACGATTACGTCGGTTTTACCCGCAAAGAAATCGCCACCTTCGATATTACCGATAAAATTAATGCGCCGGTTATCCTTCAGCAGCTGATGAGCTGCCTGCGCAACCAGCGATCCCTTCTGCTCTTCAGAACCAATGTTCATCAGGGCAACGCGGGGCCGTTCGATCCCAAAAATGTATTGAGCGTAGATCGAGCCGACCTCACCGAATTGGGCTAACATTTCGGGCTTACAGTCGGCATTAGCGCCAATATCGAGCATTACGGCATGGCCACCAGTAATCTGAGGCACAAACCCGGCGATACAAGGACGTATTACGCCCTCAATGGCTTTGATACTGAAAAGAGCACCTACGTGCATGGCACCCGTGTTACCAGCACTGCAAAACGCATTCACCTGCCCATCCTTCAAAAGTTTAAACCCAACTCCGATGCTGGAATTGGGCTTCTGAGAGAGAGCTTTGGTTGGGTGCTCACTCATGTCAATAACATCCTCAGCGTTAACCAATTCAATATTGGCTATCGCTTCGGTAGCGTATTGGCTAACTAATTCCTGCACAACGGACTGCCTGCCAATCAATACGATAGTTATGCCTTGCGGCAATTCAGCAGCGGCCATTACAACCCCCTTCACAATTGCGTCGGGAGCAAAATCGCCCCCCATTGCGTCCACTGCAATCTTCATTGACTCTAGTTGTTCAACACCTCCCCGCTTAGCCGGGTTACTAAAAAATACGCGTAAAAATAGAGAGGTAGTGGGCAATAAAAAAGTATTTCACGTTCATCTTCTGCAAGACGTCGGTGAAATACTTTTTATAAATCAATGATAATTAGGCCGTTTTGGCGTAATTCTCGACAATCATTTGTCCTTTATAGAACAGATTCCCTTCAAAAACGTGGGCATGGTGACGCTCGTGAACTTCACCGGTTTGGGCGTCGGTTGAAAGCGTTACAGCGGATGCCTTGTAGTGCGTTCTGCGCTTATCGCGCCGGGTGCTCGAGTGGCGCCGTTTGGGATGTGCCATAGCTAAATATATCGTTTTCGGTTTACAGTTGTCAGTTTTTGATGATTCTGGTCACTCACATACCGTCTCAGAATCTATAGAATCATCTGAAGCTAAGCCGGCTCTCTATTAATTATCACTCAATTTGCGCAAAGCGGCCCAGCGTGGATCGATGTCTGGCTGGTCGTTACTTTCGTCGTCTGGTTCAGAGTCTGAACGGTAGATTAACTTACCGTTCACGTCATCGTCTCCATCTTCTTCGTCCCGAAAGCGGGGGTGAAGACGCTTCATCGGCAACGATAAACTCAGGAACTCGAATATGTACCGGGCAACGTTGACGGTTGCGGTTCCTCGTTCGATGAGCTCAATTTCGTCGCTCAACTCTTCGTTATGATCACCAAACTTCAACAGCATACGCTGCTGAGTATCGACGGGTTCATCATAACAATCGAGGCTGCGATCACAAGTTTGTTCGACCGTACCGGTGATGTGAAAATCCAGCCGGATCATGGTTTCAGACTTATCGAGAACCAAGTGCGTATGCACATTGCCCTTTTCAATCAGATCCTGCTCCAGAGCCGCAAAAAACGCATCGTTCGACGTAAAGTCGTATTCGTAGCGCTTGTTTTCCAAGCCCACAATATTAATGTCGTATGCGCGTAATACGTTCACCTCGTATCTCCTTCCAAAATAAGACCGCAAAGGTACGAAACGTTTGTCAATCAGGAAAGTGCTCGCCGTAAATTTCTAGATAGCTGCCAATTATGCACGGAGTATCCGCGCTTTATCTGCCCAATACCAGGCTTCTTCAACAAAGCGTTTTTATATAGAACCATTTGCTACGTAATAGAGAGCAGAAGGAGTGCAGTTACGAGAGACGACTAGTATATGTTTATTGAATCCTTCGGTCGTCGGCCTCTTTATAATCTGTTTGAGACTTATTAAAAGAGATAAAACGTGGCGCTTTTGCCATTTCAGGGATGGCAAATAAGATTTGAAGTTGCTATCCTAATTACGTACCCGAATAACCATATCGCCCGGAACTGGGTTATTAAGACCTAACTATTTTATCGCTATGGCCCAGTATCAACTTGTCGAGAAACACGCTATCGAGCACCACAACGAATATTATGAAGTACGTATTACGCAGGAAGGCGACCATCCGGAGAGCCTTTTCTTTACCACAAACGAGGAAAACCTGGAGGATGTAGCGGCTGATGTTATTGCAGATCACAAGCCCGGCGTTCAGCACTGGACAATAATTCCCCATCGGAAAGATGAATAATCTGTGTGCTACGCACTATAAATCTGTATTTAACAAGAAATATACTATTAAATTTTGTTTGTTAGGACCAAGGCTGCGTACGAAAACAGCACTGAAAACGAGTGAGTTATTTAGTTATGACCAATAAGAGGCCTTAACCTGCAAACAAAATTTAATAGGGTTTTAAACAATTCCTATTGATAATAGTTGCGCCAAATCTTATCTTCACAGAACAAACAGAGTCCCACTTGCCAAAGTGGGTGAACACCGTGACGTTGAATGATGAAGATTGGCCGAATTCTTTTGTGTTCGGGTTTGCTGATCGGACTATGTAGCCTGATCGCTCCCGCTCAACCCCTTACTCCTGAACAAGCTCGTACTGACTTAAGCTATCTCAAACGCAAGCTCGACTTGCTGCATCCCGGCATGGGTTACTACACCCCACAGCCGCGCATGGAGCAGCTTTACGACTCGCTATACAACTGTCTGACGGCTCCAGTCGACTATTTATCGTTCTTTCGTCACGTTAGTCCTCTCATCACCGCCATAAAAGACGGGCATACGAATCTGAATCACCGGAAGAACTTTATTAACAAACAAACCCGATATATACCGTTTTACATCCGACCCGTCGGAGATCAATATTACATCAGTCACAATGTATCGGCCGATACGAGTCTGTACCGGGGAACGGAACTGCTGACCATTAACGGACGTAGCGTTGGCGACATGCACGACGAGTTGATGAAGTCAGACCACTCGGGTTCTGATGGCGATAACGTAACGGGCCGTCGCCAATGGAGCCTTGTCCAATTTGCTGACTATTATGCGGCCTGGTACGGATCGGCGGATTCGGTTCGCATCACCTACCGGCTCCCTGGCGATACAACCGTTCGCCAGACTCGTCTGGCTTGCCCTAATCTGGCGGGTTTCCGCTCGATGATGCACCGGCGCTACCAGTCCGAAATTGACCATCGCCCTAACGTATCGGTGCGGATCGTTGATTCGCTGACGCACACGGCCGTGTTACGGGTTGCCTCGTTCATGGGCCCAAAAAAGACGGATCCTTTTCAGTTGGCGTTTAACCGGAGGTTGAAAAAGGCGTTTAAGCAACTACGTAACGAGAACGTACAAAACCTGGTGATTGACATGCAGGGGAACGGCGGTGGCGTTGTACTGAATTCGGCCCGGCTGTTACGTTACTGGATGCCCAAACCGTTTACCATTATGGAGCATGAGGAGATGAAACGGGCCGCCCGCGCCGAACTGGTTACGCGCTGGAACCCAATATCAGCCATCAACTTCAGTCTCCAGTATAAATCCACTAACGCGGGTGGTTTCGCGAGTCGTTCGGCGCGTCGTCGTTATCGACCCAAGCACAACAATGCATTTAAGGGCAATATCTATTTCCTGGTGAATGGCGCGTCGTTCTCGGCAACGACATCGGTTCTGGCCAAGACGCTGGATGCCGGTATGGGTACGTTCGTTGGCGAGGCCAGTGGTAGTGCGTATTGGGGTGATTTCGCGGGCCATTTTAAAACTGTGACCTTACCCAACTCACGAATTCAGGTTCGTATCCCGCTTAAAAAGCTGACCCATGCCGTTACGGCCGATCGGGCAAACGGGTTTACAGTCGAGCCTGATTTTACGGTTACCCGCAGCTATGAGGACCTGCTCTGTAATCGCGATTATGTACTGGATTATACGCTTGGACTTATTCGGCAAGGGGTTGTAGCCCGACCCAGCCGCGATGTGCAACCGATCAAAGCCCGCCCTTTACAAGCTTCTCTCCAGTAAACAGGTAGAGCGATAAACGCATCCGCTTTTGTCATAAAATAAGGTAGAGCCGAACTCATTGCTTAGCCACGCCTGTTTATTGACTACAGATAACCTTGCTTTTGTGTATTGTATAGTTGACGTTGAAACTACAGGAGGTGTAAAGGGAGCAACGCGCCTGACAGAAATTGCCATATTTCGCCACGACGGCCAGCAGGTTGTCGATTCATTCCACTCCTTGTTAAATCCGGGCTGTCCGATTCCGCCATTTATTCGTCAACTGACCGGGATTACGGACGAGATGGTAGCCGACGCGCCTACCTTTGCCGACGTAGCGGCTCAGGTAGTGAACATAACCCAGGATGCGATTTTCGTAGCGCACAACGTCAGCTTCGATTTTAACTTTGTTCAGAAAGAACTAAACTGGCTGGGGCACGACTTCCTGCGTCGAACACTTTGTACCGTTCGCATGAGCCGTAAATTAATACCCGGCCACCCTTCCTATAGCCTAGGCAAGCTTTGCCGCTCGCTTGAGATACCGCTCAACGGCCGCCACCGCGCCCAGGGAGATGCGGCCGCAACGGTCCTGCTGTTCGAGATGCTCTTACGGAACGACTCGCAGGGGCTGATTCCACGCGTTGGTCCTCGTCAGGAACTGCTCATCTGAGTTTCCGTTGGCCCTTTATCGGCTGACTAGAGAATCTCTATTGAACTTCCCCTTTCTACGTACTAAAGCATTAGCTTAGTAAACGAATTGCGTTTAAACTCTTCTTCAACGCTTATAATCATGCATTTTTCTAACTCTATCCGACTGCTCCTTATGTTGAGTTCGTCTGTGGCAATGGCCCAAACTGAAGGTCCGTTCAACTATCCCAAAGCGCGTAAAACCGATCATGTCGATACGTATCACGGCACTCAGGTCGCTGATCCTTATCGCTGGCTCGAAGATGACCGTTCAGCCGAAACCGCTGAATGGGTCAAAGCCGAGAACAAGGTTACGTTTGACTACCTGGCGCAGATTCCGTTCCGTAAGCAACTACAAACCCGGCTTGAACAGGTCTATAATTACCCAAAGTATTCAGCGCCCAGCCGGAAAGGCGACTGGTTCTATTTCTCCAAAAACGATGGCTTGCAGAATCAAGCTGTTCTGTACCGCCAGAAAGGTCTGGATGGCAAGCCGGAACTGGTTATCGACCCGAACAAATTATCGACTGATGGTACGACCCGGCTTGGTGCGTTCTCATTGTCCAAAGACGGAAAATACGCCGTAGTTGGACTCTCGAAAGGCGGATCAGACTGGCAGGAATACCAGATAATGGACCTCGCCACAAAGCAGTATCTGCCTGAAAAAATCGAGTGGGTAAAAGTATCGGGTGCCGCCTGGCAGGGCGATGGGTTTTATTACAGCCGGTACCCTAAGCCCGAAGGCAGTGCGCTAGCCGCTAAAAATGAGAATCATCAGGTATTTTACCACAAGCTAAACACACCCCAGTCGGCAGACCGGCTTGTGTATGAAGATGGGAAACATCCACAGCGCTTCCATATCGTAAGCACGACCGACGACGAACGCTTTGCGTTACTGTCGGTTAGCGACCGGGGCCAGGGAAAAGATGGGAATGCCTTGTTTTTCATGGATGCGCAGGGCGGCCAAAAAACGTTCACACCCGTGGTGGCCGACGTAACCGATTTCAGCTACGGCGTTATCGACAATGATGGTGACCGGCTTCTGATTTTAACCAACGAAAAAGCGCCAAACAGCAAAGTTGTAGCCTTCGACACGAAGAAGAAAGCTTTCACTACGTTGATTGCCGAACGGCCTGAGCCCATTACCGAGGGTGGCGTCAGTGCGGCTGGCAAGAAACTCTTCGTTGAATACTCGAAAGACGTAGCGTCACAGGTGCAGGTGTACGATTACGCCGGAAAGCTGGAGAATGCAATTCAGTTGCCTGCCATTGGCTCGGCTGGTGGATTCGGTGGCGAGAAAGACGACAAGTTTGTGTTCTATACGTTCACCTCGTTTACCTTCCCGCCGACCATCTACCGCTACGATATAGCCACTCGGAAAAGCACCGTTTTCCGGGCACCGGAAGTAGATTTTAAGCCGACCGACTACGAAACGAAGCAGGTGTTCATTACGAGTAAGGATGGAACGAAAGTGCCGATGTTCTTAACGTATCGGAAAGGGCTCAAACTGGATGGTACCAACCCTACTCTGCTGTATGGTTATGGCGGATTCAACGTCAGCTTACCGCCTGCCTTTAGTCCATTCCGGATTCCGTTTCTAGAGCAGGGGGGCGTGTATGCGCAGGCTAACCTACGGGGAGGCAGCGAATACGGAGAGAAATGGCACGAGCAAGGCATGAAACTCAAGAAACAGAACGTATTTGATGATTTTATTGCAGCTGCTGAATACCTGATTGCGCAGAAATACACCAGCCCGGCGAAACTGGCCGTTCAGGGTGGTTCAAATGGTGGTTTGCTCGTAGGAGCCGTTATGAACCAGCGCCCCGATCTGTTCCGCGTCGCCATTCCACAAGTAGGGGTTATGGATATGCTGCGGTTTCACAAGTTTACCATTGGCTGGAACTGGATTGCCGATTACGGCAGCAGCGATAATGCCGAAGAGTTTAAGGCACTTCGTGCGTATTCGCCCCTGCACAACCTGAAAGCAGGAATCGGTTATCCGGCAACGCTGATCACGACCGCTGATCATGACGATCGGGTTGTTCCAGCCCACTCATTTAAGTACGCAGCTACGCTACAGGAGGTGTACAAAGGCCAGAATCCGGTGTTGATACGTATCGATACCAACTCGGGGCATGGTGCCAGCAACACGAAGAAGAACATTGAGACAACCGCCGACATTTATTCCTTTATCCTCTGGAACATGGGCGTACGAAGCCTGCGGGAAGTAGCCGAAAAATAATCGCTGATAACAGAATAAAACAAAAGACCCTGCCTTTGCTGGCAGGGTCTTTTGTTTTATTCTGGGGTGTCTTTTGACTACTGACCCAGCTTGAAGGTGACCCCTATTTTGAGCGTAGACAGGCTAGAGCCTAATTCCGCAAAGCCACCAACATTATCGCTGAAGAAGTAACGACCACCAACGTGGATAGGCACGTAAACAGCACCGTAATTGTCGAGGTAACCACCGTATGAGAACGAGAAGTAAGACAGGCCTAAACCAGCGTACAAATCTGCTTTATCGGTAGATAAGTTCAGCAGTTCGTTGAAGTGGTACGAACCACGAGCACCAATATCGAACGAGTTGTATTTGTAGGTACCTACGCTTCCATAGCTTCTATAACCGGCCTGAGCCCCGACAGTGATGTTTTTGGTTACACCGAAGTCAGCAGCCGCCGTAAAGGCAACTCCGCTACTACCTGTGTAATACCCATAACCACCTACGCCGATACCGAGGTTTATGAACTTGGTGCCCTTATCAACGGCTAACTGGGCGAACGACTGAGTTCCTGCCAACAAGCCAAGAACTAACAAAAATGAGAAGTGAAATTTTTTCATTGTGGTACAATTGATTTGTGTTTAACTGGGGACAAATTAACGTTGATTCGTATTGGCTATCAAATCGCCTAACGACTCACTTATTAATCGGTCATATAGTCGTCTAAAGCAGTAGGCAAGGAAACACGCTATTGTAAATCAATTATTTATGTACAGTAAGTGCACGAAATGCATACTCATATACGAGTAGATCAGGGTGTGGCACAGACCGTTACCTTTGAGTAATCGGTCAAAAAGAAAGGTAAGCCGATGACTTACCTTTCTTAATTTAGTACTAAAAATGCTAATCGTTAGCGATCAGAATAGATTGGGGTAATCGGTAATAATGCCATCTACCCCTAACGCGATTAGGCTGTCAATCTCGGGTTTTGTATTTACTGTCCAGGGAATAATCAGCATCCCCCCCGCGTGCGAAGCCTTCACTGTCTCAGCCGTAACGGTTTTGTAATACGGACTGTACGCATACGGCGTAAAACCTAACGTAGCCAAGTTGTCAGCCAGCGTTTTTCCGTTCATTGTCAGATACGCCAGCGGCACGTCGGGTGCTTGCTTATGAATAAGTTGTAATGGCCGTACGTCAAACGATTGAATGTTGTATCGCTTGCTGCCCAGCTTCTTCTGAGTGATGGTAAGCACCAAATCAACAAACTCCTCCGGAGCGGGGTGGTATACGCCATCGGTCTGTGGACTGCACTTTATTTCGATATTGTACATGGGCAACGGCATCCCCTTTGCTTTCGCGTAGGCATCAACCGAATCGATCAGTTCGGCCAGTAGCGGCTTATAGGCCCGTAACTTTTGCTGCCGCCCAAACTGAGGATGCGGCTTGCTGCCTACGTCGAACTTCTTAATATCGGCATAGGTCAGCTTATATAAGTTGATGTTCTTCTGCTCGTCGGCAGTAACCGGAGTTCCATCGGGTTTCAGCGATATATCGGCCGCCATGTATGTATCATGCGATACGACAACCTGTTTATCCTGCGAGATTACTACGTCCAGCTCCAACGTTTTAACGCCCAGATCAAGAGCTTTTTTCATGGCCGGAATGGTATTTTCCGGCATCAGTCCCCGGCAACCCCGGTGGCCCTGCTTGTTAAGCTGGTTTTGAGCAATCAGCAGCTGCGACCACAACAGCAGCGATAAAAGTCCTAACGTTTTACGCATTTGAATTTGGTGGTTTATGCATCATGGGCCCCATTGATGATGCGGGATAGCCTCATCAACAGCACCCATGATGTCAACTGTACATTAAGTCAGCTTACTTGTTTCTTTACTTACATGACCAGCTTTAGAAGCTATACCGAGCGCCTAGCTGAACCTGATAGGGGTTACCGGATGGCGTAACTACCCCCGCTGTATTGACCCGATACACAAACCGTTGGTTCGTCTTGTCGAAGCCGTCAACCGCTGGCGACGTGCTGGTCCGGGGAATACCTAACGCGTACAAGGCCTGGTTGCCCAGCGACTTGTTTACCCCCCAGCTTTTGTTCAGGAAATTAGCAAAATTGAATATGTCGGCGGATACGTCTATGCTGTGGCTTTTATAAATTCGGAACCGCTTGCTGGCTCGCACGTCGAATATGCCGTAGAAGCCGTTGATGCCGCCATTCCGCTCCGCCATCTGGCCCCCGTATTTGAGGATATAGTCTTTAATGCTCTGACTGGCATTCGGATTATCCAGAATAGCCTGAAGACCGGTTTTTACGTTAGCGGGCGTATTCTCACCGTTTCGGTCAAAAATAAAGGCCAGATCGTTTGTGCCCGCCACGAAGTCGGCATTGCTGTTCGCGCCAGATAGTAACGAGTAGCGAGTGCCCCCAATGCCCGAATACCGAACGCCCACCGTAATGCCGTAGAACGAAGGCAACGTACCGTAGAAGACGACCTTGTGCCGAAACTGGTTGTCGGAATAGGACATTCGGCTCAGGTTGCGTGGATCATCTTTTACCGGCAGCGACAGTGTGGCTGTATTTGCTACGTTCCCATTGTAAGAGGTGTTATCCTTCGTGTCGTTGTAGGTGTAGCTGGCCGTGAATTCACCATCTTTGAAATACTGGTACGTAGCATCGGCCACAAACGCGAACTGGTTGACTTTACCTTCGCTATTTAGTTCCAGCACCCGGCCTAGTTTCTGGCTGATACGCCCCTGCAACCAGTCGCCCGATCCGTTGGCGGGCATTGAATTGAGCGGGACATACACGCCCCGATTGTCTTCGTTTGCCAGGTGGAAGAACGGCTCAGCGACCATGTTCCGGTCAACGTACATATAATTGTTACGTCCCAGCGTCATGAATCCAGCCACACTCATGCGCAGCTTATCTGTTACGTACCGTGTATACGAAATATTGGCTTTGTACATCACCGGCACGCGGGCATCGGTTCCGGTGAGGTTGATTGTCGGCAACTGATAAGCCGCCAAACTTGGGATGCTCGCATAATTCGCGCGGTAAGCCGCAAAATCAGGCGTTGGTACGGCGGCTCCGCGTACGTCTACCGTAGCCAGGTGCTTTCCGTCAAACGTGAGATTATTGATGATGGCGTAGTTGTTTATATCGGAAGCGAAGATTCCGGCCCCAAACCGGACGATGTCCCGGCGCTGATCGTTGATATCCCAGGTCAGTTGTAGTCGGGGCTGCGCAATGAATGATTTCAGCTTATTATCGGTACGTAATTTAAGCTCGTCGAATACCACCGGGTTGAACGGAGCCGTTGGGTAATGCGCGTAGTCGAAGCGCAGACCAGCCGTCATGTCTAATCCCGGCGCCAGTCGCGTACTCATCTGGCCGTAAGCGCCCGCGTTCCAGGTCTTACCGCGCACGCTCCAGTCATCCATCAAGGGTACCTCGCGGTAGTAGCGGTAAGGTTGCAGCCGATCGAACTTGTCGAGAGCCGTTAAGTTGCCATCAACGGTGTAGTGAAAGCGGCCGTTTACTTCACTGCCGTAGACCGACCATGCATTCGTGTACATCAGGTCTACCCCAAAAGTAAACTGCGCTTTATCGGTGTTGTAATACAGATTATTAACCAGTTGCAGGACGTTGTTTTTGAATCCTTCCTGCGCGAAGCGGTGACCGCCCATCTGAATATTGGTAGAACGATTGGCTCCATCTACCGTTGACACAACGTTTTCAACGATTGCCCGTGGAATATTCGCCGAAGGCAGCTGATCGCCCGGACTGCTTTTCTGATACGTGTAGAGGTGCTGAAGTTTCAATTCATTAGTCACGCGCGGATTCAGCGACGAGCGCAGCGTAGCCAGAAAGCTGTTGTCCCAGTTGAAGTCATTGCCGTATGATTCGTACAGGTTGATCGACGTATTATCCTCCAACCCCAGCTTGTTCCGGTCGCTGGTGAAGTTGTTACGTATAGTCAGCAGGTTTTTAGGATTGATTTGCCAGTCGATTCGGGCGAAGGCAGCGTCGGAACCCCGGTTCTTGTCGAACGTACCGTACTGGGGCGTATTGGCAACTCCGTATTTCGTACGAGCAATGTTCACGAACTGATCGAGCGTGGTTCTGGTCACGTTAAACCGACTTTCATCAGTAGGCGTTTGTACATCAGCGATAATCAGCGGACGCGAATCCTGCTGGTGGTCCCATACCACAAAGTAGTGGAGCTTATCCTTAATAATAGGCCCGCCCAGCGAAAAGCCGAACTGGTTCGTTGAGAACGGGTTGTTTCGTTTGTTTCCCCGAATATCGTATTGACTTGATAACCAGTTAGCACGGGTATAGTTGAAAATACTTCCGCTTAGTTTATTCGTACCTGCTTTCGTAACGGCGCTGACAATCCCACCACCACTACGTCCGTAAACGACATCATACTGGTTGGTAATCACCTTGAACTCCCGCACAGCTTCGATAGAAATGGAATACGGAGCCCCGCTTCGGCTCGTAGTTGCCCCGGCTGAGGTTGGATTTTTAGCCGTCATCCCGTCAATGGTGTAATTGGTCGACGAGCCAAGCTGGCCGGATAGGTTACCGCCCCGGCTTAATGGCGACAGGTCGGTTAAGGACGTAAAATTCCGGCCGTTAACGGGCAGCGAAGCGATGGATTTGGCTGAAACAGCCGTAGCAGCACCGAGGTTTTCGATTTTGTTTTTCAATCCGGAGGCAACAACCTGTACCACTTCAAGGGTTTGGCCGCCTTCTTCCATGTTCAGGTTTATCCGGATCGCATCGCCCTGGTTGAGCGCATAACCCGTGCGCTTTTGTTCGCCGAGCCCCACGAACGTAACGCGTATGGTATAGGGTCCGCCCAAAGGCAACTCCTTGAATAAATATTCGCCCAGAACATTTGTGACAGTTCCCGTAGTAAAGCCGGTCGACTCATTGCGAACCTGAACCGTTGCTCCTGGCAGCGGCCCTTTATTAGTCTCAGCAACGATTCCCGATATAGATGCCTGAGTGGTTTGAGCCAGCGTTTCGATAAGGCCAAAACACACTGAAACAAGCACCAGCATACTGGAAAGTAAATACGTCTTCATGCAGCAGATTGTAAAAAATTTTCTGACTGCAAAGAGAATACAATCGTATTACCCCCATATTACCGGCCTATTATCGAATTATAACCAATCAACCGGTACCGATAATCTAGCTAATGAATACGGATTAATGGCGGAGGCTGAACCTCTCCGCCTTACTTCAACGCGTCGATATACTCGTCAGTGAGGGGATCACTATTCCGCAGGGCACATTCGGAGGACAGATCTGAAGCATCCTGACTGAATATTGTCAACGTAGCGCTCTCGCCCGGTTCACAATCGGCATTGTAGCCTTTTCTATAAACGACCAACGCAACTATATCCGCATTTGTCCAGGTTTCCGCGGAGGCTATGAGCGACCGATTCGCCGTTGTGCAAAGCTGAAATGTAGTTGCGGGTGTGCGGGTACCGGCCTTGTGCTGCGCCACAAAAGCCTCTTTTAATGCATCGGTATAATCGCAGGAAATTCGGAACAGTTTGTTGTCGTAGAAGTACAGTACAACGTTCGTTATCGTCGTTCCGGCAACCTCAACCTTCGGCGAGGTGAACGTCTGAATGTGGTCGCAGGGTAAGGCAAGCGTTCCTTTCACGTACGACTGTTCGTCTTTCTTAAAAACAACTGAACTCAACGAATCCGGGGTCGTACTCCCGATCCGCAGATTGCCCAGGCCCGTTATATTCGGTTGCCCACTCCCTAAAGCAGGCAGCAGGACGAACATAAACAGAAGTCGAAGGCCATTCATCATTTGAGGAACGTTAAATCAGAAATCTATAAAGAAGGAAATACAGCCGTCGTTAGTACGTATCCGCTAAAACTTAAATCCTAAATCGAGCGAGACAACCCGATTCTTAGAAACTAACTGACTGCCCCGCGCTACGTTCATCAGTCCCCGCTGATAGCTCACCCCTAAATTGAAGGCGTTGGTCTGGTTAATCTTATACTGAATGCCCGTGCCGAGCAGCAACTCAATATCGCCAAAGCTGTACTGACGGCGGTCTCCCCCACTTTCGGCCATGTATAGTCCGTTACGTTCCTGCTGGAGCGCCCGCTCGGCGAGTTTTAAGCTGAGCAGCCCACCCGTTTGTACGTACAGCCGAATGCCCGGAGCGATGTTGTTCGCAAACAGTTTCACCGTAGCCGGGAGTTGCAGGTATTGCAGGTTGTATATGGATTCTTTTTCGGGTGCACCGGGGTTCCAGCGCGTACTGCCGAAAGAGCCCGGCATCTGAAAGCCCGAGCGCTTAATGGTATACCAAAGCCCGGTGCTGAACGCGTACTGATCTTTAAAGAAAAAGTAATCCAGCGTTGGTCCAACGCTCATCCGTACGCCCGCGCCATTGTCCCGGAATCCGGCGTAACTGCCCATACCTTCGGCGGTATTTACATCCAGCGAAGGCGCAAACCGAATGCTCATTTCAATAAGGTGATTGGGACGGGCATAATCAGGGCCCGTTTCACTGCCAGACTCCGTATTTTGCCGACGGCGACGGCGTTTCCGGTCGTCATCGTAGTCGCGACGGTTCTGATCCTGACCATCGTAGTTGTCGCCCAATATTTTTCGAAAGCGTCTCTCCGTTACGTTCGATTCTTTCGTTCGTAGCTTATACAGCGCGGGCGACGATGACTGCGTCCAGCCGGGGAGTGTTGTCAGTATAGCCAGAATTAGCCCCAACCCTGCAACTTTTTTCATAATTTTGTCTGTTTTCTATATAGAAAACTTGTGATTTTCATGCTACTACGGTCGGCCCTACTCGGGCTTTTTTGTGCTTTTTTACTGGCCTCGTGCACAGAAAAAGAAGATGTAGCCCTGGTTCGGCTCGATCAACAACTTTTCGCGGCAAAGTCTCCCAGTGCTATCCAGGCGTTTTTGAACCGGAATCCGTCTGTCGCTCAATTGTACTTTAACGCGAACGGAGCCGGAAATGATACGGCCCTCGTCCGTGAATTGACCAACCGGATCAATAATCCAGCATTAAACGAACTAAACCAGCAGGTTCAGGCTGAATTTGGCGATATGGCCGACTTGAAAAGCCAGTTTTCTGAAGCCTTTACCAATATTAAGAAAGAGTTTCCAGAATTCCGATCGCCCAAAATTGCCACGGTTGTTACTGGATTTTTAGGTCCTGACCTGGTCGTTACCGATAGTCTTATCATTATTGGACTCGACTACTTTGCCGGTCCTAAAGCGAAGTACCGCCCGCAGGGACCGACGTTTCCGCAGTATATCCTCCGCCGATACCAAAAAGAGTACATCGTCCCGGCGGTTGTGTTTGGTATATCCGACAAATACAACGCTACGAACCGGACCGACCAAACCATGCTGGCCGATATGGTCTATTACGGAAAGGGGTATGTGTTCACAAAGAATATGTTGCCTGAAGTTTCTGATAGTCTGGTTATTGGTTACTCAGACAAGCAATTGACCGAAACGTTTAACGCGCAGGATATTGTCTGGGGACATTTTATTGACAATCAATTACTATATCAAACGAATCCTGCCATAAAACAGCGATATTTGAATGAACGGCCTTTCACGGCGGAGATTGGGCAGGGCTGCCCGGGAGCTATTGGCCGTTGGGTAGGCTGGCGAATTGTTGCTTTATATCACGATGAGCATAGTTCGGTCAGTATTGCCGACCTGATGCGCAATGCGGACGCCCGGCAGATATTCGAACAGTCGGGCTACAAAGGTCAGAAAGACGATCTGTAATACGTGTCTTTGAACGAGAGGCAATATTTTTCAGGTATCGCGACAACATAAGAGCAGACTAATACGATTGAGAACATCCATTTAGAATGGCAAAGCGAGGTAGGAGTTCTGGCGATGAAGCCAGCAAAGAAGATAAAAAAGCATTGAACCGGGATGGTCTAAAAAAGGCCATGAGCATCTTTCGGTTTGTGAAGCCCTACCGGTGGCAGTATGCCGCTGGGTTTATATTCCTGGTGTTTTCAACGGGAACAACGATGAGCTTCGGCTTGCTGATTGGGCAGATTACAAGCGTTATTCAGGGAAAGTCGGCGTTTACGCTGAATCAGGTTACCCTGTTTTTTGTGGGTGTACTGATTGCGCAGGCCGTTTTCTCGTTTTTTAGAATCTACTTTTTTTCCCAGGTGAGTGAGCGGGCCATGGCCGACGTACGCCGGGCTACGTACAGCAAGATTATTACGCTTCCCGTTCCGTTTTTTGAGCAGCGTCGCGTTGGCGAGCTCACCAGTCGTATATCCGCTGACGTTTCGCAGTTACAGGATGTCTTGACCCTGACCCTGGCTGAATTATTCCGGCAGGTTGCGACGCTCACAATCGGAACCGCCATCATCTTCTACGTATCGTGGAAACTGACCTTGTTTATGCTCGCTACGTTTCCGCTTATCATCGTGGCCGCTATGTTTTTTGGGCGCTTCATCCGTAAACTGTCAAAGCAGGCGCAGGATTTGTTGGCGCAGGCAAACGTAGTGGTCGAAGAAACGCTGCAGTCGGTGAACGTAGTGAAAGCCTTTACCAACGAGCGGCTGGAAATTAACCGCTACGGAACCGCCCTGCAACGGGTTGTCAATACAGCCTTACGAGCCGCTAAGTTCCGGGGTGTATTCGTTTCCTTTGTGATTTTTGCGCTTTTTGGCGGTATTATCGGGGTTGTATGGTACGGCGGTTCGCTGGTCTTGTCGAACGAAATGTCCTTCCCTGATCTGTTGACCTTTATTGTCTATACTACGTTTATCGGGGGTTCTGTAGCCGGTATGGGTGATCTGTACGCTCAACTGCAAAAGACGGTGGGTGCCTCCGAACGCATCCTTGAAATTTTGGGCGAATTGTCGGAAGTAAACGCCGGCGAAGAGCTACCCTTGTTCGTGCCGGTTCATGGTCACGTTCAGTTTACGGATGTCCAGTTCTCGTATCCCTCTCGCCCCGACGTACCGGTTTTGAAAGGAATCTCGCTCAACGTAGCGGCAGGCCGAAAAATCGCGCTGGTCGGCCAGAGCGGAGCCGGCAAATCGACCATCGTGCAACTGCTGATGCGTTATTACCCCATGTACAACGGTCAGATTACAGTAGATGGCCGCGATCTGTCCGGGTTTAACGTAACGGAACTCCGGAAAAATATCGCGATTGTTCCCCAGGAGGTTATGCTGTTTGGCGGTACCATTCTGGAAAACATTCAGTACGGCAAGCCCGGTGCTGGTGAAGCGGAAGTCCGCGAAGCGGCCCGGAAAGCCAATGCCCTGCAATTCATCGAGTCATTCCCCGACGGGTTGCAGACTGTTGTCGGCGAACGGGGCGTTAAACTGTCGGGTGGGCAGCGGCAGCGGATTGCCATCGCTCGTGCCATTCTGAAAGATCCGGCTATCCTGATTCTCGACGAAGCCACCAGTTCGCTCGACGCGGAATCGGAGCGGTTGGTTCAGGAAGCCCTCGATGAGTTGATGCAGAACCGGACTACAATTATCATTGCCCACCGGCTGGCTACCATTCGTAAAGTCGATACGATTTACGTTATTCGGGAAGGGCAGATTGCTGAGACCGGTACGCACGATGAACTGGCGGGTCAGGAAGACGGCATCTATGCAAACTTGGTTAAATTGCAGTTCGAGACGATGACTAATGAATCGTAGTTATCAGTTTGTGCGAAAAGCGGAACTGGTTTGAACTGACGTTTTTCAGCACTCGTTATTCTTATAAAACATGACTTCAGCCGCGAAAACCCTCAAAGACTTTAACCTCCGCCATACGAACGGTCGGGAGGAAGTCCTGGACCTGTTCCTGCGAGCGGGTCATGCACTGGCACATAGCGATGTCGAGAATGGGCTCGGCCCCGACCACGACCGGGTGACAATTTACCGTACGTTACGTACGTTTCTGGACAAAGGTCTCCTGCACAAAGTTCTTGACGACGAAGGCGGCACTAAATACGCATTATGCCGCGAAACCTGCGCCGATGGCCATCACCACCACGATCACGTTCACTTCAAGTGCGAGCATTGTGGCCAGACAACCTGTCTCGATCAGGTACGTATCCCGGCAATCGCGTTACCCCAGGGCTATAATCGAAAAGAAATGAACCTGCTTATTCAGGGCGTTTGTCAGGATTGTAACGAATAGGTGAGTACTTCTGGCACTAAACCCAGAAGTTAGAAACTAGTGAACATAGGTCGTCGGCGGTATCTTTACTGCCGACTTTTTTATACGAGTTTATGCCCCCCGAAGCCCTCTTTCAACAGCGTCATCAACAATTTGTTCAAGCCGAACAGGCCGCCCAGCGTCAATACAATCAGCTTGCCTTTTGGCGACTCATCTGGTTCATCAGCAGCGTCGCTGCGGTATGGATACTCGGCAGATTGGACCAGCAGTTGGCTGCTGTTCTGGTTCTGCTCATCGGTATAGCAGGTTTTATGTTCCTGTTGAAGCGTCACCAGACGATTCGACGCGAACGGGATCTGAATCACCACCTCGCCTTTGTCAATCGGGACGAAGCGGCCCGGCTGAACCGGCAGTATCTGCGGCCAGAAACAGGTGAGCAATACGCAAACCCAACGCACTATTACTCCGGCGATTTAGACGTATTCGGTAAGCATTCGTTGTTTCGGCTCTTAAACCGAACCCATACATTTGAAGGTCAAAAGCGGCTGGCGTCCTGGCTGCAAACCCCCTCCTCTTCAGAAACGGTCCAGCTACGCCAGCAAGCCGCAGCGGAATTAAAACCACAGCTTGACTGGCGACAACAAGTCGAAGCCTTAGCCTATTTAGAAGAGCAGATTGGTCACTCGCCGGAATCGCTTATTAGCTGGGCAACCGCGGAAGATAAGCCGCTACCCGCTTACTTCAATATCATTCGGTTTCTGTTTCCCGCCATTACGTTAGGCCTGTTTATCGCGTGGCTGTCGGGGCTGGTGCCCGGTTTGGTGGTGATTCTGGCGTTAGTTGTGCACAGTTTTGTATTAAGCCGAACCGCCGAAAAAGCTAAGAATGTAAGTGAACAGACATTTGATATTTCGAATGCGCTACGTGCCTATCAGGCCCTATTCCAGCAGGCTGAGCAGGTAATCGGGGAAGCAGTCCGCTTAAAAGCCATCCGGCACGTATTAACCGCCGATGGCGGTGCTGTATCCTCGGCCATTCGTCAGCTTAGCCAACTAACCGAAGGGCTGAATTACCGACGCAATCCGTATTTCTATTTATTTTTTGGCACAGCCCTGCTGTGGGATCTGCACTACTTGTTCCAGTTGGAACGATGGCAAAAACAGTACGGCCCACGTTTGGCGTTTTGGTTCGAAGCGCTGGGCGAGTTGGAAGCCCTTAACAGCCTGGCCGGATTTTCGTACGCGCATCCCGGCTATGCGACTCCTGATATTGTTGAAGATCAGCTCACCCTAGTCATTAGCTCGGCGGCTCATCCGTTGCTCTCGCCTGACCGCAGCATCGCCAATTCTCTGTCCTTGATTGGCTCTGGCCAAACCATCCTGATCACCGGTTCGAATATGTCCGGCAAGAGCACGTTTTTACGTACCGTTGGGGCCAATATTGTGTTAGCTCTGGCCGGCGCAGTTGTCAGTGCCGAAAAATTCCGTTGCTCGCCCGTACAGGTGTTTACGAGTATGCGTACGCAGGATTCGCTCGAAGAAAGTACATCGTCGTTCTACGCCGAGCTTAAGCGGCTTCAAACGTTGATTAACCTAACAAAAGAAACGCAGACGATCCCGGTTCTGTATTTCCTGGACGAAATTTTAAAAGGAACGAATTCAGCTGACCGCCACCGGGGAGCCGAAGCCTTAATTCGGCAACTGCATCGTACCACTGCCTCCGGTTTTGTGTCCACTCATGATCTTGAATTAGGGCAATTGGCAAACGAACAAGTCGCTGTGCAAGGCAAGGCTCCCGCCGACTTTGTGACAAATTACCACTTTCAGTCTGACCTTAAGGACGGCGAACTCGTATTCGATTACAAGTTACGTAACGGAATCTGCGAGAGTTTCAATGCCAGTCAGCTCATGCGTGCCATTGGTATTGAGATTGCGACTGAATCGGCTCTGGTGAAGTAAACAGCCCCAGTCAAGCGCAAGAGGGTTTGTAACATAGGCAAGCCCTCTTCTTCATTGTCCCTCGTTACGACGTTCAGCCCTGATTGGTTTAAAGATTATTTGTACTCTTCAAGGCCCAATAGACGAGGACGGGTTGGAAAAACAACCGAACGAATCGTTTCCGGTCTGTATCCAAACCAAAAGCACTCCGTCGATTAACGTATTGGGAGATGTTACCGGGAAAAACGGCCGTAAAGAAACTGGCAGCCACTTGTCCTACAACCTGCTGATGTTTTTCTGGAGTCAGCACCAGACTGCTCCCAAGCGCGATTTCAGCCAGACCTGAATACACCACCGTTTCATCTTTAGCTAAAGGAACCCAGTCGGGAACCTGCGCCTGGAACGCTTTTCGGGCAAAGGTCAGATGACTTACACCCGCGAATATCAAATTCGCTCCCAAAAGGATTCTGGCTACCTTCTTTACATCTTTCTCGTTCATATCAATCGCTTTTGTGTAGTCTCAAAACATTGATTCCAGCGTATTGTTAATGAACAGCAGGCAGACGTTACGTTCTAATCCAGCACCTGAACTACAAAATTTCAGCTATGGATACCCAGCAATCACGCGCTTATCAATGGTTTTGCTAATTGTTTCTGAATCAACAGCCGACTTCCATTGACGGCTGAATGTGCACCTAGCTCGCTAGTTAGAAACTCGTCCTTAAGGCTAGAATTGTGGCTTACGATCACTTGCTACTCTCCAATAAGCTACGTACTTTTGCTTCTGTACAATAGTATGCATGCATACTATTATGCAGCATTTCAAAACGAACAGAGGGCTTTCACCGTTATAGGCTATGAGGATTCACAGCTTTTTTTGCACCAAGATGAGCGTTGAGAATCCCCTTCAACGTCTGGTACAAGTGGTAGAAATGATGAATGTTGTACTCAGGTTGCACCAACAAAAAAGGCAGTCACAACTAAAAGTTGTAACTGCCTCTTATTTTCGTGGTGATGGACGGAATCGAACCGCCGACACAAGGATTTTCAGTCCTTTGCTCTACCAACTGAGCTACATCACCGCAGACGGTGTATTGTCGAAAACGTGGGTGCAAAAGTACATGGTTTATTAACTCAGTGCAACCCCTTGCCAAGAATAATTTTTAAATAATCGGCTGACAAATTCAGCATGTGCTGATAATCAGGCCAAGTAAGCATCATAAACGGATGGAAATTTTTCAGCAAATTTTGTTTGTCGCGGCTTTAGCGGCCACGGCATGGTACATAACGAAACGAGTTCAGCTTATTACCCGCGCCATTAAGCTGGGTCGTGCCGAAGATCGGTCTGACAATGCAGGCGAGCGTTTAAGAACCATGCTGCTGGTTGCGTTTGGCCAAAAGAAGATGTTTACCAACCCACTGGTAGGTATCATGCACTTTGTCATCTACGCCGGGTTTGTAATCATAAACCTCGAAATACTGGAGATAATCTTAGACGGCGTTCTGGGAACGCACCGGCTGTTTGCGCCCTACATCACGCCAATTTATCCGATTCTGATTGATGTGTTTGAGGTCCTGGCCTTTGGTGTTCTGGCCGTTTGCGTGGTGTTTCTGTGTCGGCGCTTCATCGCTCGGGTGAGCCGCTTGCAGGCGAGTCGCCACCGCGAACTACGTGGCTGGTCAATTACCGACGCTACAATCATCTTATCGGCGGAGATTGTGCTGATGATTGCTTTTTTGACCTGGAATGCCTCCGATAGTGTTCTGCGCGATCGAGGAGTTGGACATTATGGTGAATTGCAGGGCATCGTTCCTGACTTTATCATTAGTCAGTATCTGAAGCCAATTTTTGCGGGCTTCAGCGACACGGCGTTAGGCGCTTATGAACGGACATCATGGTGGTTGCACATTCTGGGTATTCTTGCGTTTGCCGTTTACGTTACGTACTCGAAGCACCTGCATATTGCACTCGGCTTCCCAAATGTCTATTACTCCGACCTGCAACCTAAAGGAGAGATGCAAAACATGCCGGAGATCACGAAAGAGGTTCAACTGGCGTTAGGTTTGCCCTTAACCACTGAAGCCGATGGGTCGCAGGCGAATGACAACGGAGAGCAACCGGCAGAGATTGGTCGTTTTGGGGCGAAAGATGTCTATGATCTGAAGTGGATTAACCTGATGAACGCCTACAGCTGCACCGAGTGCGGACGCTGCACGGCCGCTTGTCCGGCTAATATCACTGGTAAGAAATTGTCACCTCGTAAAATCATAATGGACACCCGCGACCGACTCGAAGAAATTCAGCGCGGTTGGCAAACGCAGGGAAATGATTATAAAGACGATAAATCGTTACTGAACGATTATATCACGGCCGAAGAGTTGAACGCCTGTACGACCTGTCAGGCCTGCGTAACGGCTTGCCCGGTTAACATCAATCCGCTGGACATCATTCTTCAGTTACGTCGCTATCGGGTGATGGAAGAGTCGCAGGCTCCCGCATCGTGGAACGCGATGTTCAGCAACATTGAAAACAACATGGCCCCCTGGAAATTCTCACCGAGCGATCGGTTTAACTGGGCCGACCAGGTCAACGAACCCGTAACAAAATAAACTGAAGTCATGACCTGGCAAGCGTAAGGAGTTTCCAGATTCTGGGCGGCTCTACTGGCTACAGCGTTATGACCAGGCTACTTGACAACTTTCGAAAATGACAACCGAAAAAACGTATAAAGTACCGACCATGGCCGACATGGCGGCATCGGGCGAGGAACCTGAGATTCTATTTTGGGTTGGATGCGCTGGCTCCTTTGATGATCGGTACAAGCGCGTAACAATTGCCTTCGTGCGCATCCTAAATCACGTCGGCATCAAGTTCGCTGTACTTGGTCCTGAAGAGGCTTGTACAGGCGATCCGGCCCGGCGCGCTGGAAACGAGTTTTTGTTTCAGATGCAGGCTATGGCCAACATTCAGGTGCTGAATGGCTACAACGTTAAAAAGATCGTAACGGCCTGTCCACACTGCTTCAATACGCTCAAAAATGAGTATCCGGAGCTGGGCGGCAACTACGAGGTCATTCACCACTCAAAGTTTCTGCAGGGCTTGATCAATGAGGGGCGGGTGCGGGTTAAAGATGGTCAGTCGTTCAAAGGCCGACGCATTACGTTCCATGACTCCTGTTACCTCGGCCGGGCTAACAAGATTTACGAGGCACCCCGTGAGGTCCTGGCAGCCTTAGATGCTGACCTGGTGGAAATGAAACGGGTACGCGCCAACGGCCTATGTTGCGGTGCGGGTGGTGGCCAATATTTTAAGGAGCCCGAACCAGGCAACAAAGATGTGAACGTTGAACGGGTTGAAGAAGCGTTACGTACCGGCGCTGACACAATTGCCGTAGCCTGCCCGTTCTGCATGACTATGATGTCAGATGGCGTCAAGAACCAGAACAAAGAAGATTCGGTCCGGGTCTACGACCTATCGGAACTGATCGCGCAGGGGGAAGGGTTGTGATACTATCGATTAATAACGAATCATTATCCGCTCAGCATTATTCGTCAGCTCATGTACATTGACTTTGATAAATTGCCCAATGAGGCCCGTGTATGGGTATATCAGGCGAATCGCCCTTTATCCGACCAGGACGTAGCGGATATCCAACAGGCATTGGAACCGGCCCTGAATCAGTGGGCAGCGCATGGTCAGCCACTGTTGGCATCGGCCAAAGTAATTGAGAACCGCTTTGTTGTTGTCAGCGTCGACGAAGGATTTAGTATGCCCAGCGGCTGCTCAATTGACTCATCCGTGCGGACGCTCCAGGAGATTGGCAGACAAGTTGGCGTGGATTTCTTCGATCGTTCGGCGGCCGTTCGCTCAGCGGATGGTACGGTTCAAACGTATCCGTTACCGATGATTAAAGCGGCCGTTGAAGCTGGTTCCATTACGCCCAGTACGGAAGTGTTCAATACGTTGGTAAAAACCAAAGCGGAGTTTCAGAACAGTTGGACCCTATCTGCTTCAGACTCCTGGTTAAAGCGCTATTTTAAATCCATAGCCGCTTAGGTAGCCGTATATAAGAGGCCAGCCACATACTTAGATCAATCGTCTGAATATGTGGCTGGCTTTAACGTTATCATGTGGGTAAACGTTCACTGCCAATTCGTCATATTACCTGGTTTTCAACTCTTTTTTCAAACAAAGGACTGATTTTTGTAGTCAAATCCTGATACGGCTCAGCGGATTGGTACCGTGTAATTATTGAATTCGTTGAGTATTGCCGCTAGTAAACGGCAATTAACTCTTACTTTTATGGCGACTATACCAGAAGTTATGTCAGATACGCCAACTCGCGACGACCGGGATGCCGGACCAGATCAACTGTTGCCCGGTGGAGATTCCGCTGAGCAGCCATCTACTGATGCGCCTGCCCGCCGATATACCGATGAGCAGAAATATCAGGTATTCAATAAGGAGTTTATGCCTCACATTGACTCCATGTACAATTTTGCGTTTCGTTTAACGACCGATGAGGACGATGCCAACGACCTTGTGCAGGATACGTATTTGAAAGCATTTAGGTTTATTTCATCATTTGAGCAAGGAACTAACGCCAAAGCGTGGCTGTTCCGCATATTGAAGAACAGCTTCATCAACGATTACCGAAAAAAGAGCAAAGAACCGGCTAAAGTGGATTATCAGGACGTGGAAACGACCTATAATTCAGAAGATGCTGAAACCGAACATACGGTTGATCTTCGGGCTGAGTCAGTATCGGATTTAATTGGGGATGAAGTCGCAACGGCGCTGAACTCGTTGCCCGTGGATTTCAGAACAGTCATTATCTTGTGTGACATTGAAGGGTTCACCTACGAGGAGATGGCGAAGATATTGGATATCCCAATTGGCACCGTTCGATCTAGATTGCACCGAGCCCGTAACCTGTTAAAAGAAAAATTGCGTGATTACGCATCTTCAATGGGTTATAATGAAGAAAATGAAGAATAAACCGAACTTTTTCTAACTACATTTTGGTTCTGCTAATAACTTAACGTATTAATATTCTTGGAATAAATAGAAATTTTCCAATGCAAACGTCATTGCCATCGTCATCTTCATCCAGTGCCAGGCCTGAGATGAAAGAGCATTGCAGTCATCAGGCGGACTGCTTGAAGATGATCCAGTTGATTCTGGACGGGGAAGCCACCGAACAGCAACTCGCTAAGCTGAAAGTCAATCTCGAAAGCTGCAAGCCATGCATCGAGATGTACCACCTCGAGAAAGAAGTTAAAGAGTTATTGACCAAGCGAATGGAAAAGAAATGCTGCCCCGATCAACTGGTGGCAACGATCAAATCCAAGATTCTGACTTTTAGTTAATACTTTCATCAGCAACATTGGGGTAATTAAGGATATGGCACTTGCCACCCTTGATTACCCCAATTGCTATAATAAACCGTATTGTACCTTGGACGGCAAGCTCATTATTTTTTCAGCCCCATCGGGTTCAGGCAAAACTACTATTGTTAAGCACCTCCTTGCTGAGAACGCCAACCTCGGCTTTTCAATATCAGCGTGTACTCGTGACCGTCGGGGGCGTTCTGAAGAAAATGGTAAAGATTATTACTTTCTGACGCCCGAGGAGTTTAAGCAGCGAATCGACAACAATGAGTTTGTCGAATGGGAAGAGGTCTACGTGGGAGCCTTCTACGGGACCCTCAAATCTGAGATTCAGCGCTTGTGGGACAGCGGCAAGCACGTTCTCTTCGACGTAGACGTTCAGGGCGGTTTGAAGCTTAAAGAATATTACGGTGATAAGGCGCTGGCCGTTTTTGTAAAAGTGCCGGACGAAGAAACACTACGTCAGCGGTTGATCGGGCGGGGTTCCGAAACCGAAGAGAGCTTGTCCAAGCGTTTGTTTAAAGTACACTTTGAAATGAGCTTCCAGGATAAGTTTGATGTTGTTCTCGTTAACGACGACCTGGAGACGTCCTTACGGAAGGCGCAAAAGCTGGTCGATGACTTCGTTAAGGAAAACAAAGTGCCTGCAAAAGCTACGGTGATTTAAAGCACTCCTTATGAAAATAGGTTTGTTCTTTGGCTCATTTAACCCCATTCACATTGGCCATCTCATTATTGCCAACACAATGGCCACAACAACCGACCTTGACCAGGTCTGGTTTGTAGTATCTCCTCAGAATCCGTTTAAGAAGACAAAAAGCCTGTTGCATGAATTCGACCGGCTTGACATGGTCGAACGGGCTATCGCCGACAACAGCTGTCTGAAAGCTACCGATATCGAGTTTTCAATGCCAAAGCCCAGTTACACAATCGATACGTTAACCCGACTTGGCGAGAAGCATCCGCAACACACGTTCCGGCTTATCATTGGCGAGGACAATTTAGAGCAGTTTGCCAACTGGAAAAATCACGATAAGATTCTTGAGTTCTATGGACTAAGCGTGTACCCGAGACCTCGTGCTGCCGAAAGCCCGTTTAAGACCCATCCTAACGTTCAGGTTGTAGAAGCCCCGCTGCTGGATATTTCGGCAACATTTATTCGCGACTGCATTCGAAGAAACCGCTCGATTCGCTACATGGTCCCGGAAGTTGTTGAAGAGATGATTATACGTAAGAAGTTTTACGTGTAATCATCCAAAGATTAGGGTAGTCCGTTCTGAAACGTCACTTCTGTCGCCAGCCCAATTGCGCTCATCCGTATGGCGACCGACTTACTAGCTGACTTGGTCCCTGGCCTGTCGCAATGGGAGCCCTTTTCCAGGAAATAGATATAAAACTTTTGATTCCGGTCCGCAATCTGATTAATGTCCGGCCGGCCGAGCAACTCACCAATCGTATTCGCCGTTTTACCCTTCAAATTTTCAATTTCAGCTTTGAAGTCCGGCACAAGCGTTGCCCGAACACCAGCACAGCCCCCCCGGTCGCTGCGCCATTTTTTTAGGTTCAGCTTACCAAATTGATCCGGCACCGGCTCACAGCCAGTTAATACGCTGACTAGAGTCAGTAAAGCAACAATACACGTTAGTGATCGGACACTCTTCATTGTTCGTTATAAAGTACCTGTAACAAGGTTTGACCAACGGCTTTGAGCGTCGAACGATTAATATTGTCCATGGTATCTTCGGCAGTGTGCCAGCCCGGGAAAAAACCGCCAGTACCGATGTTGGTATGAATAATGTCGATCATCGGAATCTTGGCGATTGTATTCGGAGCTAAGTGATCGTCGGTGATTGACCCACCAGCCGTATCAACAAAAAACTGGCTATAGCCCAACCGGCTGGCCGTTTGCCAAACGTTATTAACAACGGTTGGTGCGTACTGCATAGAAATGCCTTCTTTGGCGAACGTAGCGCCCTTCGCACCGACCATGTCCAGCAGAATACCGTAATAAGCGGAGTAACCCGGTTTATGTGGGTTTCGGGACCAATAGCGCGAGCCTAGACAGAAGCCACCATAGCTAAAATCACCGCTTTCTTTCTCGAAATCTTTAGCGGCTTTTTCCCCATTGCCCCAGTCTTCGGCGTCGAAGAAAATGATATCAATCCCAACGTTCGGCTTTTGCTGACTTTGCTGAATCGTACGGGCTAATTCCAGTAAAACACCGACTCCACTAGCGCCATCATTAGCAGCCAGTACAGGTTTATTTTTATCAGCCTGATCCGTGTCGTTGTCGGCATGAGGACGCGAATCCCAGTGCGAGGCAAGCACGATACGTTTCGTTGCTTGAGGATTGATGCTGCCAATAATGTTACGTGCGTTCAGCCTTTTACCATCCCAGGTTGTCGCCACGAATGATTGTTCGGTCACTTCGCACCCGAACTGCTTCAACTGAGCTGCGAGGTAGTTACCCGCCTGAACATGAGCCGGTGTGTTAGGTACGCGCGGCCCGAATGCTACCTGCCGATCAACATAGGCGTAGGCAGAGTCAGCGTTGAACGGCGGAGCTGAAACCGTAGCTGGCTGTTCGGTCGTTTGGGTCGTCGTGGTTTGATCGTTCTTCGTTTTACAAGCCCCAACCAGAACGGCCAAGGCAAGCGTGTAGAATAAGGAGTTCGTCTTCATCGGTTAATGTATTGGCGGGCCGCCGAGTGGATTTAGTTCGAGGCCTGCTCATTTATGGTTATTCTTCGTACGCCCAATCGATCTGGTGCTTCATATCTTTAATTGCCAGGCCCTGCGCTTTGAAGTACGAACGAATCTGGTCTACTTTATCGTACTGCCGCTGCTCTTTGTATTCGCGATAAAGCGTCAGCAAGCCTTCTAATACAGGTTGGTTTTCGGTACCTTCTTCTTTTAAGCCCAACACGTCCTGCATGAACGTAACGAACGAAGTTTTTAAGAGTTCGAAAACTTCTTCGCCTAACGCAGCCGACTGAAGCTGATTTAAGTAGATCATGTTTACGTATTTCAACAGCGTAAACAGCTGCGCAATGGCAACGGCCGTATTCAGGTCGTCGTTCATTGCTTCGTAAAACTGCTGAACCGCCTGCCGGATATCCTGCTGCTTTTTCTCGTCGGCCGTACTCACTTCGTCGGGCTGGTAGGTTAATGTTTTCACGACACGCAATCCATTCGCCAGCCGCCGGTATCCTTTCTGAGCGGCTTTGAGGGCTTCGTTCGAGAAATCGAGCGTGCTGCGGTAATGCGATTGAAGCATGAAAAACCTGACCGTCATGGGGCTGTATGGCTGTTCGAGCAGGTAGTGACTTCCCGCGAACAACTCGGCTGGTAAGAATGAATTACCCAGCGACTTCGACATTTTCTGGCCGTTAACGGTCAGCATGTTCGAGTGCATCCAGTACCGAACGGGCTGCTGGCCGGTTAAGCCGTCGCCCTGCGCAATTTCGCATTCGTGGTGCGGAAACTTAAGGTCCATGCCTCCGCCGTGTATGTCGAATTGCTTGCCCAGATACTTTGTGCTCATGCAGGTGCACTCCAAGTGCCAGCCAGGAAATCCTTCGCCCCAGGGCGAGTTCCAGCGCATGATGTGCTCCGGTGCCGCCCGTTTCCAGATAGCAAAATCAAGTGGATTGCGCTTCTCCGACTGGCCATCCAAATCACGAGTTTCGTTGAGCAGGTCGTCAAGAATCCGGCCCGAGAGCTTGCCGTAGTTACCACCTCGTCGGTTGTACTCTTCGATGTCAAAGTAAACCGAGCCGTTTGATTCATACGCCAACTCATTCGCCAGTAGCTTCTGAACGGCTTCGATCTGCTCAATCATGTGTCCCGTTGCGGTAGGCTCAATACTTGGAGGGAACGTATTGAACTGCGCCATTACGGTATGAAAGTCATTCGTAAAGCGTTGCACGATTTCCATCGGCTCCACTTTTTCCAACTTGGCCATTCGCCCGATCTTATCTTCCCCCTCGTCTCCGTCACCTACCAGGTGGCCAACGTCGGTCAGGTTACGGACGTAACGAACTTTGTAGCCAATAAACGTCAGGTAGCGATAGAGGGTATCGAACGTCAGAAAGGTGCGGACGTTACCTAAGTGAACGTAATTATACACCGTAGGGCCGCAAACGTACATACCCACATACGGTGGGTTGAGCGGTTCAAACAGTTCTTTTTTACGGGAAAGCGTATTGTATAAATGAAGGGGCTGCGCCATCAGTGTTTGGTTGTTTGGCTATTGGTTGTTTGGTACGAGTTCATAACAACCGAACAGTCAAACAACCAAACAACGAACAGCTTTTTGCGGTGGCGAAGTTACGGATTGTAAATTGGAAAACGGTGCGAATGATCCGGTTACAAGGCTCAAAACTTTAGTAAGGCGCTGAGTTGGAGCGATAGGCCGCCCGGTTTTGGCTATATTCGCACCCAATTTCTGATTAATACCGAATGCAGGTAGTTGAGGTGGGCGCTAACGCCCTATACCAAAAAGAATTTATCGAGTTTCCCGTCCGGCTCTATCGCAACGATCCGTGCTGGATTCGCCCACTGGATACCGACGTAACCGAAGTCTTCGACCCAGCCCGAAATAAACGGTTCGAGCACGGCGAGTGCGTACGCTATTTGCTGCTGAACGACAGGAAAGAAACCGTTGGTCGTATCGCTGCTTTCGTCGATTACCAGATTGCCAATCTCGATAACGACCAACCTACGGGGGGCGTTGGCTTCTTTGAGTGTATAGAGGACCAGAACGCGGCCTTTGCGCTTTTCGATGCGGGGAAAGCGTGGTTGCAAAGCCGGGGTATGGAAGCGATGGATGGCCCTATCAACTTCGGCGACCGTGATCGCTGGTGGGGATTACTGGTTGATGGGTTCGATAGGGAGCCGAACTATTGCATGCCTTATACGAAGCCGTATTACATTGCTTTCTTCGAAAATTACGGCTTTAAAGACTACTTCAAACAGTTTACATTCGGTATCCCAACCACCTGGGCTAAACTGGTGGACATGTCGCAGGCGGTAAAGGACCGGGCGCAACGTATCTACGAAAATCCGGATTACACCTTCCAGACAATCGATAAAAAGCACCTTCCCGCTGCGGCTGAGCAGTTTCGGCACATCTATAATGCCGCCTGGGGAAACCATGCTGGGGTTAAAGAGATGTCGGCCGAACAGGCTCAGGTGCTGATGCAGAAGCTTAAGCCGGTCATCGACGAAAAAATTATTTACTTCGCTTATTATCAGGGGGAGCCGGTGGCTTTTTTCGTGTGTTTACCTGAACTGAACCAGATTTTCAAGCACGTCAATGGTAAGCTCGATTGGCTGGGTAAGCTGAAGTTTTTGTGGCACATGATTCGTAAAACGAACCGCAAAGCCTTTGGTGTCGTGTTTGGTGTAGCTCCCGCGCATCAGGGAAAAGGGCTTGAAGCGGCCATTGCCCTACGGATGCCCCACGAAGCGGAGCACAACCCGAACTTCCAGTACGACGAGCTGGAAATGAACTGGGTGGGCGATTTTAACCCAATCATGGTGCGGTTTGTGAGCCAGCTCGGATCAACCATCGTGAAGACACACGTTACGTACCGCAAGTTGTTCGACGAAACCAAGCCATTTAAACGCTGCCCCGTCATTGGGCGTAAAAAATAAGCTTTGCAGGCTTCATCTATGTACTGAAGCCCATAAGCAATAAACTGAAACTAGACTAAAGATGAGCTTATTAACGGTTGGTTCTGTAGCGTTCGATGCGCTGGAAACCCCATTCGGCAAGACCGACAAAATCATTGGCGGTGCCGCTACGTACATTACGCTGTCGGCTTCGTACTTCACCAAAAAGAATAATCTGGTTGCCGTAGTGGGTGACGATTTCCCGCAAAGCATGATCAACGACCTGAATCAGCATGGCGTCAATACCGAAGGCTTAGAGATTCGTTCGGGGGAGAAAACATTCTTCTGGTCGGGAAAGTACCATAACGACATGAACACCCGCGATACGGTAGAGGTACAACTGAACGTAATGGAAAATTTCGATCCGGTTATTCCCGACGCGTATCAAAACTGCCAGTACTTGATGCTGGGAAATACAGCTCCGGCAATTCAGCGGACGGTTATCGAACGGTTAACGAACCGTCCTAAGCTGATTGTGCTGGATACCATGAATCTTTGGATTGAGATTGCCAACCCCGACCTAATGACCTTGCTACCGATGGTCGACGTACTGGTTGTCAATGACGAAGAAGCCCGTCAATTGACGCATGAGTATGCGCTGGTGAAGGCCGCTGCGAAGATTCGTCAGATGGGGCCCAAAACGGTTATTATCAAAAAAGGTGAACATGGCGCTCTGCTCTTCCAGGAAGATCGCGTGTTCTTCGCACCAGCCTTGCCACTCGAAGAAGTATTCGACCCAACCGGTGCGGGTGATACGTTCGCCGGTGGATTCATCGGCCATCTGGCTAAAACGGACGATATCTCGTTCGATAACATGAAGCGGGCGATCATTTATGGTTCGGCCATGGCTTCATTCTGCGTCGAGAAATTTGGGGCCGAGCGTATTATGAATTTAACCCAGGAAGAAATTAATGAGCGCGTCAACAGCTTTGTGAAGCTGTCGGCTTTTGGCTTAGCGTAAGGTTTTCTTTTCTTCTATACATGTGCCTGTTTAGACTATCATATTCGAGATAGTTCAAACAGGCATCCTTGTTATAAACCAAAAATAACGTTGCGTAACCTTGTCGATTCCAATTTTTAGGTAGGTTTGTAGCCCATCCGTATGTAGGCATTATGTCGAATTTTGTCAACCAGACTGCGTTTATTACCGGAGCCGGTTCAGGCATTGGCCGCGCAACAGCCAACGCGTTTGCCAAAGCAGGCGCTCGGGTTGTCGTTGCTGAAATCAACGAAACAAGTGGGCGCGAAACTGTTCAGCAGATCGAAGAGGCCGGTGGAAACGCCTTGTTTGTAGCCTGCGACGTAGCGCAACCCGCTCAAATTGACGCGGCAATCCGGCAGACGATAAGCACGTACGGACGCCTAGATATCGGAATTAATAACGCGGGTATCGGCGGAAAATTCGCCCGGTTCACCGATCAGACGGCGGAGGACTTTAACCAAATAACGGCCATTAACATCGGCGGTGTTTTCTACGGTATGCAGGGTCAGATTCGTCAGATGCTGGCGCAGGGTGGTGGCAAGATCGTAAACGTATCAAGCATTGCGGGCGTACGGGGCATGCCGATGGGCGCTCCCTACAGCGCAACCAAACATGCTGTCTTGGGGCTCACCAAAACCGCAGCGTTAGAATACGCAAAGCACAATATCCGCATAAATGCAGTTTGTCCGGTTTACACGCATTCGGGCATGGTCGACGAACTGATCAACACGGCCCCAGGTATGGAAGAACGGATGCGCAAAATGATTCCCGCAGGCCGACTGGGAAATCCGGAGGAAATCGCGCAGGCAATTATATGGCTTTGCTCCGACGAAAACGCCTTTTGTACAGGTCAGGCCATTCAACTGGATGGCGGATTTACAGCCGGGTAAAGTTATAGCTTTCGATTCGCCAACTCATCGATCATAGCCGGAACTTCTGGTTCGCCTTTGAAGAACGCTCCTTTTTTGCCCTTTGTAAGTGCCCAGCGGTGAAGCCACGAGATGCCACCTTTGCCGTAGTATTGATCCGGTGATTGGTACGCTACGTCTCGAAGAGCTTCCTCCAACGTAATAAACTCATAGCCACCTTGCCTAAGCTGATTAAAAAGCTGGCCCAGGTGATCGGCATTGATCGTATTGGCATGCAGGAGTAGAACTTGCGGTATCTGCCGCCCGAAAAGCGAGTCGGATTGCGCTTCGTAATACCGGACACAATCGTTCATGTAGGCAACGTAACGCTTCCCCACTTCGGCCGCTAACGTAGTGTCCCGGAGCAGTAGGGCGTGGTCGTAAGCCCGAGAGAACAGCCAATCCGAATTGTCAACAGTAACCGGAGCCTCTCGGTAACCGCGTTGTTTGAGAAAGGCTTCGAGCGAATCCTTCTTGGGCTGTGAGTCACCTTTATGCAGATACGGATGCCGGAAATAGCGGTAGGATTTGCCTTGCTTGTTAAGAAACGCTTTGACCGGTTGCTCCCCGGACAATACGTCGGTCTTTAGCTCGTCAAACGAAACCAGATTATAATCTTTATGGCCGAAGGTGTGATTGCCAAGCTCTAAACCCGCGTTTAGCCATAAGTTTAACATATTAAGTTGGCTGGTATCTGGCTTAGCATCCGTCTGTACAAACGAACCGATAACAAACCCGACCGCCGGAACTTGATACGTCGTGCAATGAGCGAGCAATTTCTGCGTCACAAGCCGCTTTCCGGACGCGTCGACGTAATATTTAGAGACAGTGGGCAAATCGTCGATTGTAACCACAATTCGTTTCTGTGCCGTAGCCACGAACGTAATCAACAAAAGAGCGCAGGCTATGAGTCGCATTCGATCAAGTTTTAGAGAGAAGCTGCTAGTGGGATGGCCACATACATAAAATCAACAAGCAACTTACGGCAATTCCGGAAGATAAGGCTTCTCTCTTTATCTTCCGGAATTGTAACCGGTTTAGTTCTCTTCCACAACTTCAGCGTCGGGCGCGTTTTTCTTGACCGACTCAATACCATTATCACGTCCACTCTCGCTTTCGTACGTTTCGCTGGTGCCGATAACCTGACCGTTGCTTGCCTTCAGATTGAAGCGAAATTTGCCAGCCGTTGTTGTCTTGCGTTCATACCGGTCATCGTTGGATGAGTTCTTTTTGACAGACTCAATGCCGTTTTCGCATGCGCTTCGGGTCGTATAGCCCTCACTACTTAAAATGACCTGGCCATTGCCAGCCTTCAGGTTGAACTGAAATTCTCCGTTTTTACGGGTACTAATGACGAATTTACCCATGATCGTTCGTGCAAAATGGTGAGTGTAAATAGGTTAACAACTACCGTAAGTCATTACTGCCATTTTTCTAACCACTCCTCTTCCTTGGTCCGCATCAGGGCGGCCTCTTCATCGGTTTTATCGCCGTACCCGCAGAGATGTAGTAACCCATGAGCCAGCACCCGGCGCATTTCCTGGTCGGCCGAAACACCCAGTTGATTGGCATTGTCAGCTACCCGCTCAACGCTAACGAAAATGTCGCCCTCTAGCTTACCGTCTTCCTCGCTTTGATCGAACGTAATGATGTCTGTATAATAATCGTGCTGGAGATAGTCGCGGTTGACTTGCAGGACGTGTTCGTCCGAGCAGAAAATGTAATTTAGCTCACCCACCGCATAACCTTCGGCTTCTGCCTGCCGTTTAAGCCACTGACGGGTTACCTGCTGTTTGGGGAGTTTATACGGAACGTCCTCGTTAAAGAACCGAATCATCAGCCTGTCTTTTTTCGGCAAAGGTACATCTGCGCGAATCAACTCTTTGTAATCGTTAAAAAATGAAAGCTATTCAACTTGCCGGGACCCATCAGCCTGTTCAGCTGATCGATGCGCCAACTCCGGCTGTTCGCCCCGGCGAAGTACTCGTAAATCTTCGGGCAGCGGCACTCAACCACCGGGATGTATTTATTCAGAAGGGATTATATCCGGGTATCAAACTGCCCGTTATTCTAGGGTCAGATGGAGCCGGTGTCGTGACTGAAACTGGCGAGGGGGTTGACACAGTATGGCGGGGTCAGGAAGTCGTGATCAATTGCTCACTAAACTGGGGTGATAATCCAAATTTTTACGGATCCGATTTCCGAATTCTGGGCATGCCTGATAACGGCACGTTCGCGGAATACGTAGAGATACCGGTTAAGTATGTCCACCACAAGCCTACGCATCTATCGATTGAGCAGGCAGCCGCCTGGCCTTTAGCGGGCGTAACAGCCTGGCGATCAGTGATGACCCGTGCGGGATTGCATAGCTCAGGTAGTAGCGTTCCCGAAAGAGTGTTAATCACCGGTATTGGCGGAGGGGCCGCCTTGTTTGCGTTGCAGTTTGCGGTAGCCGCTGGTGCCGAAGTTTGGGTAACCTCTGGCTCCGAGGAAAAGCTGGAAAAAGCGAAAGTGATGGGCGCAGCGGGGGGCGTTAACTACCGAGAGTCAGATTGGGCTAAAACGTTAATGGCTCAGACCGGTGGAGGGCGTGCCGGTTATTTTGACGTCATTATCGATAGCGCGGGTGGAGCGGGCTTCGCGAAACTGGTTGATACTGCCGCACCCGGTGGGCGTATTGTCATCTTTGGTGGAACAACCGGCAACCTGACCGATATTGCCCCGTCGAAAGTGTTCTTCAAACAGCTCAACATCTTCGGTTCAACTATGGGTACCGAACGGGAATTTGCTGATATGATCGCGTTTATAAACGATAAACAGCTTGTCCCCATACTTGATGAATTGTTTCCATTAGCCGAAGCGGAAGAGGCATTTCGAAAGATGGACGAGGGGAAACAGTTTGGAAAAATCGTTTTCGAAATCTAGCTGTAACCTTTTGTTAGCTGAAATGTTTACCCTGTTTCTGGGCCACTCTATCAATTTTTGTTGGAATAGTTAAATCTGAATGAAGTTATCCACACAAACCATGTGGATAACTATTACTTTATTCACATTTTGAGCTATGTATGCCTTTGACGGCCAGCAGTTCAACGAAGGGGTTTTATCTTTGCGGTATGACCGAATCGAAGTGTACCATTAGTCAATTGTTAGTTGAGCGACTCGCTGCCCACCAGCAGGCAGGGCTGTTACGCCAACTGCGCACGGCTGGCAATTTGGTTGACTTTTGCTCGAATGACTATCTCGGTTTTGCCCGCTTGCCCGAATTAAAAGCCGCTATTCAGGAAGCTGATACAGGTCAGGACTTGCGCACGGGTGCAACGGGTTCACGACTATTAGCGGGTCAGACCGAGTTAGCTGACGTAGTGGAAAGCGAGCTGGCCATTTTCTATCGGACCGAAGCGGCTCTTGTTTTCAACTCCGGTTTTGACGCCAATATAGGGTTGTTGGCCTGCCTGCCTAAAGCCGGCGACACTCTCCTGACCGATGAACTGATTCATGCCAGTATGATTGACGGGGCACGCTTGAGTTACGCAACCCGTCAGCGTTTCCGACATAACGACCTCCGTGACTTGGAAACGAAGTTACAGCAGGCAAATGGACAGGTGTTCGTAGCGGTCGAATCGGTTTATTCGATGGATGGCGACGTAGCTCCGTTACGTGAGCTAGTGACCTTATGTGAGCAGTATGGTGCCGCGTTGCTGGTTGATGAAGCTCATGCCACGGGTGTTTATGGACCGGACGGCGAAGGGCTAGTCGTTGAACTGGGCTTACAGGATCGTGTGCTGGCGCGCGTGCATACGTTCGGTAAAGCGTTAGGTGTGCATGGGGCCGCGGTTGTCGGTCCTGACGTACTACGCCACTACCTGATCAATTTCGCCCGATCGTTTATTTATACGACGGCTTTACCTCCGCATAGTTTACTCGCTATTCGGTGCGCGCATCAACAGTTGCAACGCAGTCCAGAGGCCCGTAAGCAGTTGCATGAACGGATTACCTACTTCCGAAACTGTGCCGAAAAGGCATTACCAAACGCCATTTGGACGGCTAGCACCTCCCCTATTCAATGCCTGATTGTTCCTGGTAATGAACAGGCCCGATACGTAGCTACGGAAGCGCAGCGGGCGGGTTTCGATGTCCGTGCAATCCTTAGTCCCACCGTTCCAGTTGGTCAGGAGCGATTACGGATCTGTATTCACACATTCAATACAGCGCAGGAAATAGAGCATCTGGTTATTGTATTGCAAACGGTGCTAGTCGCTGAACCATCTTTATGAATTTTCCCAAACAACTTATAGTAGCCGGTATCAGCACAGAGATTGGAAAAACCGTAGCCTCGGCCGTGCTGGTTGAAGCTCTTAAAGCCGACTATTGGAAGCCTGTTCAATCGGGCGCGTTAGAAGATTCCGATACGGAAACCATCCGCCAATTGACGACCAATCCAGTTTCCCGATTTCATTCGGAAGCGTACCGGCTTACAGCTCCCCTATCGCCCCACGCTGCGGCTGAATTAGACGGGGTGACCATTGAACTGGATAAGATTACGTTACCACAAACGGATAATACGTTAGTGATTGAACTAGCTGGCGGCTTGCTTGTACCCCTCAATAACCACGACCTGAATATTGATCTGGTACAGAGGCTGAACCTTCCCATTGTGCTGGTTTCGAAAAACTATTTGGGCAGCATCAACCATACGTTGTTATCCGTTGAAGCGTGCCGTACTCGAAACATTACGATCCTGGGCATACTCTTCAACGGCCCGACGGTACCAGCGACTGAAACGTTTATTTTAAACTACACAGGTTTGCCGTGTCTGGGACAAATTAAGCAGGAGGAGTCGATCACGAAGGAAGTAATCAGCCAATACGCCCGTTCGCTTCACTTGGCAGCGTAATAAAGCAACGTATCGACTGTTCTTAGAATACGGCTACCAGTTCTTCACAAACTCGTTGAATCGCTCCAGTAAGAATTTCGCCTTTGGCCCAACGTGTCCATCGCCGATGGTTAGCTCACCAATCTGAGTGATGGGCAGCACTTTTTTAGTTGAACTGGTGGTAAAGGCTTCGTCGGCATCGTACAGTTCGGAGAGCAGAACAGGTCGCTCTTCAACCTTGAAGTCGCTTTGCGCTAATTGAATAACGGTGCGACGCGTGATACCGCGTAAGATATGACGATCGGGCGTAATTAGTCGGTCGCCTTTGGTGATGAAGAAATTGCTCCGGCTTAATTCGCTGATCTCACCTCCTTTTTGATAAAGCAGATCTGCTGCCCCGGCTGATTTTATTGCCTGAGCCATCAAAATAACGCGCTTGTAATCCGTGCTTTTCACTTCGGCCATTTCGCGAACGTAATCATCCAGGATGACCTTAATTCCCGTTTCGTACTGAACCGGCTGTACTGGATGAATCGCTTCCGTAAGAATGAGCAAATTGGGCCGTTCAACGCTGATGCTGTCGGCAGAGTAACCACCCGTCAGTACAAATCGGAAGGCAGTATCTGTTCCACCATTCCGTTCAATCAGGTCCATCAGCAAGCCGTACGTCTCCTCTTTGCTAAGCGGCAGCGGCAGGTGCATACGTTGGGCTGAGTTCTGGAAACGCTCCCAGTACCAGTCCCATTGAAACGGCCGACCGTTATAGGTAAGGAAGTAATCGAACAGACCGTAACCACGTAATAAGCCCAGATCTGTTACGCCAACCCCAAGCTGGTCGGCGGGAGCGATGGTGCCGTTGAAATAGCCGTAATGCATGAGAAATGCGTTATCTTTACTAGAAACAAAGGTACAGCAAATGAGCGTAACACCCCGGACATCTTCGCGGAAATCGCCCCTATCACGCAAGATACCTGCATCGTTGATTTATGAAGAAATTAACGGTGTACCCTATTATTATCAGGGATATCGGGCAGTATTGTCAAGGCAAAAAACAATTGAAGACATAATGGGGGCTAGTGCATTGCAATCAGCAGTTGTTTCGCTGCTTATTCATATTTTATACAAATACCTTCCGTTTGACGATTATTTGATTGCTACAAACGAGCCTGGTCTTCACATGGGAGTTGGAAACAACCTATCTAATGATATTGCTGTATTTGACCAATCCGCCCTACCAACGCCACTAGACGAAAAGTATTTCTCAATACCACCACGCGTGGTTATTGAAGTGGACGTAAAAATTGACCTGCCCGCCAATGTTAGTGAGACAGAATATGTCTATGATAAGACACAAAAGTTACTCGATTTCGGTGTTCAGAAAGTCATTTGGGTATTGACTAAGACCCAACGAATGCTTGTCGCTCAGCCCAACGAACGTTGGATATTGACGAACTGGGATGATGTTATTGAGGTACTGCCTGGCTGTAGCTTTGAACTAAATCCACTGTTGCGGTCGAAAGGGGTAATCTTATAATGCGCATCCGATACAATAATAAAGGTCGATCCTAAGAGAATCGACCTTTATTATTGTAACAAGATTATACCAGCTTTTTGTATTTAATCCGGGTTGGCGTAGCGTCAGTGCCTAAGCGTTTACGACGGTTCTCTTCGTATTCGGAGAAGTTACCTTCAAACCAATACACCTGTGAATCACCCTCGAAGGCCAGGATGTGCGTGGCGATCCGGTCCAGGAACCAGCGATCGTGGCTGATGACCACGGCACAACCCGCGAAGTTCTCCAAACCTTCTTCCAGGGCGCGTAACGTATTGACATCAAGGTCGTTGGTCGGCTCATCGAGCAGAAGCAAGTTAGCGCCTTCTTTCAGAATCATGGCCAGGTGAACCCGGTTCCGTTCACCACCGGATAACGTACCAATTTTCTTTTCCTGATCGGCTCCGGCAAAGTTGAACCGGCTTACGTAGGCCCGGGCGTTGCTCTGCTTACCACCCAGCATGATCCAATCGTTACCGCCGGATATGGTTTCATAGACGGTTTTATTGGGATCAAGGCCGTCGTGTTCCTGATCGACATACGCCCATTTTACGGTCTCCCCTACGTCGAACGTACCGGCGTTAGGCTTATCACGACCTGTGATGAGTTTGAACAGGGTCGTTTTACCGGCACCGTTCGGCCCGATAACCCCAACAATACCGCCCTGCGGCAGCCGGAAGCCGAGGTGTTCAAACAGCAACCGATCGCCGTACGCTTTTGCTACGTCTTCAGCTTCAATAACTTTGGCTCCCAGACGCGGCCCCGACGGAATGAAAATCTCCAGTCGTTCTTCTTTCTGGCGGTTATCTTCATCGAGCAAGCGTTCGTAAGCGCCCAGACGCGCTTTCGACTTCGCCTGCCGTGCTTTAGGAGCCATACGAACCCACTCCAACTCGCGTTGCAGGGTCTTCTGCCGCTTCGATTCAGATTTCTCTTCTTTCGCTAAACGTTGCTGTTTCTGATCAAGCCAGGACGAGTAATTTCCTTTCCAGGGAATGCCTTCGCCCCGATCCAGTTCAAGAATCCAGCCCGCTACGTTGTCCAGGAAATACCGATCGTGGGTTACGGCAATGACGGTACCCGTATATTGACGCAGGTGTTCTTCCAGCCACAGTACGGATTCGGCATCCAGGTGGTTCGTTGGCTCGTCAAGCAGTAGTACGTCGGGTTGCTGGAGCAACAGCCGACAAAGCGCTACCCGACGCTTCTCCCCACCGGACAGGTTGTCGATGATGGCATCCTGGGGCGGGCAACGTAACGCGTCCATAGCCCGTTCCAGTTTTTGATCAAGCTCCCAGGCATTGTAGTGATCAAGCTTCTCCTGAACTTCGCCCTGTCGCTCGATCAATTTATCGAAATCAGCGTCCGGATCGCCAAAGGCTTCGTTGATTTCGTCGAACTCTTTCAGCAGGTTCACCACTTCCTGAACGCCTTCTTCAACGACCTCCCGAACCGTCTTGCCAGCCTCAAATTTGGGTTCCTGTTCAAGCATCCCAACCGAGTAGCCAGGCGAAAAAACGACCTCACCCGTGTAGCTTTTATCAATACCGGCAATGATACGTAACAGCGTAGACTTACCCGAACCATTCAGGCCCAATACGCCGATTTTAGCGCCATAAAAAAAGGAAAGGTATATGTTCTTTAGGATTTGTCGGTTAGGCGGAATATTTTTACTCACGCCCGCCATAGAAAAGATTATGGTTTCCTGACTCATTAATTTCTAATAGATTTGTGGTTGGCAATTACCCCCAAATTTAACCCACAGCGCAGCCTTAACCAAGAATAGGAATGGAAAACGCTTCACTGGTAGATGAATACGGTTACGTCAAAGACGGAAAGGTATTTTTAAAAGGCTACCTGAATTATGAAGATCGCCAGATCGGCGAGGTCAAACGTACAGAGCAGGAAGCGCTCGATTACTTTAAGAATCGCTTCATCATTGCCGAGAACAAAGTCAGTCAGCTAGAAAAGGATATTGCCGAAGCTCAGAATAAAGGATCGTACCTAACCAAACTCGTTCAGCTTCGAAAGAAACTACTTGGCTTCGACGCCCTTGGCGACTTTCTGCCCCTGCTCGAACGTCTAGATGAACAGGAGCAATTACTCGCGGAGTTGATCACCGTTAATCAACTTAAAAACCTTGAAATTAAGCGTGCCCTGATTGCCGAAGCGGAAGCGATCGCTGACAGTACAGACTGGCGCCCAACGGCCGACGCCCTCCAGGAGATTAAAACCAAATGGATTAAAACCGGTCCAGTCGACAAGTCCGTCGAAGCCGAGGTGGAAGGCCGATTTCAGGAACTGCTGGACGGGTTCTTTCAGCGTCGCCGTGAGTTCTTCAATGAACAGAACAAAGTCATTCAGGAACGTCTGGATAAGTACGATGAATTAATCAGACTGGCCTTTCGCGCGAATCGACTGGGTGATCTGGATGCGGCTTTTCAGGAAGTTCGTAAGCTCAACAACGCTTGGAAAGCAGTTGGCGAGGTACCGATCAAGAAGAGTGGCAAGCTCTACAAACAGTTTAAGAAAGCCACAACGATGTTCTACACGAAGTATAACGACGCTAAAGGCATTGTTATCGAGAAGAAGATCGACCCACGCATTGAGGCTCAGATGAAAATGGCCGACGAAGCCGAGAAACTGGCGAAGCAATCGGACATTTTTGCGGCCGCTGAGCGAGCTAAAGTGCTGCTCAATAGCTGGAAGGAAGTGAAAGTGCCGTTCAAGATGCAGGATAAAACTCTGAATGAGCGGTTCCGGGCGGCCTGTGACAAGATTTTTGAGTTAAGTTATTTACATCGCGTACTCGCCCGCAAGTATCCCGCTTTCGAATTGAAAAGCCAGTCGGAGCAGATCCGGACTAAGATTCGCGAGATGGAATACCTGGTTAAACGGGAGAAAAGCGATCTTCAGTTTGCGCTCCAGGACGCCGACGGACTGGACCCAAACAACGACGCTGACAAGCAGGTATTGAACAAAATCAATACGCAGAAACGAAAGATCGCCATGAAGGAAACCATTCTGCGTGAGTTCCAGAAGCAATTAGAAACCGTCGGTTATTGATCAATCATAGTTCAAGGCATAATGTACCAAAACGAAACGTGCCCCGGTCCATCACCGGGGCACGTTTCGTTTTACAGCTTTGTTTCATAAGTATGGAAACCACAACGAATCAACCTGCAATTTTGACCGAAGCTGAGTTTAAAGCAGCGATTCCGCTGAACAAGTACGTCCGGCTCGATTACTTCACTGAACTGCGCGAATTCATTCGTACTGATGCGCTCACAAAGCTCATAATCGAAAAAGATGGTGTTGACCACCTCGAACTAGCCACCGGCGAGCAGATTCCTATGGACCGCGTTATTCGCATTGACGGGCATTTGTCTCCAAACTATCCCGGTTACGACGACTATTCGTGTAGCTGCTGATACGTTGTTTGTCTGTTCAATTGTCCAGCGCGTTCGGCAACAACTGAACAGACAACCAATCGAACAGTTAATCAATCATGTCGAACCCGCAATAGGGAACGAGTACGCTTGGGATTCGTATACCCTCAGGCGTCTGGTTGTTTTCCAGAATCGACGCCAGAATACGGGGCAGCGCCAAAGCGGAACCGTTCAGTGTATGCATCAGTTGCGTTTTTCCCTCAAGCTTAGACCGCAGCTTAAGCCGGTTGGCCTGATACGTCTCGAAGTTGGAGACGGAACTGACTTCCAGCCACCGCTGCTGCGCGGCCGACCACACCTCCATGTCGTACGTTAAGGCCGACGTAAAGCCCATGTCGCCCCCGCAAAGCCGTAATACGCGGTAGGGCAATTCTAGTTTTTGAAGAAGCGACTGCACATGCTGGCTCATCTGCTCCAGGGCGGCATACGAGTTCTCCGGCTTTTCAATCCGAACAATTTCAACTTTGTCGAACTGATGCAGCCGGTTCAGACCGCGTACGTGCGCTCCCCAGGAACCCGCTTCTCGCCGGAAACAAGGGGTATAGCCAACGTTTTTGACAGGTAGTTGTGCTTCCGGCAAGATAACGTCACGATAGATATTCGTGATGGGGACTTCGGCTGTGGGAATCAGATACAGCTTGTCTTCGGCGACGTAATACATTTGCCCTTCCTTGTCTGGCAACTGGCCCGTACCGAAACCAGAATCTTCGTTGACTACAATGGGCGGCTGCACCTCTACATATCCAGCATTCAGGGCTTCATCCAGAAAAAAGTTAATCAGCGCCCGCTGAATACGCGCGCCTTTTCCTTTATAAACCGGAAACCCTGCCCCCGATATTTTGACACCCAGCTTGAAGTCGATAATGTCGTACTGCTCAATCAACTCCCAGTGTGGTTTAGCACCTTCGTATAGTGTAGGCTTTTCACCATTTTCGAGTACGACTTCGTTATCCTCGGGCGTGCGTCCCTGCGGAACGCTACTATGGGGAATGTTAGGAATAGTAACGAGCACATCCTGCAATTGCTGCTCAACTAGTCGAAGACTTTCGTCCAGATCTTTCGAGCGATTCTTGAGCGCGGCTGTTTCGGCTTTAGCTGACTCAGCAGCGGCTTTGTCACCCGACTTCATCAACGCGCCAATCTCTTTAGCCTTTGCGTTCGACTGAGCTAATACGTCGTCCAGTTCTTTCTGGGTGTCACGCCGTTGCTGGTCAAGAGCCAGTACCTGATCAACGGCCGTTTCGGCATTCGCAAAATGGCGCTTGTGCAGCCCAGCCAGCACGGTTTCTTTATTCTCGCGAATGAAGGAAAGTTGAAGCATTAGTTGTAATGCAGAACAAAGCCTGCTTTAGTCAATTAGAGTTTTGTGTTGTTAAGCGGTATGCTTACACCGAAAATAACCCTTCATTCAGCGCATTCAAGGCGTCAGCCTTGTAACGACTGTGAACAAGCATTGAAAGGTTACTCTCGGTGCCGCCGTACGAAATCATCCGAATCGGAATGTTCTTCATGGCGTTGAACACCCGAACTGCCACGCCTTCATTGTCGGCGCTGAAATTACCAACGATACAGATGATAGTCTGATCGTAGTCCGGTTCTTCAAGCGTACAGAATGCACTCAACTCCTCACTGATCTCCCGGATTTTCTCTGTGTTATCGATCGTCACCGAAACCGACACTTCCGACGTAGCGAGCATATCGACCGGTGTCTTATACTTCTCGAAAATCTCGAAAATACGACGCAGGAAGCCATACGCATTCAGCATACGGGTCGAATGAATGTACAATGCCGTAATGCCATCTTTTGCGGCTACAGCCTTGAACACCTGATGTCCCGAGGCCGACCCTTCAGTGCGGTCGGCAATGAGCGTACCTGGCGCAGCAGGGTCCATCGTGTTTTTCAGACGTACCGGTACGCCAAACATGCGGGCGGGCGTAATCGTCGACGGATGCAGAATTTTAGCTCCGAAATAAGCCAGCTCTGCCGCTTCATCAAAGGTCAGTTCACGGACGGGGAAGGTATTTTTTACGATGCGTGGATCGTTGTTGTGCATCCCATCGATGTCCGTCCAGATTTGAATTTCTTCCGCACGTATTGCCCCACCGATCAAGGAAGCTGTGTAGTCAGAACCGCCCCGCTTTAGGTTATCAACTTCACCCCTTGGATTCCGGCAAATAAAACCCTGGGTTACAATGATCTGCTTATCCTCGTGTTGAGGCAGCATACTGGCAAGCTGCTGTTCCGTGTACGGAATCTCAGGTTCGTTATCGGCATCAATACGCATGAATTCAAGCGCGGGCAGCAACGTAGCAGCGACGCCCTCCTCCTCCAGATAAGCCGCAAACATCTGGGTACTTAATAACTCACCCTCGGCGACCAGTTCCTTCTCCTGCTTGAGCGTAAAGGGCTTAATACGGACCAGCGACCGAATGAACGAAAACTCTTTATCAATAATCTGCTGACCGGCAGCCTTACCGGCATCGGTTTTATACAACTCGCTTATAAAGCCATCATAATGCGCTTTCAGCGCGTCGATTTTAGCCGTTGCCTCGACATCGTCATTCGCTTTGAGCGATTCGCCAATGGCCAATAGGGCGTTTGTAGTACCCGACAGGGCTGAGAGAACGACAATTTTACGCGTGTCGTCGCTGGTAATTAAGGTACGGATGGAGTGCATGCGCTCGGGCTTCCCGACCGACGTGCCACCAAATTTCCAGACGTGCATTTTTTAAAGAGTGAATGAGTGAAAGAGCGGATCAGGCGAAAGCAATCATTTGCTCTTTCACTCTTTATTTGAATTGATACGAATAAACTTGCTTCTGTAAGCCCAGCATTTTAATGGCGGTGATAGCGGCCTCGTCGCCTTTGTTACCATGTTTTCCACCGGCCCGCTCAAGCGCCTGCTGTTGGTCATTCGGCGTCAGGACGCCAAAAATAATGGGCTTGCCCGTCTTAAGCCCAACATTGGTCAAGCCCTGGGCAACCGCATGATTGATGTAGTCGTTGTGCTTGGTTTCACCTTGGATAACACAGCCTAAAGCAATGACCGCATCCACATCATCGCGTTGTGCAAACCATTGAGCACCCAGAGTTAACTCGTAACTGCCCGGCACATTGCCCCGAACAATGTTCTCTGCTTTTGCGCCATGGGTCAACAACGTTTGATAGGCCCCCTCAAACAAGGCTTCCGTTACGTCGGTATTCCATTCAGAAACAAGAATTGCAAATCGACGAGCACTGATGTCAGGTAGCTCATCGGTCGAGAAGACACTAAGGTTTTTTAGAGTAGAGGCCATGAGTTGCGAAGTAGCCCGGACGGCCACGTCCAGGTTCTGTAATCAGTTGTTATTGCCGAGCGTGGCCGTCCGGGCTATTAATAAAAAAGGACAAAACCCCGGTCGGCTTTGTCCTTTGCTGTATTGATCTGTTCAGATACGCTTACGACTCGCCGACCGTTGCTTCGAGCAACGATTTATACTTCTTAGCACTAACGGCTTCGGCAGATTGGGCGTACTTTTCGATAATATCGTTGTAGGTGGCAATGGCTTTTTCATTCAGTTTGGCTTGCTCGTAAGCAACAGCCAGCTTCATCAGATAGCCAGGCGTAAAGTATTTGTTGGGCTTGTAATCGGCCGCTTTCTGGTAGTAATCAGCAGCCTCGTCGAAGCTCTTCTTCTCCATGTACGCGTCTCCAATCAGGGCATAGGCGCGAGCCTGAACCAGCAGATCTGAAGAACTGAAGCTTTTCAAGTGCTCGATAGCTTCGTCATACTTCCCTTGTTTCAGCAGACCAAGTCCAGCGTAGAACTCAGCTAGGTTGCCGCTCGGGGTTGAACCGTAGTTATCGGCAATCGATAGTAGGCCCGGCGTTTTGCCATCGCCACTGAGCGCTTTATTCAGTGAGTCGGCTTCGAGTTTATAAACCGATGGGAACATCTCGGCCTGAGCGGTATCGTCCTGGCTGCTTACGTAGGCCCGGTATCCGAAGAACCCAACGATCAGCAAAGCAATGCCGCCGAGTACGCCTAATACGATGTTCCGGTTCTGTTGAAAGAAGTCGCCAACATCCTCTAATCTGTTTTCTAACGCGTCCGGATCTTCCAAAAACTCCAATCCGCTGTTCTTCTTGCTCATGCTTTTGCAATTTGGACTGCAAAATTATAAATATTTGCCATTGCGGAAAAGCGTAAACCTCAAAACTTTACGAATTCATTTCTTATTGAACGGCCATGTCCCGAACCGCCATCAATTCTGAAGCTCGTACACTCCGAATTTGGTGGGGTAATAAGGTTTCAATGGCTACCGGCTCACCCGTTAACGTCACAAATTCCACCTCAAAGGCCTGGCCTTCATTATACACGGTCAGGATCGTGCCCACATCCCCTGCTTTTAACCGACCACCGGTGATTTCTTCCTGCAGCACAACCAAATCAAATTCATTCATACGTTGATACACACTTGCCTTGTAGAGAAACGTCTAAACTAAAGTCTTGTTTTGTTAAATTCCGCTTAACTTTGCCCCGCTAATCTTAATAAGGGGTGCCCTAATACAACGGGCTGAGATTATACCCATCGAACCTGCGCGGGTAATGCTGCGAAGGGAGGCCGGACGCGGCACGCTGGATTTCTTATTTTTTATGTTCAACCAAAGGTAGGATTGGCCCCTTGCCTATCGTCATTCTTTTTCGTCGTGAAAAAAACGATGACTGGGCGGCATTCCGTCTACTCTTTTATACTGATAGCTTTATTAGGGCTATCCTCGCTGCCCTCGTGGGCTCAACTGTCTATTTCGGGTACGGTTAGCGACGCTGATGGCGGTACGCTGCCGGGCGCAGCCGTTGTCCTTGAAGGAACCTATACGGGTACGTTTACCGATGCTGCCGGTACGTTTCGACTAACCAACGTGAAACCCGGCTCAGTATCCGTACGGGTTTCTTTGCTCGGCTACGAGGCCCAAACGCAGCCCGTTACGTTGACGCAGAACACGACGTTGACGTTCAGCCTGAAAAAATCAGCGGTTCTGGTTGACGAAGTAGTCGTTAGCGCTACTCGGGCGAATCAAAAATCAGCGATTGCCTATACCGATGTTTCCCGTCAGTATCTGGATAAGCTCAACTTAGGTCAGGATATTCCGCAACTGCTCAATTTTACGCCATCTGTCGTAACTACGTCTGATGCGGGGGCGGGCGTTGGCTATACGGGTATTCGAATTCGAGGCTCCGATGCGACGCGGGTGAACGTAACACTGAATGGGATTCCGTATAATGATGCGGAGTCGCAGGGTACTTTTTTTGTGAATATGCCCGATTTTGCGTCGTCTGTGAGCAGCATTCAGATTCAGCGGGGTGTTGGTACATCGATGAATGGCGCGGGGGCATTCGGTGCCTCACTGAATATCCAGACCACTAAACTGGAGACAAAGCCTTACGCCGAAAGCAATCTTTCCGCCGGTTCGTTTGGCACACACAAGGTTAACGTATTAGCCGGTACGGGCCTGCTGAATAATCACTTCGTACTGGATGCCCGCTTGTCGAGTGTTCATTCCGACGGCTACATTGACCGAGCGTTCTCTAACCTGAAATCGTTTTACATATCAGGCGGCTACTACACGGACAAGAGCTTCATTCGGCTAAATATCTTTTCGGGTCAGGAACAAACGTATCAGTCGTGGGGCGGAGTACCGGAAAATTTGTTAAAAACCAACCGCACGTATAATCCATACACATACGACAATGAGACGGATAACTATCAACAGGATAACTATCAGCTTATTACGTCGCACGAGCTAAGCCGGAAGTGGCGGCTTAATGCGTCGTTCTTTTATACAAAAGGGCGGGGTTATTACGAACAGTATCGGCCGGAAGATAAGTACAGCAACTATGGCTTACCAGACGTAGTCATTGGCGACTCCACGATACGCCGGACCGACATTATCCGCCGTCGCTGGCTGGACAATGATTTTTATGGAACCGTCTTTTCACTGGATTATAACAGCTTCGGTAAACTGACGGCCAACATCGGCGGAGGCTGGAATACATACGATGGTGATCACTACGGAGAAATCATATGGGCACGTATCGCTGGTACAACGAACATTCGGGATCGTTACTATACCGATAATGCCAAGAAAACAGATTTCAATCTGTATGCGAAAGCGTTTTATCAATTCACTCCAAAACTGACGGCTTTTGCAGACGCTCAGGTCCGGACCGTGGATTATTCGTTTCTAGGGTTCAACAGCCAGTTACAGAATGTTCAGCAGAACGCCGGGCTGACGTTCTTCAATCCAAAAGCGGGGCTGACCTATACAATCAACGATCGGAGTACTGTGTACGCATCCGTTGGTGTGGGCCATCGCGAACCCAACCGCGATGATTATACGCAGTCAACGCCTATGAGCCGCCCCAAAGCGGAACGTCTGATTGATTATGAAGCAGGCTACAAAGTGCAAAGGCAGCGGTTGGCTTTTACGGCGAACGTTTATTACATGAATTACCGGAATCAACTGGTCTTGTCGGGCCAGTTGAACGACGTAGGCGCGTATAACCGGGTCAACATTCCGGTTAGCTACCGGGCTGGACTGGAGTTGGAAGTAGGCACCCAACTGGCTAAGCAGCTTCGCTGGAACGTAAACGCCACGTTTAGTCAGAATAAAATTCGAAACTTCACAGAGTTCCTCGACAACTTCGACAATGGTCAGCAGGAAAGTCGGCAGTACACCGAAACGGATATATCCTTCTCGCCTAATGTAATTGCCGGATCGCAACTGCTGTATACCCCGGTGAAAGGTTTGGAATTAGGTCTGTTGTCTAAATATGTAGGTAAACAGTTCTTGGACAATACGTCGAATGAGAACCGAAAACTCGACGCGTATTTTACGAACGACATCCGGCTTATTTACTCGCTCAAGCCCAAATTTGCGCAGGAAATTGCCTTCACCATCCTGTTCAACAACGTACTGAACGAACTGTACGAATCGAACGGCTATACGTACGCTTATATCTCGGAGGGCCGGGTGACCGCAGACAATGGCTATTATCCACAGGCAGGCCGTAACTTCCTGGCGGGCGTGAGAGTACGGTTTTAAAAGAAGGGGCATCGGTTGCCGGTGCCCCTTCTTTACGCCAATTCCATCTCGATCGTATTCGGTTTTGGCATCGTTTTCGAGGCATTAAGTACTTCTATACCAATCAAAGTGCCTGATACCGAATAATCTAAAATTACGCCCGGTTTATCTTCGTCGCTTTCCGCAATGGGTTCGTTACTTAAGCTGATGTAAAGAATATCAGTTTCCTTATCGTATTTTACTTTCATCGGTATTTGCTGATTTTAGACGTTAGATAAACGGTCTTCACTAAGTTCGGTATTTTGTTACTGTTCACAAAAACTCGAAGCAAACAGTCTTTTTCATCTCTTTTTACAAGCGACTGGTAGATAACTTGTCCATCACCTTCCTCTATAATTTTGTCAGGCGCTTTCAGAACCGCTTCAACCATATCAGGCGCTAAACCTCGTAAGGCAATCTGTTCCAGTGCATGAGCAGAGAAGGCATAGTTTACCATGCTACCCAATTGCCTGTGCTAAATCTTCTATCAGGTCCTCAACGTCCTCGACGCCAACGCTGAGCCGGATGAGCGTATCTTTCAGGCCGTTCTTTTCGCGCTCTTCTTTGGGAATACTGGCGTGCGTCATGCTGGCAGGGTGCGTGCAAAGCGACTCAACGCCCCCCAGTGACTCGCCGAGTGAAAATACGTTGAAGCTCTCCATCACCCGTATTGCCTCAGGCATCGAATCGCCGTGTAACGTAAACGAGAGCATGCCACCGAACCCACGCATCTGCTGTTTGGCCAGTTCATGCCCAACGTGCGATTCTAAACCAGGGTAATACACCTGACTGACTTTGGGATGCTGTTGCAGGTATTGAGCGACCTGCATGGCGTTTTCGCAGTGCCGCTGCATCCGTAAGTGTAAGGTCTTGATACCACGTAGCACCAGAAAGCAATCCTGCGGTCCAGGTACGGCCCCACACGCATTCTGGATAAAGGCTAGCCGCTGCGCCATTTTGTCGTCGTTGAGTACAATTGCCCCCATCACCGTATCAGAGTGGCCACCGAGGTACTTGGTCACCGAATGCACCACAATGTCAGCGCCTAAGTCGAGCGGGTTTTGCAGATAAGGCGAGGCAAACGTATTGTCGACTACGAGCTGAATGTTACGTTGTTTCGTGATCGCGGCAATGGCTGCAATATCAACCAGACGTAACAACGGATTGGTCGGCGTCTCGATCCAGACCATCTTTGTTGCTGACGTAATAGCGGATTGCAAATTATCAGGATTGTCCAGACCAACGAACTTGAATTTCAGACCAAACTCCTGAAAGACACGTACCATAATCCGGTAGGTGCCCCCGTAGAGGTCGTTGCTGGCAATGATTTCGTCGCCGGGTTTGAAGAGTTTTAGTATCGCATCGGTTGCGCCTAATCCCGACGAATAGCAGATACCGTGTTTACCATTTTCGAGAGCCGCCAGATTATTTTGCAGCACCGTTCGGGTTGGATTTTGCGTACGGGCGTACTCGTATCCTTTGTGTTTTCCGGGCGACTCCTGAACATAAGTTGACGTCTGATAGATTGGCGTCATAATTGCGCCGGTCGTAGGATCCGGCTCGATACCGGCGTGTATGGCTTTGGTTGCGAATTTCATAATCGAAGGTAATACGTTTTTCATTTCTAAACCGCCGGGGCCATTAGGCGGTTTGATAACTAGTGAAGCAAGCCATTCTCAAAAAACTGACCGGGCCCGCCATTGCCGGGATACTACTCTCTGTTACGCCGATCGTCTTTACGTCGGCGCTGACGTATTATGCCATCGTGTACGAAGCCGCCATCGCCCGGTTCACGACCTGGGAATGGGTTGTTATTACGTTGATCTGTACAATTACATCGGCCGCTTTAACGCCACCAACCATGCTGGCGTTAATCTTCGGTTATTTTTTGGGTTGGCAGGCGGTCCTCCCCCTGTGTATTATCAACCTGGGTGGCATCCTGTTTATTAATTCAATTGTGCATTGGCTGGATCACGATCGCTTCATCGCGTTCCTGCGTCGTAACCCCAAAGCGCAGTCGGTACTTGATCGTATTCTGAACAAAGAGCTGGAAGTGATCTTCTTCGCCAAGCTTTCACCTATTCTGCCTTTTGGGTTAACGAATCTGATGTTCGCGCTTTCGGGAGCGAAACTCAGCAATATTTTGCTCGGCGGTTTTCTGGGTATGTTGCCCCGGACGTTACTGGCGATCTGGTCGGGACATCAAGCTCACGAAATTCGTACCCTGCTCGAAAATCCTAATCAAAGTAACTGGACCCAGCTAATTATTATTGGTTTGATCATCGTGTCGATTGTCGGCCTGTGGCAGGTCATTCAGCGTGCGCTGCGCTAAGCGTTCGGCAGCCATCTCGATCAAATGATTATGGCCGGTACGTAGTATCGTTACATCGACCCGCCGAAGTCGGCTGCTAAGCGGAAGGATATACTGGGGCGGAATAATCCGATCAAACGCGCCCACAAAAAAGCGAACGGAAACCGAACGTTTAGTCAATGAAGTGCTAATGGCGCTTAAATCAGGCTTGATACGTCTGAATTGAGTCCAGGATAGATACACTAAATCGCGCTGCCGGGATGTCCCCAGTGAGAGCTCAGCAAAACGCATAACCGTTCGGTTCAGCAAACCCAATCGGGTCAACCCAACGCCAACGTAGCTGAGTACCGACAAATGGCGTAACACGTAGCGAAACAGCGTCCGGCCCAGGCTCGAACCTGTAGCCAGTCGATACCAAAAATTTGGAGTGATGCCATCGGGAGCGATCAGGATAAGTTGATCTACGCGATCGGGAAAAACCTCCGCCGTTGCCAGCGCAAAGCGCCCACCTAAGCTGAATCCTATTGTTCCAAACTGATCAACGCCGAGGTGCCGTAAAAAAGCCTCGATTAACCTTTGCCAACTGCTTTTAGTTAGTAACTCTGGGTCGCTGTAAGTGCTGGCTCCGTGAAAAAATAAGTCAACAGCATAAATCGTAAACAGCGTACCAACTGACTTCTCAACGGGCGCAAATACCTGACTGTCTTGTCCAAAACCATGAAAGGCAAGCAACGTAGCAGGTCCCTTTCCGTAGGTTCGGTAAGCCAGTCGACCGCCTTCAAACTCAAAAAAGCGAACATCGGCGCCTTGTGTCATGCCGGTAAAATTGCACAAAACCCAATCATCCATGCAAACCTTTGCCAATCTGGCCGAATTTTCGGCGCACGCCGGACAATCACTCGGTGAAACCGACTACATGACCATTACCCAGGAAATGGTCGATCTGTTCGCGCAAGCGACGGGCGATCATCAATGGATTCACACCGATCCGGAACGGGCCGCCCGGGAATCTCCGTATAAAACAGCGATTGCGCACGGCTTTCTGACGCTCTCGTTAGCGCCTAAGCTCCTGGCCGAAATCTACAGCGTAGAGTCGGTGAAGATGGGGATCAACTACGGAGCCAACAAGATTCGGTTCACCAACGCGGTACCGGTCGGCAGCCGTCTGCGCATGAAAGCCTGGCTGCACCATGCCGAGCCCCAAAATGCCAATGAAGACGGCAATGGTGTCCGGGCCATCGTTGAATGCGCGTTTGAGGTCGAGGGCGAACAGAAACCAGCCTGCGTAGCCGAGCTGATTACGTTGCTCTTTGAGTAACCGTATGCATGCATACTATTAGGCAGTTTCTTCGTATATTTACCCCATTCACAACAAACGTTAAAACTGACTAATCAACCAATTCAATGGCAACGGCAACGCTGGAGTTACAGGGATTGAATTTTAATTTATCGGAGGAGCACCTCGCCGTGCAGGAAGCGGCCCGCGATTTTGCGCAGAACGAACTGCTGCCGGGCGTTATCGAACGCGACAACGAAGCCCGGTTTCCAGCCGAACAAGTAAAGCGGATGGGCGAGCTGGGCTTCATGGGCATGATGGTTTCGCCCGAATACGGCGGTGGCGGCATGGATACCGTTTCCTACGTACTGGCTATGGAAGAAATTTCCAAAGTCGATGCGTCTGCTTCGGTAATCATGTCGGTCAATAATTCGCTCGTCTGTTACGGACTGCAGCAGTACGGCACCGAAGAGCAAAAGCAGAAATACCTAACCAGGCTCGCCACGGGTGAAGTAATCGGCGCGTTTTGTTTGTCAGAACCCGAAGCAGGCTCCGATGCTACGTCCCAGGCCACTACCGCTGAGGACAAGGGCGATTATTACCTGCTGAACGGCACAAAAAACTGGATTACTAACGGAAATTCGTCGAGCATCTGCTTAGTGATTGCGCAAACTGACCGCGAAAAAAAGCACCGTGGTATCAACTGCCTGATCGTTGAAAAAGGTGTGCCCGGATTTGTGGTTGGCAAGAAAGAAGACAAGATGGGCATTCGGGCTTCGGACACCCATTCGTTGCTGTTCACCGATGTGCAAGTGCCCAAAGAGAATCGGATCGGCGAAGATGGGTTTGGGTTCAAGTTTGCGATGACTACCCTCAACGGCGGACGTATCGGTATTGCCGCCCAGGCGCTGGGTATTGCTGCTGGTGCTTATGAACTGGCCCTAAAATACAGCCTGGAGCGCAAGTCATTCGGCAAGCAAATCTTTGACCACCAGGCCATTCAGTTTAAACTAGCCGAGATGGCAACCAAGATTGAAGCGGCTCGGCTGTTAGTTTACAAAGCCGCCCGGCTGAAGGACGAACACAAAGATTACGTGCAGGCTGCGGCCATGGCGAAGCTATATGCCTCCGAGGTAGCCATGTGGGCAACCACCGAAGCCGTGCAGATTCATGGCGGCTATGGATACGTAAAAGAGTTCCACGTAGAGCGGTTGATGCGCGATGCGAAAATCACGCAGATCTATGAAGGTACGTCGGAAATCCAAAAATTAGTGATCGCTCGCGAGCTAATTCGCTAAGCTTTTTCTAAAGAGAATAGAATTATTTTGCACTCTGAGCCCGTTCCTTATAAGAGAACGGGCTTTTTATTTATTATTCGGAAACTTTTCTACTTGTATTAGTTTTGTACAAATTATTAGATTTGTGCAAATTTGAGTGCAAATCCGGTTAGAACGCACCCTTCAGCTATGGAAGACTATAATAAAATTATCGAATCGCTGGGCGTTAAGTTCATTAAAGCCCGTAATATTCGTATTCTACAGCCTATCACTATCAAGAATTTCTACGATGTTGAGAATACATTACTCATCTTATACAATGGGGAAGTATCAATCGGTGATGAGAAAGTGAGAGTGGATGTTGGCGACATGTTATTTATCCCCGGCGGAAAACATGTTACCGTTACGTATGGCGATCCATCGAACGCCAAGGTTGTGTCGAACGAAGAGTTTATGACGCACCGCGAATCATATTGGGAAGGTAACCACGACCCCCGGCTGATCGGTCACTTGCCCAACTCGTTCGGCTACGTGTCATTCGAAGCGAAAGTGTTTGACTCGGTTAATTTCTTTAATTCGCTCGACGTGCCTCCATTTATCATTAAACGCGAAGACCACCTGGCGAATACGATCGATCAGATTCTGGCCGAGGACATGACGGATCTGGCGGGTAAGGGACGGATCATCAAGATCAAGACCGATGAAATCGTGATTGAGGTGGTTCGCTATATCCTCAAGAATCGTTTGTTTGTTGAGCAGCTGGTTACGAACAGTACGTATTTCAAAGATCCACGCCTGATCGACATCTTTGCCTATATCAAAGAAAATCTGGGTGGCGACCTATCGAACAAAGTGCTGGCGAACGTAGCGAACGTATCGGAAGACTACGTTGGGCAGTATTTTAAGATGCTGACCGGTATTAATCCTCAGGATTATATCGAATACCAGCGCATGGAAGCAGCAGTAGGCTTACTACGTACCAGCAAGAAAAGCATTCGGGCCATTGGGGCCGAGGTTGGCTACAAAGACACGGCTTACTTCTGCCGCCGGTTTAAGATGATGTTCGGCATTCCGGCCGGTAAGATGCGCCGTCGGGAATCACTGATGAACGTATAAAAAAAGCCCGGAGTGCTCCGGGCTTTTTTATTGTAAATTTACTTCAATCGGTAACGTATAGAATACCGCTACCGGACGGCCATCCACCTCGCCGGGCCGCCAGCGCGGCATCTTTTCGATAGCGGCAATAATTCCCGTCATGTATTCCTGCATGCCCTTGCGCGTCTCTTTTTCAAGGGGCTTTGTGGTGATCCGCACGTCGCGTACATTCCCGAACCGGTCGACAATGAACTTCGCAGCTACCTGGCCTGTGCTGTAATTCTTGCGGATCAGGGAGTTCGGAAATTTTATGTTTTGAGCCAGATACCGACTTAGGGCCGCTTTTCCGCCCGGAAACTCCGGTTGTTGCTCAACCGTGGTGTATACCATCTCAGACTTTGAATCTGACTGGGCAGCGGTATCGGTCGTCGAAATTAAGTAGAGCGCGGTGGTAAACCACAGCAGCGTAATTGCAATGTGTTTCATGGTCAGGCTTGTACGGCCGATTGATTAAATTCACGCACTACGGTTGACAATTCCGGCAGTAAATCCGGATTCTGTTCAATGCCGTTTCCAACAATGATCAGATCAGCCCCGGCCTGCAAGGCCTGATACGCCTTCTCGCCCGAATTGATACCTCCGCCCACGATGATAGGCGTATCGACTGCTGCCCGAACAGCGGCAATCATCTCCGGCGCAACGGCCCACCGGGCTCCGCTACCGGCATCGAGGTACATGAGTTGTAAGCCAAGCATTTCGCCCGCCATCGCGGTACAGGCGGCTACGCTGGGTTTGTCGTGAGGAAGCGGCATTGTACCACTAACGTACGAAACGGTCGTTTGCGTACCACTGTCGACGACCATATAGCCTGTTGGCAGGATTTCTAACCCGCTTTTCTTAAGAAGCGGAGCGGCAATTACATGTTGGCCTATCAAAAATTCTGGGTTACGCCCCGAAATCAGCGACAGCAGAAAGATAGCGTCGGCAGACGACTCAATGTGCAGGGGATTTCCCGGAAACAGGATAATGGGCGTTGACGAATGCTGACGAATGGTCCTAATTACCTCTTTGTGGCTATAGTCGGTCACTAAGCTGCCGCCCACCAGAAAAAAGTCAATCGGATAGGTTGCTGTTTGGTTTAACAGGCTTATAAGCACATCTTGCTCGACCTTATCGGGATCGAGCAAGATGCCAAGCGCTTTTTTGCCGGATGATCTATGATTCCGAAGTGTAACTAACAGGCTGGGTTGGAGCCTTTTCGTGGTACTTTGTTGGATCGGCGGCTGGGTTGATGGCATTATTATGACGGATGCGGGCTAAAAAACCAGCTAGCTGCTCGCGGGCAATGTTGGTTAGCACTGACGTGACCAAACCACCGATCAGACCGCTGGCGGCTGCTGATTTCTGCGTTTTCTTGGCTTGCTGTTTTACGGCCTTATGAGTTGACGGCTGAGCCTGAGCGTACGATTCGTCATCGTCCTCTTCGTCGTCATCATCCTCATAATCGTCTTCGTCGCGCTCGCCATATTTCTCGGCGTAACGATACTCATCGGATTTGGGCAGAATCGCATTAACAACCAAATATACGGCTAAAGCGGCACCCGCAACAAATGCAGCGGTTTTACCTAACTCCGTTGCATCGCCCTTCATGGAGTCAACACCGTCTGAGATTGAACTTTTGAAGCGCTCAGTAGCGGCCATCAGTTGTGCCCGACGAGCAGTTGTGTCAGCGAATGGTACTTTAGGGTCTTCCATAAACTATGTATTGGCTAGGTGAGAAATCTGATATATGTAGCGGATTAATAATCAATACGTTTTAGGCGTGGTTTGAGCCTGTTCCACGTAACGTCCGCTTTCGTTCAGCGATGTTCGGGTCTGCGCCATCAACTCTTGCACAGCCTCTGACTTTTCATCCTTTTTCTTTTCCTGACTTTTCTTGATGGCATTATAAGCCGCCACCCGAATTTTCGATTTAAAGAAATCTTTTCCCGCAACCCAGATCAGCGTCATGACCAGAAAAAAGCCAGCCACAATTAAGAATCCCAGATACCGGCTGTCGGTTACCTCGTTCAAATAAGCAGCTAGCAGACTGAATATGAATATAGTGGTCATGGTTGCCAGCAGCGCGAGTACGACCCCGTGAATCCCAACAACGACACCTTCTTCTACTTTCCCGCGGGTTTCCAGCGTAAACAGCTCGATGCGGGCTTCCAGATAGCGGAATATATTCTCCCGAATTTCTTCCAAGCGTTCCAGCATGATCGTATTTGTTTAAATTTACTATGCTGTATTTACAAAAAACCGCCCAATTTGTTTTAAAAACATAGCCTATCGCTTCTGATGGCTAAAAAGCTTCAGTTTAACGCATTACTCCTACGTTTAAGAGAGTCCGAAGCAACTGGCTCCAGACACGGGTTTTGGTAACGACTGCTGTACGGGTTGAAAATCCGGAACAAGATTGTAGAAAAAACGCTCGCTCGAGCGCAAACAAAAAGCCCGCAAGACCAATGACTGATCATTGGTCCTGCGGGCTTTAATAAACTCGTATTGCGGCTATTTAGACTGCCGAAGTTTAGCTTCGATAGTTTGCTGAGTATGCGGCACAGCGCGAAGACGCTCTTTAGGGATCAGCTTACCTGTGTCCTTACAAATGCCATACGTACCGTTTTTGATTCGGACCATAGCAGCGTCTAACTGCTGGATAAACTTTTGCAGCCGGGCAGCCAACTGACTTAAATTTTCGCGTTCGCTGGTGTCAGCGCCGTCTTCCAGAAGCTTCGAGTTACCAGATGTATTGTCAGTACCGCTGTCGTTACGTTTACTAAGGGTTTCCTTTATGTAGTTCAACTCGCTGCGGGTCGCTTCGAGCTTCTGACTGATCAGTTCTTGGAACTCTTTCAAGTCTTCTTCTGAATATCTCTTTTTCTCTTCCTGGACCATAGCAAGTGATCAATTTGATGGGTGTATGATATTAACCACAAAATTAATGGTTTGTAAGCGGCTTTTCAATGGCTGAAGACACTATAACTGGTGCTAATTCTCATTTTATAGAAAATCTAGCGAATTGCACTCCGATACTTACACAAATTATTATTCTGGTATAATTGCTTAATAGAACGTAGTATTTGGTTTAATACCGCCTTAGTAAGACTTTCTCTTGTCTAATTAATTTATACTAATCGTAGAAAAAATATACTTTTGGTAATGTTATTTCTCATTTATTAAGTTTGCGGGACACTTCATTCGCAAAATTGTTTTATAGCTAAGCGTTAATTATAGCCATGGCGTATATTGAACCAGCTCCCATAAAAGATAAAGAAAATCCGCTCGAATCGATGATGTCGCGTTTCGATGCGGCTGCCCGTTTGTTAGGTATTTCTGATGAAATGTATGACATCCTGAAAGTACCCGCCCGACAGGTGATTGTTGGATTGCCCGTTACGATGGATAACGGAACCATTAAGGTTTTTGAAGGATATCGCGTTATTCACTCCAATATTCTTGGGCCCGCTAAAGGCGGAATTCGACTCGATCCGGCGGTTAACCTCGATGAGGTACGAGCTCTAGCGGCCTGGATGACCTGGAAATGTGCCGTTGTGGATATCCCCTACGGTGGGGCTAAGGGCGGTATAGCCTGTAACCCGCGGGAGATGTCGGCGGGAGAAATTGAGCGGCTGATTCGCCAGTATACCGTAGCCATGCTCGACGTAATTGGGCCCGATCGGGATATTCCGGCACCGGATATGGGAACGGGACCCCGTGAAATGGCCTGGATCGTTGACGAATACTCAAAAGCAAAGGGCATGACCGTCAACAACGTGGTTACCGGTAAACCGCTCGTATTAGGCGGTTCGCTGGGCCGTACGGAAGCTACTGGTCGTGGGGTTACGGTTGCGGCTTTGGCCGCGATGGACAAGCTACGGATGAATCCGTACCGGGCCACAGCCGCCGTCCAGGGCTTTGGTAACGTAGGCTCATTTGCGGCCGAGTTGCTGCATGAGCGTGGTGTTACGGTTGTTGCCGTCAGCGATATTTCGGGCGGGTACTACAATGCGATCGGCATTGACATCACAGCCGCGGTTAATTACCGGAATGCCAATAAAGGCACTTTAGAAGGATTCAGTGGCGCGGAAAAAATATCCAACGAAGAATTGCTGTCCTTGCCGGTCGACGTATTGGTGCCAGCGGCTAAAGAAGACGTAATTACGGATGATAACGCGGGGTCGATCCAGGCTAAAATGATTGTGGAAGGTGCAAACGGCCCAACTTCGGCCAGTGCGGACGAGATCATCAACAGCAAAGGCATTCTGGTTGTGCCTGATATTCTGGCGAATGCAGGCGGGGTTACCGTATCATACTTCGAATGGGTGCAGAACCGAATCGGCTATAAATGGACACTTGACCGGATTAACCGCCGTGCCGACCGCGTTATGAAAGATGCTTTCGATCGCGTATTCGAGACGTCACAGAAGTATCAGGTACCGATGCGTCTGGCAGCTTATATTGTGGCAATCGACAAAGTTGCCAGTACGTATAAGTTCCGGGGTGGCTATTAATTGATTTAATTTGCGAAACGGCTCAGGACGGGCGACGCTTTATCAGTTTTGTCGCCAACTTGCGTAAGGCATCCCATTTGAGGGCTCGTTTCGTAAATCATACCACATAAATCGTTACTTATTACATGCGCTTACACCGCGAAGGATACACCATAATGCTTACTACAGGGCTGATTTTAGTAGCCCTGGATCTGCTGGCTTATTATTTTTTGTTTTCCGATAATCCAACGGCCCTTGTCATATTGCTGATCGCCAGTCTGATTTTTTTCGGGCTGATTGTGCAGTTTTTTCGGGTACCCAGCCGCCAGTTGACCATGGGAGAATCTCAGGTGATTGCCCCGGCTGATGGTACGATCGTCGTGATTGAAGAAGCAGAAGAAGGTGAGTACTTCAAAGCGCGTCGTCGGCAAATATCAATTTTCATGTCACCGCTGAACGTGCACGTAAACCGAAATCCGGTATCGGGTATTGTGCGCTACTTTAAATATTATCCGGGCAAATACCTGGTCGCCTGGCATCCAAAGTCAAGCACCGAAAACGAGCGGACAACGGTCGTTATTCAATCGGCGAACGGAATTGAAGTCTTGCTACGTCAGATTGCCGGGGCTGTAGCGCGCCGGATCGTTTGGTACGTGAAAGAAGGGCAGCCCGTTGAGCAGGGATCCGAGTTGGGATTTATCAAATTCGGTTCGCGGGTCGACTTGTTTCTCCCGCTGGATGCTGACATCAAAGTAAATATTGGCGATCGGACCAAAGGGGGCGTAACGGTGCTGGCTGAATTGAAATAACCCGCGCCGTTACGTCTGCCTCTTTTAACGGGCACTTATAAGCGAACGCTTAATAAGTGCCCGTTTTCTGTTTCGGTCACAATGAGTCCCAACTCGCCGGAAGGATCGAATACGCAGTTCGATGGGTTGTTCCCCGGTAAAGGTATGTCTCTGAGCAAAGTGCCTTCGTCAGAAAACACGTTGATCACGCCCGCGCCAAAAACCGCTACGTAGAGATTTCCATCAGGGCCAACCGCCATACCATCCGGACCAGGGATGGGAGCATCGGCGGGCGCGTCAATTACGCTGGTCCACACCCGAATGTTTTCCCAGCTTAAACTGATGGGGTCCCAGTAGCCGCACCAGATTCGCTGCCGATGCGTTTCGCTGATTAGTAAATTCTCCTTATACAACAATAAACCATTTGGGTAAAACAACCCATCGGCAATAACTTCAATCAGGCCAAATGGTGAATAAACCGCTACGTACCCCTGCTGATTACCTTCGGGCGAGCCCGGGCAGCTAAAAATCAGATTGTCGTGCTCGTCGAAAATCAGATCGTTGGGCATATTGAGTGGCTGGCCGTTGACTGTACTCACCATTGTTTCGATTTTTTCCGTTGTTACGTCCAGCCGACGAATCGCGTTATGTCCGGAGTCGCAAAACCAGATGTGATTCCCGTGAACTACCGAGCCGTTTGGCCGCCCTCCGGTATACACGCGCTTTGTGGTGCCATCGGTACGTCGACAAAACAAAGCTTCTCCTTCCTGCTCTACGCACCAGAGGTTTCCATCGGCATCGAAAGCCGGGCCCTCCGGAAAGCGTAATCCTGTTGCCAGTATACGTATGTCATTCATAACGTTGTTGCTGTTGAGTTACTATGCCTTGTCAAAAAATGTGCCGGGCAACTATGAATAAAAAGGATAGCTGGCGCTTTTGTTTGCAAACACGCTGCGTACCTACTACTCGGTAAGGAATGATGTACTAAATGACTTTTTCTTAGGTATATTGTTCCGTCTGATCACCTATATCCAATCTACAAAATGACCTTCGATTATATCATTGTAGGCGCTGGCTCCGCCGGGTGTGTGCTGGCGAATCGCCTTTCGGAAGATCCATCGACGTCTGTTTTGTTGCTGGAAGCCGGTGGGCCAGACAAGAAACTCGAAATTCACATTCCAGCGGCTTATACCAAGCTGCATGGCTCGGCCGTTGACTGGGCTTTCTGGACAGAGCCCCAGCAAGCCCTGAACGGTCGGCGGATGTACCAGCCACGGGGTAAAACGCTGGGCGGCTGCTCATCCACTAACGCTATGGCCTATGTGCGTGGCAACCGGGCTGATTATGACGACTGGGCGGCACTTGGCAATACGGGCTGGAGTTATGAGGACGTATTGCCGTATTTCATCCGCTCGGAGCATAACGAGCAGTATGACCAGCTCGACCCGCAGTACCACGGTCGGGATGGACTCCTGAACGTTACGTATGCCACTCGTTTTCAAACTCCCTTAGCCAGAGCGTTTATTGAGTCGTGCAAACAGACTGGTATTGCTGAAAATCACGATTATAACGGTGCCCGGCAGATAGGGACCGGTTTGTTTCAGTTCACGATTAAGAACGGTCGGCGGCATAGTGCAGCCACGGCCTTTCTGAAACCAGCGCTTCACCGGCCAAATCTGACTGTTGTTACGTATGCGCATACTCGGCAAATTCTCCTTCAACACGATAAGGCCGTTGGGGTTGAGTTTATAACGGGTAAGAATCAAACGCAGCAGGCGATGGCTCGCAAGGAAGTTATTCTTTCCGCCGGGGCATTTCACTCACCGCAGTTGCTGATGGTATCGGGCATTGGCCCCGCCGATACGCTACGTTCAGCGGGCATTGCCGTCAAAAAAGACCTGCCAGGCGTCGGCCAGAATCTACAGGATCATGTATTTACGGGTATAAGCAGTTTAAGTTCACAGCGGGCCGTTTCGGCTAATTTTCACCTCAAACCGCTCAATCAGCTCAAAGGCCTGGCTCAATACTTTGTCAATAAAAAAGGTCCTATGACGATCAGCCCGCTCGAAGCCGTTGCCTTTCTTCGGACTGATGTACCGGACGCGCAGCTACCGCCCGACCGGGTAAACATGCAGTTTCACTTTGCGCCGGTGCATTTTGGCAACGATGGCCAAGCTGATTTTTACGACCTCTCCACCTATCCGCACACCGACGGCTACACGATCTTACCGACCTTACTCAAACCTAAAAGTGTCGGTTCTATCGGACTGCGGTCTAACAACCCGCTCGATGCGCCAGTGATTCAACCGAACTACTTATCCGACGAAGCCGATCGAGCCGTACTGATCAGCGGCATTCGAAAAGCGATTGACGTAATGCAGGCGGATGCGTTCGGTCCATACACGCAGGGAATAAATATGCCGACTAAGTATGATTCGGACGATGCCATTTGGGAGCACATTACGGCTGTTCTGGAAACCGTGTACCATCCGGTGGGTACGTGTAAAATGGGGGCTGATGAAGCGGCTGTCGTCGATGCTGAGCTTCGCGTCCGCGGTATCGAATCACTACGTGTCATCGATGCCTCCGTCATGCCCACCATTGTATCGGGCAATACGAATGCGCCGGTGATTATGATTGCTGAAAAAGGAGCAGATCTTATTCTTGGTCGAACAATCCAAAAGGCGCTTACTCGGGCAGAGGCTGATTAGGCTAACGTTTAGAAAGTCGCCAGGTAGCTAATGTTTCGTTCAACGACTTCGATAACAACCAGATCCGGCTTCTCGGTCTGCACCAGGGTTGTTGCCAGCTTATTGTCCCGCACGAAGAACGACTCCCGAAAATAGCCCGGCAGAAGCTGCATCATGCTGTGGCTGAACGAATCGCCAATAAACAACAGTTTTTTCGTGCCCGAACCGACGTAACGAGTGGATGGAAAGCCGAACGCTGGATTCGGCACCGTTTCAGTTTGGCGGGCCGTACGAGCCGCAACCGGTTTTATAAAATAATAAACCGGGTCTTTCATATCGTCCTGAACAGTCAGCATACGTACCAGATCGCCCCCGATGCCGCGCTGCTTCTGAATCTGAAAATCACTTAAACGCATCGCCGGAACAGACGGCTCATCGCGCAGGATGTAATTGATCAGGCTGGCACAACCGATTAAGGTTCCGTAATCATTCCAGTGCGTATCAGTCTGGTTGTACACAACATGATTACGCTTGGCCGCCCACAACGTATCGCGCACATCGATCAGCGGAAGCCCCTGCTGTACAATGGCCTTCTTTAATACGTCCAGCCGCGTCGGTTCGGCACTGACCTGCAACTGATCGGGCAGATGCTCAGGATAGATGGTATGCGAATCGGGCGCGATAAACACGTAAAGACGAATACCCTGCCGAGCCAGTTCCTGTTGGCGCAATTGCAGATGGTTCGCAATTACGCGGGCGGAATCAGCTGAAAGCGGTTGCAGGCCCCGGTGCTGATCCATGACGTTGTTGTAGCTGTTGCCCAGGTAAAACCAGCCATTCTTACCAACAACAACTTTTTCGGGCAGGGGCGACTCGCCCAGTACGTAGAGTTTCCAGCGGCTGTAGGCATAGAACAAGGCGTTACGCCAGCCAAAATTCTCTTTGTAGTACTGATCAAACTGCTTGACGAAGCTGCGTACGTGCGGAAAATTTAACGGAGGAACACCGTTCAGTTGCCGATTTTCGGTACTGCCGAACCGGGTCGATAGCCCCAACACCTGATCGAGCATTGGAAGCAGCAGTAGGAGCGCGAAAACGTAAGCAATGAGCTTTGACCGGAGCATAACAGATCGCCGAACGAAGCGGCTTTGATAGCAGATTAAAATCTAAAATAGATAAATGGATTGTAGGTGTCGGCGGCTAGATACGCCACCGCCATGACGAACAGGCCGACCAGCCCCAGCACATAAGCTGCGTCCAGCGTAAACCGAGTCGGCGACGTAACGACCCGTGCCAGCAGCCGGTGCCAGAACGTTTGAAACTGGTGATAAACCGGAGTCGCGATGATACACCCAACCACCAGCGAGACAATAATCTCGGCGGACATGAAATATGACAGCGGATACGCTACCTGATCGGCTGCTGGTACCAGACCCGCCATTTTTTGCAGATACGCCAGTGCTGACGTCAGATCTTCGGCCCGGAAGAACACCCAGCCAATCAGGACAACAAGCAAGGTGTAGATATGCGCAATGGGCGACCAGACGCGGTCGAGCCGCTTCCCTAACCCGGCCCGCTCGATGAGCAAAAACAGGCCGTGGTACAGCCCCCAGATGATAAAATTCCAGCTGGCACCGTGCCACAACCCAGTCACGAAGAACACAATCAACAAGTTACGGTACGTTCGGGCTTTGTTACCGCGGTTGCCACCGAGCGGAATGTACAGATAGTCGCGGAACCAGCTCGACAGCGAGATGTGCCAGCGTCGCCAGAAGTCCTGGATCGAACGGGAAATGTAGGGGTAGTTAAAGTTCTCTTTAAAGTCGAAGCCGACCATCTTACCTAAGCCGATGGCCATATCGGAATAGCCCGAGAAGTCGAAATAGATCTGAAGGCTATACGCAATAATACCCAGCCAGGCGGTTGCAGTAGAATACGTGTCCGGTGAAGCGTTGAAGATGGTATCGGCCAGGCTGGCGAACGTGTTGGCCAGCAAGACTTTTTTGGCCAGTCCGAGAATAAACCGCTCCGCTCCTACCCCAAATTTTTCAACCGTAACGGTGCGGTCGGCCAACTCAGGCGCGATGTCTGCATAGCGAACGATCGGGCCAGCGATCTGGTGCGGAAACATCGCTACGTAGGTTCCGTAGTCTAGAAAGCTACGATTGGCTTTGATACGTCCCCAGTAAATATCCAGCGTATACGAAATGCCCTGAAACGTATAAAAGCTAATCCCGATGGGCAGGGCAATTTGAGCCAGCGCCAGGTTGTCGGCTACCGGCAGAGTCAGCGCTTCGGCAAAACCACGTACCGAGTCGACCAGAAAATTGGTGTATTTGTAGTAAAACAGCAGCGATAAACTACCAACCAGCGACAGCAACAGACCAGCCCGGCGTTGACCATTTTCGACCAGTCGACCAGCTATAAAATTGATTAGGGCAGATAGCAGCAAAACCAACACGACCGGACCTTCACCCCAGGCATAGAAGACCAAGCTAGCGCCGAACAGAAACGCATTACGCCAGCGATGCGGGAGCAGGTAGTAAGCAATCAGGAAAAACGGCAGGTACAAAAACAAAAAAATGGCCGAACTGAACAGCATACGGACGGGTAATAAGTCAGGCCAAAGTTAGGGAAAAGCCCCGAAAGGAAGAGCGGCTGAGGCAGCAGATGGTCATCTGCTGCCTCAGCCGCTCATAAATAGAAGAACTGGTACTAGAAAAAGGACAACCGGATGATGAACGGACTGCCGTAAATAGAACGCGCAATGTTGTTGTCATTCAGGTTGTACAGGGCGGTCAGGTTAACGCCGAACCGCCGGGAAATGGGCTGCGAGTACGTCAGACCGAGCAAAGGAGCGGTTAGACCAACACTTGCTTTCTGCCCCGACTGATCTTCTTTAACCTGAATCGTCGTATTTTCGATTTCGCCGTGCAGGTACAGATTCGGAACAATGGCTGGTAACGCTTCGTACATCACAAATCCGCGTCCGCCGTACTGATTATAGGTTGTTGGAACGTAATAGGGCAATTTGTAACGGGTGTACGTATAGCTTCCGCCGACGCCGATCAGCATCCGCTCGGTAGCCTGATACGCTATAACCGGCGATACGCCCAGGCTGAATGGGTTTCCAAACCGGAATCCGTTGATACCACCCCCAAACCGAAGCCGCTGGCCAAATGGTAATGGGCGACCTTCGGGCGTTTGCGTCCGCAGTGGGTCTTTACCCTGCTCCTGGCGATCTTCGGGGTCGGCGGTAAGCTGACCAAATGCAACACTGCTACTTAATAAGGCTGTGATAAACAGCAACTTCTGAATATAATTCATGTTTGTTTAGACAGAATAGAAAATCAACACTAATAACGAAATCAGAACGTAAATTCTTTTACTTCGGGGTCGTTGAGTAAACGTTTAATGCACTTTTCGTGGTTCCTCTCCGAGCCTTCTACCCGCCATTGGCCAATGATCTGGTCGCCGATGCGTTGCTGTTGATTACGCGTGGGCGACAAGCCGCATTCTTCAAAAAACTTCTCGTACTGATCAAGCGTCTTATTCCGGAATGCCGTTACAATTCTGTAATCGCGGGTTTGATTCAGTTTCTGAATTCCTCGGGTAAATTTGGCCAAGATTAATAACGGACCGAGAATAAACGCAAAACCAATACTTGCAATATCGTAGTGACCACTTCCTAAACACATGCCCAATGCTGATACCGCCCAAACGGTAGCCGCCGTAGTTAAGCCCCGTACCCGATTGTCTTCGCGCAGAATAATTCCCGCCCCCAGAAACCCGATTCCATTGACAATATTGGCAGCAATGCGATCGTCGGAGCTGCCAAGCCGACCCGACACCAGCGTAAACAAAGCCGATCCCACGCAAATTAAGATCATTGTTCGGAATCCGGCCGCTTTGCCGTGATACTCCCGCTCCGCGCCAATGACTCCGCCCGTAATCAGCGCAGCAGTCAAACGAATGATATCATCCTGGGCAAACTCCATCGTTCTAAATACAGTATACGGCAATACGTAACCGGCTGTTGCAGCCGCTGATACCGTATTAATTCTGGCCACTCCAGACCCTGAATGAGAATCGCAGCCTGGAGAAACCATATTTCAAAATAAACCGTTAAAAATAAGATAGAGTTTACCCTACTTCAACGAATGACTCAACCTGCGGAGACCGAACGCCGGAATGCCGAACAACCGCGTTCCGTTGACCACCTCGACCCCAAACAGTTTATAATAATTAAGGGAGCGAAAGTACATAATCTTAAAGGAATAGACGTTGCCATCCCTCGCAATCAGTTGGTTGTGCTGACGGGTCTGTCGGGCTCGGGCAAGTCATCTTTAGCCTTTGATACGTTGTTTGCCGAAGGCCAGCGCATGTACGTTGAAAGCCTGAGCAGTTACGCCCGGCAGTTTTTAGGCCGAATGGAAAAGCCCGAAGTCGAATACATCAAGGGCGTTTCACCGGCCATCGCCATCGAACAAAAAGTATCGACCCGAAATCCACGCTCAACGGTTGGAACGTCCACCGAAATTTACGATTATCTGAAGTTGCTGTTTGCCCGGGCGGGTATCACCTACTCCCCTATTTCGGGTCAGGAAGTACGCCGGGATACGGTTACGGATGTGATTAACTATATCTTCTCCTACGAAGATAGTCAGCGGGTCATGATCATGACACCCCTACTGATTCATTCCGGGCGCACACTCGACTACGAATTAAAAATACTGCTTCAGAAAGGGTATACCCGTATTGTCGTAAATGGGGAGGTTCAGCAGATTGAAGAGTTGCTGGAGCAAGATTTGGATACCATCAATGCGTTACCGAACCAGGGCAACCTGGAGTTGCTGGTAGACCGAGGTACGGTGATTCTGGACGCGGATGGCAACCCCGACGAAGATACTCAGTACCGGTTTTCGGATTCGGTGCAAACGGCTTTCAGCGAAGGCGATGGCATTTGCCGCGTCGACGTAGTAGGCAAGGAGTCGCGCGTGTTCTCCGATAAGTTTGAACTGGACGGAATTGCGTTCGAAGAGCCGAGCGTCAATCTGTTTACGTTCAATAATCCGTACGGAGCCTGCCGCCGGTGCGACGGTTTTGGCAAAGTGCTGGGTATCGATCCAGATCTGGTTATTCCCGATAAAAACTTATCTGTCTTTGAGGGGGCCATTATGCCCTGGCGGAGTGAAAAGATGAGCGAGGAGTTTTTGAAACCCTTGCTTCGGAACGGGATTCGTTTCAACTTTCCCATTCACCGGCCTTACAAAGAGCTAACGCCCGCTGAGCAGGAACTGCTCTGGACCGGCAATAAATATTTCGATGGTCTGAACGCTTTCTTTGCATACGTAGAAAGTCAGACATTCAAGGTGCAGTATCGGGTGATGCTTTCGCGCTACCGCGGCAAAACGACCTGTCCGGAATGTCGGGGCTCGCGCTTACGCAAAGACGCGGGCTATGTAAAAGTAGCGGGTAAGTCGATCACCGATCTGGTGTTGATGCCAATCACGCAGGTGGCCGCTTTCTTCCGCGATTTGCAACTGCCCGAACATCAGCATCAGGTTGCAAACCGTATTCTGATCGAAATCCGGAATCGGCTCGATTATATGGAGCGCGTCGGGCTAGGGTATTTAACGCTCAATCGCCTGACGAACACCTTGTCGGGTGGAGAGTACCAACGGATCAAGCTTGCTACGTCGCTGGGATCGGCCCTGGTTGGGTCGATGTATATCCTCGATGAACCCAGTATTGGCCTGCACCCTCGCGACACCAAACGGCTGGTGAGCGTACTGGAATCCCTGCGTGATATGGGCAATACCGTAATTGTCGTGGAACATGAGGAAGAAGTTATGCGGGCCGCTGATCAGTTGATCGATATTGGTCCGGATGCCGGGTCGTTAGGTGGCCATTTAGTATTTCAGGGAACCTGGAAAGAAATTACGGAGGAAACCCATCCTAATACCCTGGCAATAGGGTCTTTACCCTCGCACACCCTTGATTTTCTAACGGGTCGCGAAACGGTACCCGTACCGACATTCCGACGTAAGGCCACTAATTTTCTTGAGCTGAAAGGGGCCCGCGAAAACAACCTGAAAGACGTCGATGTACGTATCCCGTTGAACACGTTAACGGTGGTAACGGGTGTTTCCGGCTCCGGCAAGAGTACGCTCATTCGGAAAGTGCTGTATCCGGCGCTGGTACGTCAGAAAGGCGATGCCGCCGAAGAAGCCGGTAAATACACCGAACTGACCGGTTCGCTCGACCGCATCCAGGCCGTTGAAATGATCGACCAGAACCCGATCGGCAAGTCGTCGCGCTCAAATCCAGTAACCTATATTAAGGCCTATGATTACCTGAGGCAGGTCATGGCCGATCAGCCCGTTGCCAAAGCGCGGGCGTATAAGCCCAGTCATTTCTCCTTCAACGTTGATGGCGGCCGCTGCGAAGTGTGTCAGGGTGAAGGAGAGGTCAAGATCGAGATGCAGTTCATGGCTGACATCTACCTGAAATGCGAAGGCTGTGGCGGCAAACGCTTCAAGCAGGAAGTGTTGGAGGTGACCTTGCAGGATAAAAACGTTTCGGATATTCTGGACATGACCGTCGACGAAGCTGTTGACTTTTTCCGCAAAGCCGACCCTAAAATGGCCGATAAACTCATCCCCCTGCAGGATGTTGGACTTGGGTACATTGGTTTAGGACAGTCGGCTAATACGTTGTCGGGCGGGGAAGCTCAGCGCGTCAAGCTCGCTTCGTTCCTGAGCAAGGGCAATCCAAACAAAGGCAGTACATTGTTCATCTTCGACGAACCGACTACGGGATTGCACTTTCACGACATTCGTAAGCTGTTGTCGGCGATTAACGCCTTAGTCGACCAGGGCGACTCCGTCCTGATTATTGAGCATAATATGGAAGTGATCAAGAGCGCTGACCACATCATTGACCTGGGTCCCGAAGGGGGCGACACCGGCGGCTACGTAACGTTTACCGGTACTCCAGAAGAGATGGTGAAGTTACCTCAAGGCGAAAACTTCACGGCGGATTATCTCCGGGGAAAGGTTTAGATTGCTCAGTGTAGTTTGAATGAGAAGGTGGGTGGAAACATCCGCCTTTTTTGTTGGCCGTTCAGCCCTGCTTAAGCCAGACGAAGATAGAACAAAGCCACTGGCTCCAAGCCGATTCGCGTCAATAGACTACTTTATTCAGAATTAGGTCTACATTGACGATAAAGTTATCTCTATTTTTGCGGTAGAATTTATTCACCGCTAGATGGTTCCTCGTTTTTTGGGGCTGCTATTGCTTGTCAGCCTGCCGTTTTTTGCGTTTGCTCAACTTGAAGTATCTTACCCCATGCCGCGCCTGGTTGTACAGCGCGGAGCTGATGGAAACGGTCGGATCTATATCTCGGGGCGCCTGACCGGTGCCGTTGATCGGGTCGAGGCTCAGTTAACGCCGGTAGCTGCTGGTCAGGGAACTGACACTGGCTGGCAAACCATACAAACGAACCCGACAAACAACCTGTTTCTTGGCTCTATAACCGCATCCGGTGGCTGGTATACCTTAACGGTGCGCTCGATAGTTGGCAGCACAACGGTAGCTCAGGCCGTGGTAGACCCCGTTGGAATTGGAGAGGTGTTTATAACGGCCGGCCAATCGAATTCACGCGGATTGGGTATCGGCGACAATGATTTAGGAACGGCTACGGGCCGCGTCATGTCCATCGATTCCATTAACCACTCATACCCACCCGGTGCGCAGGCGCTGGTTTCGGTAGGTGATCCGTTTCCGGTACCCGTTTTTAAACCCTTAACAGCTGGTCACCGCATCTTTCCAATGGCGGAAAGTTCGTGGGGCTGGGGCGAATTGGGTGACTATATTGTTAACCGCTATAATGTTCCGGTCGCTTACTACGTAACAGGTTGGGACGGCTCCACTATCGATAACTGGTTAAAATCAGCAAACGGTACGCCAACCTGTAACGCCTATTATTGCGTTGAGAACTGGCCGTATTTACAGCCATACACAAATCTTAAAAACGTTCTTCAGTATTACGCATCGATGGCGGGTGTACGGGCCGTCCTGTGGCACCAGGGCGAAGCCGAAGGGGACGTAGCACGTAACGAAATACCACAGTACGCCGAGCGGCTCCGGGCGCTGATCCAAAAAACGCGTCAGGATTTTGGCAACCGCAGTATGCCGTGGGTAATCGCCAGAGCGTCATTCAACGGTCAGGTTACCACTCCGGCAGTGGTTGCTCAGCAGGAAGCCGTTATTGCTACGGCCAATTTCAACGTATTTCAGGGCCCATTTAACGATACTATCCAAAACCGAAATGCGAATACCGTGGATGTTCACTTTCGGAATAGTGCTCGCCCATCACCCCACCCCCGCTATTACCTTAACCCGGCCTCCATCCCGGTCGACATGGGGTTGTCGCGCTTCGCCCGCAACTGGAACAACAGCCTGAACGACGCTTTTTTCCAAAATGCCCAACCCATTACGCCTACTCATTTTGCTGTAACGGGCAACGTAGCCGAATCGATTGCACCCGGTTCAACCATAGACGTTCCGTTCTCAACATTAGGTGCGTTTGCAGGAGATAACCAGTGGCAGGTACAACTGCTGGACGTATCAGGGCAGTTTAAAGCCGTTTTGGGAAGTGGACCAACGAGCCCGGTTCGGGTAACCCTACCCGCTGCCTACCAGAGTGGTCAATTCCGGATACGGGTGGTCGCTACGTCGCCTGCCTTACCGGCCGTGCCATCGAACCCGTTTCGCATAACTAACCAACCGCCAGCCTCTGCGGATCTTAGTTTGGCCATGACGGTAAGTGAGCGCTCACCTTCTGTAAATGAACCGATAACGATCACACTTCTGGTACGTAATGAGGGCAGCAGCACGGTAAATAACGTTGTTGTCCGCAATCGGTTACCGAATAATCTGGCGGTGCTTTCCACCTCCGGCCTGGTCCAGAACAATGGCGTTTTGACCGGAACTGTCGATAACGTAGCGCCTGGCGGTATAGCCGCACTGAGTTTTGTGGCCCGCCCGACCGTAGCTGGAGTATACCGGAACGCGGCCGAAATTAGTCAGGCTTCGGCCACTGATGTGGATAGTCAGCCCGGCTCTGGTACCGGCGATGGTCAGGATGATGCCGCCGAAGTTGATTTCCGCACCCTCGAATTAAGCGGAGCCTTGTTTGTTTCGCCCAATCCTGATCAGGTGCCTTTACCTCCTGTGAGCAGCAACCAGCCCGCGCCTGACCCGAATAAAGCCGATGTGAGCGTCCAGCTGGCGGTTAGTAACCGAACTCCCGCCGTAAACGAGGTAATCACGTATTCCATAACGATCACGAACATGGGTGGTTTACCGGCTACTGGTCTCAGCGTAACGGCTTATTTACCGGCTGGACAAACCTTTGTTCCGGGTGATGATCTGGCCTTGTCGGGTGGAAACATAGTGGGCGGGGTAAGCAGTCTGGACGCAGGGGGTTCCGTTACGTTACGGTTAAAAGCCGTTGCTGTAGTGAGTGGGCGGGGTATAAGTGCCGTTCAGATTTCAGGAGCCGGTCGGCCTGACCCCGATTCTACCCCGAACAATGGCCTCGACAACGGGGAAGACGATACAGCCCAGGTCGATGTCCGCGTAAAGTAAGTGTCCGCGCCTGAGCGAGTGCGCTAGCCGCAGCTCGTATTCTGTTAAACTAGTAAGCTTCTCAGATTCATACAGTACAAAATCAACCTGACTGACTTTTACGTTCGGTATAGGATGTCTTTGTACTGGCTTATGAAAACACAATGGCTTGTTTGGGGTGCTGCTGGAGCCGCGATTGCGTTAACGCTTTCGTCGTTCCTGGGCATTTTTGAGCAGCGGGTTTCCTATAATACGCAGGTTAAACCCCTGCTAAACAAACACTGCATTGCCTGCCACGGAGGGGTTAAAAAGGCGTCCGGCTTTTCGCTGCTGTTCAAACACGAAGCGCTGGCTCCGGCGAAATCAGGCAAACCAGCCATCATTCCAGGCGATGCCGAGGGCAGCGAAATGATTCGGCGGCTGACCCTGGACGATCCCGACGAGCGCATGCCGCTTGACCATCCCGCGCTCAATCCAGAAGACATAGACTTGCTTCGTAAATGGATTGACCAGGGTGCTGAATGGGGCGATCACTGGGCGTATCAGCCCGTTGAGAAGCCGGAACTGCCCAAGATTGGTACGTTCTGGAGCCGGTTAGGCATCACCATTCCGGGGCTGGCTGGCAACGACGAAGCGAATTGGGTTAAAAACGAAATCGATTACTTCATTGTCGATAAACTGAATCAGGAAGCGTTAACGCCTTCGCCGGAAGCAGACCGGGCTACGCTCATCCGACGGGTTTCGCTTGATCTGACCGGCTTACCGCCAACGGAGAAAGAGGTAGCTGACTTTCTGAACGATAAAAGCGTAAACGCCTACGAGAACGTAGTTGATCGGCTGCTAAGTGCCCCGGCTTACGGCGAGCGCTGGACGAGCATGTGGCTCGACTTGGCCCGTTACGCCGACACAAAGGGCTATGAACGCGACCCCGGCCGCAAGATCTGGCGCTACCGGGACTGGTTGATCAAAGCCTTTAACGACGATAAACCGTTTGATCAGTTCACCGTTGAGCAGTTAGCTGGCGATCTGCTGACCGGACCCGATGGTAGCTTGCCAACTGACGACCAACTAGTGGCTACGGGCTTCCATCGCAACACAATGAACAACGATGAAGGTGGTACGCAGGACGAGGAGTTTCGCGTTGCGGCTCTGCTCGATCGGGTTAACACTACCTGGGATGTCTGGCAGGGCACGACGTTCTCCTGCGTCCAGTGCCATAGTCACCCCTACGACCCCTTCGTTCACGAAGAGTATTACAAATTCGCAGCCTTTTTCAACAATGCCCGCGACGAAGACGTAACCAGTGACACGCCGACGCTACGGTTCTATAAACCCGCCGACTCACTGAAACTCGTTGAACTCAGGCAGTACATCACCTCAACGACTCAGCCTAAGCAGGCGCAAACCGAAGTAAGCCGCTGGGTGCAACTGGCCCGAACAGTCGAACCAAAAATCAATTCGCACGATTTCGACCAGTTGGTGAACGCATCCCTTTTGGATGCTAAATACTTTGGTTTTCAGGACAAGGGTTCGGTACGTATCAAACAGGTGACGTTGACCAACAAACGACGGCTCCTGATTGCCTGGGGTACGAAAGCCCCAAATGCAACCGTTACACTACGGCAAGATAAACCCGATGGCCCCGTACTGGCCGTCATGCCGGTACCGAAAACCGGTAACCAATGGAACGACACTATTCAAATGATTCCGCTGCCATCGGTGCAGGGTCGGCATGATCTATATCTGTCCTTGAACAGCCCGAAGTCTCCCAAAGATTGGGTGATGATCAAATGGGTGTCGTTTCAGCCGAGTATGCCGGGTCAGCCTGCCGACAAACCAGGTCCCAACGAACAATTGCTGGTCGACCTGTTAAATGCCGATGCCGAGCAAACACCCATTATGCTCGACGGCACGGGTGATCTGGCGCGGCCTACGCACGTGTTTGAGCGCGGCAACTGGATGGTAAAAGGAAAACGCGTTACCCCCGACGTGCCGAAGTCGTTCCCGGCGATGAATTCCGACCTTCCGAAAAACCGGCTTGGTCTGGCCCGATGGATGGTCAGCCGGGAAAACCCACTGACGGCCCGGGTCGCCGTTAATCGATTCTGGGAGCAGTTATTCGGCACTGGCATCGTCGAAACGGTTGAAGATATGGGCACACAGGGTATTCCGCCCACGCACCGCGAGCTGCTAGATTATCTGGCCGTTGAATTCATGGAAACGGATCATTGGCAGGTGAAAAAACTCCTGAAACGGATGGTGATGTCGGCAACGTACCGGCAGCGCTCCGAAGCATCTCCCGAGTTGCTGGCGAAAGATCCATTTAATAAGCTGCTGGCGCGTGGTCCGCGCGTTCGCCTGTCGGCCGAAGCGGTACATGATCAGGCCCTGGCCGTTGGTGGACTGCTCAGCCCAAAACAATTCGGCCCAAGCGTCATGCCTGTGCAGCCAGAAGGCATCTGGCAGTCGCCCTACGACGGCGAAACCTGGAAGCAAAGCACCGGCGAGGATCTGCACCGGCGCGCGCTATATACGTATTGGAAACGTACCGCTCCCTACCCGTCGATGGTTACCTTCGATAGCCCTAGTCGGGAGTTTTGTCAGTTACGTCGCCTGCGAACGAACACACCTTTGCAGGCCCTGGTTACGTTGAATGATCCCGTTTACGTCGAGGCTGCCCAAAAGCTGGCGGATTACATGTTGCAACACGGACGCTCTCCCGAAGCGCAGATCCAGGCGGGGTTCCAACGATTGATGATGCGGCCGCTGGCGCCTAAAAAGTTAGCCATATTGACCAAACTCTACCGAACAACCGAAGCCCAGTATCGTCAGCGCCCCGACGAAGCCCAGAAGCTGTTAGATTGTATGAACGTATCGCCCGAGCGAGCGGCAATGACTGTAGCGGCCAACACGATGCTGAACTTAGACGAGGTCATTACGAAAGAATAACGTAATGCGGGAGAGACCCGCTATTTCTAAACTTTTCGCGGGTTTTCACCCGCCTTACGTCATGAACAAGCTCCTGAATGAACTTCAACAGGCTGCGGCCGAACGAGCCACCCGGCGACACTTTTTACATACGTGTTCTACGGGCCTGGGCGCAATGGCGTTGGGTTCGACGCTAACCGGCTGCGGTCTTTTCAGTAAAGAAAACCCAGAGACAAACGCCGTTGGCGGAGCTTTGCAATCCGATGAGCCTACTGTTCCGCAGCCTGCGCAGTACGTTCCCAAGGCGAAGCGGGTCATTTATATCCACATGGCGGGATCGCCCAGTCAGCTGGAACTGTTCGATTACAAACCCGAACTAGCTAAGTACAACGGGAAGGACTGCCCACAGGCCTTACTCGAAGGAAAGAAATTCGCCTTTATCCGGGGGGTTCCTAAAATGCTGGGGCCGCAGGGAAAGTTTGCGCAGCATGGGCAGTCGGGAGCCTGGATATCCGATTACTTACCCCACCTCCAGGGCGTTGCCGACGACATTACGTTCCTGAAGGCGATGCACACTGATCAGTTTAATCATGCCCCCGCGCAACTGCTCATGCACACGGGCAGCGCTCGACTAGGCCGCCCAAGTTTAGGTTCCTGGGTGACGTACGGACTTGGTACTGAAAACGACAACTTGCCGGCTTACATCGTTCTGGCGTCGGGTGGTAAGCAGCCCGATGCGGGTAAGTCCGTCTGGGGCAGTGGTTTTCTGCCGACTGTATATCAGGGTGTACAGTGCCGTACTGATGGCGATCCAGTCCTGTATGCGTCCGATCCGGCGGGCATCAGCCGCGATGTTCGCAAGCAAACCATCGACGCGATTAGTCAGATTAACCAGCAGCAGTACGAAGACGTTAAAGACCCGGAAATTCTAACCCGTATCGCCCAGTACGAACTGGCGTTCCGTATGCAGATGTCGGTGCCCGATGCCATGGACATTAAGGCTGAGCCGCAATATATACTGGACAGCTACGGCGTTGACCCAAACAAAGGTTCCTTTGCACGTAACTGCCTGCTGGCTCGCCGGTTGGTGGAGCGGGGTGTGCGATTTATTCAACTTTTCGATTGGGGCTGGGATACCCACGGCACAAGCGCCGACGGGTCCATTGATACGGGGCTGAAAACAAAATGTAAAGAGTCAGACCAGGCAATAGCCGCTTTATTGGCCGACCTCAAGCAACGCGGTCTGCTCGACGATACGCTGGTAGTTTGGGGCGGGGAGTTTGGCCGCACGCCCATGCAGGAGAACCGGGATGGGCAGGTGCTGCCGTTTATGGGACGCGACCATCACCTCGATGCATTCACCGTCTGGATGGCCGGTGGGGGCGTGAAGCGGGGCTTTACGTACGGCGAAACCGATGACATCGGATATTATGGCGTTAAAGACAAAGTACACGTCCACGACTTACACGCTACCATTCTACACCTCCTGGGCTTTGACCATACCAAGCTAACCTACCAGTTTCAGGGCCGGCCGTTCCGGCTCACCGACGTAGCCGGTAAACTTGTTAAACCCATTCTGGCGTAACAAAATCAATTGTTTGCTCTTTATGGGGTGAATGCACGCGAACGAACAGTCTACAATGCCAACCAACCGACTGCGCATTTTCCTCATCCACGGCTATCTCGAAGATCCGACTATTTTCGATACACTAGTCCCATTGCTCCCCCCTGCCGATTATGTTCGCCTGAATCTGGCGGATGAGTTTACCCGATGGCAGCCAACAGTGCCTGTTACGGTGCAATCGCTAGCCCATTACCTCGTCGGCCAGTACGCGATTACGGCTGATGACGTAGTGATTGGGCACTCAATGGGCGGGTGGACGGCTATTCACATAAAACAGCTGACTGGAGCCACCGCCGTGCAGGTGGCCTCCTGGACCGACCAGAGGAAGATTTTATTCCCGGTTCATAACTTGAACGTACTGAAGTTTCTGGCGCGAACGGGCCTTACGCAAAGTGCGTGGATGACGAAGCTGCTCGACAAGCAGTACCCTTTTGAAGAATCGGCTGAGTTGTACACACAGTTGGCCCGTAACGCAACGCACATGAGCAAGCTATATGTCTGGCAGCAGATTCAGACCTTATTTGCCAAAATACCCGCTTTAACGGTTAAGCCCGATCTACGAATTCACGCCCGCCCTGATAACATTATTGCCCCGCCCGACGAGCGATTTATAGAAGTGCCCGGCGACCATTTCAGCCTGGTCTTTCACGCGGAGCTGGTTGCCGAACCGATTCGAACGCTACTGGCTAATCGGCCGACAACGGCGATCTGGTAACACGTTCGCCGTTATTCCAGCACCTTCGGTACTTCGAAGAACCGATCGTCGTGCTGTGGTGCATTGGCCAGCGCCTGTTCGCGGGGTAGGTGATTTGCCACTACGTCCTCGCGAAGCACGTTTGTTTCGTCTGAGATGTGGGTTAAGGGCTCAACGCCGGTTGTATCAACCTCATTCAGTTGTTCCATCCAGGTCAGTACGTCGTTCAGGCTGTTGAGCAGGTCGGCTTCTTCTTCCGGTTTAACCTCTAAACGAGCCAGGTGCGCAATTTTATGCAGGGTGTCGTGATCTACTTTCATTCGTATTGGTTGCTCGGTTTTGTAAAGATACTACGCGGATACGGCAGCGTGCGTACGCAATTCATGGTCAATGATCCGAAACGTTTCTTCTTTCAGTCGTCCGATGTCATCCGGCGTCATACCTGTGGTCTCGATCGGCGAATGGATAACCGCCCGCAGCGGATGCCAGCGTACCCGTACGGGGTGCTCATCGGGTAAAATTTTATGGTTATCCAGCAGGGTTATCGGCACAATCGGAACCTGCTGGTCAATGGCCATAATAAACGCACCATCTTTAAATGGAACCATTTGCGGAGGCTCCGTCGTCTTGATGCCTCCTTCGGGAAAGATCATGATACTCCGTCCCGCAGCCAGTGTCCGGATTGATTTGGCCAATGAGTAAGCCCGGCTGTTAGGGTGCGAGCGATCGACCTGCACGTGCAGCTTGGCGAACATATACCCCAGCAACGGAATATGCTTCACGTCGCTCTTGCCAACAAACGCAAAGTAATTGTTGACGATGACGCCCATGACCGCAATGTCGATGTACGAAAAATGATTCGCACAGAAGACGTACACCTGCCTGGGGTCCGGACGGAATCGATACTCTACACGAACGGGTATGCCGACGACGATAAAAAACAGCTTACCCCAGATGCCATTGATTCGGTGTGCCAAAGGCTTCCACGCGTCGCGTTGCAAACACACGAACTGAATCGGAAACAGCAACAGGTACAATACCACCAGCCAAACGGCGCACCAGATCGTGTAGAGCAGTTTCATCAGTGCTTAAAGTGCCGTACGCCAGTCGTTACCATTGCCAGACCGTGCTGATTGCAGTAGTCAATCGAATCTTTGTCCCGAATCGATCCGCCTGGCTGCACAACCGCGGTGATACCCGCCTGACCCGCAATCTCGACGCAATCCGGAAATGGAAAAAAGGCATCGGAAGCCATTACCGACCCGTTCAGGTCGAAGCCAAACGAATGCGCTTTCTCGATGGCCTGACGTAACGCATCCACCCGCGAGGTTTGGCCGACGCCACTGGCCAGCAACTGACCTTCTTTAGCCAGCACAATGGTGTTCGACTTGGTGTGCTTACACACTTTCAGGGCAAACTCCAGCGCCCGTACTTCACTATCCGTAGGTGTCTTTTCTGTCACCGTCGTGAACTGATCGGCCGTTTCCGTCTGATTGTCTTTGTCCTGTTCCAAGACACCGTTCAGGATCGTCTTGAACATGACCGATGGCAACGTAGTGGGCTTCCGCTTGAGCAAGATTCGGTTCTTCTTGGATTTCAGTAAATCGAGCGCTTCCGGTGCGTAGTCCGGCGCAATCAGGATTTCCATGAACAGCTTGTTCAGTTCTTCTGCCGTCTCAAGATCGACTGGAGAACTGGTGATGACCACGCCCCCAAACGCTGAGACCGGGTCGCAGGCTAGGGCGTTCAGATACGCGGCTTTAGGAGTAGGAGCCGTCGCAATACCGCAGGCATTGGTGTGTTTGATGATGGCGAACGTACTGTCTGTTTGACCCGTAAACTCATCGATCAGGCCCACGCACGCATCCACATCAACCAGGTTATTATACGACAATTCCTTGCCATGCAGCTTGTCGAACATCGCGTCCAGATCGCCGTAGAACGTAGCCTGCTGGTGTGGGTTTTCGCCGTAACGCAGGTGGCTGGCGGGCAATGACCGGAAATCCGTCAGATCCGCAGCCGGGGCAGTGGAATCACCTGTCGAGTGGGTATCCTGGCTAAAGTAAGTCTGGATAGTCGTGTCGTACTGCGAGGTTACACCAAACGCTTCCTGGGCATATTGCCGCCGGTCCTCAATATCGGTTGCGCCGTTTTTCTCCGTCAGCAAGTCAACCACATTACCGTATTGACTCCGCGACGAGACGATCAGGACGTCTTTATGGTTTTTAGCCGCAGCCCGGATGAGCGAGATACCGCCAATGTCAATCTTTTCGATTACGTCCTCGTCTGCTGCTCCCGACGCGACAGTTTCTTCAAACGGGTACAGATCAACCACAACCAGGTCAATTGGCGGAATGCGGTGCCGCTCGGCCTGGGCTAGGTCTTCGGGCATTTCGCGCCGGTACAGAATCCCTCCCATCACGGCTGGATGCAACGTTTTGACCCGACCACCAAAGATCGACGGATAACCCGTCAGGTCTTCAACGGCGGTAACCGGAATGCCGAGTTGTTCAATAAACGTCTGGGTGCCGCCGGTAGAGTAAAGCTTTACCTGCTGATCGTGCAGCAGCCGGACTAAAGGTTCGAGGCCGTCTTTGTAGAAAACGGAAATCAGCGCAGATGAGATTTTCAGGGACATGCTGTTGGCCAAAGCAGGGAGAAACACTGCTTTAGGGATTGATGATCAGGTTAACCGAAATCGCGAAGGGCGTTTTCGACTTGAGCCGCAAAGATAACCAAAGGTCGTAACTTTGTTGGCCCGATCACGCAGCCGGGTATTTCCTTTTCAGATGAGTACCTTTAAGAAATTAGCGGGCGATACAGCGCTTTATGGAATCAGCACCATTCTGGGGCGTTTGCTCAACTACGTGCTGGTGCCGCTTCAGACTTACGTATTCAAACAACCGGCGCAGCTGTCGTCGAATGTAGAGTTATACAGCTACGTAGCGGTGCTAATGACCTTTTATACGTTGGGTCTAGAAACGGCGTTCTTTCGGTTTGCGGCCCGGAATAAAGATAAAAAAGCCGACGTCTTCAACGAAACCTTAAGCATTGTCTTAACCGTTAGCCTGGTATTTTCAGCCTTACTGATCGGGTTTTCGCACGAGATTGCGCTTATGCTGGACTACCCAGGCCAGGAGCGGTTTATCCGCTGGGTAGCGCTGCTGGTCGCCATCGACGCCATTATGGCCATTCCGTTTGCGCGGCTGCGCGTCGAGAACAAGGCGAAGCAGTTTGTTGCGGCCAAACTGATCAACATCACGCTCGTCGTCGCCCTGAACGTGTTCTTCCTGATTTTCTGCCGGGATATTTACAACGGTGAGTATCTGACTGGCTTACGTCCCATCATCAACGTCATTTACGATCCCAGCATCGGGCCCGGCTATATTTTTCTGGCCAATCTGATCGGCAACGCGTGCTATTTTATTCTGTTACGGAAAGCGTTCATCGGCTTCCGGCCAACACTCCAGTGGGCGCAGGTACGAACCTTGCTGGTTTACTCGTTCCCCATTATGCTGACGAGTCTGGCAGGTTTGGTAACCAACGTAACCGACCGACTTTTTTTGCGGCAATTACTACCCGACGGCTTTTACACCGGACTCACCGCCGAAGATGCCCTTGGTATTTATGGAAACTGCTACAAGCTATCGGTGTTCATGGCGCTGGCGATCCAGTCGTTTAAATTTGCGGCCGACCCGTTTTTCTTTTCGCAGGCCGAAGACAAAAATGCGCCCGGTCTGCTGGCCGAGGTCACCAAATGGTTCGTAATTGTCTGCGTACTGATCTGGCTGGGCGTCAGTCTTAACCTCGACGTATTTGGTTTATTCCTGTCTGCCCGGTACCGAAGTGGTTTAGACGTAGTACCCGTTCTTCTGTTAGCCAACCTGTTTTTGGGTGTCTATTACAACATTTCGTTCTGGTTTAAACTCAGCGACAAAACCGTATACGGTACCGTCATCACGATCGTTGGCGCGATCGTGGTAATCGGATTGAATATATGGCTGATCCCGCAGTATGGCTACATGGGCTGTGCGCTCGCGTTTCTGGCATCGAGCTTTACCATGATGGCGCTTTGCTACGTGTTGGGTGAGCGTTATTACCCGGTTCCCTACCATATCGGCTCGGCGGTAGGCTACGTAGTGGGCGCCGGTTTATTAATTTATGGTGCCCAGTTGGTTACTATTCAAAATCTCTGGCTCGCCGGAGCGTTTCATTTAGTACTGGTCGGCCTCTTTGTGCTGGTGATTCTGATTGTGGAGCGTGCTACGTTTCAACCCTTGTTTGGGCGGCTGCGCAGCCGGGTCAGTTCATAAAATTGGAACGCCTTGTGAATAAGGCCTTTTTATAGGTAAATTTGAAGATTATCTGTTAACCATTACCACCGTACAGGCTCGGTTTTAACTCATGAAAGTTAACCAACAGAATGGTTCGTGGCTGCTGGTCACGTGCCTGGTTTTAGCGCTTACGTCCTGCCGGGAAAAGCCCTTGTTTGAGCGGCTCGACTCGTCGGATACGGGCATTACGTTTGCCAATACTATTACCGACAGCGACACGCTGAATATTCTGAATTACCAGTATATCTACAACGGCGGAGGTGTAGGCGTCGGCGACTTCAACGGCGACCAGAAGCCCGACATCTTTTTCGCCGGTAACCAGGTGTCGAGCCGGTTATACCTCAACGAAGGCGATATGCAGTTCAAAGACGTAACGCAATCAGCGGGCGTCAATGGTGGAGGGCGCTGGTGCTCAGGAGTGTCGGTTGTAGACATCAATGCCGACGGCAAGCTGGATCTCTACGTATCCAACACCCTGCACAAGAAAGCGGCTCAGCGGGCTAATCTCTTGTACGTTAATCAGGGCAATGATGAAAATGGAGCGCCCCGGTTCCGCGAAATGGCTGCCGACTATGGCATTGCCGACACGACCTATAGCACGCACTCGGCCTTCTTCGACTACGACAACGATGGCGATTTAGACCTGTTCGTGCTGGTCGACCAGATCTTCGATAGCAAAACGACCGGTAACCTGAACGTTCGCATTGACGACGGTACCTCGCCCAACGTAGACCGACTTTACCGGAATGACTTTGATGCGAAACGGGGTCATGCCTTTTTTACCGACGTAACGAAAGAGGCCGGTGTCATAGCCGAAGGCTTTGGACTGGGGATGAACATCTGCGACATCAACCGCGATGGCTGGAAAGACATCTACGTAACAAACGACTTCGCGACTAACGATGTGCTGTACATCAACAACCGCAACGGAACCTTCACCAACCACGCTAAAGAAGCATTTAAACATACCAGTTACTCGGCGATGGGTAACGACGTGGCCGACATCAACGGCGATGGTCTAGCTGATATTGTGGCTATGGATATGCTGCCCGAAGACAATCTTCGGAAAAAGAGTTTGATGGGTGGAAGCAGCTATTTCTCGTATCAGGAATGGGACCGGATGGGCTACGAACATCAGTACGCCCGCAATACGTTGCAGATCAACCAGGGTCCACGTCCGTACGGAGACAGTACAAAGGCAAAGGTGCCGCTTTTCAGTGAAACCAGTATGCTGGCCGGCATAGCTGAAACCGAATGGAGCTGGTCACCCCTGCTGGCTGACTTCGACCACGACGGGCACCGGGACTTGCTGGTCACCAACGGCTTTCCGCGCGACGTGACGGACCGTGATTTTACCAACTATTACAGCTCCGTAAACAACTTACTGGGCGACGATCTCCGGAAAGAACTAACGGAGAAAATGCCGCAGGTGAAGGTCAGCAACTACGCCTTTAAGAACCGGGGTGACGCTACGTTCCAGAACGTAACTGATGCCTGGGGTATGACCGAGCCGAGCTTCTCCAATGGGGCCGCTTATGCCGACTTCGACGGGGATGGCGATCTGGATTACGTGATCAACAACATCGACGACGAAGCGTTTGTCTACCGCAACACCCTGGCTGATAAAAAGCCAGAGAAAGCGCACTACCTGCGCATTCGCTTTCAGGGAAACGGAGCTAATCCAATGGGATTGGGTGCCATGGTCGAATACGATCTGCCGGGCGGCCGTAAAGAGTTTTATGAACACACGCCTTACCGGGGCTTCCTGTCCAGCGTTGAACCCATCGCTCACTTAGGTCTGGGTCCGGTTGACGTTATCCAGAATCTGAAAGTGACGTGGCCGGATGGACGGGTACAACTGATTTCAGGAGTAAAGGCTGACCAGATTATTACCCTAAAAGCTGCGGATGCTCGGCAGGTTGCGCCTACCGTTGTCCCAGAGCCTCAGCGGTTAATACGCGACGTAACGGATTCGATCGGGCTTACGTATAGGCACGAAGAAAACGACTTTATCGACTTCAACCAGCAAAAAACGCTGCTGCACAAACTGTCTGAATACGGGCCAGCTCTGGCCGTAGGCGATGTTAACGGTGATGGTCTGAGCGATATGGTCGTTGGTGGTAGCTCTAAATATGCCACTGAAGTGCTGCTTCAGCAGCCCAATGGACGGTTCACGCTGAAGCCCTTACCGGCAAAACTGTCGGAAGATGCTGGTCTGCTGCTTTTCGACGCTGATTCGGATGGAGATCTGGATTTGTATGCCGCCAGTGGCAGCACCGAGTTTGCACCCGACCAACTGGCCGAAGCCCTGACGCATCGGCTGTACACAAACGATGGTAAGGGAAATTTCACCCTGGCGTCGAACGCCCTTCCCAATTTCAAGGTCAGCGGATCCTGCGTAAAAGCGGCTGATTTCGATCGGGACGGTGATCTGGATGTGTTTGTCGGCGGGCGTGTCGAGCCCAATAAATACCCGATGGGTGTACCTAGTTATCTGTTACGTAATGACAGTAAGAATGGCCAGCCTAAGTTTACGGACGTAACGGCCCAGGTAGCACCAACACTGGCAAAAAGCGGGTTAACCTGCGACGCGCTATGGACCGATTATGATAAAGATGGCTATGTCGATCTGATGCTCGTCAGCGAGTGGGCACCCGTAACGATATTACGTAACGAAAAAGGTCGCTTGCAGCCGCTCGAAAACACCGGTCTCGCCGATAAAACCGGCTTCTGGAACTCGCTTACGTCCGGCGATTTTGATAATGATGGCGACGTCGATTACCTGGTTGGCAACCTAGGTCAGAACAATCTGTTACGTGCCACCCCGGAACGGCCCGTGCGTATGTACGCCGGTGACTTTGACAATAACGGGTTCTACGATGCGTTTACGTCGGTTTATTTCAAGAACGCTAAAGGCCAGTACGAAGAGTATCCGTATTTCGGGTGGGACGATATGGTTCGGCAAATGATCGGCATCAAAAAACGCTACGTGAAGTATGCCTCCCTTGGTCAGGCCACAATGAACCAGATTTTAACCGAAGAGGAACGGGGTCAAGCCCTGAAGCTTTCGGCGACGTATCTGATGAGCAGCTATATCGAAAACAAGGGGAACGGTAAGTTTGAGATCCGTCCGCTGCCTACGCTGGCGCAGGTGGCTCCGGTGTTTGGTATGCTGGCTCAGGATGTAGACGGCGACGGCAACCTGGATGCGGTGCTGGTCGGTAATGATTACGGCAGCGATCTGGTTGCCGGGCGGATGGACGCGTTCAATGGCCTGGTGTTGAAAGGCGACGGAAAAGGCGGCTTTGCGCCCGTGTCGACGTATCAGAGCGGCTTCATTATTCCCGGAAACGCGAAAGCTCTGGTCAGCTGGCCCGACGCTCAGGGGCGCTTCCGCATGGCGGTAACGCAGAACCGGGGTGCTATGCGTGTGTTTGCGCTTCAGCAGCCGCAGACATTTACGCCTGTGGATAACAAGACGATGGCGGTTGACATCCGGTTGAAAAACGGGCGTGTTCGGCGGGAAGAAGTTCCGTTCGGGACCTCCTTTTATTCACAGTCAGCGCGGGGAGTATGGCTGCTGCCCGGCGAGACAATCGTTAAACGATACGCGTTTTAATCATCCTCAGCTAAGCGTAACTACATAGAGTAGTAAATGAATCGCTCCTAAGTTGGTTATTAGCTTAACCAATTTAGGAGCGATTTGCTGACGTATAGTCCTGTCACGGTATACTGTTTCGAAGAGCAGCTACTTATACGGCGCTGTTAGATAACAACTTAAGTATAATTGGCCTAATTCTTGTTTTAGTTTTCATATTCCGTTATACAATACTGGTTATGAAACTACTTCGACTTACACTAGGCTTATTGGCAGCCGTCTTAAAAATTACATTCACTGTCCTGCTCGCTACCGGTTTCGTACTGCTCGTGGTACCAGGTATACTTGTAAATCAACTGATAGAAGGCGTTTTCTCAAAGCAAACACCGTCCGTATACCCTTAAGCCGACGAATCGTTTTACTGCCGAATGTTCTCGTTCTGAACGATTGCCGTACGCCGACGAACGGCTGAGGCCACAAAAAATCCGGTGGCTTTGCGTCCGCTGGGATTCGCGTTGACGATGTTCGTTGGCACATTAGCGGGTGGGGTAGCAAACAAGCCTCCATTCGTGATCTGCTGCCTAAACTGCTGCCAGAACTCAAACGCTTCGGCCGTTAACGACTGAACTTCTATATCTACGACGTCATTCAGCTTGAATAAACTGTCTGGATTCGCCGACTGCCGAATGGGTCGGATAAATATCAGACCGTCGGTATCAGCGCTGCCCGGAAACGAAGCATCTTCAACCGTCGTAATATCACCGGGCTTATTCTGAAGTTCACCATTCTGGAAATAACGGATGCGGTAGTAGTCGCGTGCGCCCGCGAAGTCCCGCGCAAAAAATTCAGCCCGGTAGCCTTCCGTGGATGAAAACGGATTCAGCTTTTCTTTCCGGAACACAATCGAATCGACAGTGGGCACCCGATTCATTCGCGATGATGCTTGGTAGGTTTCCCCCTGGAACGTAATGCTCAGGTTATACGTCCGCCCGATACGTCCCAACGTGTCTTTACCGGTCGGCTGCCAAACGTAATAACCGTCGTTATCGGGGTCAGTAAAATCAAACACCTTACCCAGATTATCCGTAACCGTTACGGTTGCCCCAGTTGCAACCGGCGGAGTTCCGTTGTTGAAATACGCAGCCGTTTGCGTCAACCGAATCGTCTGCGGACCGGATTGGTCGGTCAGCGTACCATCTACCGACAATTGCGCAGGTCCCTCGTCAAGTTTCGCATCGATAACCGTTTCGCAGCTCGTAAGCGTAAACGCAGCAACGACGGTTATCATCCATAAAAGTTGAGAAGTCAATCTATACATAAGTGACATGATGCCAGAACGTCTTAGAATTTGAAATTGTAGGTTATCGACGGAATTACCGTCGCGAAAATCGAGTACCGTATGGCTTCCGTGACGCGTGGGCTGTCTGTGTTAGGTTGGAAAAACACCGAGAACGGGTTCTTGCGAGCGTACACGTTATAGACCGAAAATACCCAGTTATCGTCTTTCCGCTTGCCGGGCCGACGCCGTCCCTGTAGCGTGGCCGCCAGATCGAGTCGGTGATACGCCGGAATTCGATAGTTGTTACGTCCATTTATCACCTGACCCACGAACCCGCCGTATTCAAATCGATTCGTCGGGAACGTAGCGGGCGTGCCGCTGGCCAGCGTGAACGTAGCCGAGAAATTCCAGCGCTTGGCCTGCGGTGGATCGAACAGCAGGACCGACGTTAACGTATGGCGTTTGTCGAACCGGGTTGGAAACCAGTCTCCGTTGTTGATACCATCTACCTGCCGTTCCGTTTTGGCCAGCGTGTAACTGATCCAGCCGTTCACAACGCCCGTATTTCGTTTTACGTAAAATTCAGCGCCGTAGGCACGCCCTTTTCCACTTAGCAGATCGCCTTCCAGAAACTGGTTCAGGATGAGCCGGGCTCCGTCGATGTAGTCGATCTGATTTTGCAGCCATTTATAATAGACCTCTACGGAAGCCTCAAACTCGCTGCCGGACCCGTTAACCGAGCCGCCGAAGTTTTTGAAGAAGCCGGCCGCCACCTGGTCGCCGATCTGTGGTTTGATGTTATTCGTCGACGGCGTCCATATGTCGAGGGGCGTAGATGCACTTGTGTTTGAAACCAGGTGAATGTACTGCGCCAGTCGGTTGTAGCTCAGTTTTAACGAGCTGTTGCCACTCAGTTCATATTTAGCTGAAAAGCGGGGTTCCCAATTGCCGTAGGTCTCAATAACGTCGCCTTGCTCATAGGACCGGATAGAGGTAAGCGGACGTCTCAATCCGGCGGGGCCAGCCGTTGAAAACGTATAGGCCTGGCCGGGACCGATGTAGCTGAAAAGCGAATACCGCAATCCGTACTGAAGTTGCAGTTTCGGCGATACCTGCTGTTCATTGCCAACGTACAGGGCGTTCTCTAAGCCGTACTTATTCGACAAGCCAAAGGTTCGCACATCGCCCGAGCTGGCGGCCGTTGCCGTACCCGGCTGAAAATCGTGCAGAATACTTTGTCCCCCGAACGTAATGGTGCTTTTACCCAAAAACAGCGAAAAGTCAGGTTTGATGCTGTAGTCGACTATGCGGGAGTTCGTCCGGAAATAATCGTTGGCGTTCTCGGGTTTCCGCTTCAAATCGCTGTCAAGCGAGTAGTCGTAGTTGCTGTAATACGCGGTTGTATTCAAAAAGAGCTTATCGCTGAATACGTGATTCCAACGAGCCGAGAGTGTGGTATTGCCCCAGTTAAATCCAAAATCAGCCCCAAACACATCGCGACCGAGATAACCCGACAGAAACACCGTGTTTTTATCGTTGATGCGGTAATTACCCTTGGCCGTGAGGTCGTAAAAATAGAACTTGGAACCTCTCAGGTCTTTGTTCAGAAAAGGTTGAGCCAGAATATCGGCGTATGACCGACGGGCGGCTACGATAAACGAGCCTCTTCCCTTAAATAACGGCCGCTCATACGACAACCGGCTGAAAATTAAACCTATACCGCCATTGAGTTCCGGTTTCTTAGCGTTGCCTTCTTTCAACCGCACATCCAGGATCGACGCAATCCGGCCGCCGTAATTAGAGGGAATACCGCCTTTGATGAGCTTGACATCTTTTACCGCATCCGGATTGAATACCGAAAAGAAGCCGAACAGGTGAGACGAGTTATAGACCGGCGCTTCGTCGAGCAGCACCAGGTTTTGGTCGATGCTTCCGCCCCGAACGTTAAATCCAGTCGCGCCCTCCCCTACCGTCGATACGCCGGGCAGCAGCTGAATGCTACGTACTACGTCAACTTCGCCCAAGAGAGCCGGGATGCGCTGCAAGGTTTTCACATCGATTTTATTGACGCTCATCTCGATGTTTTTGACGTTATCGTCTTCGCGCTTGGTCGATACGACAACCTCCTGAAGCTGCTTGCCTTCTTCCTTTAATTCCAGATCGAGCCGAAGGTTACGGTCGGTCAGAGTTACGGTTTTTGTTTGCTTTTCGTAACCGACATACGTAATAACCAGGTTATAAGCGCCCGGCGGGACCGTAACGGCATAAAAACCATAGCTGTTGGTGACGGCTCCCGTTGCCGTTTCTTTTACGTATACCGATACGCCAATCAGGCCCTCGCCGTTGGCAGCATCTTTGATGTAGCCGCTAACGGTTAATTTCTCCTGCGCCGTGGCGCGATTGTTTACGTTCTGGTCGTTCTGCGCTCTAACGTCTGGTACTGGTGACAGAATATAAAAGAGACAGATTGTCCAAAGTAGTACGTTGTATTTCATGGAGTTAATAAATGCGCCACCAACCTATTAGTCAGTAGTTTGCTTATTCCTGTAGTGACAACGCAAAGTTAAAGGCAAAAGATAGCGACTTGGCTAAATTTTAGATGAAACCGCTAAAGCAAAGGCTGAACGGTCCTGCCCATTGGACAGAATCAATAAATGGCCATTTGTCTGAATCAGTCGAAGCCTCCCGAAGGGACTAATAATAACGGCGTTCTGGCGTATGCAAAGGCGAAGGCGTTAAGGTGCCGTTATGTCGGTAGGTCCGGCTATTGCCTGTAACCCGCATAGGCTTCAGCAATATGCGCCCTTGCTGATAAAGAGGGGGTAGACTCTGCCCAGAAGCGAGCAACGGTTCTGCACTTTCGTTGTAATTAATGTAGGCAAAATCAATTGGCAACACGTACTGTCCGGCGTACCGGGGCTGAAGCGGAGGCAAGGCCGTAAGTCCTTTCCGTACCGTTTCGGTAAAGCCATACTTCGGATCGCCACTACCCAGCACCTGCACCCCTTCTATGTGCCCTCGCTCATTGACGGTAAAGCAAGCGTAAACGCGTCCGTACACGCCGGTTTGTTCCGCTAAAACCGGATACCGGATCTGACGCCCCAGAACCGTTTTGAACACCGGATCTTCGGTTAACGAGATCGACTGAGCGCCTGCACTACGCATCCCAATGAATATAACCAGGAGTGCCAGCTTTAATGAATTCATGGGCAGCGCTGTTCAGGCTAAAGTTTGATGCTCTAAAGTAATCAAAAGCAATTACTTATTGTCCTGTTTCTCAATCTGTTTGATCAGGGAATTAGCTTTCGCTTTCTCGGTCTTCGGAAACTCGGTTGGCAATGCTTCCAGAATATCCGTCAGGATGTGGGCGATGATCAGCTGTTGGTTAGGCCGGTCGTCGCTTGGGATCACGTACCAGGGATTTTGCCTTGTTGCGGTGGCATTTATGGTGTCTTCATACGCCTGCATGTATTCAGGCCAGAACTGCCGCTCTTCCAGATCGTTTTCGCTGAACTTCCACTGCTTCTCCGGATCGTTCAGGCGCGCAATGAGCCGCTTACCCTGCTCTTCCTTGGACACGTGCAGGTAGAACTTGACAATTGGAAAGCCATTTCGGAACAGGTAATCCTCGAAGTGAATAATGTCGCCGAAGCGTTGCTGCCAGAGCGTTTTGTCGTTGGCAGGCAGCAGATTTTCAGGAATCGACTGGTCGCGCAGCCGATCGGGATGGACACGTAACGCGAGCACCTCTTCGTAATACGAGCGGTTGAACACGCCGATGTTTCCACGTTCGGGCAACTCCTGCCAGAACCGCCACAAAAAGTCATGTTTCAGGTCTTCGTCACCGGGCTTTTTAAACGGCACCATCTTAAACCGAGACGGATTAACACCCCGGAATACGTGCCGAATACTACTGTCCTTACCCGCGGCATCCATCGCCTGAAAAACCACCAGCAACCCATATTTTTCGTGAGCGTGCATTCGGTTTTGGGCCTGATCCATGCGGGCGGCCAGGCTGTCGAGCTGTCGCCGGTGATCGGCTTCGTCGGTGTAAAGCGGATCAAGTAGAGTTGGCGTTTCAGCGGTCAGAAATTTTCGTTTTCCTACGTAACGAAATGACGAGATCGGCGGCTGTTTCATAATGAGTTGGTTTTTCTCGTCAGATTCCGAAGTTTCTTGTTGGCTCAATCGCTACTGAGCCTGAATGACAGGAATGAGTTTTTGTAATTCGTTGAAGCGCTCCTGATCGGGTTCTGGTTCTTTGATAGGCATCTTTTCCAGTTCCTCGATCAGGATTCGACCAACCAGCAGGCGCATATTCTTTTTATCGTCGGCAGGAATCACGTACCAGGGAGCCTTGTCAGTGGCTGTTTCATTGATAGCGTCTTCGTAGGCTTTCTGATAGTCGTCCCAGAACGCCCGTTCTTTTACATCTCCTTCGTCAAATTTCCAGTTTTTGGCTGGGTCCTTAATGCGGGCGATAAGCCGATCGGCCTGCTCTCCTTTAGATACGTGCAGGTAAAATTTAATGGTCGGAAAGCCGTTCTGGTGCAAGAACTTTTCCATCTGCCGAATCGCCTTATACCGACGCTTAAAGAGCTTGTCCAGATCTTCCGTGGCTTTGTCGGGCAATCGCTGACTCTCGGTTAAAATCTCCGGATGAACTTTGGTTACCAGCACTTCTTCGTAATACGAGCGGTTGAAAATTCCAATTGTGCCCCGTTCAGGTAACTCCCGCCAGCTTCGCCACAAGAAATCGTGGTCAAGCTCCTGTTCGGTCGGTCGTTTGAACGAATACACGCGTACCCCCGTCGGGTTCGTACCGGTAAATACGTTCTGGATGGTTCCGTCTTTACCCGCAGCATCCAACGCCTGAAAGATGACCAGCACGCCAAACCGATTGTGGGCGTACAGGCGGTTCTGCCACTTGTCGATCTGAGCCGCCTGCTCACGTAGCAGCTGTTCGTACTGATCGTCGTCTTTGTAGAGGTCATCTACTTTGGTGGGCGCTTTTTTGATTTTAATGGGTTCGGAGCCGTCGTAGCGGAAGCGGTTGGTGTCGAAGTCTTTCACGGAGTCGGAGCGCAAACTTTACGCCGAAGAGTTACGTTGTCTATGTATCGTACAACCACAAACCAACTCAATGGTTGCAACTGCGCTTCGTAAACACGTAACGGTGTTGGCCACCGCTTTTTTGTCGGCCCTGGGGCTGGCGGTTCAGGCGCAACCGGTCAATCAACAGAAATCAACAACTATGACGACGAATCAATCGACTACATTAGAGAAAGCCACGTTCGGAACGGGCTGTTTCTGGTGTACAGAAGCTTTGTATGAATCGCTGGATGGCGTTCTGGACGCGGTGTCTGGCTACGAAGGCGGTCAGAAACCCAATCCGACGTATAAAGAAGTATGCACGGGGACAACCGGCCATGCCGAATGCGTTGAAGTGACCTACGACCCCAGCAAGATCACGTATCAGGAACTGCTGGAAGCGTTCTTCCGCAGCCATGACCCAACGACCTTAAACCGCCAGGGAGCCGATGTCGGTACGCAGTATCGCTCGGTGATTTTCTACCACACCGATGAGCAGAAACAACTGGCCGAAACAGCGAAAGCAGAACTGAACAAAGCCGGTGCCTACGCGAATCCGATTGTTACGGAGATCAGCCCCGCCACTACCTTCTACGAAGCGGAAGCGTATCACCAGAGTTATTTTGCCAACAACCCTGAGCAGGGCTATTGCGCCTTCGTGATTGCGCCCAAGCTCGATAAGTTTAAGAAAGTATTCAAGGAGAAACTGAAGCCTGCGGAAACAGCAACCGCCAAGTTTTAGAAACGCTTACTAAGCCCCGAATTCGGGGCTTTTTTATGGCTTGATAGAGTTAGTACGGCGCAAATCGTTGTGCCTTTTTAGATATAATCAGCTTTGGTTAACGAACAGTAAAAGCTGCTCCTATTCAAAAAGAGCAGCTTTTACTGCGAAATTCTAGTGTAATAAGTATTCCTTTCCTGACCATCCGATTGAATCTGATACCTTTCAGCTTCAACTTCTATCAGTTTGTGATGCGCATTTCGATACCTCGCTCGCGCAGATAGCCTTTCAGGGCAGGAATTTCAATTTCTTTGAAGTGAAAGATACTGGCCGCTAATCCGGCGTCCGCTTTGCCCGTTGTAAACACATCGACAAAGTGGTCCATGGTACCAGCCCCACCCGACGCAATGACCGGGATGTTGGCACTTCCCGAAATTTCAGCCGTTAGGTCAATCGCGAAACCGGCCTTGGTGCCATCGGTATCCATCGACGTCAGCAGAATTTCCCCCGCTCCCCGGTTCTCGACTTCCTTCGCCCAGGCTATTGTACGTAACTCCGTTGGTTTTCGTCCGCCATGGGTGTGAACAATGTGTTCGTTGTCTACGTAACGCGTATCGATGGCGACAACCACGCACTGACTGCCAAACTCAAGCGCCAGCTCATCGACCAGGTCGGGGTTACGTACGGCCGATGAGTTGATCGAAATTTTATCGGCTCCGGCATTCAGCAGCGCTGATACGTCGGCTACAGACGAGATACCGCCCCCAACAGTAAACGGAATATTGATGGTATGCGCTACATTGCGCACCAGGTCAATCAGCGTTTTTCGCTCATCAACGGTTGCTGTAATATCGAGAAAAACCAGTTCGTCGGCACCCTGTTCGGCATAGGCCGCGGCCAGCGCAACCGGATCACCGGCATCGCGCAGGTTAACAAAATTTGTTCCTTTTACCGTACGACCTTCTTTAATGTCGAGGCAGGGAATAATACGTTTCGTGAGCATCAGTAGGATGTAAATGCTTTAATAGACATTGTATTTTCTGGATTATCAACAGCTTCAAAGCCAAACTGCCGGTATAAGCCGTGCGCATCGCGGGTGACCAGCATCATCCGGCGTAACCCCTGCAAGGCAGGATAAGCCATAATAAACGTCATAAGTTTCTTCGACAACCCCTTACCCCGATGCTTGGGCAGAATAAATACGTCGGCCAGGTAGCCGAACGTAGCCAGATCGGTCACCACGCGCGCAAAGCCCACCTGCTGCTCCCCGTCATATACCCCAAAGCAAACCGAGTTGTCGATCGAGCGCTGAACAATGTCCAGCGGAATGTTTAAGCACCAGTAAGCCTCCTGACTCAGGAACTGATGAATGAGGGGTATGTCCAGTTTAGCTTTATCAGCGCTGACTACGTACGCAGACATGGATGAGTGGTGGTTTTTTCAGACTGTAAATATCGCACTTTAGACTTTATCAACTGACGATCAGATCACTGTACTAATCCTATATAATTTGTAGAAAAATTTACCCAATTCGCTCGAAATTAAGAAACGTATTCGCGGCAGAAATGCGTTACTAATGTAACTCTATCCTACTCTTTCTTAATTATCTATCACCAACTAGTTTCGATTGTTGAACTTGTTTTGTATAGCCGACAATGCCAGGTCTTTCTGCAATGTATAGTCGATGTGTGAGTACCAGAAGCGGCTAACGTAACGGCGTTGAGCCTGAACTACTAATTAAATACGGTCTTAAGATGCGGCAGAAAACTAGGGTACTTAGGGTTAACCCTAAATTTTATAAAATGGGGTTTTCACTATTCCTGAACGTGGCCTTTAGTCCTAATTTTGCTAAGTAAAGTTCAAAAAGAGACACTATTTCCTTCCTAAATCTACTAAATACGGTTTCAAATACTTAGTAACTGGCTGAACAGGTGGTCGTTTGAATACGGACATTCTCATCAAAATTCAACTACGATAGCTCCAAAATAATCCGCCTGCTGTTGACAAGAACTATTCTAACTAAATGATACGAGTACTAATTGCGGATGACCATAACGTATTTGTCGAAGGTATAGAGTCGCTGGTATCGGGCTCATCCGAAATTGAAGTGGTTCAACGCTGTTATGACGTCTCTTCGGTGATTAAGTCGTTAAGACAGATTCCGATCGATGTTGTATTACTGGATATTTCCTTTCCGCAGATTGATGATGGACTAGGTCTTTGCGAACTGATTACCCGATCGCATCCAACGATTAAAGTGATTGCGCTAACGATGCACGACGACGCCAGTTTGATTAAACGGGTCGTAAAAAAAGGAGCGAAAGGCTACCTATTGAAGAATACAACCAAGATTGAGTTGCTTCAGGCCATACGTACCGTGCATCAGGAGAGGCAGTACTTCAACGAGACGATTATGCACATTCTCCTCCACGACGAGGGCAAAACCCGAAAGTCGCTGGCGGGCAGCAGTTCAAGACCGAACCTGACACCGCGAGAATCGGAAGTGTTGAATCTGATTGCGCAGGGATTAACGACTCAACAGATGGCGACGCAATTGTTTGTCAGCACCAAAGCCGTCGAGTTTCACCGCAGCAGTTTGCTCATGAAGTTTGGCGTTCCGAACACGGCTCTGCTCATCAAGACCGCCATGCAGATGCAATGCATTGAGTAACAGACGCTGGATTCAGCCAAATCAACTCGTTAACAACACTTAGTAAAGCAGCTACACGCTCTGGAGAGCAGCCGAAATACGCTCACTAGTGCCTGATTTAATGAAAACGTTCCTGGGAACCTTCCTGCTTATTGTATTAACCGGCCTACTCCTCCAGAGTAAGGCAGCAGGCGATGCATTGCCCATGGAGCAAGTAAAAAAACTGATCAAGCAGTTGCTGGCTGACCAAAACTATAAGCAGGCCGCTACGGCGTACGACCGCCTAGGTGGGCTTTACCATCAGCAATACGGCTATAATAAGTATACAGTGGACGCTTATTTCAATGCGCTTAAATACTACAGCTTAGTGGGTGACTCACTGGGCTATTACACCGAGCACATTGCCATTGGCGATTACTACTCGCACGACGACTTCATGCAGTCGTCGGCGGAGAAATATTTTAACAAGGCGCTCCAATTTTTCGAGCGCACGCGTCGGGTACCCCAAATTATTGAGTGCCGGTTAGGTCTGGCAAACATCGCTCAGAAGAAAGAGCCAATGGACACGAATCTGCTTACGCAATTGCGTAAAACCGAACAAATGAGTGCTCGCCACAAGCAGCGCTATTTTCAGGCTTTTGCGCAAAATCTGCTGGCGAATACGTACTCCCGGGCCAAGCAGCCCGACTCGGCTCAGTACTTCGCCAACCAGAGCCTGGTCTTGGCAAAACAGCTGAACGTGAGCTGGCTGATTGCCTTAAATCACTTTTACCTGGGTATTGTCGAGCAGTTTAGGAATCGCCCGAAAGCTGCGCTGGAAGCTTATCAAAAAAGCTATGCCTTGGCTAAAGCCGAGAACAACGTAGCGATGCTGCGTGAACTGGCCAAACATTCGGCCTATAGCTACGCCAGCATGGGTGATTATAAAAATGCCTACACCGTCTCGCTGGAGTCGATGGATTTTGCCGATAAATTTTATACGTCCGAACAGACCAAAAGCATTCGTCTACAGGAATTAGACAGTCAGATTAAAACCCTGGCCGTTGAGAAACAACTCATTGAACAACAAAGCAATCATCAACGCATGCTGAATTCAGCCCTGATCGCTGTCCTGATTATAAGTGTGCTGGGTGTGGCAGCCCTGGTGTTTTTGCGTCGCCAGCAGAAACTGATTACGCACCAGCAGTCCGTGATTGCGCAGCAGCAAATCCGGCAGCTGGAGCTGAAGTCGCTGCAAGCGATGATTGAAGGCCAGGAAAGCGAACGTAGTCGGATTGCCCGTGATCTGCACGATGGACTGGGTATTCAACTGTCCCGGATCAAGTTATTCGTCGAAGCGCATCAGGAACAACTTCCGGTGTCGGTGAAGGACCCGCTGAACCAGTTCCTGGACGAAGCCTGCACCGAAACGCGGCTGATCTCGAACGATCTGCGCCCCTACGCCCTCTCGACGTTTGGCCTCGTGCCCGCCCTCGAAGACCTGGTTCAGAAGCTGAATCTGGTCAACGAGACGAAGCTGTTTCTGGAACATTACGGTGAGACCTTGGCGCTGGGCGACGAAGCGTCGGTTATGATTTACCGGGTGGTGCAGGAGTTGCTGAACAACGCCCTGAAGCACGCCCAGGCAACGACAATTACCGTACAGATTATGGCCAATGATGAAACGCTGCTCGTCAGTGTCGATGACGACGGGCAGGGTGGTGACTTTTCGGAAGAGTCCTCGAAAGGCAACGGCATCGCTAACATCAAGTCCCGGATCGACTACCTGGGCGGCCAGGTCATGTGGCAGAGCGAAGCCCGGCGGGGCACCTCAGTCATGATCTCATTACCCATGCAAAAACTAATTAAACCAACTCCTATACTGGCGTAACACACATTCAGGCGATTTGATGGATCGTCTGGCGGAACGTATCCGATTTTGTCTACCATCCCTATTAACATACTTATATTAATTTGTTCCTCATATGATTAAACATGTGCTTTCAGGCGTCGTCCTGCTGAGCAGCTGGCTAACCGTCAGCGCCCAGGATCGAACGATGATAAGACCAGTCTCCGATCGAAACGGAGCTGCATTAGCGACCACAAAGGGCGCTAAGACGAGTATCATCACCGCCCCGTCGGACACTAAAGCCCTTATCAAAGGGACCGTATCCGACGAGAAAGGCAACACGCTTCCCGGCGCTACTGTATCCGTAAAAGGCACCCAGATCGGTACCACAACGGACATCAACGGCGCATTCTCTCTCAACATGCCCGCGGGTGCCAAGACCATCGTTATTTCCTTTATCGGGATGAAAACCCAGGAGGTTGAGGTCGGCACGCGCACCACGCTGAACATTACGTTGCTAACCGCCGACCAGTCGCTCGACGAAGTGGTGGTAATCGGGTACGGTACGGCAAAACGGGCCGACGTTACGTCGTCGATCACGACCATTAAGGCAACCGAACTTAAAGACATTCCGGCTGCCGGTGTCGATCAGCTCCTGCAAGGGAAAGCCGCCGGTGTGACGGTAACCAGCAACGGTGGCCAGCCGGGCGGTGGCGTTTCGGTAAAAGTACGCGGTGTTACGTCGATCAACAGCAACGATCCCCTTTTCGTAATTGATGGTGTTCCGTTCGTTGGTGGTAATACGTCGTCTAGCTCGGGTTATGCGGGCCTGGGCGGTGGCGATGGGCAAACCGGAAACAGCGTCATGGCCATGCTAAACCCGAACGACATCGAGTCGATCGACGTATTGAAAGATGCGTCGGCGCAGGCGATTTACGGTTCGCAGGCAGCCAATGGCGTTATTCTGGTTACAACCAAGAAAGGCAAATCGGGCGAAGGCAAGATCAACTACGAAATGTATACAGGCGTTTCGGAAGTGGCTCGTCGCCTGGATTTGATGAACCTGCGCGATTTCGCCCGGTACCAAAACGAAGTGTTGCCGATCATCGGTAACCCCGTTGCCGACGAGTTCAAGAATCCGGATCTGCTGGGTACGGGTACCGACTGGCAGGAAGCGATGTTCCAGCGCGGAACCATCAATAACCAACAGTTAAGCTTCTCGGGCGGTAAAGACAAAACGACGTATTACCTGTCGCTGAACTACTTCCAGAACAAGGGTATCCTGCTGGGCTCAGATTTCAAACGGTATTCGTCGCGGTTCAGCCTTGACAACCAATTGAAAAGCTGGGCGAAAGTAGGTCTGAGTGCCAACGTATCGCGCAGCATTCAGAACGTATCGCTGGCCGATGCCGCCGAAGGTACGATCTGGTGGGGTGCTTCAACCAGCCCGCTTATTCCGGTGAAAAATCTGGACGGTTCGTGGGGCGGTGGCCAAACGGTTGGTGGCGTACAGTACAACAACTCGAACCTGGTTGGAAACAGCCAGTACCGCGGCAACACCAAAACGACGAACAACATCTTTGGTAGCTTATACGCCGAACTTCAGTTCACCAAAGACTTGTCGTTACGTAACGAACTATCGTACTCGCTGGGTCAGGACAACAACGTAGCGTTCCAGAAAGCTGGTAACGTAGGTGGTACGTCGTTCCGGAGCAAATTGATCGACTCCCGTTCAGATAGCTATTACTGGTCGTTGACAAACTATCTGACGTACAACAAGTACGTTAAGAAGCATGGCATTCAGGCAACCGTTGGTCATCAGGCGCAGAACTCGTATTACCAGGCGATTTCGGGTACTAAAGTTGACCTGCAGGCGAACATTTTTGACCTGAACACGGGTAGCGCCGATCAGACCACCTGGGGACTCGGTGGTGGTAAAGGACAGTGGGCGATGGAATCGTGGTTTGCGCGTGCCAACTATACCTACGACGACCGTTTCTCGCTTTCGGCCAGCTTCCGGGCGGATGGTTCGTCGAACTTCGGGCCGAACAACCGGTGGGGTTACTTCCCGGGCGTATCGGCAGGCTGGACGATCTCGAACGAGAAGTTCATGAAAGGCGCTATCGCCAATACGTTGAGCTATGCTAAACTGCGCTTAGGATACGGGGTTGTGGGCAACCAGAACTTCCCCGGTGGTGCACCGAACCCGGCTTATGTTGGCGCTGTGCAGTTCTTCTCGGGTCCGGTCGGTTTCGGTTCGTCGAACATGATCAACGGGATTCCGAATCCGAACCTGAAATGGGAATCGGTGAAAACGGCCAACGCGGGTGTTGACTTAGGCTTCTTCAACGGCCGTATCGACGCTACCATCGACGTGTATAAGAAAGTAACGTCGGACATGATCATCTTCCTGACCGGTCCGAACCTGATTGGGGTTGGCGATCAGTGGGACGATCTGAAAGCTCCGCTGGGCAACGCGGGTCAGATGACCAACACCGGGGTTGACATCGGTCTGACAACGACGAACATCAAACGGGGTGATTTCAGCTGGAAAACGAACGTTGTTTTCACGCAGTTCACCAACAAATACGACAAAGCTGCGAGTGCTGCTTCGGCGCTTGATGGTAAGGTGTATTACAACAACTATCTGGTTACGCACACCACACCGGGTCGTCCGGTCGGTTCGTTCTGGGGTCTGGTTACCGATGGTCTGTTCCGCACACAAGCAGATCTCGACAATAGCCTTCCCCAGTTTGGCTATAAAGTCAACCAAACGGAAACCTGGTTGGGCGACATCCGCTTCAAGGACATCAACGGTGATGGCAAGATCGACGCGCAGGATTACACGTACATCGGCAGTCCGCTACCGAAGTTTACCTGGGGTCTAACCAACTCCCTGAACTATAAGGACTTCGATTTCTCGCTGTTCTTACAGGGAAGTCAGGGCGCTAAAGCCTTTAACTTCCTCCGCTGGCAGTTGGAAGGCCTGAACAATGCCTACACAAATCAAATGAATACCGTAACGGATCGTTACACAGCCGACAATACGGATGGTGCGTTGCCCCGGTTCACGAACACGAACAAAAACAACATCGCCATGTCGGACCGCTACGTAGAGGATGCTTCGTACGCACGTATCCAGAACATCACCCTAGGTTACCGCCTGCCGAAGAACCTGCTGGGTAAAGCGAAAATAGCTAACCTGCGGGTTTACGGGTCGATTCAGAACCTGAAGACGTTCACGAAGTATTCGGGCTACGATCCAGAAATTGGTGCCTTCAATAACAGCATCAAGCTGATGAACGTAGATACGGGTCACTATCCGAACCCACGTACATTCACCGTAGGCGCGAATCTGCAATTCTAAACATTGACTGAATGAGTGATTTAGCGATTATGCGAACAACGCTGATATACTAATCACTAAATCGCTCATTTACTCAATCACTCAATACATAAGACATGAAACGTAATTTCATATATGCAGCGCTGCTGGCTCCGGTTCTCCTTCTGAGTGCCTGCAAAGAAAATTTCATCGAGCGCCCTTCGTTATCGGGTACGACAACCGGTAACTATTACAACAATGCCGATGAGGTACGGGCCGCTACCAGCACCCTGTACAGCGGTCTGCCCTGGCGGAACTACGAAAGCCGGGCGCAGGATGCCATCGGCGACGTAATGTCGGGTAACATGTTTACCTATACCGATGTGGAGTACCTGAATTTCACCGTTTCGTCGGCATCCGAGCGGATTGGCGCGGCCTGGGGTGCTTTCTACAAAATCATTGGGTATTCGAACGTAATGATCAAAACCTTCGAAGAGAAGAAGGCAGCTGGTGGTGGCGCGGCTTACTTAGACCCAGCCATTGCTGAAGCACACTTCATTCGGGGTATGCTGTACTTCTACATCGCTCGTACGTGGGGTGCCGCGCCAATCATCACCGATCCAGGTGAAACGGCTCTGTCGGGTAACTTCAACATTCCGCGTTACCAGCAAAAAGACGTACTCCGGTTCGCTTTGGAAGAATTGCAGCAGGCAGAAGCCGGTTTGCCAGAATCAGACGTTCCGGGCCGGGTGACGAAATATGCCGCCAAAGCGATGATGGCAAAGCTGTATCTGTATAACAAAGACTACGCAAACGCAAAAACGAAAGCGCAGGAAGTTATTCAGTCGGGCAAGTACTCGCTGGTAAACGATTACAGCGGCATGTTCACGAAGATGGGCATGAACAACAACAACGAAGCGATCTTCTCGATTCAGCACCAGTTAGCTCAGGACCCATGGGGTACGGGTAACATCAAAAACCCAGACCGTGGCGCAGGTGCGTTACGTACCGCCGAAGCGGATGCCTGGGAAATGTACGTTCCGTCGCTGGACATGCTGAAAGAATACGAATTCGGTGATCTGCGCCGGAAATGGTCTGTAATGGAGCATGGCTGGACCAACCCGAACTGGAAACCACAACGTGCGAATGCGCCTAAGTACAACGCATTCATGGCGGGCGGATTCAAATATGACACGCTTCAGCCAACGGAAGATGGGGGTAGCCTTAGCCCAACGCGTGCCAACCTCGTCAAGTACTTTGCCGGACCAGGTAAGAGCTTTGGGGGTGAAACTGTACTGGGTCAAAATTCAGGTAACAACGTTGTCTTGCTTCGCTACGCCGATATTCTGCTGATTTATGCTGAAGCTGTACTGGCGGGTGGAGCCTCGACAAGTGATGCCAGCGCACTCGATGCGTTCAACAAAGTACGGACTCGGGCCGGTTTAGTGGCGAAGACATCGATTACCAACGATGATATTTTGCACGAACGCCGGGTTGAATTTGCCTTCGAGGGTGATTACTGGTACGACATTCAGCGTCAGGGCTATGCTAAAGCGAAAGCCATCATCGAGAAGCAGAATCGCGGAACGGTAACGGCACCGACCTACATCACCAATTTCACCGAAGACAAAATGTTTCTGCCGATTCCGGCCGGTGAGATAGTTCAGGACCCAGAACTGGGTAAAGAGCCTGTTCCGTATTACAAGTAAGCAGTTGTCATTGGTGATTACTCAGTAAGAACAAATGAGTAATCATCAATGCTAAATGACCTAAAATTCAAGAGATCCATGAATTTCAAGAAATATATACCATTAGCCGGGCTGACGTTGTTGACCGGCCTGGCTCTCAGCTCCTGCGAGAAGGATACCGACGGGCGTCCTCAGGTTGCCCCCGGTAATCCAGTTGCCACGAAGATCATGCCTGATTCTGCTGCCAGCGGCTCGGTTGTTACGCTGACGGGCACGGGTTTGGGTGATATACGCACCATTGTTTTCGAAAAGCAGAACGTACCGGCGGGTTTCCAGCCTACGCTGAACACCGAAAACGCCTTGATTTTCCGCGTACCGAGCGAAGCGTCGGGCGGTATGCAGAACGTTACGTTCACGAACAGTGAAGGCAAATCAGTATCTGTACAGTTTAAAGTACTGGCTTACCCGACAGTAAACGACGTAACGAACTACAACTTCACTAATGGTACTGAGATTACAATCACGGGTAACAACTTAGATGACGTGAAGTCTGTAGCCATAGCCGATTCGATGAAGGGCATTTCGGATGAGGCTACAATCATCTCGAAAGAGAAGAAGCAGTTGGTCGTTAAGATGCCAGCTACTACGCTAAGCCGGGGTACATTGGCAATTACTAATGGTACCGGTCGCATTCGGACGAAGCAGGAGTTTATCAACACGGATAAAGCCTATGCAATCTTCACCGACGCGTACGGAACTGGCTTCCAGGATAATTCGTGGGGAGACGCGGGCGCTGTATCGACTAAAGAGTTTAAAACCGGCACCGCTTCGGTAGGCAAAACGTATCAGAAAGGCAACTGGCACTTGATTGGCCTGGCTAACTGGTCAGCGACTGCCCTTGAGTACTCGGCAGATTATACCTACGTAACGGGCTGGATCAAAGGTGGCTCGGCCGATTACTCGCTTTATTTGACAACCGATGCAGGCAAAGCAGGATTCGGCGACTTCGTTGACAAAAACAAGATCGACGTGAAAGCTGGGGTTTGGAATTACTTCAAACTTAAACTGTCTGACATCGATTTCTGGGTACCCGGCAAAACCTTGAAGCAAGTAGGCTTCCGAATCCAGGGACCTGACAAGCAGGATGAAACGTTCTATTTTGACGACATCATGCTGGTTAAATAAGCACAATTTTACTACAACAAGAGGCAAGTTAACTTGCCTCTTGTTGTATCAAGCCATTCCAAGTGAGGTACGCTTCATTCTCTTCCTACAAAGGCGTCAATAAACTTGATCAGCTAATGTAGCTTCCTTCAGGGGCTGGAAAGAGGAGAAAGTAAAAGCATCCGTCGGTTCACTTTAACTACCAAGTAATTATAAAGTACCGAACCCAATAAGAGCATGAACATGAATTTAAAATTTACGGCACTAGCCGGATTAACCAGCCTATCGTTACTTCTCAGTAATCCTGTACTGGCACAAAACCAATCCGTTGGCATTTTCGATGGCCACGGTGATGTAGGGGCTGTTTTGAAACCGGGTTCCGCTTCATATAACTCCAAAACTCGTCAGTATGAACTATCGGGGTCGGGTTATAACGTCTGGTTTGACCACGATGAATTTCATTTTCTGTGGAAGCGCATGAAGGGTGATTTCATCCTGTATACCCGAGCGAGCTTTGTCGGTCAGGGCGTCGATCCTCATCGCAAAGTGGGCTGGATGGTACGTAGCAGCCTGGACGGTAAATCGCCACACATCAACGCGGTTGAACACGGCGACGGCCTGACATCACTACAATTCAGACGGACAACAGGGGCTAACACAGAAGAAATCCGCTCGAAGCTAACAGGTGCCGATGTTATTCAACTCGAACGCAAAGGCAATACGTATACAATGCGGGTGGCCAAGTTTGGGCAGCCGTTCGTAACCGAGCAGGTGACAGATTTACCACTGGGTGATGAGGTATACGTTGGCTTATTCGTCGGCTCACACAACAAGGACGTAGTAGAGCGGGGTATCTTCAAAGACGTACGCATTAGTGTTCCAGCTCCTGAAACCTTAGTGCCGTATCGGGAGTATCTGGCCAGCAGCTTGGAGATATTGGACGTAACAACGGGCGACCGGCAGATTATCCATACGTCGCCAAAATCAATTCAGGCTCCTAACTGGACACCCAACGGCAAAACACTGCTTTACAACGGCGATGGCCTGATGTACACGTTTGACTTGAAAAGCCGTCAGGCCAACGTGTTGAACACCGGCGAGGTGAAGAACAATAACAACGACCACGTCCTGTCGTTCGACGGAAAAATGCTGGGGTTAAGTAGTGGCGTGCGGGAACTAGGCGGCTCCATTATTTACACGGTTCCCATCAGTGGCGGAAATCCAAAGCAGATCACCCCGAAAGGCCCGTCGTACCTGCACGGCTGGTCACCCGATCGAAAAACGCTGGTATTTACTGGAGCACGTAACAACGAATACGATATCTACACAGTACCCTCAGCGGGTGGGCCGGAGGTTCGCCTAACGGATGCAAAAGGCCTCGACGACGGTCCGGAATATACTCCTGACGGCAAGTACATCTACTTTAACTCGGCCCGTACCGGCACCATGCAACTCTGGCGGATGAAAGCCGATGGCAGTGAGCAGGAAGCCGTGACTAACGGCGAATTTCACGACTGGTTCCCGCATATATCGCCCGATGGCAAATGGATTGTGTTCCTGTCATTCTTAAAAGAAGAGGTTAAGCCCGACGACCACCCCTTCTACAAGCATGTGTACCTGCGGTTAATGCCCATTTCGGGTGATCAGCCGCCTAAGGTGATTGCTTATATCTACGGTGGTCAGGGTACCATCAATACCCCGTCCTGGTCGCCCGATGGCAAACGACTTGCCTTTATCAGTAACTCAATGGTATTAACCGAAATTCCGGCTGCGGGCAAATAGTACCTTATACTGACCTCCTTACCCCTTTTCGCAGTACCAATAGCTTACTTAGTCCGACTAATTTCTTTCATGAAGCGGTTTTTTGTTTTTGCGTTCTTTCTCATTAGTTCAGTAGCCGTTGGTCAGCTTCGATTTGCCCGTATTTTCTCGGATCATGTTGTCTTGCAGCGCCAGCAGCCGATTCCAGTCTGGGGGTGGGCTAAACCTAAAGAATCCGTTCGGGTGTCATTGGCTGGGCAAACGCAACAGGCGAAAGCTGATGCCAATGGCAAATGGATGGTTCGGTTTTCGCCCCTCGAAGCGGGTGGACCTCATCGACTAACCGTTCGGGCCAAATCGGGAGGAGCGGACGTCAACGACGTATTGATTGGCGAAGTATGGCTTTGCTCGGGTCAGTCGAACATGGAATGGCCCGTGAAGCAAGCCGACAATTTTCAGGCAGAAAAGCAGAACGCCAGCTTTTCACAAATTCGGCATATCCGGGTTGAACACGAACTAGCGCTTACGCCACAAGCAGACCTGAAAACCGCCGACTGGAACGTATGCTCGCCCGAAACCGTCGGCGACTTTACGGCTATCGGCTTTTTCTTCGCCCGTGAACTGACTCAGAAGCTGAATATTCCGATTGGGCTTGTTCATTCATCCTGGGGCGGTTCGCAGGTAGAAGGCTGGATCAGCAAAGAAGGCATGTTGAGCAACGATGAACTTAGGACTTATGCACAACATCTTCCAACTACCTGGCAGCAGGCCGATAGTCTTGTTGATGCCAATCTTCGCAAAGAGTTACTAGGCACGACTACCCTGAATCCTACGCCCGCTGACGAGCGGAAATACCTGGACGCTAATTACGATTTCTCCACTTGGAAAAAAGCCGATCCGTTTGGTCAGTGGGACTGGAAAGACATGCACGGGTTTCGGGGACAAGGTTATATAATCAGGCTCGTTGAGATTCCGGGGGATATGGTTGCCGGTCAGACAACATTAAGCTTAGCCGAGAATGATAGCCCTAATCAAGTTTACATCAACGGAAAGTTAGTGTTCGAAGGCACGATGAAAGGCGTACGAAAGATCGACGTACCAGCGAATACCTGGAAAGCAGGGCAGAATCGACTCATCGTCAAAATGGGCAATATGATCAATCCATCCTGGTATGGTTTAGGTCTGATGGGTTCCGCTAACGATCTGTACGTAGCGGATAAATCGCAGCGGATTAGCCTGGCTGGCGATTGGCAGATGATGCCAGCTTTCGCGGAGAAGCATGAGTACACGCGCTTCATGAACAATGTGGGCGTTAGCATTTACAACGCCATGATTGCTCCGCTTGTGCCGTTTGCGATGCGTGGTGTGCTTTGGTATCAGGGCGAAACTAACGCGGGCCGCTCCTACCAATATCGGCAAACATTTCCCTTGCTGATAAACGACTGGCGTCAGAAGTGGAATCGTGAATTTCCATTCTACTTTGTGCAACTGTCCAGTTTCGGTGCGAACCAAAGCAGCAACCAGGGAAGCGGATGGGCTGAATTACGGGAAGCCCAAACGATGACCCTCAGTCTGCCTAAAACAGCTATGGCCGTAACGATTGATGTTGGTAACCCCAAGGATATTCACCCGACAAACAAGCAGGATGTTGGCCACCGACTGGCAGTTAATGCCCTGAAACTAGACTACGGGCAGAACATAAATCACAGCTCACCGCTCTATGAATCGGTTCAGTTTGACGGAGGACGCGCCATTGTTACGTTTAAACACGTTGCCAACGGATTAACTGTGAAGGATAAATACGGCTACCTGAAGGGATTCGAAATTGCGGGCGAAGACAAAGTCTTTCATTATGCTCAGGCCACCATTCAAGGCAATCGCGTCGTGGTATCTCACCCCGACGTACCGAAACCAGTAGCCGTACGCTACGCCTGGGCAGATGCCCCCGAAGATGCCAACCTGTCCAACTCAGAAGGCTTTCCCGCCAGCCCGTTCCGAACGGATTCATGGCCTGCCGTTACCCGAAATGCGAAGTTTCAATAGCCTCAATACCTAGTTAAATCATCTGTAATGAATACCTGTTTTTCGGCTCTCGTGTCCGCGAGTCTGCTGCTGAACTTGTCGGCTGTGCAAGTGGGACATGCAGCGCCAAAGCCTAAATTGATTGACGCCAAAGCCACTAAAGAAACCAAAGCGCTTTATCAAAATCTAAATAAACTAGCTCGCAAACACATCCTTTTCGGGCATCAGCATGCCACTGAGTACGGCCACGGCTGGAGTGGCGATGCTGACCGCTCCGATGTGAAATCGGTAAGCGGATCGCATCCGGCCGTTATAGGGGTAGATTTTAGCGGCTTATCAGGTCGACCACCCGAAGTCATCGAGCGTACGAAAGAATCGTTACGTAAACAGATTGCCGATACGTACGATCGGGGTGGCGTAACGACCGTAGCCTGGCACTTTTCAAATCCGGTAACGCCACAAACCGGTTTTTACTGGAAAGATTCGGTATCTGCTCCGGCCGTATCGAACCTTATTCCCGGCGGTTCTCATCACCAGCAGTACAAAGCGATACTGCAAACGCTGGCAAGTCTGGCTACGTCCGTAAAAGGCAAAGATGGTAAGTTAGTACCAATGGTGTTTCGACCGTATCATGAGTTCGACGGTGGCTGGTTCTGGTGGGGCAAACCGCATTGCAGCCGCGATGAATTCGTTTCGCTCTGGCGGTTCACCGTTTCTTATTTACGGGATAGTTTACAGGTACATAATTTCATTTATGCCTTTTCGCCCGACTGTCTCTTCAAAACCGAAGCCGATTATCTGGATCGTTATCCCGGTGATGAATGGGTAGACATGGTCGGCGTCGACAATTACGCTGATTTTGGCCGTAATGGCCGCTATGATCTGACAGCGGGTGTCGCTAAGCTCAAGATCGTTTCGGACTATGCACGGAAATCCCGAAAACTGGCGGCCTTCACCGAAACGGGCCTTGAATCAATTCCAGATACGACCTGGTGGACAAATACGTTGCTAAAAGCCCTGAAAACCGAAAAGATACAACTGGCATACGTACTGGTCTGGCGGAATGATGTACGTAGCCCAACGCACTATTACGCACCCTACCCAGGACAGGCCAGCGTCCCGGATTTTATGCGGTTTTATCAGGACCCATACACCTTGTTTGAAAGCGATCTGCCAAACCTGTATCGACGTAAGAAACTGCTTATTTTTTAGTTAACGTTTATAAAAACGTAGCCGGGCTCGATTTACAGTAAATCGAGCCCGGCTACGTTTGAAGCGAAGAATTCACACAACCCATGTGACGTTACGTAACCTTCCTGCTATAATCTCTTAATCACTTTTGCCGAGTAAAAAGCTGGGCTATATCATTGAGAATAGCGACAACCTTGCTTAACTCCACAATTTCAGGTTTGTATTTGATATAGATGTATGGATTGCCGTATTCATAATCATGGTAGCTATTTTGTCCAAACACCTGAAAATAATACCCCTCGCCGTCTCCTATAATTACTTGTTTACTCCTTCGGATTTTTGCCTTTACGCTAACCGTACCGTCCGCTTCAATCACATTCCAGGCGGAATCTGGTTGAGGTCTTGGAAACAGCTGATCGTGCAGTGCTGCCATATCTGGCAACGTCAACATATCATGCTCTACAAGTCTTTGCCAAAGTTCCATTGTAGCGGGTCTTACGGACTTACGCTCCGTCGCCTGTTTGAACTCGTATTTATTCCACGAAATACTATACTTAGAAACGGTTAGTTTCTCCTGTCGTTTGACCAGCCGGTAAAGCGTCTGCGCGTCTCCGTACGCCAATGACTGTTTGTTCCAGATACGCACTTCATAATCGTTCTCTTTTAACGTTGGCTTTTTGAGTCGCATCTCATCCGACAGTCTTTGAAAACGGCGCTGCTGGGTTGAATCAAGCGAAGCGCCCAGACAGCAGGTCGATACCAATAAAGTCAGGAATAGAACGAAAAGGCGACTCATAACAAGTTTAGTTATTGAGTAGAAAAAAGACTTAGCTCTTTCAGGGTTACCCGCCCCTCATAAATCGCTTTACCGACGATAACGCCGAACAAACCCATGTCGGCCAGCGTCTCAATATCCTGCATACCACTGACTCCTCCGCTGGCAATAATATTTAAGTTAGGAAACTGATCCTGAAGATTGCGGTACAGGTCGAACGATGGTCCCTGCAACAACCCGTCTTTAGCTACGTCGGTGCTGATTACGTATTTAATACCTTTTTCAATCCACTTCTCAACAAAGTCGTACACCCACACATCTGTCCCTTCCTCCCAGCCGCTAACTGCAATCTTTTCGTTTTTGGCGTCGGCTCCTAAAATTATGGCTTCCGAACCATGTCGGGACACCCACCGCTCCATCACGTCAGGCTGCTTAACGGCAATGCTACCACCTGTCACTTGCTTTGCGCCACATTCAAACACTACCCGTAGGTCATCGTCAGATTGAACCCCTCCGCCAAAATCGATATGTAGGTTCGTTTTTGATGCGATCAGTTCTAATACCTTCCAGTTAATAACCCGTTTCTCCTTAGCACCATCAAGGTCTACCAGGTGCAAACGCGTCAGGCCAGCGTCTTCAAATTGTTGCGCTACTTCGAGCGGACGGGCGTTGTATTCTTTCTTCTGGCGGTAGTCGCCCTGGGTTAGCCGAACAGCTTTACCGTCAATTAAGTCAATAGCGGGAATGATGTACATATACGTAACGCGGGTGGAAACCCGCTTTATGAGTTAATAAAGTTGACTTTCACCGTAACGGCGAACCGTCTGTTATTACAACTTTAAAAAATTCTCAAGTATCCGCTGCCCGATGTTGCCGCTGATTTCGGCGTGAAACTGAGCTGCGTAGAAATTATCGCGGTGTAGCATCGCACTGAACGGCCGAACGTAATCACAAACAGCCGTCGTTGCTGGGCAGACATCAGCCGCGTAGCTGTGCACGAAATACACATACGCATTTTCCGGTAACCCTTCTGTCAGTGGACCCTGCAACGAGTGAATACTATTCCAACCCGTGTGAGGCACTTTATAACCGGATTCAGCTGGGAAACGCCGAACATCAATGTCAAAAATACCCATACAAGTTGTATCGTTTTCCTCAGAATAGCGGCACATCAACTGCATACCCACGCAGGTGCCTAACACCGGCTGCTTCAGTGATGGAATGAGTTGATCTAAGCCACGCTGCCGCAAATAAGCCATGGCGGTACTGGCCTCCCCTACGCCCGGAAAGATAACCTTATCAGCGGATCGAATCTCAGCCTCGTCGTCGGTAAGCAGATAACTAGCGCCTAAACGATCTAAGGCATACATGACTGACTGAACATTACCCGCGTTGTATTTAACAATTACAGTTTTCATAAAGCGAAAGCCCGGCTCATCAACAGAACCGGGCTTTGTATAGTGTGATAATGAGGAAAATCTCTTTTAACTCACAATAACGAGCATACTGTTCTGCCGCGCTACCGCTCAGAATGATGATGCCGATACGTTGTGATCTGATTAATCATAGAACAAAAATAAGCGCTTCCGGCTGGATATCAAAACAAACTACCCTGTACCACTCTGGGTTGCACAACTGGTTACTAATCTATTCGCCGAATCCTGATTTTGTGAATTGTTACAGTCGTGAAACACCCTACTAGGTCTGTTAACCGCTCGGACAACAGCTTGATAAGAATTTGCTTCATAGCGGCAGTTTCTTTGAAATGATAGCGAAGAAACAAAACGCTAATACCACGTACATGATGGGCAAAAACCCACTCACCAAAATCTTTATCTTCTGTTAAAATAATACGGGGTGGGTTACGTGACAGATCAATTACTTCCTCGTCTCGGATACCTCCGTTTGATTCATTTATTGAATAAACATCTATTCCTAATTCTCGAACAGCATTAATCAAACTATGATCTATATTCTCATCCGCTATGATCATGTAGCATTCAGCATTATAACCTCTTCATTTGATACGAGCTCAGACGCATAGTTCAAAGCCGCCAATACATCCGCTTCTTGTAAATTGGGGTACATTATCAATAGATCTGGCGTTGTAGCGCCTTCTGACAATTTACGTAACACCACTTCAACAGTAATGCGGGTACCCTTAATTACAGGCTTACCCAACATAATTCGATGGTCAGAAATGATTCGATCTTTGTAGTTCATATCAGCAATATAAGGCTTAGTATATCAAAACAAACTCCCCTGCACCACTTTGGGTTGCAGAACGGGTTCGCGAAGATTTAAGCCGCAATGTTTATTCAATTCCTTCACCCAATATAAAATCAACTCGGGTGCCGTGTCATTCTCGGCTCCACCGTGGATAAACAAATACGCTGTTTGTAATCCTTTCTCAAACCAGGTTTTCAGACGTTGAATCCAGGCATCAGTACGGCTATAGTCGGTCGAGTGGCCATCGTTGGCAATGAACCGTAACGTCAGAACCGGGCTGCTCAGGCCCATATGCAATACATCGCGTCGGCCCGCTACGTCGGTGATTACTACGTGCCGGTGCAACGTATTGAGCCGTTCGAGCGTCTGCTGCCAAACTGTTCCGCCGTCGCGGATGGTTTTACTGAACCAGTCAGGATGGCGAAACTCAACGGCTACGTCCAACTCATCGGGCAACATTTTGAGGTAAGCTTCCAGGACCGGCCATTTTTCGGGACCGAACGACGGAGGCAGTTGCAGAAACGACATTCCCAGGTGTTCCTCTAAGCTGAGAATAGCGTTTACAAACTCCTCCGTTAAGCTTTCAGTGGCTACGAGCTGCCGTTCATGGCTGATTACCTGCGGAAACTTCGGACAATACGTAAAGCCCGGCGTAGCTTCCGTTTTCCACTTCTCAATCATTCCGAGCGTCGGAATTTGATAGTGGGTAGTGTTTAGCTCAATCGTGTTAAACTGCCGGGTATAGTAGTGTAAAAAATCGCGCTCTTTCGCGTTAGACGGATACACTTTACCAACGTAATCTTTGTTCGCCCAAATTGGACCACCAATGAAAACACCAGGCCGCGCCGTTGGCTCTACATTCGCCCATATCCGGGCGTTGACGGCGTGACCAGGTGGCAGGTTCAGATTTATAGCGTCGAGATTATGTATTTTTCCGAATTCCATAAACGTCTCAATGAAGTGTAACGGTAAAACGGCTAAAGACTGGCTTTCGTTTTTTCGGCCTACTCAATTTAGCTAATTTTACGTTTCCTTCTGTAATACAGACTCTTTTGTCAGTTCAATTTTAGAATCTGACATAAAGAAGGCCTGATTCTAACTGCTTTATGATTTCAAAAACATACAACCCGAAAGACATTGAAGAAAAGTGGTATCAATATTGGCTTGATAACCAACTTTTTAAATCGACACCCGATGAGCGTGAGCCATACACCATCGTTATCCCTCCACCGAACGTAACGGGGGTGCTGCACATGGGGCACATGCTCAATAATACCATCCAGGACGTGCTCATTCGCAAAGCCCGGATGGAAGGCAAGAACGCGTGCTGGGTGCCCGGCACGGATCATGCCAGCATCGCTACCGAAGCCAAAGTAGTGGCCATGTTGAAAGAACAGGGCATTAGCAAGCATGACCTGACGCGGGAGCAGTTTTTGGAATACGCCTGGGAATGGACGCATAAATATGGGGGCATTATTCTTTCGCAGCTTCGCAAGCTAGGCGCTTCCTGCGATTGGGATCGGACCCGCTTCACCATGGAGCCAGCGCTCTATGATTCGGTGATCGACGTATTCGTTGACCTATATGAAAAAGGGCAGATTTATCGGGGAGTCCGGATGGTTAACTGGGACCCACAAGGTCTCACTGCCGTATCGGATGAGGAGGTAATTACCAAAGAAGTTCAGCAGAAACTAGTCTATATCCAGTACGCGATTGCTGGACAGGCCAGTGAATACATTACCATCGCTACGGTACGTCCAGAAACGATTATGGCCGATGCAGCCATTGCTGTTAATCCGAACGATGAGCGGTACAAGCATCTGCACGGTAAAAAAGCGATCATCCCGCTCATTAACCGCGAGATCCCCATCATCACCGACGAATACGTAACGATGGACTTCGGTACGGGTGGGTTAAAGGTTACACCCGCGCACGATCCGAATGACTATGCGTTAGGCATTAAACACAATCTCCCCGTTCTGGACATTCTGAACGACGACGGTACGCTTAACGAAAAAGCGCAGATATTAGTCGGTCAGGACCGTTTTGCGGCCCGGAAAGCCATTATCAAGCTACTCGAAAAATCAGGTAATCTGGTTAAAACGGAAGACTATAAATCCAATGTCGGTACTTCAGAGCGGACAGGAGCCGTTATTGAGCCGAAATTGTCGTTGCAGTGGTTCCTGAAAATGGATGAACTGTCGAAGCCTGCGTTCGAGAACGTAATGAACGACACGGTTCAGCTGCATCCGGCCAAGTTCAAGAATATGTACCGGTCCTGGATGGAAAATCCGCACGACTGGTGTATCAGCCGTCAACTCTGGTGGGGCCAGCGCATTCCGGCTTTCTATCTTCAGGACGGAACGTACGTAGTGGCGCGTAATAAGCACGAGGCACTGGAAAAAGTACAGCACGAGCGGCTGCTTTTTGCCATGACAGAAGCCGACTTGACGCAGGATGAAGACGTACTGGATACGTGGTTCTCGTCGTGGCTTTGGCCAATGTCGGTCTTCAAGCCTTCTGGCAATCCTAATGACCCAAAAGCTGGACCAGACGATGTTGATTATTATTATCCGACCAACACGCTGGTAACGGGGTTCGATATCATTTTCTTCTGGGTCGCCCGGATGATTATCGCTGGCTATGAATATAAAGAGGAGCGTCCGTTTAAGGACGTATACTTCACAGGTATGGTTCGCGATAAGCTGGGCCGGAAGATGTCGAAGCAATTAGGTAATTCGCCTGACCCCCTTGATCTGATCGACCAGTACGGTGCCGACGGTGTCCGAACGGGTATGTTGTTCAGTTCGGCGGCCGGTAACGACCTACTATTCGATGAAAAGCTGGTTGAGCAGGGTCGTAACTTCAGCAATAAGATCTGGAACGCGTTCCGGTTAGTGAAAGGCTGGACAGTTAGCGACCAGGCTGAAGCCGGAAGCAATGCATTAGCCATAAGCTGGTTTGAATCGAAGCTCAGCACAACGCTGATCGAGATAGAAGACCTCTTCGGTAAGTTTCGCATTTCGGAGGCTTTACAAGCGATCTACAAGCTTATCTGGGATGATTTCTGCTCTCAGTACCTTGAGTTGATTAAGCCTGCCTATGACGCGGAAAAAGCAGCTTCTCAACCTATCGACCGTGCTACGTATGAGGCTACCATAAATCTCTTCGAGCGGTTGATGTGCTTAGCGCATCCATTCATGCCGTTTATTACTGAAGAGATTTGGCAGGAGATTCGCGAAAGGCAAGCAGGTTCGAGTGTCTGCGTTGCTCCGTTCCCGCAACCTGACATTGTCGATACGCAAATTTTAGCAGACTTCGACGTATTGTTCGATATTGTCACAAACGTGCGAAACATACGTAACGCCAAGCAGATCTCGCCCAAGACGCAGTTGCCGTTGGCCATAAAGACGACCTCGTCCGAACGCTTTCAACCGTTAGAGCAGTTGATTTGCAAAATAGCTAACGTATCTGCCATCAGCTACGTCGACGAAAAAGCGGAGGGCTTATCCTTTCTGATTAAAGGTGATGAGTTGTTTGTCAACATACTTGGCGAGATTGATATTGAACAGGAAATTACTAATACCCGTAAAGAATTAGATTATAATATTGGGTTCCGGGATTCTACCCTTAAAAAGCTGTCAAACGAAAAGTTTGTCGCCAATGCCAAGCCTGAAGTAGTTGACCGTGAACGCCAGAAGTTGGCGGATGCAGAAGCAAAGATTCAGGCTCTAGAACAGCGATTACGAGATCTAGTAGTGTAATCAGACAGCGGGTATAAAAACAAAAAGGGCCTTGTCGTAAGGCCCTTTTTGTTCCCATTCTGTAAATTTAACATACATTAATACTGAAAAATTTCAAATAAATAATAGAATAAGCGTATTATTGCCTTATTATCAGCCCTGATTCCATCAATGAATAAATGCATTTTTCTGGACCGAGATGGCGTCTTGAATGAAGATAGGACGGATTATGTCTACCGGATTGAAGACTTTATCATTCCCGACGGAGTTCCGGAGGCATTACGTTTGTTAAAAGAAGCGGGTTATTTATTGATCGTAGTCACGAATCAAGCCGGTATAGCTAAGGGGTTGTACACGCGCGATGACGTAATGGCCTGTTATAATTACCTACAGGAACAGTGCGGGCATCTTATTGATGACATCTATTACAGTCCTCATCACCCAAACTACGACAGTGAATCTCTGACGCGCAAGCCGGGTTCGCTTCTGCTGGAAAAAGCGATGGCTAAGTATAAGATTATACCCAATAAGTCCTGGATGATCGGCGATGCGCTACGTGACATGCAGGCCGGTCGACGGGTGGGCGTTCGAACGGTTCGCATAACCGATGAAGATGCACTCGGCCCCGAATGTGATGGTTGTGCGCCCAACTTACTCGAAGCGTCACGATTTGTGCTGGAATCTGTATAAAAACAAATCACCCGAAACAGACGTACCGGTGTTTCGGGTGATTCATAAAATGTCTTTTCCTATACGCGTACCTGCGCCGGAGCAGGTTTTTGTACGCTCCCATAGGCCGGGCAATTTGCTCTTCGGGCGCATGATCCCAGCGATAACGTCGCCAGCACAGTACCAATAATCAGTAACTTTTTCATGAATTTATTCTTCTGTTTGCGTTCGTAATCGCGTCAGACTACTAAGTAAACGAGTATAGTAATCAGTTCATTATACCCATTTAATAAAACAGTGTGAGCGTGCTTAATCGCTTCGTCGTAAACACGCTCACCACCGAAAACATAGCGCTTTAATTCTCTTCTTTTAGCAACTCGGCTTCCTCCTCGCGCTCTTCAGCCGCTTCGGTTGCTTCTAACTCTGTCATGCCAGGCTCAGCACCGCCATAGCCAAGAATTTTGAGCATCACCTCGCTGTTCTGCTCAGGTGCAAACAATCGGGTGCGCAGGTTGCCTTCTTCGTCCTTATCTACAATAACGTGCTGCGGGGCTGGAATCAAGCAATGCTGTATTCCTCCGTAACCGCCCAACGATTCCTGATACGCCCCTGTGTGGAATAAACCAATGTACTGATCTTCGGAATCCTGATCGAAAATCGGCAGGTACAAATCCGCACTGTGCGCTTCAGTATTATAAAAATCATGCGAGTCGCAGGTTAACCCACCCAGGTTTACTTTCTGGTAAGGGTTATCCCAGTTGTTGACCGACAACATGATGTATTTCTGACCCATCCCCCACGAATCCGGAATCTGTGTTATAAACGAGCCATCGATCATGTACCAAAGCTCCTTATCGTTTTGCAGCTTTTGGTCAATCACTTTATAGATAACAGCCCCACTTTCACCAACCGTATACGAACCAAACTCGGTAAAGATATGCGGCACTGGTACGTTATTTTTGTTACAGATCCACTGTATACTTTCCACAATCTGATCGACCATGGCCTGGTAATCGTACGTAAACTGGAACGAGGTCTGGATAGGCAATCCACCGCCAATGTCGATGGAATCCAGATCCGGACACATCTTCCGCAATTCACAGTATTTATACATGAACCGGCTTAATTCACTCCAGTAATACGCGCTGTCTTTGATCCCAGTGTTAATGAAGAAGTGCAGCATTTTCAACTTGAACTTCTCATTAGTCGCAATCTTACTCCGGTATAACTCATTGACATCACTATAACGAATGCCCAGCCGCGACGTATAGAACGCGAAGTTTGGCTCTTCATCCGTTGCAATTCGAATGCCAAAATTTACGGTATCCGCCGTAATTGAATTCTCGTACGCTTCAATCTCCTTGAGGTTGTCAAGCACAGGAATGCAATTCGTATATCCATCATTGATCAACTCACTGATGTACTGCGTATACAGCGGGCGCTTATAGCCATTGCAGATGATATACGTACTCTTCGAAATCTTACCCAATTTATACAACTCCCGCAAAATAGGGATGTCGTAGGCTGAAGATGTTTCGAGGTGAATATTATTCTTAAGCGCTTCTTCAAGCACAAACCGGAAATGAGATGACTTCGTGCAGTAACAATACGTATAGTTGCCCTTGTAATTATAGCGCTTCATGGCATTCTTGAACAGCAGCTTAGCGTGTTCAATATGCTCCGTAATTTTAGGTAAGTACGTTAGCTTTAAGGGTGTACCGTATTGTTTGACAATGTCCATTAACGGGACATTATTGAACATCAATTCGTTGTTCTCTACGTTGAACTCCCGGGTTGGAAACTCAAACGTCTGGTCAATGAGGTCATAATATGTCTTCATCCCTAGGTTTTATGCATAAGATAGGCGGTCCGCTCCGGTTTACTTTACCGGCCATTGCGGTCAGTGATTTTTATAAAATAGGCGCGAATTTGACGTTTAAATTTGGTCTTTCCAAGTCTAGTTTATCCGCAAAATAGTTAACGAAAAAGGGGGGAGTTTGATTCGGCTATTTCACAAATTTAACACGGCCAATCTGTGGAGGTAAGACCATGAAATCAGGTTCGTCTGCCAAACCGAAAAGAAGCTGTACTTTTACAATTCGAATAGATGTCAATACAACGAATGCCCCAGTCCATCCACTTCATTTCCATCGGCGGTAGTGTTATGCACGATCTAGCCCTGGAGCTTCAACGTCAAGGATATACGATTACCGGTTCTGATGATGAAATATACGAACCCTCACGAACCCGTTTAAATGAGCATGGTCTCCTTCCCGATAACATGGGCTGGTTTCCTGAAAAAATTCATTCAGGTTTAGATGCGGTTATCGTAGGCATGCATGCCCGAAAAGACAATCCAGAGCTTGTTCGGGCGCAAGAGTTGGGGCTACCGATTTTCTCGTATCCGGAATACATTTATCAACAAAGCCAGCAGAAGCAACGTATCGTTATTGCGGGAAGTCATGGAAAAACAACTATTACTTCCCTGATCTTGCACGTATTGAAATACCATAATCGCCAATTCGATTATCTTATCGGCGAAAAATTGAGTGGCTTTGATACAATGGTGCACTTAACGGACGAAGCACCGATAATTATCATAGAAGGTGACGAATACGCATCATCGCCGATCGATAATCGCCCTAAATTCCTGCATTACCATCCTCATATCGCCCTTATTAGCGGCATTGCGTGGGATCATGTCAATATTTATCCAACCTGGGATGAATATGTCGACCAGTTTGAATCATTAGCTGAGGCAATGCCCAAAGCAGGAATTCTGGTTTTCGACGAAACTGACAATATGCTGGATGTTATCGGCCAGAAAGAGCGTACTGACATAACTAAAATTCCGTATGAGGCTCATCCAAGTCAAATCATCGGGGAACAAACGTATTTGGTAACCAAGCAAGGCAAAAAAATACCAGTACCAATCTTTGGTGAGCATAATATGAAGAACGTAGCGGGAGCAATGACCATATGCGACCGCATCGGTATAACTGAAGAGCAATTCTACCAAGCTATACCAAGTTTTTCTGGAGTAGCCCGGCGATTGGAGAGAATTGCCGGAAGAGAAAATCGCATCCTATTCTGGGACTTTGCTCATGCACCTTCACAAGTTGAAGCCACTACAGAAGCAGTAAAGCGTCAATTTCCAAACCGCAAACTATTAGCGGCTGTAGAACTTCAGGAATATAGCCGTCTTACAAAACCGTTTCTAGAGCAGTATAAAGGGTGTTTAGACAGCGCTGATATAGGAGTTGTTTATTTTAATCCTCGAACAGCATTAGTCCAGAACGCTCAACATAGTATAACAGATGAGATTCGAGCTGCTTTTGATAACCCGCAACTGAACGTCTTTTCAAAAACTGATGAACTCCAGTCTCATCTTAACCAACAACGTAATAACGCGGAGATTTTTCTATTTATGAGCCCGGGTACATTCGGCGATTTAAACATTAGCGCCTTTACTAACCAATTTATTAACTAATTATAAATACTGTTCAATAGTGGCTACTCAAAGTATTGTTGTCTACTGCGCATCAAGCCCAGGAAATGACCCAGTTTATAAAGAAATTGCCTTCGAACTTGGCCAAAAAATGGCCAGTAGAAATATTCGATTGATTTATGGAGGTGGCGGTTTTGGCCTGATGGGTGTCGTCGCCGACGCTGTATTACAGTATGGCGGTGAAGTAACAGGCGTAATTCCAAACTTTCTAGCTGATCTAGAAGTCGCTCATAATACGCTTACCGAATTGCATTTTGTTGAAACCATGCACGAACGAAAGTTCAAAATGGTTCAGTTGGCTAAAGGAGTTATTGCCTTACCAGGCGGTTATGGAACGTTAGATGAGTTATTCGAGATACTTGCTTGGCGTCAACTCAAATTATACAATGGACCGATTGCTATTATCAATATAAATGGCTTTTACGACCTTATCTTACAGCAGTTAGATCGCATGGTCATAGATGGCTTCCTAAAAGCTGAGAACAGAGCATTGCTTTTAGTCGCAAATTCAATAGATGAGGCTTTGATGCAAATAGAAGAGTACTGGGCCACGTTATTCGAATAACATTCATTCCAGAGCTAATCAATAATTCAGCTCATCTACTCCCCTATAAACGAGAAGAGCCCACCCGCTAGGGTGAGCTCTCACTCGCTCAATGACATCAGGTGGCACCTTCCTACTCTCCCGCTTGTGACAGCAGT